>JAJZNA010000012.1 GCA_021848065.1 Microcaldota archaeon
AGCCCGTTGGCGATCTTCAAGAGGTTTACCAGCACCTTCTCTGTCTGCCCATTCGGCTTTATTGTTATGACCTGTGTTAGTTTCACACCTTATCCCATTGTTGTTCTATATATTTTTTGATAACAGAAGCGGATACGTTTCCTGCTGTTGCAAGGAAATAAGAATGTGTCCAGAGTGTCGGCATTTTCAGCAATTCTGGGAAATCGTGCCGCAGATACCTTGAACTTCTGCCCTTGAATCGCTTGACTACAATATGCGGTCTGGTTTGTGTATCCGCAGAAACAAAAAGATGGACGTGGTCTGGCATGACCTCTTTTGAGATTATTTCCCATCCATTTTCCATAGCAACATCTTCTAATATCCCATCCAACCGTTTTTTGATTGCGCCGACAAGCATGTGCCGTCTGTATTTTGGGCAGAACACGATGTGGTAGTTCACCATTGAAACTTGGTTACCATGATGTCGATATTCCATACATATTATTTACACGCTCATATTTATATAGCTATATGCCTATCTAATTCGCATTCATCCCCTATCTGAAGGATAGGGGCTTTCTGCTAAGCATTCTGTAAGTTGTGCCATTTATTACTTCTTCCTTGAGCTTTGAACCCAGCTTGCTTATAGCAAGCTTTGTGTCAGAGGCCTTCAGTCCGGACCACCAGATAAAGTCCTTTATTGTAGCCGGCCCGTGGCTTGAGAAATACCTTAATGCAAGTTCTTCCACGGCCTTGTCACCTTCAAGCCTTGTTTCCTTGCCGACCCATTCGTCCAGAAGCGTGAAGGTGGGCGACTTGCCATCGTTCGGGCCGAAGCATATTAGGCCATCCCAAGCGGCACGGTAGAGCATATGGTATCCCAAATTGTCCTTTTTCGGAATGCCGCATTTCTTGAGTATGGCATACATCTCTTCCCTTGAGAGCATCTTCCCGCCCTTGAGTGCCTCGTAGAACATAGACTTTACGCTTTCAACAACAGCGTCAGATAGACCCAGACCCCTATCCCTCTGTCTTGCAATGTTTATCAGCCTGGGGGCCAAAAGCCCGGCCATCCATCTTACATCCAAAGAAGATGCAAAGTGTATAGTGCCGCGCATTAGCCAGGTACGCACAATTTTCTTTTTGGATATGGCATCTTCGACATCGGATTTTGTTGTGTCTGGGCGGCTGCGCAGGCCTATGGCCCACAAGGCTGCCCCATAGTCCTGAGCCTGAAGGGCGCCAAGCGTATGCACGGCTTCCTCAGGTGCTATGCCTATGGCGCCACATATGCGCTGTGAGCCCATCCTATATCCCACTATCTCATCGGCTTCCAAAGCAGTCACATTGAGACTGTAATATGGCTCGTTATAAAAACGTTTTCATGCCACTTTATGCATGGGTGTGGCATTGGAAGATGTACAGTTTTATGTTGGCACAAAGGCGCTAATTACGGATAGGAAGGGCAGGATTCTCCTGTTGAGGAAGGTGCCTCGCAGGAAATCAGACAAATGGAAGCCATTTTGGGACCTCCCCGGAGGAAAGACACAGGGACATGGATTGGAGGAGACACTTGCAAGGGAGGTGAAGGAGGAAATAGGCATAGAGAATATGAAGATAGTCAAGCTCCATGATGCAGCTATTGCCAATTTTAAGATCCATGGCGGGAAAGACGGATTGCTTATGCTGCTTTATAGGTGCAAGGTACCTGAAGAATCTAAGATAAGGCTAAGCAAAGAGCATGATGACTACAGGTGGGCGGGGAAGGAAGAGGCAAGAAGGCTTCTATCATTTATGCTGCCTGAGGACTGCACACACAGGCTATGAGGCTTGGCTGACCGAGACAAAAGCCTTGCCCTTCGGGAGGCCCATGAGGGTTTCACATAAAAACCTGATGCCTGGAAGGAATGCGTTTTCTTGCATGAATCTGATTTTTAATCATATCTGCTGCAGACACTATCATGGAATGGCACAGCAACAAAACTGCGGCAGGTTACATGGCCCTATTGTCTGTAGCAGCATTGCTCGTATCGGTGATAGCCTCGCAGCTCAACTACGCAGGCTATAGCCTTCAGCATAATTTCATAAGCGACCTCGGAGTTGGAAGCACCTCTGGGATATTCAATACGGGAGCTTTTGCATCCGGTGCCATGCTTTGCGTGGCGGCATTGCTTGCAAGGAAATCTAAGGCAGGCACGGCTGCATCAGTAGGCATGGTAATTGCAGGGATAGGGCTGGCAGGGGTTGGATTGTATCCCGAGACTACGGGGACGGCGCATGCCACGTTCGCGGCAATGGCGTTTTGCATGTCTATAGTGCTGGAGATTGCCTTTTATAGAGTATATCGCGGTGCCCTCTCGTATTACTCCCTGATATCTGGACTGGCAGGAACGGTTGCACTGGTGGCAATGGTCGGCATGGTTTCGATTCCGGCATTAATTACTTTGGTAGGGAAAGGGGGCTTTGAAGAGACCATGTTCTATATAGACATGGCGTGGTACTCCGTATTTGGCATATCGCTATGTAGGGGGTTGCTATGAATCTGCAATTCTGGCGTGGAAATGTTTCCAAACATCCATTTTTATGGATGGATTCTTGTACATAAGGTATAAATAGGAGGATTTGCCACTTATCAATTGGATTCTGAAGAGAAATGCGTATTGGAATGCATCCGATAGGGATCTAAGTTGTCCGGGGAACAAACTTACAATTATTATGGGCATGAGTCCTACCTCCTAGACAAGGAGATGAGGACAGTTCTGGCTAGCATAGATGCTGGAGACCAGATAACACATATGGCAAGGCAGAAGAGAAGGAGTCTGGATGTATTATTCCCTTCAGTGATAATAACCACGCTCAACAAGCTGGTTATAGTGGACAGGAGCCTCTTAGGCTTGAAGTCCCACATAATGTCAATACCTTACAGGGACATATCTGGAGTCAGGGTAACCCATGGCATGATCGTATCTTCGCTGTTCCTGAACGTGAAGGAGGGTGTGAACGGAAGCTCAAGGCTGGGCAGGAGCAGGGGAGAGATAAGGGCCCTTGATACCAAGGATGCAGATATACTTTTCACGCAGCTCAATGCAACAATAGCAAAACGCAAGAGCTCAGATACCGAAACTGCCGCAGCAAGAAGTGGAAATGGCACCGTAAGCATATCCAGCAGTGTAGGTGTGGGCCAGGAAGTGGGAACGGCAATACTGAACAAGATCAGGGGAAGCGGATACCACACGTTGGTGAAGGAGACCTACAAGACATTTGGCACCCTGAAAAGGGTGTTGAATGAGACGCCTACCATGCAAAAGGCAGTGATGGGCAAGGTGATGAAAGTCTCTGAAAGCATCACTTCGGCAAAAACCGATGCTGAGAAGCAGGTAAAATCACGCAGAATAACCGCTGAAGACCTGATAATATTCCGTGCCAGGAAAGGGCGTGGAGGAATGGCTAAGGTGAGATTCGGATCTTTAGTGAAGAGGCTCTCCAATGGAGAGCAGGTAAGCAGGGTGTCAGATGATGAGTAAGATCACACACTTAACTGAATTAAGGCCTACTGCAGTTGAACGCCAGGCAGTTAGAGTTAACCATGATGTTGGCAGGAGAGCAGTGCCAAACAGCAGGACGGCTACGGAGGTATTTGCCGATGCGCGAAGGATAATTGCAGGGGGGAATACTTCATCAGGTATCCTTGACATGCTCGGCATAAGGAGGGACGGAATTGAGCATGGGCATTTGGTTTATCTATTTAAGGAGATTGCACGTGAACTGCCATACACCACACAGCATGAAAGGAGCATAATGGTAGCGTGGTTAGGCACCAGGGCACACGTGCTTGCGGAAAAGATATTCAGAGGGCGAAGCGTGCCACGTGAAGCAGTGGTAAATGAGCTAAAGCAGATAGAAAAAGAGTACCCTGCATTTTACAGGCAGATAAACGGGAAGTACGGCGGTAGGCCAATACTAGGGCAGGCCCAGGCATTTCAGGAGACTAGGAGATGGTATGTACCTGCAGAACTTGACTTAGAGGCAGGTGCATTGGTCAGGCACGCACAGACCCCGCAACAGGAGCTGGGCAAAGTTGTTGCTTCTGCTACGCAAGACCCCCGTACCTTAGTTGACACTGAGACCGTTGCGGAGATAGAAGAGGCGCTCAAACCAGTGCTAGCCAATGATGTTGTAGAAGTTGATCCCCAGACAGTTGAGGAGATAGAAGAGGCGCTTGGCAATGGCACTGTTGATGGAGTAGCCTCCGATGACCCGAGAAGCCTTCTCAGGGTATGAGCTGATAGCTACATAGCCCCGGCCCTGCACTTGGCTATTTAACTTTTTTCCGCATATTATATGCGGTAAATTTCATGAGAGTCTTAGGCATAGCTGCACATCCGGATGACCTTGATTTCGGCGCTTCGGGAACGTTTGCGAAATGGGCAAAGGAAGGAGCGTCCTGCTACTACTTGATATGTACTAACGGGTGCAAGGGATCTGATGACCCTAAGATGACTGAAGCTAAACTTGTCAAGCTTAGGGAGGCAGAACAAAGAAAAGCTGCCAAGGTACTCGGACTCGAGGGAGTTTTCTTTCTAGGCCACAATGATACCGAACTCGTTGCAGATATAAAGTTGAAAAAGGAGATAGTTAGGTACATAAGGAGGCTGAAACCGGACATAGTGGTCACTATGGACCCGACCTTGGTGTATTCTCGCAGAGGATTCATCAACCACACCGATCACAGAGCGGCAGGAATGGCGGCTATGGACGCAGTGTATCCTATGGCGCGGGATAGGCTTACGTTCAGGGAACTTGAGAAAGAGGGGCTTGAACCCCATAAAGTGAAGACGCTCTATCTGGTGAACTTTGATAACAGCACGGAAGTTGTCGATATAAGCAGCACTATGGGGGTGAAGGAGGCTGCACTCGAGTGCCATGAAAGCCAGATAGACAAGGATAGCATAAAAAGGGTAAGAAAGATGGGCAGTATGTCTGCGAAAGGCACGAAGTACAGGTATGCAGAGCGTTTCGTGAAGCTGGACCTGATGAGATGATGCCATGGCGCTCAAGCTTTTCAATTCGCTAAGTGGGATGAAGGAAGAATTCACGCCGCTTGAGAAGGGAAAGGTAAAGATGTATGTCTGCGGGGTCACACCTTATGACACCACACATCTTGGCCATGCATTCACATACGTATTTTTTGACGTACTTTCTAGATACCTTTCATTCAAGGGATTCGAAGTCTCCTACACGCAGAACGTGACGGATATAGATGATGACATAATAAGGAAGTCTAGGGAGGAGAAGCGTGGATGGAAGGAGCTCGGTGACTTCTGGACGAGGAGATATCTTTCTGATATGAAGAGCCTTTCTGTAAGGAAGCCGACGCATTATGTGAAAGCCACAGAGACAATAGGCGAGATGAAAAGGATAATAGCCGGACTTCTAGAGAAGGGGTATGCATACAGGAGCGCAGGCAACGTGTACTTCAATGTGCCAAGATTCAAGAGCTATGGGAGCCTGTCTAGATTCAACCAGAAGCAGATGGCATATCTGCTTAGGGAGCGGGGAGGAAACCCTGACGATCCAAACAAGAAGGACCCGCTCGACTTCATACTCTGGCAGAAGAGAAAGGGTGGAGAGCCGCACTGGAGTTCGCCATGGGGCGAGGGGAGGCCGGGATGGCATATAGAATGCACAGCGATGATAATGAAGTACCTTGGCGAGCAGATAGATATTCATGGGGGCGGACGTGACCTCGTCTTTCCGCACCATGAGAGCGAGATCGCACAGGCTGAAGGCTACACTGGCAGAGCGCCTTTCTCGAAATATTTTGTGCACACTGCCATGGTGATGTACTACGGAGAGAAGATGGCAAAGTCGCTAGGAAACTTGGTGCTGGTTTCGGATCTCCTCAAGGAGCATTCGCCGAACGCGATAAGATGGCTGCTTCTTTCGCACAGCTACAGAAGAGTGTGGGAGTATGACCCAGCAGAGCTTGAGGAAGCAGACAAGTTCGCGGCCATAATAGAGAGTATTGGAAAGCGCGCGCATGGGAAGGCACCCAAGGACAAAATAATGAGGTCCTTTGAGGCACACATGGATGACGACATGGATACGGAAGGAGTCATCAGGATGCTAAAACCCATCCTAAGTGGTAGTAAGGATATGCCATCAGCAGTGCGCATCCTAGGCATATTGGGATTCGGTGTCTGACCTGTATCAGAAATGCCTTAATGCCCCATTTATGTGGCAGTTACATTTGCAACAGCATATGCACCGTCCGATCCGAATACTTCTATTCGGTATTCTGATCCCTTGGATAAGGATATCTTCAGATTGGAAGGCAGAAGCATCTGGCCGTCGAAGTGCAATGTTGTTGAATTTCCAGGCCCCAAGCTATATCCGCTTTCGTTTGAGTCGTAAATGCGTACAGGGTTGGCGTACAGCTGGTTTGCCAGCATGAGCGTCCCATTCTGATCTATAAGGAATGCAACACCACGTACGTATGGCATTGGGAGAGGCAGCGTACCGGTATACTCGCGTACGTTTACAGATGCAGGAACAGGAGTTACAAGGCGGTACAGTGCAGTGCCATTCAGGGTTATATTGCCATCCTGACCAGTAGTATAGTTGGCGCCCCTGGTGAACTCCACCGCAACAATCGGCATTACGGCAGGCGTTATCCCATTCTGCAAGAAGGTCCCATTTTTGAATATACGCACCTGTATTGTGCCATTGCCGCCATCCTGAACTGCTGAATAAGGTATCCTTACGGCCCACTGCCCATACCCGCTTGCTATGTGCATTACGAACTGCCTATCCGACCCGGACTGTCCACCAAGGTCCGCAATAAATGCCCCATGAGCCATCCAGGCGTCTGCCGAAACTGACGCCACCACGTGCACGTTGTTGGGAACCGAAGGAATACCATATTCCCCAGTATTTGGCGTGGATGATGAATCGCACCAGTACATGGCCCCTGCAGGACCTGATGACCCGCTGCAGTTACCGCCATATACTATGACAGGGGTCTGATTGCCAGTTATCAGCACATCCCTTATTGATTCAACCTTGTTGCCATTGTTCTTCAGGGTTATATTTATCCCTACAGTATCATTTGACTGTGAGATCTGGGCCCCGGATATGGATATGTTGCTCTTGGATGCATCAAGGTCGTTTATGTCATTTTTTGTAAGAGAAGATGTTGCACCGATACGGACAGGTCTTGTGGTTGCCTGGTCAGGTATTATTATTGCCTTCAGCGAAGGCACCATGAGGAATATGGTAGTGCTGTTGGTTGTTATTGCTGCAACTGTAGGTGAGAGGTCCATCAGTATGCCTGTAGTTGAATTGACCTTGCCTGAAAAGTGCGCAGTTATGGTACGTATAGGCACCGTCACATTGTAAGCTGTGCCATTTATCATTATTATAGCAGAAGTTATATTGAACCTAGCGCCATCTATGGTGGAATTGTTAGGTATGTCGAGGCCGCCTATCACCTGGCTCGTATTGATCAGTGACATCAGATTGACAGTGCCACTGTAATTTGATGTTATCCAGCCCTGTCCACTTTCATTAATCACATGGAGTGCAACTGAAGAATAGTTTATTACAAGAGACTGTGTGCCTGCCGGAACGTGAGGCGGATCGGTAAGGCGCACCGGCACCATGGACCTGGATAAGTTTCCTGGGATAACACTTGCGGAATTTGATATGAGCATTATATAGGCTATTGCAGCAACTATCCCAATTGCGGCGGCGTAATAGAAGATCTTGCGTGGCATTCGGCTTGTGTTTAACACAAAGCCGGGAACAGATTGGCCTGAGAAACCGGGATTGATCTCGTAGTATTTCCACTTGCGGGTGCGTTCTGTATCCACCTCCCTTATCGCGCCGATTCCCTTGAGCTCATTGAGATGCTGGTTTATGGTTGAAGGGGCAAGCCCCAGTTCAGCACTAAGGTCGCTGAGCGTCTTGTTGCCAGAGGCTATGAGATTTAATATCCTCCCTTTTGTCTCCCCTGTGCGTGTCACGGAATCATGGAATATGATTCCGCCAAGATTTAAATACGGTGTTGAATGTTTCGGTTTTGTTTCGGTTTTATTTGGAGCCCATTAAGCTAGTCTTTGTCTGGGGGCTGAGGAGGCCTTGGAGCTGGAGGGGGCTGCACGGAATTCTTCTGCAGGCCAGAGTGTCGCGAGTTTACGCTGGAGATTATGCCAGAATATCTGTCAAGCATGCCCTTCATTTCTGCTAGCTCCCTATTCCTGAATCGTATTCTCCTGTTCAGTAGGCTTATCTTTCTTCTTCTGAAGAAGCGGAATAGGCTTGATTGGTGGGAGTCCAGCCGCTTTGCCATCGAGCATATGCTCCTATTCTTCTTGTCGATCATGCCCTTGTAGTAATCGGCCTTTTCATTGAGCTCTTTTGTTAGGGTGGCCAGGTAACGCTCAGCGCTGCTAACACTCCTCCCCTTTGAGGTTATGCCTATGAGTAGAAGGTTGGTAAGCTCTTTGCCAACATGGCTGGAATATCCCACACCTATTGCCTCTATAAGGCCAAGGTATGCGAGAAAATCCTCCCTCTGCATGTGTTTTGAATGCTGTATTATATTTGGAACGCAGAAGGCCTCATAGTCTATAGGATCTATGAAAGGAGTCATATTGGAAAGATGCCTTTCAAGTGCGACACCCACATGGCCTCGCTTGGACTTGTCAGAGCTCTCAAGCTTGTCGAGCTTCTCCTTCCAGTACTGGCGTACCACAGTCTTTAGCGTATCGGAATGCCTGTTGTCATACCCATTTTTTGCAGAATACCCGATACTTTCCCTAGTTATAATATATTCCAAACCAACCCATCCCATTGAGTTTTGTTTATCATGCGGTTGCAGATAGACAAATCTGATGCGCTTAGTAAGTATTTAAATGTTATAGCTCGCCTGCGCAGGGTATAAAAATCAGCTGCCCAAGTAGATAAGATGCAGATAAAGTTGAGAAGATGCAAAAAAGAGGGAACACGTACGGTGCGGACCGGTTATTCAATTCCAGGTTTGAGGATAGGATGTGCATAGGGCCTCACGCTTTCGATGAAGTCGTGAAGGAGCTAGGTCTTGTTGAGATGCCAGGCGAAAGGGCATGGATACAGAACATATATTTTGATACCGTAGAGTTCGCAATGCCTTTGGGCCATGTTGTCAGGGCAAGAAGGTACTATGCAGGCAGGCCTGAAATGAGGCTGGATGGAGGGGATTATTATATAGACGAAGGGGACGTATTTTTCAGCAGGAAGACTAAGGCAAGGGCAAGATCAACGCTGAAGGAGACAGGGAAAATGCTGGATGCGAAGTTCAGGCTCAGGCTTGGGAGTTTCAGACCGCAGATGGGGATCCAGTACGCACGGAGGGTTTACAAGCTGGGGATGGCTAGACTAACCTTGGACTACGACATTGAATTTTATAACATAGACGAAAATCTTGTGTGCAACAGGGCTGGAATTGAGAGCCTGCCAAATGTAGAGCTGAAGTATGAAGGCGATTCCCCTGCAAGTGCGATAAATGCTCTTATAAGGCAGGGAGCGGTGCCTAACGCATCGAAGCAGAGCCTCCTTTATTTTGATGGTGTAAATAGGACAGTTGCTTACGAAAAGGGACTTGTAGACAAGTTTCCCGGAAAGGAGTGCGAGCTTAAATTCGATGTTACAACAGAAGAGCCGTTTATGAAGGCGCTTATATCAGCAGCAGAAGGGCGGATGAAAGGATACAGAATATGGGGGGCAAGCCCACAGTTCATGAAGATATCAGTTGTCACAGAATACCGGAGGATGCATGGCACTGGAAGAGACATAAAATTTGTATACCATGGAGGCACAGAGCCAGTTGTCACAGTAAAGAATAAGGGGGAATTTACTGAACAGGGGATACTAATCAGGACCAAGGATAGGAAGACTGAGATACCGAAATCGTTGAACAGCTCCAAGGTTTATGCTGTTGCCAAGGGATTCAAGAAGTATTTTACAATAGAGAGCGAAGCGACCATGAACATATACCACATATCACAGGACATGTATTATACATCGGAAAACAAACGGCTTTGCCAGCTTGAGGTTGAGAGCTGCAAATCTTTTGACACTGGAGGCAAGCACTCTGCCAAGGAGATACTTGAGGAGCTTGACAGGCTGGGAAGATACCTTGAACGTAGGTATGGAATCAGACGGTCAACGCTTACGAAGAGCAAATGGGTCGGGTAGCTCTGCCGGAGCCTGGCAGGTATACCTGCGTCAAAGGATTATAAATCCACTGACATAAATTAGTAACAAGTGAGTGGTGCCATTATGGTCAACGAGCATGTAAAAGAGATAAGCAGGCTTACTTCAGACATGGTAAAGATACCTTCGGTGAGCAGCGATCCTGAAGGTATTGCCCAGATTGCGGATTTCGTGAAGGAATGGCTGGGAAACAATGGCATAACTTCCAAGAAAGTGGAATATGTGAAGGGGTTTCCAGTAGTGGTAGCGCAGGTTGGGAAGGGAAAAGGGTCGGTAATGCTTAACGGCCATATGGACGTTGTTAACGAAGGAGAGAGGAGTTCATGGAAACATGGCCCTTACTCTGGCAGGATAGATGCCAGTGGAGTTTACGGCCGCGGAACAGTGGATATGAAGTCGGGGCTGGCTGTACAGATGCATGCCTTCGTTGAGCTGGCTGACAAGGTAGATTATAGGATGGTGCTAACAGCAGTTTCGGATGAGGAGACAGGCGGCACAAAATGCTCCAAGCCTCTTTCGGAAAAGTATTCCCCAGATCTTGTCCTAGTGGCTGAGCCTACCAGGTCTGAGCTGATTGTGCTTGGGGAGAAAGGAGTATTCTGGTCAAAGCTAACTGCCAAGGGTAGGACGGCACACGCAAGCACGCCATCGCTTGGATCCAATGCCATAATGCTTATGATGGATGATCTCAGGCGATTATCTGCCTTAAACAAGATGAAGGTCAGGATACCTCAAGAGACAAGGGATATGGTAAGGGTAGCGTCGGAGGAGTTCGGAAGTGATGCGCCAAGGGTATCATTCAATGCGGGCAAGATTGCGGGAGGCCTGAAGCCCAATGTAGTGGCAGATAGGTGTGAGCTGTACGCGGACACAAGGCTGCCCCCTGGCATAAGCGTTGACAGGATATTTAAGCTTGAGAGGGAGATGGCCAGGAATTGCGATGTTGAGCTGGTGCAGGCTTCGGAGCCGAACTACACCAGCCCCAGCAACAAGTATGCATCCGAGTTCATAAAAGTGGCCAAAAACTGCAAAAGCGGCATGAAAACGTCCATAATGACTGGAGGCACTGACGGAAGGTTCTTCAGATATAAAGGGATACCTTCGATAACTTACGGTCCAGGAACAATGAAGCTGATGCACAACTACAATGAATGGGTGCCTTTCAGCCAGCTGGATACCGCGTACAAAGTTTACAGCAGCTACCTGGAGAGGCTTAACGGATACATTTGACATCCTCTCCTATCTAAAGGATAGGAGATTCCTCTTGGATTTCTGAGGTTCGTTTCCTTCATGAGATCACCGCAGTAGTTGCACAAGGCATCATTGCCTCATTGCGCCATTCATGCTCATTCCACTGAAGTACCGCAGGCTGTGCCAATGCAGCCACTACGCCTATCCCGCTGCCCTTCGACAGAGGAATTCGGAGATACTTTTTCATTATGTTCAATGCGCCGTCTGCATCTGCATTGAATACGACATTGTACAGTTTACATCTGTACATGCCCCTGTGGATTCTTCCGTGTTCCTCCTTTCCGCAAAGTGCACAGGTCTTTGAGGTATTCTTTTCACTTACCGTCTTGAACATCACCCCGTTTAGTTTTGACTTGTATTCGAATTGCGAGGTTATCTGGCCAAATATCCATTGGTGGGTTACCTGATTCGTCTTTTTCCTGAAATGCATAGAGTTTCTTATTCCAATCAGGTCGCCAATCACTATTCCTTTTCCGTCATTCTTTGCAGCAGCGACAATCTTTGATGTCATTGCATGAATCTGGTGTTTTATCCTTCTTTTTGCATGCCTTGCGAGCCTTCTTTTCTCCTTGCTGGTTCTCTTCTTTTGCGTAGCAAGGACCTCTTGGATTTCTGCAACTTTTTTGTCCTTATACTGATTTTCTGCAATGGCGATGCCGCCCTTGTATATAGCTGTGTTTTTGCCGTCAAATATTGCTGCAAGGTTCTTCACTCCGAGGTCTATGTAGAAATTCTCTTTCGGCGCTGAACGTTCTGCGTCTGGAACATCGAACACCAGTGAAACCTTCCATGCATCTTCTGATTTGAATATCTCAAGATATGCGAGTTTCCCTTCGTACCTTAACTTCGGAATCTTGAAGCTGATGTATGATATTCCGGTCTTTTTTCTGTATGCAATTGACATCGGAAGCGTTATCTTGTTCTTTTTCAGTTTAATCTGCTGCGATTTGTATGGTACCAGCCATTCTATGTCCTTCCTATGATAATGTGGGAATCTAACATTTGCATCCTTCTCACGGAGGGCAAGGAATGATTTTATGCTACCTTCTACCTTCTGGAGTACCGCCTGTGCAGACTGCGATGCGAGGAGCCCGTAGAGTTCATTGTCTTTCAGGTTCTTGCACATGTCTTCGTAGAAAGAAAACTTCTTTTCGGCTTTATACCTTTGGTTATTCTCGTACAAAGCAGAATTATACAGCCCGTTGGCGATCTTCAAGAGGTTTACCAGCACCTTCTCTGTCTGCCCATTCGGCTTTATTGTTATGACCTGTGTTAGTTTCACACCTTATCCCATTGTTGTTCTATATATTTTTTGATAACAGA
>JAJZNA010000008.1 GCA_021848065.1 Microcaldota archaeon
GCGACAGATGCGGATTGCGCATGGACAGGGACATAAACGCTGCGCAGAACATACTCAAAAGAGCTACCCTCGGACAGAGGGGAAGTCACGCTCAGGGAGAGAATCGTCAATACCTTCCAACAGGGAATGCAAATGGACTCGGAGAACTGAGAACAGACCCTGCAACCGCAGGGGAAGCTCCTAACCTTTAGTTAGGAGAGGATGTCACTATTATCAGTGCGGATGCTATGCGAAGGAAAGGGTTCCAATTGGGTGCGCTGAAGATCCAATCGGCCATGGAGTACCTTATGACATATGGGTGGGCGATTCTCATAATTGCAATTGTGATGGTGGCACTCTTCGCGCTAGGTGTATTCAACAGCGCCAACTTCCTGCCGCGCGCTTCGGCAGGAGCGTGCCAGGTAGTGCGTAATGTTGAGTCCACTACGCTTCAAGGCCAGTGCGGCAACGAGCTGCCGCAGTATGTTGCAGTGTTTGATGGAGTGAAGAGCTTTGTGAGCATTCCTAATTCAGCAGGACTGGACGCAATAGCAGGCAATACCGTTACTATCAGCACATGGATCAGGACATCCAGTCTCAATAATCAGATAATATTTTCGACCTATGACTACAATGTGGAAAGCCAGGGTTATCAGAGCTATCTATACAATCCGGGATACGCTGCGGGGTGGGATTCGTATGGCCCAATGACATCGTCTGCGCAGATAACTGATGGGGCATGGCATGATTTCGTAATAACCTGGAATTCTGGGACGAGCTACATATATGTTGACGGTGTGGAAAGAGGGGGGCCATATACGGGAAGGCTGATAGTGCCTGCTACGTATGAAAATCAGATAGGGACACAGTGTGCATCCGCAGGAAGCACCACCTGCAGCTTCTACTTTGACGGCTACATCTCCAATGTGCAGGTATACAACTCCTCGCTCTCCGCAAACGACGTGATGGCATTGTACCGCGAAGGGATTGGAGGAGTGCCAATAGACCCAACGCATATACTGGCTTGGTGGCCCCTGAACGGAAACACCAATGACTATTCGGGAAATGGGAATGCAGGGGTGGCGCATTCGATATCTTACACTACGAGCTGGACGAGCGGATACTCCGCCCCATAGCGGTAGCCTCAAGAGACAGATAGTGCTGCGCTGTGGCTAAGGAACCGCACCACATAAATACAGCTAGCCTTCAATTTATTCATGGGTGCGGGCTGGGGAGCATGCAAATAGATGATGCCTTCAAGGAGTTGGGGTCTGGAGCAGGGGGTCTGACCAGCAACGAGGCCCATAAACGCATTCTGGAACACGGCTACAATGAGATAATCGAAAGGAAGAGAAGCAAATGGCTCAAGTTCGCAGCGTATTTCTGGAATCCGCTCTCGTGGATGATAGAGGCTGCGGCTTTGCTCTCTGCGCTGATACAGCACTGGGAAGACCTTGCGATCATAATAACCCTGCTAATGGCTAATGCGGCCGTGGGATTCTGGCAGGAGAACAAGGCTGACAACGCGATAGAGCTGCTTAAGAAGAAGCTTGCCATGACATCGCGCGTGCTGCGCGATGGGACATGGAGCGTGATGCCGTCCAAGGAGCTTGTGCCTGGAGACGTGGTAAAGGTCAGGCTGGGGGACATCGTCCCTGCAGACGTCTGCCTCATGGACGGGGACTATCTTCTGCTTGACGAGTCCGCGCTGACAGGGGAATCGCTGCCGGTGGAGAAGCACAGGTCCGATGCGACATTTTCTGGGGCGATAGTTAGGCAGGGGGAGATGACTGCGCTGGTGACCTCAACAGGCAGCAGTACGTACTTTGGCAGGACCACGAAACTGGTGCAGGAGGCAAAGGCCCAGAGCCACCTGCAGAAGGCCGTGGTGCGCATAGGAGACTATCTCATCAAGATAGCAGTAGCCATGGTCTTCATAGTAGTAATTTCGGCTGCGCTTAGGGGACATAACGTCCTTGACGTAATCCAGTTCGGGCTTATACTGCTGGTGGCATCGGTGCCGATAGCCATGCCTGCTGTCATGTCAGTTACACTTGCAGTTGGCGCTGAGTCGCTTGCTGGGATGAAGGCAATAGTCACCAAACTCGAGTCCATAGAGGAAGCTGCAGGCATGGATGTGCTATGCGTGGACAAGACAGGCACGATTACAAAGAACGACATAAGCGTGGCTGACATAAAGGGCATGGCAGGAATGGACAATGAACAGGTGCTGGTGTTTGCCTGCCTTGCCTCACGGAAGGAGGATAATGATCCAATAGAGACGGCAATATTCAGGGAGCTTGACGGAAAGGGAATTGCAGGCCGATTAGAGCAGTATAAGGTCGGAAGGTACGTCCCCTTCAATCCTGTGATAAAAAGGACAGAAGCAGATGTCGTTGACACGGTGGGTGGAAAGGCTTCTGTTGTGGCAAAAGGGGCACCGCAGGTGATCGAGGCCCTGACTTCTGGGGAGGGCATTGATTCCGCAGAGTTCAACGCGTCGGTTGAAGCGTATGCAGCTGATGGATACAGGGCCGTGGCAGTAGCACAAGGGCCATCCAAAGACAAGCTCAGGCTTGTAGGGCTTATAGCATTGCATGATCCTCCTCGCGAGGACTCGAGGCATACATTAGATACTGCAAGAAAAATGGGGATAGCGGTGAAGATGGTCACGGGGGACCACATCGCAATAGCCAAGGAGGTGTGCAGCGAGGTTGGGATAGGCACTATTGTCGTAGATGCAGGAGCAATAGGGCAGGGAAACGGGGAGATGCTGGAGCATGCAGACGCGTTTGCAGAGGTGTTTCCAGAGCACAAGTACAGCATAGTAAAGACGCTCCAGTCAAGAGGGCACATAGTGGGCATGACAGGCGATGGGGTAAATGACGCACCCGCGCTCAAGCAGGCGGACGTAGGTATAGCCGTTTCTAGCGCAACTGATGCGGCAAGGGCAGCGGCAGACATAGTACTCACGGGGCAGGGCCTTTCTGTGATAATAGAGTCCGTTGCGCAGAGCAGGAAGATCTTCGAGAGGATGAATAGTTACGCGGTGTATAGGATAGCGGAGACTGTGAGGGTGCTATTCCTGCTCTCACTGGCGATAGTGCTGTTCAACTTTTATCCGCTCACGGTCTTGATGCTTGTGCTCCTCGCCCTCCTAAACGACTTCCCGATAATGATGATTGCATACGACAATGCAAGGGTGCAGGAAAAGCCGGTGAGGTGGGACATGAAAGGCGTGCTAGGGCTGTCAACCTTCCTTGGCATGATGGGGCTTATCTCAAGCTTCTCCCTACTGCTCATAGGCATATACGTCCTGCACCTCAACAGCCAGACGCTTCAGGCGCTGATGTTCCTGAAGCTTGCAGTGGCAGGCCACATGACGCTTTATCTTGCAAGGACCGGGGAAAAGCATTTCTGGAAAAGGCCGCTTCCCGCATTAAGCATGTTCTCTGTTGTTGAGCTTACGCAAATAGCAGCCACGGTGCTTGTGGTATCCGGGGTGCTAATGATAAAGCTGAGCTGGGAGCTCAGCCTGCTGGTGTGGGCATACTCCCTGGCGTTCTTCGCCATAAATGATTTTGCCAAGGTCGCATTCATGAAGCGCTTCAGGCCTGGAACAAACATGCTGCAATAGGGATATGGAACATTGGAAGCTATGCATGGACCTTCCTAGGGATCTTCGATTTCAACTGTGGTATTGCGCCGAGACGTATCCCCATCGCCTCCAGATCGCGCATGAGGGCATTGGCACTGGTGAATACCAGGCCATGCATGCCCAGCGCTGATGCAGCCTTTACATTTTTTGGGGAGTCGTCTATGAACACTATCTCACGCATGGAGATCGGCCTTCCTTCTGATTTTGAGACGGCTCGTACAACCGCAAGGTAGGCCTCTGGGCTGGGTTTTGAATGCCTGCCTATCTTAGAGGGTATGAATGAGTAGTCTATGCGCATGAGGCTCTTGAGGGGCCCGGATATTGCAGAATTCCTGGTCTTGTCCTCATTGGACATCAGGATTATTTTATGCCCATGCTCCCTGAGCCTCCTTGCTATGCGTATCGTCTCGGGATTCAGAGTCACCTCCAGATAGTAATCGACCCACCTTGCCATCGCGCCGGATATCCCAAGCGTCTTGAGCATCTCGTTGTTGAAGTCCTCCAGCCCAATCTCCCCTGAGCACAGCCTGTTGCTGTGTGCAAGCACCTTGGGCAGCAGTTCCGCTGGGTCTGCGTCTATAAGAGATGCCAGATAAGCCACATACTCCTTTGCGCTGTAGTGGTTGAAGACGCCATCGACATCCATTATAATCAGGTACTTGTCCCCATCATCACGGGCGAGTGCCTTGAGTTCCTGTTTTGCCATTGCGATCGCTATGGTTGCAGTTCGGATGGTATATGAACATTTCCATGGTTAAGCGATATGACGTACTTGTGCTAAAGCCTTTTATTCGGATTTTACCATGGTTATTGCATAACAGGGCACAGGAGATACGATGGGGCAGATAGGGAGCGATGAGATAAGGAGGCATGGAGGGATATATTTTGTGACCTCCAAGGCATTCGGCCTAAGCCATGCAGATGGAGCCCAAGCCGCACTTCGCGGAGGAGTCAGGATAATACAGTACAGGGAGAAGGAGGCGTCGGCCAGGGCCATGATAGAAGAGGCGTCAGCGATAAAGAAGCTTTGCAAGGATTATGGGGCCCTGTTCATAATAGACGACAGGCTCGATGTCGCCCTTGAAGTCGACCCGGATGGAGTACACCTCGGCCAGGAAGATGCACCCCTTGGCCTTGCCAGGAGGCTTTTCCCTGACAAGATAGTAGGCATATCTGCAAAGACGCCTGAACAGGCAGCTCAAGCGCAGAGAGGAGGCGCATCATATCTCGGGGTAGGGGCAGTATATCCGACATCCACAAAAGTTAAGACAGTTGTCATAGGTGTGGAGGGCTTTGCCAAGGTTAGAAAGAGCACAAGCCTTCCGGTCTATGCGATAGGAGGGCTAAAGCCTGAGAACATGGAAGAGATAAAGAGGCTTGGAGGCGACGGCGCCGCGGTCATAACGGCAATACTGGGGGCAGAGAACCCATCCAAGGCTGCGCAAGGTCTCGTACGCATCTGGGAGCAGGTGTAATATTCACATAATGTGTCGGGTTTTTATAGGGAAAGGGCAATAGCCGATTATGGAAAGTCCTGAGAAAGTGTACAGGAAGATGATGTGGAGGGCGATCCCCACAATCCTCATCATAGCCCTGGCGCTTATCGGATCCTTAGTATACGTGGCTTTCTACGCCACCGGATTGAGCGTGTGGCAGCAGGTAATAATAGTGGTTGTCACGCTCATAGCGGCGATGGTGCTCATAGCCATACTCTGGATCATATGGTGGATGCCATACGTAGGCATGATGAAGAGGAAGGATTGGCAGAAGGCTTGGAAGTGAATTGATAAGAGCTCTGCAATCCCGCCATATTAGCTTGGCTTTTGGCTATACAAGCGCCCTGAGCTTTCCCGAAGACCTTGACATCCCTCCTAAAAGCTCGGCTATCTGGGTCACCAGGGAATAGGTGAGCGCCACTATCAGCGCTGGGAAGAATAGTATGGATAGCCAGTATCCGCTAAAGGAGGACTGGGCGCTGGCTACCGCAAGCGCGAGCGGGGACTGGGGCGAGGAAGCCGCCTGCACGAAGTTTGAGTTCTGTCCGTATTTTGCAATTACGCCGTTTGCGAGGGCTAGCTGCGATGCTATGTTGTTTGAAGTGTAGAAATATGCCACCGAGAACAAAGTGGGCATTATGAAGTAGAAGCCTATGGCTATGGCTATCATCATGCCTCCCAGATGCCGCGTCGGGATGAAGGACCGGAACAGGATGCCAGGTATCAGGAAGACGGGTATGGAAGCATACATCATGAATATTATCATGTAGAATTGCGTATACAGAGAGAAGAGCGCGTCAGTTAGGAAGACTATCAGCGACCACGAGGGGAAGAAGAAGAAATAGGTCAATGCGAAAGACAGGATTCCGGCTATCGGCGGAGTCTTCACTTCGCCGTCAGCTCCGGTGAACTGGAAGTTGATGGACGTGTAGAAAGAGGTAAGTGACTCTATGTTGAACAGGCTTGATGTTGTCACGGTCGTTGTGTTTATGGTTGTCGCTATATAGGACAGTGCGGCGTCATATGGGTCTATCGGTCCGGCAGTCATGGCAGGGAGAAGGCCGAACATGACAGCGGCAAGGAACATGAAAAGGCCGACTATTATGGTGGTGGCAAAGGCCTCGTATAGTTCCCCTGTTCCGAATGTTCTCAGCCTATCGTTATGGAAGACTGTGCCTATGAGGAATATTACAGTGGCTATGGAGAACGAGACGCTTATGGCTATGAACAGGATGGGGAGCCAGTTCACCCATACCTGCTGTATCTGGGGATTGAGATAGCTGCAGTACCATGGGGCAACGGTGTTTACGGTCCCCCCGGTCTGGCACCCCACCAGGGGTTGTGATGAGACAAACCCGGAAATAGCTATTATCAGGATCGAGGCCAATAGTATTATGTGAACCATTCTCATATCAAGCAATCCTCGTTAGCAGCGACATCAGGTCTATCCTTTCGCCGATTGTCCTGGAAACATCCACTATGAACGCGTCCACTATTATAAGGTTGAGCAGGGGGAGAAGCATCAGGCCTGCGGAGACGAAGCCACCGTATATCGCGAGTGGCGTTATTGCTGCAGAAAGGGCAGTGCTCTGGCATGCGGCCGCGGCCGGATTTGAGCAGTTTGACGTTACCGCAGTCACGACTGCGCCGAAGAGGCCCTTAAGTATCGCGGACATGAGCGTGGTGAACGACCCCTGGAAGCATGCCCCGGGCACGCACACGGCATTTGGCACGTTTGCAAGGGCCACATCAAGGAAGCCGTAGCTCATCAGCGTGACAAGAGGATATATGAAACCTATGCCCAGTGCGAAAGCTATCATGGAACCCCCGAACGTCCTGGTAACCGTGAATGCCCTGGCCACGAACCCCATTATCATGAATACCGAGAACAGCAGCATGGACGCACTTAGGAGTATCTGCTGCATCTGTGCGAGTATCACGACTGCGAAGTACGCGCTCATGAGAGGGACCAGGTATTGGAATACAAGCTGTATGGGTACGAAGTTTATCACGAAGCTTACCCCCAGGCCAGGAGATGTCGCCCCGCCAGCGCCTGAACCAGGCAGATCTGGGATGCCTCCGACAAGCGCGACGGCGTTGAAATTGGCAGTGGGCGCAATGCCCGCGATCATGGCCATATAGAATACGCCGCTGCTGAATGATGCGACATGCTGGTTGTACTGGTACATGTCGCACACGGCTATCCCGTACATGTTGTTGACGTTTGATGATGACGGAGTATTGGATATCGTGGGATTGCAGGTAGACGGAAGCAACCCTATACTGCTTAAAACAGGTGCGGGATTTACCGTGTACAGGAAGGATGATAGCGCGAGGAAGAATACTGCCAGGAGGACGGTTAGGAGTATCTCGTATATCTTTATCTTTGACCACACCTTTATATCGTTCCTTCCAAGCAGTGGGCTGAGAGCGTATATCACCACTATTGCGCTTATGGCTACAGAGATTATGGCCAGGAAGATAGGGAACCATATTGTAGGGGGAATGGAAAGGAAGCACGCTGGATTGAACTGTACCGAACCCACGCTGCACCCGGCCGCCTGCAATAGTAATGCGCTCATAGTACTCTACCAAATGCCCTCTGGGCGTTGAGAGAGGTCGTCCCTAGAAGGCCTCCTATCTTTTCAACCATCTCATAGGCAACGAGTAATGCTATTACCAGTCCTAAGATATTAAGCCCTATGTAGAAGAACTGGCTCACGAACTCGGTCATCTCGAGATAGTACATTTCACCAAGGTTTGTAGTTACAATATCAGAAAAGAAAGTAAGTAGGTTTCCTCCAAGAAGGTTTATGCCAGTGGTACACAGCGGGTCCGTGCTTCCGGAATGGCATATCCCTGGGCCAGGGGTTGAGACTGCAAGGAATGGGAACATTAGCGCTGGAAATATGATGTAGAAAGCTATGAATAGGGCTATAAGCGACCCTCCGGCAGCTCTGGTCCATGGGAACGAGCGCAGCGCAAGGCCCACATAGAGGAAAATTGGGAATAGGTAGTTTATAATGAAAAGCATGGCTATAAGGAACATGCCGAAGAACATGGTTCCGAAGAACGCTGCCTGGTCGTCCCAGAGTACTTGTATGTATGGAGGTATTCCCCCGAAAGGCATGTACGCGTAGCCCCAGCTGTTTGGCATCACTATAAAGTTTACTGACTGCAAAATGTTGGATATTAGAAGTTTACCTACAAGGCTTAGCCAGTTCTCAAATCCTGCAGTCACTATGTTTAAGTTTATGTAACTGCAAAGGCCGGAAAACACACTGACAGGACCGCTTGCTGCGATAGCAGGAACGGACGGTATGAAATACTTTACAATTTCAATGAAGAATTGCATCGCAGGTAAGACGGAGAGAGTACTGACGCCCACCGCAGTCAGGATTATTACATTGAAGACTGCCTCCAGCAGCTCGGTCCTCGCGAACGTGGTCATGTTGTTGATGTTGAAGGCGGTGCCCAGGGCATACACCACGGATAGGATGCTGAAGTCGAGCATTATTATGGCTATGCATATGCTGACCATCCCGCTGTAGTCAGTAAGACCTGCCAAAGGTCCGGCGTATTTGGAGCTGAATATCTGGTTGCAGTTTAGCAGTGCGACTGAACCTGCAGCATGCACAATAGCGATGAGCGCGAAGAGCGCGACGAGCAGAGTTAGTATTGGAAGGTTTCTCATGGTACCACTACAGGAACCTGCTCAGGCCCATTATTGTTGTCTCTCCACCCATCAGGGACGAGAGGCCTAACGTAGCTGAGAGCATCATGAGTATGTTTATTATGGGCAATATGAATGATGTCACAGCCATTATGCCATATATGTTGATCATGCCAGTAAGGGCGGCGTATACGTTTACAGGCGCTATTCCGCATGGGAGTCCGGGAGTCCATGAAAGGGGAGTGACTCCGGAAACGGATGTGCCGCCGGTAAGCTCAGTCAGTGGTATTGCAAGAGCTATTAGTATCTTCAGCGGATTCTGTATGTTCATGGCGTTGACTATCCTCACCTCTAGGTCTATTATCCCATTTGAGCCAGTTCCGTCTCCGGCAGGATGGGCAACGCTCGCATAATCTGGAGGATAGCATGCGTAAAGCCTTACAACCGATGCCGCGTCAGGGAAGACATAGAAGCTCAGGGGCTTCTTTACATAGCATGGGGCGAAGTTGGTGGTAGGGCCGGAACCTGAGCCCGATGCGGAGAACCACCCCTGATCACCTGAAGGGCAGGCACATATCTCAGTATTGCCAGGTGTGCCCCCGTACGTTGCACAGTTTGACTGGGTGGATGATGGGGCAGTTCCTGGCTTCGTGCCTTTGTATACGTATGAGAGAGGAAGTTTATCTGCGCTTGTGTAGCAGAAAAGCTGGTATTGGGTGGTCTTTGCGCCGTAGTTCTGCGTGAAGTCGCTTATAGTCTGCGTGTTCATGTTTATACCGCAGAGGGCTATGGCTGGCACGTATGACGCGCCTGCGGTAGCCAATGAGCCTGGCGTTGCAGGTGCTCCGGGAGGCGCCAGGTTGTTGAGAGACGCATACTGAAACAAGAATACGGTAGGGAATATTAGGACGCCGACTATTGTGGCTGCTATTACCAATCCTCCGGCCCTGCGCGTGAAACCGAAGGTGCGAAGAAGTATGCCTGCGGATAGAAGGTACGGCCACGCAGTTAGTAGTATTAGCATTAGTATTAGCTCTACGGTGTACAGGTATATGGACAGGTTGGACTGGGTAGTCATGACTGGCATTATGGCCCTGTGGAAGATGTATCCATTGTAAAGGTTGTAAGATATGACAAACTCTGCATCCCTTGGAACCAGCGGGATGACACACAAGAAAGGTTCGCATACTTCCACGTATGACTTCAATTGCCTTAGGAAGAATATCAGGCTATCGAAATTATATATCGAGTTGAGCTCAGATATGCTCTGGTTGGTCAGGTTTGCTGTGACCACATAGCTTGCTGCAAGGCCGTAGTCAAGGTTTGAAGTAACGGCATCTATGCCGCTCTTCCCGTCGACTATGCTGCACACTGAAGTCGTAGGAAGAGGCTGGCTGCCGGAGTATGCATTGCTCTTTAGGAATGAAACCTGGGAGTTGACAAGCACGTTGTTGCATATTGCAGATATCTGGTTCGTTACAGTGGAGCCTAGAGCGGACTTGTATGAGAGCGACGTGCCGCTGCCCACAATAAACATTATGCCGATTATAAGGACGACTAGGAAGACGGTGCCTATGGCCTGCTGCATCTCGCTGAGCGCTGAGCCCTTTATCTTTGCATTGTTCAGCAGGACGCCTATAAGGTAGTACACAACAGTAAGCATTATTGCAGCGGCAGCTCCAGCCATTATTATTGGCAGCCACGACTGGAATGCTGAATAGCTTGATGCAAGCTGTGGAGTTGCGGCAAATGACAGCCCAGAGACTGCAGAGAATAGAAGCAGGATCGTGAGAGCGTTGTGTGTTGTCATTCACTTACCCCAGAAAGGCCCTACGCCTATCATCCTCCCTACGGAATTCAGCCCCTTTGAGAGGCCCATCGCAAACCCCACTGTAATGGCAAAGTCCAATCCTATGAGAAATATTCCCTGGAAGAGATACTGCGCAGTCTGCTGGGCGAATCCTATGATTGTTGCAGGAAGGCCGTATAGGTTTTCCAATATAAGCTTTACCCCATTCCCCAAGCCACCTAAGCCGTTGAGACTGCCACCGTAGAAAGTGGAGAGCAGATTGAAGCCTCCAAGGAACCCACTATTGCCGGAAAGCTGTTGTGAATTAGTTGAGAACAGGGCGCTGGAGGGCAGGTTGTATATCTGGTATGGCCCAGTGTACTGGTAGTACGGGTTGCAAAGCGCAGGGGAGACGGCGCCGCTACAAGGAGTGAAGACCCAAGTCACCACGAATGCGTTGAACAATATTGTGAGAGGAAGATGAGATAGAAG
>JAJZNA010000028.1 GCA_021848065.1 Microcaldota archaeon
GGTCGCCAACAACGTAGCGGAAATTGGGCCTTGTGGACTCCACTATGCCTACAATGGCTTCTGCAACAAGATGCGGATCCTGCCCATTTTCAGTGGCGTAGTGCATCTTTGAGATGACCCGACCTTTTGTTTCATTATAGCATGCCAGCCGTCTGTCCGCGAGATTTGAATTGTCAAGTATTCGGGTTTTGAAGAATCCTGGCTCCACCACGGATACACGTATGTTGAATTCCTTGAGCTCGTTGTGCAGGGCTTCCGAATAGGCGTATAAAGCCGCCTTTGAGGCAGAGTAATACCCTTCGAATGGAACTGGAAACGTGCCAGCAAGGGATCCGACGTTTATTATGGAGCCGTGGCGCTGGCGCCTCATGTGAGGCAGAACGGCTTTTACCATGCGTGCAACGCCAAAAAAGTTGGTCTCAAACTGCTGCTTGGCAGCAGCTATGGAGAACTCCTCTATGGCACCGATGGACATGGTTCCGGCGTTATTTACAAGCACGTCGATATGGCCAGCCTCTTTAAGGAACTCGCTAATACATTCATCCGCCGAAGAATCAGAATTTGCATCGAATTTGAGCATTCTGAACTTATGGTTGTTTCGCCTTCTGAACCTACTTGTGCCGAACACTACGTTCCCATCTGCAGCCAGAAGCTTTGCAGTGGCCTTGCCGATGCCGGATGATGCCCCAGTTACAAGAACGGTCTTTGGCCTTCCCATGAATTACACTTTCGTTTTGGCTATTAAATTGCTATTGATTGAAGGGATCGTGAGGAGTATGAGCAAAAACCGTCCGATCAGATGAACTTCTCCAGCATGAGTACGTCATAGAACCTGCCGTTTATCATGAGCTCCTTTCTAAGCCTGCCGACTTCTTTGAAGCCATATTTTAGGTAAAGGCGCAACGCCGCCTTTTGGTGCGGATTTACGTCTACTTTCACCTTTTTGGCACCGTGCTTTTTGCTCATCTCCATTGCGGCCTCCATCAAGCTGCTGCCCACACCAGTGCCGCGTGAGGCACCTCTGACATATACGCCATAGATCTCTGCAACGTGCCTATGCTTAGGCCTATTGTTCAATGCCAGTGTGAGTATGCCAAGGATATGATCGCCTGAGAACGCCGCAAGCGATTTGGATGCCCTTGCAGACCATTCTTTCTTGGAGAACTGCAGCTCTTCTTCATAAGCGCTTCCAAATGCGTCCGGATCCATCTTGAGTGATTCTAAGCGTATGTCACGGTATGCGGCCCAGTCATCACCACCAAGCCAGCGTATTCCAATCATGACCAGATTATGGCTTTATAGAATATAAAATATGCGTCATGCTAACTAGACAGCATGTTCCAGCCCAAACCATATATTCAGCGGCTTTTGACTGATACTGCATTGTTCTCATTGTTTTTTTGGCACAAAAGGTATAAGGAATATTGATGCAATTCCGAACGAAAGCATGGCCCACATGGTGTCGGTCAGGCTCACGCCGAGGAATAGTAGAAGAGACATCACAGCTATACCTATGGCCCCACCCACAGTATTGCCTATGCCCCAGACCATGCCGTGCGCAGTGGTTGCTATTTCTTTCGGCACAATCTGGTTCACGTAGCCTAGAAGCACCGGGAATCCTGTAAACGAGAGGAATATGAAGATTGAATAGAAAAAGGTTACAAGCAGTATGTTCGATCCTGAGAGCATGAACAATAGGAAGAACAGGGCAGAGAGAATTGTTGTCACCCCTATCGTGGCCTTACCGCCATAAATATCTGTGAGCTTGCCAAATACTGGCTGCCCTATTATGGCAGTGATGAAGCTTATGGTAAGTATGTAACCTACCATTATCTCGGAACCCGTCCTGCTCAGCAAATATTCGGAGATGTATGTTGTAGTGCCTAGCAAGAACATGGCGCGCACAAACACCAGCGCCACTACGGCTATTAGAATAGGCCTATAGCGTATCAGCATGCTCTTGTTATCAGCAGCTTTCTTAGCCTTGCCTGCAACATGCGTCTCCCCGTTCTTCAGGAACCCAAGGCCGAAGAATATGGCCATGCCTGCCACCAGGGCATATATGCCAAGGATAATAAGGGCATAGAATTTTCCCACAAGCAGTATCAAAGGTATAAGCACTATAGGGAGGAGCGCACGGCCGACGCTGCCGAACGAGCCATTTATGCCAAGAGCAGAAGCCGACCCTTTTGGATATGCCTTGTTTAGTATGGATGCCCCCAAGGGATGGTAGAACGCCTCACCTATCCCGAGTAGAAATACTGCCGCCAGCATAACAGGGATAAGGTATTGCCCTGAAACAAAGGAAACTGCAAATAAGACCAGTGATAGCCCAAGAATCAGTATGCCCCCAGCCATGAGCCAGCGGTGCATCCCAGTCCGGTCTGCAAACCTACCCACAGGGGTGCTAAGGAATCCGCTTATTATGTTATAGGCTATGGCAATTGCGCCTAGGACAGCCAGCCCTATGCCAAAGTCCCTGCTGTAATAAATTATGAGGACTGAGAACAGAAGGGTGGTGAAGTCATTGGAGAAATGCCCCAAAGAGGTAAATGCCAAGGCTTTGATCCTCTCGGATTTCGAATTTTCCATTAGCTCACTTTAATGTGCCCGCCTAAAAACATCTGTTGCTGTCAGATAAAAATCTGCGTCGGCCCACGTACTGCCTACTTCTTGCATCTAAGGATTTAAAACTGCTTCTGCTGCAGCCCTTGCAAAAAGATGCCAGATGCCTATGTGTCAGCTATATACCAAAATAATCCATTGACTTCCTCAGATGTTCCTTTCCTGCATCTATCGTTGCCTTGACGAAGTCCGTAGGTTGATAGGTATAGCGCCTTGTACGCAATGTCATCTTGGATATGGTATAGCGGAAACGCAGAAGCTCAAACTTCCTATCAAAATCCGGAGGCTTACCTGCAACAGACCAATATCCCTCCAACATATGTGCCAACCGTTCTGGCTTGAAGAAGGTTGACCAACAGGCGATATCAGATATAGGGTCACTGCCTACACATTCGTCCCAATCGAGTATGCCAGTTATCGCCTTCCCATCCGTAAGTAGATTCCAGTCAGCGAAGTCGTTGTGCACCAGTACAGGAGCACTGCAGTGCATTAGCTTCCTTTCTTTTTCAAATGTCTCAATTGTTGCCTCAGCTTCGGCATGGCTGAATATGCCATAGCCTTTCAGCACTTCCAGATTTGAAGAAAGTCCTGCTTTGACTGCCGACTCAAAATTCCCGTGCAAGCCTATAAGCTTTCCAGTCTTTGCAGAATCATTGTCGAATGGGCCAAATCCTTCTACCTTTATCCTATGGACAAGCGCCATAGCCCTACCGACACAATATAGCAACGTTCTTTCGTCCTCTGGCCTTGTTTCAAGCCATTTGCTCATTGCAGTGCCGGGAAGCTTCTCGCAGACCTGAAATGAGAAATTATCACCTCCTTTCAGATCATGTACCGCATAAGTGCCATATGAAGGCAATCCTTCCTTTCTTGCAGTTTCAGAAGCAAGGGACTCTACGTGAAAATAGCCATTTATAACTCCTTTTGGATGACATCTCACAATCACCGTCTTTCCAGAAGACAGCCTACCTACTCTCACGTGGTTAACACTGCCCAAGCTTGTCTGCGAGTTAGGATCGAACTTGTCAAGTTCCAATAGTTTATCGTTTTCAAGTACATCGTTCACGCAGCGTATTATCTGTGCGTCATCGAATGGTTTATGCCTGTCTTTCCATATGCCTGCTGCTTCATCCAAAGTTATCTTTCTGTCAGTCTGCCAATAGAAAACCTCGGACCTATCAGTTACCCTCTCATTTATAGAATCCAATTCGTTACGGTCCATAGTAAAACACGTTATATTCGAATACTAAATTTAGCCAGATACACTTCCAGATGTCCCAAATCCAGCATAGTCGCCTATTAGCCCATATTTGTTCGGAAGAAAGGTTTTGGTAGCTGCACGTTTTGCAAGCAGCAGTTTCCCATCTTTAATCAAAAACGCGCATGCGGTTATAGTCTGGAATTGTTCCATGCAGTTATGTGAATAATAAATCTTATAATCGGGTTGTAGCATCCCCCAAGCTTTTATGGTTTGGGTAAAAACACATGTGGAAGAGGCGTGCATGTGAGAAAGCAGTGGCAATGGAGCATGTGGGATTTGATGCAGGCACCATTATTTTTTAAGTACCATCCAGATATTGCTTTCTCTGTATTCCTTGCCAAAGAATGTCGATGTTTTTGGGACACGCCTCAATTCTACCAGGGATAGCTTGGAGTAAAACTGTTCAAGTTCTTTTACATCCCAGGTCTTTTCAAATTTGCCGGTGGTTGGGTGAAGAAAGGAATTGCTTTGGGAAGTGGGGGAGATTTTCATCATTTCACTATGGAATTCATTTTCAGTGGATAGTGTATAGACGAGGAGATAACCGCCGGGTTTTAGCACACGTATAGCCTCATCCCTGGCAAAATTACGGCCTTCGTCGCTTTCAATATCCGTTGTGGCAAAGCAGTCAATTACAAAATCGAAGGTGTTGGAATCGAACGCCCACCTTTTTGTAGCGTCCTGTACCATGAAATGGGCATTTGAGTCCACGCCTGCAAGCTTTGATCGCCTTTTTGCTTCCTTTATCGCATTTTCAGAAAAATCGAATCCGGTCATTTTGATTTTCTGTTTGGCAAGCCAGATGACACTTCTGCCTTTGCCGCAGCACATTTCGAGTCCCTTGGAACTGGCGCTTTGTTTTTTGCCGGAAAACCATTCATAAAATGTGATAACGCCGCCAGATGGATCCTCAGAGTCCATCTGCTTGAGCACATATGGGGACAGGTGCTCTTTTTCCCATATCCCATGCTGTTCTTCATGCGTTATATTTTTCATAGTATATACTGACCGCGCAACGCTCTAAAAGGTATGTTACTTAGCTTTAAGGAGCCAAAATGCCGCAAGGCAGAGATATCTTTTCCTATCAAACCTGTTTTAATATCGGTTAATAGCATTTGCCACTAAATTTTATCGTAGATGTTTTTCCTGTGGCCTATCGTCCTTACGAGTACTTTCTTTGCAGGATCATCTATGTCAGCAATAATCCCGTAGTCGCCTACTCGAAGCTTGTATTCTGGGCGGCCTGTTAGCTGCCTGAAGAAGTTGTGAGGATTATTGACAGTGCCATCTAACTTCTTGAGGATCCTTTTTGCTATGGCTTTGTCTACTTTCTCTAGCTGCATGACTGCCTCTGAGGAATATTCCAGACTGTAGGGCAAGCTATAACCCTAATTTCATGTGGACATCATCCGAACTGTAAGTCCTCCCGTGCCTTATGTCCAAAAGGCCTCGAAGGAGAGATGCCCTGAATTCCGCAGTGTACTTGCCCTCATCGTCTCCTTCAGGGATCAGGTCTATTAAGGCATTTATGATCTCATCGTAAGTCGCCCTCTTGTATATCCTGAGTTTGTTGAGCCTCTCCCTGGTGCTCTTTTCGAGTTGTATTGTTGTGAACATATAATCGCAATATAATTAGCATATAACTAATATATAACGCTTAGCCTGAAGGTAGGCATGATTTATTGCGGATTTAAACCGCCGACAGAAAACACTTTTTAGATGACAGTATGCCGCAGGGCGGATTTGAACCGCCGACCTTCCCGTCTTCAGCGGGACGCTCTCCCAGACTGAGCTACTGAGGCACGAATGCTTATTTAAGTTGTAATGCTTTTAAACATTAGCAAAATATGCGTTACTGGTTTACATGGCAACTGATGAGAGATGGAGGCAACTTGGGGACGCTTTTTCATTCATGAACCTTGATGCTGTAGAGTTTAGGGAGTACCAACTCAACATAATCAAAGCAGTGCAGTCTAGCGGCAACACGCTGGTAGTATTGCCGACCGGACTTGGGAAGACGCTGATAGGCGCGGGAGTTATGGCAGGAACCCTTGCAAAGGGAAGGAAGGCGCTCATACTGGCTCCCACCAGGCCTCTCTCGGAGCAGCACGAGATGGGCCTCTCAAAGCTCATGAACATAGGCAACAGCGAGATACTTCTCCTGACTGGCTCGCTGAAGAAGGAGGATAGGAGAGCCATGGAAAAGGACGCCAGGATAATAGTTGCCACGCCGCAGACTGTGGCAAATGATCTGAAGAATGGCATACTGTCCCTTGACGGCTTTGGCACGGTGATATTTGACGAATGCCATAGGGCTGTGGGCAAGTATGCATATACGTACGTGGCAAACGAATGCAGTGTGAGGGACATAACGGTGGTCGGGCTCACGGCATCCCCAGGCAGCAAGAAAGAGCGCGTGAATGCGCTTGTAAAGGCACTTGGCATAAGGCACATAGAGGCAAGGGTCGCCACAGACAAGGATGTGGAGAAGTATGTCATGCAGAAAAATGTGCATGTTCTAAGGGTAGACCTTACGGCCAGGATACGCGAGATATCAGAGCTGCTCAAACCAGAGATACGGGCTGCCCTAAAGGCGATAAACAATATGGGCTTCTTCCACTTCAGCGATTTTGAGCATATACCTAAAGGAAGGCTCATAGACCTTGGCAATCAGCTCGGCAAGATAGAGGCAATGAATTATAGGCTTGGGGCGATGTTCGTCTATTCTAAGCTGATAAACCTGACGCACGCGTATGACCTGCTCACTACAGAAGGCATCTATCCGTTTAATAGCTACATCGAGTCGCTCTATGCCCGTGACAAGAAGTCCAAGAGCCTTGAGTCCCTTCTCAAGACAAAATCGGTCCTTGCAGCCAGGGAGATATCGGGAGCCGCCATTAAAAATGGTGAAGAGCACCCTAAGGTATTCGCCCTTCTCGATGTCCTCAGTAAGTACAAAGGGAGCAAGGCCATAGTATTCGCACAGTATAGATCCACGGTGAAGATGCTTTCCGATTTCATATCGAACAATGGCTTCAGCGCACGGCCTTTCGTAGGCAAGAAGGAGGGAGTCACACAGGAGCAGCAGAAGAGGTCGATAATGGACTTCCGGGAGGGGAAGTTCGACGTGCTTGTGGCAAGCTCGATAGGGGAGGAGGGGATAGACATACCTGGAGTGGATGTTGTGGTATTCTATGAGCCTGTGCCCAACGAGATAAGGAATATACAGCGAAGGGGGCGTACAGGGAGGTTCAATGTGGGAGACATATACATACTATCAGCAAACAACACCAAGGACCAGATATACCTTAGAATATCTGAGCAGAAAGAGGCCAAGATGCTCAAACTGTTCAATGAAGTGGAGGCGAAGCTTAGGGCAGGCACGGCCAAAGGGCAGTCGAAATTAGGGAGCTAGACCTACAGCATGGGCCTCGTTGGGCCATGCAGTTACTGCATGCATTGGTAATAGTTGCAGGTCCAATTGGGCTTGGATACGTGCCCAACGCGTGGAAATTTATTCATACAAAAGATTTAAATATAAAAAAAGCATAATATGTTTGGGGATTGGATGGTGAAATACAAGGGGTATAGAGCGTACGCGCTTCGGGTTGCGCGCTTCGTAAAAGCTGTAGAAGAGCTTGAGGAGCACGCCATGAAGCTGCCAGATGCAAGGGTTGGGACTGTTGAGCTCCTTGAGAGCTATAGCAGGAGGCCTAAGGTGCCTTACAGGGTTCTCAAGAACGCTGCAGACGAGATATCAGCCATAGGCATGCTGGAGATATTGCATGAATAACTCCGTGCATGCGGCTGGTGGCTTGGGCACCTGAAAATGATGATCAGCTCTCGGTATCGAGTATCTGGATCATCTGCCCTTGCCCAAGGCCGCTGGGAAACTTATCAAACTTTATTATAACAAACGGATCCTCTGCCGAAACGACCACACCGGGCCATACATTGTCATTCTTGTCAAGGTACTGTATCTTCTTCCCTACAAGAGTCGATACGTCAACGTCTACGCTTGGAGTTGCCGCTAGGTTGTCACGGTCCAGTGAAGTCACTATAGCATCTATCATATGATTACCCGTAGTGAAATTGGTGCGCAACATTTAAAAGTATGTTCAGGAAAAGATATTTTGATAATCCTGATGGTAAAATGAACAAGAGGTTATACATAGCATTGGCGGCAGCGGTAATAGTAATAGTTGTTGCGCTTATAGTGACAAACACCACAAATGCACAGCAGGCGCAGCTGGACCCGCTGATAGGCAAGCCAGTGCCCGCATCAGTAATGGCAAAGCTTTCGATTCCAAATTCGGTCAGCAATAAGATAGGCATAGGCAGCGTGCAGTATCTGCCCCAGAAAGTGACCACCAAGATGCCGTTGCTCACGAACGACAGCAAGCCAGAGGTGCTATACGTAGGGGCAGAGTATTGCCCATACTGCGCGATAACCAGATGGGGCATGATAATAGCACTCATGAGATTCGGCAACTTCACCAACCTGCATTACATGGCATCAAATTCAAGCGACGTATTCCCGAATACGCCGACATTTGATTTCGCAAATGCCACGTATACGTCCCCATACGTTTCCTTTGTAAGCGTTGAGACGACAACAAGAAACAGGAACGTGCAGCTGCAGTCTCTTACACCTTCCCAGAACAATATCTTCACGTACTTCAACCCGCAGGGAGGCATACCATTCGTTAATTTTGGAAACCAGTCACTACAGCTTTCTGCGCCCGTGCTTCCGACAGTGCTGCAGGGCAAGGACTGGAACTGGACAATAGCAAACCTGACAAACACTAGCTCATCAACATCCCAGGCACTCGTAGGAAGCGCAGATGTGTTCACTGCAGAGATATGCATGCTCACAAACGACACGCCACAAAGCGTGTGCGGGCAGCCTTACGTTTCTAACATTGAGAGGAACGTGCTAGGGTAATGGGAGTGGAAAGGAAGATATACTACCTATCGCTGTTTTTCGCTTCGGTAGGGCTACTCTCAAGCATATACCTCACAGTCACTAAATACACGTCCCTTCAGCTTGCGTGCCCAGATACAGGAGTCATAGACTGCACAAATGTGCTCACAAGCCAGTATGCATCGCTTTATGGAGTGCCTAACGTAATACTTGGAGTGGTATTCTTCGTGGTGATGTTTGCAGTAATTACACTGGTGAAGAATAAAGATGCCTTTGTAATCCTTAGCGGAATAGGTATGGCATTTGTGCTTTACTACATATACGCAGAGTACATGGTAAGGAGCATATGCATATACTGCACAGTGGTGCACATATCCACGATAGCCCTCTTGATACTTGCTCTGATCAACTCCAATGGAAAGGACTGATCACTTATTCTGCCTTTCGAGCCTCTTCTCTATCTCTATCAGGATGTCAAGTATTAATCCAGATATGAAGAAGAGCATGCCCACTACGACGAGCATGAATGCGACAAGCGCACGGCCAGTAGTGACGAATACTCCGGATTGGAGGAACTGCAGCAGTACCCCCAAGCCCAGCAAAAGGCCTACAACCAGCAGGATGATGCCTAAACCCCCGAAGATCAGGAGAGGGCTGTAGTCCCTTATCTGTCTTATTAGATGTGACGCCACATTGACACCATATGCAAGCTTTGACCTTGTCAGTTTAGATTTTCCATACGCCCGTTTATAATACCTTATGTCAACCTCACGGACCTTGTACCCAGCCCTTGCGAGCTCTATTGCGAAGAAGGATATGCCAGCCCGATACGGCTCTATGTCCCTTATGCTGTCAAAGGCGCTTCTCCTGACGACGAACAGGCCAGTAAGCACATCATGCACGCGGGAATGATACAGGACGCTGAAAAGCCAGCTGAGTAGGGAGTTTCCAAAGCGCAGGTATGCACTCATGGACCCAGGCTCCAAGTTGCCCAGCCTGTTGCCCAGCACCAGGTCTGCCTTACCAGAAGATATCAACTTAATTCCTTCAGTTATACCCTCCAACCCGTGCGTCCCGTCTGCATCGGTGCTGGCAAGTATGCTTCCATGCGCGGCCCTCAGGCCTTCCATTATGGCCTTTTCCACGCCGCTGTCCTGTTGCCTTATGACAGTTGCGCCGGTCTTTTTCAGCTTGTTGAAGTAGGCATCTCCGCTCTTGTCAACTATGATTATCTCAACGTCCTTTCCGAGCTTCGCTCTTAATTCGTCAATTACCTTGAATGCGCTTTCTTCCTCTATGGTTGGGAGGATTACACTGATCTTATGCATCTAATTCGCTATAATAGCTAAGAGGTAAATATATTTAAATTGGAGAAAGAATTGCGACTGCCTGCAAACGTTTTTATATATTGTTGCAGTGTTCTATCAAGTGTAGTTTAAAGTTAAACCAAGTAATTAGATGCACAGCGGCAAGGCAGGATTTTGCATGGACAAGGACATGAGGCGCGGCCTCATGAAGATCATGATATTGAGCTATGTGAAAGGCCATAAGACACACCCGTACGCGCTTCTGAAAACCATGAAGTCGATAGGCATGATACACGGAAGGCTTGGTTTTGGTACAATAACAAAGAATGACATATACAATCTTACGTCCACACTTGAAAAGGAGGGATTCATAAGGAGCAAGACAAGGCATTCAGGTGGTAGGGTTCAGAAGATCTTCACCATTACAAGAAAAGGGAATAATATAGTGGTGAACAAGGAATTGATATTGAAGGAGACGGTTTATGCGCTTAGAAAGCTGGTTGATGGTGAATTGAGTGGCAAAGAACATAGTTGAGATAAAGGGCCTGGTGAAGAGGTTCGGAGACTTTACCGCAGTCAACAGCATAAACCTTGAGATAAAGGAAGGGGAGATATTCGGCATATTGGGACCCAACGGGGCTGGAAAGACGACAACGATAAACATGATACTTGGACTACTGGTGCCAAGCTCTGGAACCATAAAGATAAACGGGCTAGACATATCGAGGCATGGGCACGAAGTGAAGAACATGATGGGGCTAATGACACAGGAGACTGTTGTGGACAACGACCTCACCGCGCGTGAAAACCTTGAGATATTCGCAGACCTGTATCATGTCCCAAAAGACCAGGTCGAGAAGAGGATACAGGAGGCGCTGGAAGAGGCAGAGCTGGTGGACTTCGCAAATAAGAAGGCCGGCACGTTCTCAGGAGGGATGCAGAGGAGGCTATCCCTTGTCAAATCCATGATACAGCACCCAAATCTCCTAATATTGGACGAGCCGACAACCGGACTAGACATACAGAATAGGGTCAATATGTGGAAGCATATAAGGGATTTGGTGAAGACAGGCGTCACAATCATACTTACGACACAGTACCTTGAGGAGGCCGATGAGCTGTGTGACAGGATAGCTGTCATAGACCATGGAAAGGTGAAAGCAATAGGCACCGCGCTTGAACTCAAGAAGATGGTGGGAAGCGGACGTGTGCTTGAACTAGTGGTGGAAAACGCGCCTGAAGCACAGGAGGCATTCAAGATACTCAAAAACAAGTTCAAGATGAATCCGGCAATAGATGGAAACAAGATAACTGCGGTGATGGAAAAGGCTGCAGCAAGCACCCTCACAGAGATACTCGCAAGCCTCGACAAGAGCAAAATAGTTGCGACCTCAGTAAGCCTGCACCTGCCTACGCTTGATGACGCCTTCATAAAATTGACGGGCTCGGCATTCAGGGACACGGCCAGCGAGAGTTATACTTCCACAATGACGACAATGTACCTTAGGAGATGATATGAGCGTATTGAGCGATGCACTTGTGCTTTACAAAAGGGAAATGCTGGTATTCAAGTCTAACCTGCGAGTGAACCTCATAAGGTCGGTCATATTCCCATTGGTCATAATAGTATTCTTTGGCAATATAGGATTGAGCATAACCAACACACCAATAGCGATAGTCAATTACGCCAACAACCCGCAGTCAATGCAGTTCATAAGCAGCCTCCAGTCCAACAAGGCGATAACGGTCACATCCATTACCAATGAGAACACTGCCCTAAACATGCTCAAGCTCGGCAACGTCCAATTCGTTGTCATAGTACTGCCCACGTTCCCGAGCCAGAACCCCAACGTGCCAGGGGTACAGGTGTACTACAGCAATGCGCAGGTCAGCACGGTGCAGAGCGTACTTCCCATAATAAACGGATACGCTGCAAGGTTCAGCGGACTTCCAGGATCATCCCAGGTGTCTGCGCAGGAGCAGGCAACCGGAAGCCAACCGTCCAGTGTGGGCGGGCAGGTGTCTTCTGACGCTCTTTATGCTTCTCAGGGAAGCTACAAGGACTTCCTTACTGGGGGCATACTTGCAATGGTAGTGGTATTCGGTGCACTTTTCGGAGGAGGAATATCCATACTTTCCGACAGGCAGCTGGGCACTATAAAATCCTTCCTCATAACCCCGATAAACAAGAACTCGATAGTGCTTAGCAGGATGCTTTCCGGAGCCACACAGAGCATACTGTTCGCATTCATAGCTCTTGCGATAGGCATACTTGATGGAGTGAGCATAGCAATGGGCCCACTAGCCCTTATTTACATACTGGTAACAACAGTCATCATAGGAGTCGGATTCAGCGGCATCGCCATGATAATAGCATCCAGGATAAAGAAGGTTGATACATACGCCATATTCGCCCAGGCAGTGGGCCTTCCACTGTGGTTCATATCGGGAGGCATAACGCCGATATCTGCACTGCCGTCTTGGCTCTTGCCTTTCTCAGTCATAGATCCGCTCACATATGCAAGCGATATAAGCAGGGCGGTAATAATGGAAGGGTTCATAACAACGGCGCAGCTAGCCACGGACTTGTTCGCGCTCACAGTATTCGCCATTGCCATGGTGATTATAGCTTTTAGGGTTTTCAAGCCCACTATAGAATGATTATTTGGTGAAAAAATGAATATGAAATATGTGCCAATGCTGCTTGTCTTTGCAGTCATCGCGGCGGAACTCATGGTTCCAGTGAATGCGCAGTCTGATGCGTTATCAGTAGCGAACCTTGCAGTCACTCCGCAGCCAGTGGTTGCCGGAGGCAATGTGACCATACAGTTCCAGCTGTACAATTCGTACACCAACCAGCTGACGAATGTGAATCTTGGGCTTTATGGATCGTACCCGATACTGAACCAGTCCCCCATGGACACGCAGCTGATCTCCAACATACCCACAGGACTTTACGGAGGCACCAGTTACCTGTTCTACAAGATACACATACCAAAGAACGTCAAGTCCGGCACATACACCATAGATGCGATAGCGAACTACCAGACAGTAGGGCCGACATCAGCATATGTGTCAGGCACGTCTACCATGCCAATATCCTTCTACGTGCAGGGAACGCCTGAGATACAGCTTACTGCAAACCCGTCATCCGCAGTGACTCCAGGGTCACAGTTCAGCGTCACGATTGATGCACTGAACTCCGGAACAGACAACGCAACATCGGTAATGTTATCCATAGCGAATTCGAGGAACTTCAGCGTCATAGGGGCATCCAATTTCGCGCTCGGGACCATAAGGCCGCAGCAGACTGCGGAGGCCCAGGCCATACTTCAACCAAATTCGACGCTTAACGAGGGCAATGCAAGCATACCAGTAACCCTTAGTTACAGCACGCAGTACGGAAAGAAGATAACGGAATCCGTGCTGGTGCCTGTTAGCATATTCGTGAGTAATCCGAACATAGCAGTGAGCATTACAAGTGCATCCCCGGCATCATTATATCCCGGGTCTAACCAGACGCTGCTGCTGTCGATACAGAACATCGGCACGGGAGTCGCCAAGAATGTGACAGTGGATATAGCGGGAGATAGGAACCTGACCGTAGGCAATTCCGCATCCAACATCTTCATAGGCAGCCTATCCCCAGGAACATCTACAACGCAGAGCGTGCTTATCACAGCAAGCAAGAGCGATAACATGAGCACATACCTACTCCCAGTTTACCTCAAGTACCAGAACGCGAACTACGAGCTGAGCTTGAACAAGACAGTATTCCTTACTGTGCACCTGCAGCCATCTGCAGTGTTCAATGTGATGGGGCAGTCAACGGCACTGATGCCTTCGCAGACATACGTGCCGTTCACAGTCAGGATAAAAAACACGGGAAACCAGGTGGCACAAAATATAGTGTTCAGCCTGCAGACTATATACCCAATATCACAGGTGAACCCCAATGCATACTTGCAGCAGCTTGCACCAGGCCAGTCTGCGAACATAACGTTCTACGTCAATGTGGACGCGCAGGCCAGCGTGGGGCAATATCCGATAACGCTCTATGAGCAGTGGAGCCAGCCAAACAGTGCGCAGCAGACATACACTAGTTCACAGAATTACTATGCCGAAGTGGTCGGATCAGGAGGCATGGGCTGGTACGTATACGCAATAGCTGCAGTAGTGATAGTAGTAGTTGGGGTAGGGGCATTCAAAAGAATGAAGAAAAGAGATGCCCTTAAGAAGAAGGAGAAGAAGTGACTGCAGCCAGGGGCCCTGCTGCTGCCACTTGCAGCGGCTGCCTCAGGCCTCTGCGAATGCCTTTGCCACTTTAGGGAGCATTGCAAAGCCCTTTGAATAGGACTCCCCGCTGTCGAAGCCGCTCCATCCAGAATCAAGCCTCAGGACATCGGATACTATGAATACTGCGCAAGCCTTCACACCGCGTTTATAAGCCACTGCAAAAAGGCCTGCCGATTCCATCTCCACCGTGAGCACGCCGAGCTTGCTAAAGCGCTCCACCTCTTCACGGGTTTCCGTATAAGGCGCATCTATGCTCCAGGTAGGCCCGGTAATTGAAGGTATTCCGGACTTTTTCATTAGAACTTCGATTTTTTTGGTAAGGGACTTGTCTGCGCGCGCGTACATACCACCTTTCAGGTAATGCTCGGACGTACCGACGTCCCTTACTGCCTTTGTGCACACCACAAGGTTTCCAGGCGCGAGATCCTGCCTTATGCCCCCTGCCTCGCCGACTATGAGGAACTCCTTGACACCCAGCCTTATCAGGTCCTCGCTTATCATGGCCGTAAGCGGAGCGCCTATGGCGAGCCTGACTACCATCAGATTTGGAAGTGCCTTGGATTCGTATATGGAAAGAGTATTGTAGTTTACTATGGCTTTCTCAAGCTCGGGTATCCTTTGAAGCCCTAGCTCCTTCACGAAAAGCTCCTCTACGCTGTTTGCGTATATTATGAGTGCCTTGCCTGGCAGTTTTACGTTCTTCTCATCAACATTCCGCATCAGGAACCCCATGCTGAACATAGGGGATATCGCATGCTTGTTCTTCGTCTTTGGTAATACCATTTAAACACAGATATTTGTGGCACATCCTGTTATTTAATTCTGAGGAGTCCATACTTGGAAAATTAGTTTAGTGGAATAAGGCCTGCCAACATGTTTGAAGTTGGCAGGCGCCACTAAAATTATCGAATTCAGGCCTCCATGCCCCTGAGTAGGCTAACCAATGTTGCCCTGTTCTTTTCGGATTTGAGCTCCGCTTCCAATCTCCTGAAACTGGCCTTGGTAGCCTTATTTTCCCTTGAAATTTTGGCCAAGATGGCATCTGCCGTTTCTACGCCGTGTGCTGCAGTACTAAGGACCTGACCTACGGTGGCGCTAAGATCATCGAGATCCAGTCTGACTGCGTGGGCCAGCTTACGTTGCGCTATTCGCAGTGAAACTGCATCGCGGCGCTGATCCTGAACCCTTTGTATTTCATTAGCTTTGGATCGATTCCCCAACAGCAGATATGCCTCCTGGGACGTTTTCAATGCGCGATCTTGCATGGTTTTACTTGGCGTTTTGCGTGCAGCCGCCTCAAGTTTTCGAGCCGCCTTTTTCAGGCGTGCCCTATATTGTTGCCTTAAATAAAACCCTTGAAAACTCCAGTATTTGGTGGACATTGAAAGTCCATGTGCCTGCTGCGCAGACTTGAATAATGAGGTAGCTGCACCCATTTTCTTGTTCGCGGAATTGAATTTCCTCTGCTTGGGGTGGACGGCATAATTATAACCGACGGCCACATGCCTGGCAACAGCCTTTGCGCTTGAAACTGCGAATGCGGCGCTTCTAGAGCGAGTCTTGCTTGAAGCTTCAGTAAATTCCCTCAGAGCCTGAGACAGGAGAGCCTGTGCTTCTGGGGTTCGTACGGGTCTTTGTATTGTGACGGCCATAGTTTAACACACTCTAAATTGATTGGTGCTTTTGTCATATTTAAAGATTAACTTTAAATAAAAGGAAATTGTATGAATATTTAAAAAGGTATCTATTATGTTGCTGCCAGGCATACCCTTGAAGCATGTGGTTCCAAAGCCAAGGTATAAGTAGGTAATGCTGCCGCTATATTCATGTTGTCTGCCCGTAATTTGCCTACGCGGAGATTCCAATGGATATAGAGTACAACTTCCCCAGTGCTTTTGATGAGCACTACGGGCTTCTTACAAGGAAACTTGTGCGCATGCTCTCGGAAGACTCGAGAATATCTATACTCGAGTTATCTAGGAAGCTTGGCGTTTCTAGGAGAACCATAAGGGAGCGGATGCAGAGGATGCAAAAGGACATAGGGTATACCATAGAGTTCAACGAGAGGGAGATAGGACTCACAAGCCCGCACCTTATCACCCTTAAGTTTAAGAAAAAGCCAGATTATGAAGAAATAACCAGGATGCTATCCGAGAGCCACATACCGCAGCTTGCAGTCACAGTCAAGGGAAGGTATGATATGCTCATATACGCCAATGCAACAACAAGCGACGACTATGTCCACTGGGACAAGAGCCTTCAGATAAAGCTGTCTAAATACGGGCTCCACTGGCATTCGTCAGACGTGGCACACAAGCAGCTAGGGTACTTCCCGATAAGGAACGAGCTCATAGACCAGCTCGACATAGAACAAGTGCACAAGGATATGCTGAAGCACCTTAACTGGAACGCACGCACGACATTTAGCGAAATGTCGAAGAAGATGAACATGCACTTCAATACAGTGGCCTACAACTTCAACAAGCTGCTTAAGAAGAAGTATATATCAAGATTCACCATATCCATGGCAAGGCCACCAAATCTTGTCCTCATGTCCATGTTCAGCAAATATGTGCTCGAGAATGGGTACGAGGAGGATTCGGCAAGGGCGCGAAGGGCATATATGGAAAGCGGCACGGAATTCCCATTCCTGAACAGGTACCAGATATGTGCACAGCTTGTTGGAAGCTATGACTTCTTCAGCATGGGCATCTTCGACGATTACGACACAGCATACCTGCACCAGATACGCAACACCAAAGAGATATTCAGGAAGCACAATGCGAGGCTGGAATACGGGACAGTGGAGAAGGTTCTGTTGGGGAGGCTGCCCCTGAGAAGCGTGGATGCGAAGAAAGAATACAACGTCATGAAATGGACATGATGGCATTTGATATGCCACTGGGAACCGGCGGCGAGGCGAAAGGGTTAAATAAGTGCCTATCTATAAAAATCTTTGCCTTATGAATTAACTCATGGCTTACAGCAACAGGAATATAGTGATAAATGAGTTGATAGGGCTCAATGCAAAGGTGCTCGATTCCCTCGACAGGAAGCAGGCAGGAATATCGGGGACAATAGTGGATGAGACCAAGAACACCCTTGTATTTGAGACTAAGGCAGGAAGGAAAAGTATTATAAAGAAGGTATCGACATTTATATTTTATTCAGGCAAGGATTCATTTACGGTTAAAGGAGATGAGATAAACTTCAGGCCGCATGAAAGAATCGGAAAGGCCCTGAAATTTTATAAATATAGAAAGGTGTAGAATTTGGAATGCAATGACCCTAAATGCCCTGTACACGGAGGCCTAAAGTACAGGGGAATACAGCTAGAAGGCAAAGTGGTCAGTGATAAGGCTAAGAAGACAGTCATTGTCGAAGTCGATTACGCTAAATACGTGTACAAGTACGAAAGGTCGCTCAGAAAGAGGTCAAGGATACCTGCGCACAATCCAGACTGCATCAACGCGAAAGTGAATGATACAGTAAACGTTGCTGAGACAAGGCGCCTTTCCAAGACCAAGACGTTCGTTGTGACAGGTGTTATGAAGAAGTGAGAGTATGAAGGGAGTATCATCACATATTGTAAAGACGCTTGTTCCTGGTGCGGTAATAACGTGCGCTGACAACAGCGGCGCCTATGTGTTCAGAATGATACACATAATAGGCAAGACTGGAGGCAGGCACGGCAAGAACACACCTGCTGGAGTAGGTGACATAGTATCTGCAAGCGTAAGGAAAGGTACATCAACATACCTTAAGAAGCCAGTGAGAGTAGTCATAATAAGGCAGAAAGCGCCATACAGGAGATCCAACGGAATGAGAATAAAATTCGAAGATAACGCAGGCATAATGATAAGCGATGAGAACCTTCCGATAGGAACTGAGGTTAAGGGAGCTATGGCAAGAGAAGTTGTGGAGAGATTCATAAAGGTCGCAGGAGTAGCCTCAAGAGTGGTGTAACACGATGATACAATCAAGCAAGCCAAGAAAACAGCGCCTATTCAGGCTCCATGCACCTATGCACATAAGACAGAACTTCGTCAATGCCCACATATCGAAGGAGCTCTCCACAAAGCTTGGGATAAAGAGGAGAAGCATAGAAGTAAGGAAGGGCGATACAGTAAAGGTCATGTCAGGTGACAACAAGGGGAAGACAGGCAAGGTTGCAGAAGTGAATCTTAAGACGGGTAAGGTCCTTATAGAAGGCGTTGCAAGGAAGGACGCAAAGAGCAAGGAGAAACTTATACCAATCTACTCCTCAAATCTTTACATAACAGATCTTGATCTTACAGATAAGGCCAGGCAGGCCGAGGTTTCAAAAGCGAAGTGAGAATATGGGTAGCAAAGGAAATAATAGGCATATCAAGAGGCTTGCTGCGCACAGGTACCTTAATGTCGAGAGGAAGGTTAATCCTTACGTACTCAAGCAGAATGCAGGCAGGCACACACTGAGCCTGAGCATAGCAATAGCAACACTGATAAAGGAGAAGCTTGGATTTGCAAAGACTGCGGATGAGGCAAGGAGGATACTTAAAGCTGGAAGCGTTGAAGTCAACGGGAAAGTTATCAAGGACAGCAGGTATCCAGTAGGGTTCGGAGACATCATACTGTTCAAGCCTAATAGCGAGAAGTATTCGGTAGGAGTAGGTAGCAAGGGAGTCGTGGACATGAAGAAGGTGGAAAGTGATGAACGCCAGGTCTTAAAGGTCACGGGTAAGTACATCGCAAAGTCAAACAAGGAGATGATAAGGCTACACGACGGCACGATACACCCATCAGTGAAGGGAGTGAGCGTCAACGATTCAGTAGTACTTAAGGGAGGAAAGGTCGGAGAAGTCCTCAAGCTCGAGGAAGGTGCAAGATGCCTTGTGATCAAGGGAGTGCACACTTCGGAAGAAGGCAAGGTAGTGCAGATCAAGAAAGGCACAGCGCTAAGAGACGCAACCGTTGAGATAAGCGGAAAGGGCGGAAACACTGAGACCTTACTGGACAACATAGTGGTAATAGGTGCTAAATGATGGCAGGTTCCAATCCAATGCAGAACATATTCATAGACAAAGTAGTCCTCAACATAGGCATAGGTGCAAACGAGGACATGTACACTAATGCGAGCCTACTTTTGGAGAAGCTTACCGGCCACACGCCAGTAAAGTCTGTTTCCAAGAAGAGGCTGCCTGAATTCAAGATAAGGCGAGGCCAGGTCATAGGCGCAATGGTTACGCTCAGGAACAAGGAAGCAAGGGAGATGCTCAAGCGCGCGCTCGACGCTAATGATAGCATACTTAAGTATTCAGCAATATCAAATAACTCGCTCAGCTTCGGCGTGAAGGAATACATATACTTCCCTGGAGTAAAGTACGACCCTAAGATAGGGATGCTTGGGCTTAATGTGAATGCTTCATTTTCACGAAAGGGAAGGAGAGTAGAAAAGAGGCGAAGGAAGGAAGCCAAGATGGGCATAAAGCATAAGAAAGTATCCAATGAAGAGATATCCGTTTATATAGAGAAGGAGTTTGGCGTGAAGCCTACAAAGGAATGATTATAATGGCAACAAGCTATGATCTCAAGTTCAAAGGAAGAGGAAAGAGGAAGTGCAGGATATGCGGATCATCGAGAGGCATGATAAGGTCCTACAAACTTTACATGTGCAGGAGGTGCTTTAGGGAATCCGCACCAAACATAGGCTTTGAGAAGTATTCGTGATTTCATGGTAGACGTATTTGCAGATGCTATAAACAAGATAAAGGTGTACGAAGCGGCAGGGATGTACGAGTGTGTAGTCCCATCGACCAAGCTGCTGCTGACAGTCCTTGCAAAGATGAAGGAGAACAGCTACATAAAGGACTTCGAGGAGTTCAAGGACGGCAAGTTCAACTCGATAAAGATAACGCTCTCTAAAAGGATAAATGACATAGGGGTAATAAAGCCAAGGTATCCTGTGACACTGGCAGACATACAGAGATATGAGACAAGATACATACCAAGCAAGGATTTTGGAATGTTGATAGTCTCAACCCCCCAGGGTATAATGACGAATAAGCAGGCAAGGGAGAAGCATGTCGGCGGGCGTCTGCTGGCATACGTGTATTAGTGAAATAAGATGTACGAACTAGACATACCCAATGGAGTCAAGATTGAAATGAATGGTGACCTGGTCACCATTCGAGGAAAGCTAGGTTCCACTACGAAGAGGATAAATCAGAAATTCGTCGCTGTGAAGGTCAATGGTAGCAAGCTTGTTGTCGATGAGTCGAAGAGCAAGAAGCTTGCGAAGAAATCGGCACTGGCAGCACAGGTACTTGGAAAGGAGTTCTCAGATGCAATCTCTGGAGTGCAGAACGGCATCGAGAAGAAGATGAAGGTACTCTATGCACACTTCCCAACATCAATAGAAGTGAAGGGCAAGATGATGTACCTGAAGAACCTCTTCGGGGAGAAAGTCCCAAGGGAGGTAGCGATAGTCGGTGACACAAAGGTCGAGATAAAGGGTCAGGACGTTACGATAAAGGGAGTAGACAAGTACGATGTCGGACAGACAATAGCGAACATAAGGAAGGGCTGCTACGCAAGAGGATACGACACCCGCGTCTTCCAGGACGGACTTTACATCGTAAAAGAGGAATGAGTTTATGGTCATAAGGAAAAAATACAAACCAGATTTCCATGTGCCGAATTTCGGTGCGCCTAACAGGAAGAGAGTTAAGGACAGGTGGAGGAGACAGAGGGGAGTAGACAACAAGATGCGCACTAAGAAGGCGAAGATGGGACCTACGCCAAGCATAGGGTACAAGAACGGCAGCGAAGTAAGATACATGAGGCCTGATGGCAACTTCGAGCTTATCGTGCACAACGAGAAAGAGCTCCTGTCCATACTTACCCTGAAGGGATACGCTGCAAAGTTCTCACACAGCCTCTCGGAGAGGAAGAAAGTGGCGCTGCAGAAGATCGCCGATGAGAAGAAGATAAAGGTATTGAATAGAGTGTAATATTATGGGAATCAGATTCGCTAAAAGGGCTGCAGCCGAGATACTCGGAAGAGGAGTGAGTGCCGTAAGGATAAGGCATGAATCAGCATCGGACGCAGCTAAGGCACTTACAAGAGAGGACATCAGGCGCATGATTAAGGATGGAAGCATATTTGCGATTAAGGCAAAGCACAACCTCAGCGAGAACTCCAAATTCCTCAAGAAAGCGAGGGCGGAGGGAAGGTCAAGAGGCACAGGAAGGAGGAGGGGAACTTCAAAGGCCCGTTCAGGAAGGCTATGGGAGAAGAAGGTAAGGTCGCAGAGGAGGCTTCTCAAGGAGCTCAAGAAGATGAAGAAGGTAGACAACGCGATCTTCACGGCCTTTTACAGGCAGATAAAGGGAGGCCAGTATGCTACCAAGGCAAACCTTGTGCTACAGTTGAGGGAGCGCGGAGTCGGCATAACGGACGATGAGCTCAAGGCAATAAATGATAAAATAAGCGCAGAATACAAGGGAAGCAAATGAACAAAAGAATAACTAGCATCAAGTTCAGGAGAAGGAGGGAAGCCGTCACCAATTACAAGAAGAGGCTTGAGATGGTCAAGAGCGGACTTGACAGGATAGTGCTCAGGAAGACCAACACAAGGATACTCGCACAGGTGGCAAGGTACTCGCCCAAAGGTGACGTGGTGCTTGTACAGGCAGACTCCAATGAACTTTCCACTTATAAATGGCCAGGCAGGGCAAACAGACCTACCGCATACCTAACAGGCCTGCTTCTTGCAAAGAAGTACAAGGATGCAAAATCAAGGGAGCACATCCTGGACACCGGGCTTGCATCCCCAGTGAAGAACTCCATACCATTCGTATTCGAGAAAGGATGCATAGATGGAGGGATGAAGGTGAGGTCCGGAGTCAAGATGGATGAGAAGACGTACAATGCTTCAGATTCAAAATTCGCATCAGAGCTTAAGTCGAAGAGCCCGGACAAGTACAAGAAACAGTACTCAGCATACATAAAGGAAGGCGTCGACCCCGAGAGCATGCAAAAACTGTTCAATGAGGTAAAGGAAAAGATAATAAAAGGCTAAAAGTGATTGATTGGCATTTAATAGATACCAGTACGACAACGAGATAGAAACAACCGAATGGGAACCAAAGACCAAGATAGGCGAGAAGGTCAAGAAAGGAGAGATAGTAAGCATAGAGCAGATATTCGGACTTGGAAAGCCCATAAAGGAGGTAGGCATAGTTGACGCCTTACTGCCTAATCTTGAGGACAAGGTCCTTGAGATAGCATCAGTGCAGAGGATGACGAAGAACAACAGAAGGCAGAAGTACAGGGCGACAGTAGTCATGGGCGACAGGAATGGCCACGTTGGCATCGGTGTTGGAAAGGACGTTGAAGCAAAGCCTTCAATACAGTCTGCAATAAAGGATGCGAAGCAGCACATAATATCAGTCAATCTCGGATGCGGTTCATGGGAATGCAACTGTGGCACAAAGCACACTACACCCCTTTCGACAAGGGCAAAGTGCGGAAGCGCAGAGATAATACTAAAGCCTGCCCCACGAGGAGTAGGACTGGCAGCAAGCGCAACAGTCAGGTCAGTGCTTGAGCTCGCAGGTGTCAAGGACATGTGGACATTCGCGAGGGGAAGGACAAGGGACAAGTACAACATGGCCCTTGCAACATTCAACGCGCTTAAGGCCCTCAACGAGATGAAGAACGTTGATGCAATAAAGGCGCAGGCATCTCAGGAAAAGGCCTGATGCCTCGCCATTTCTTATTTTTCTAGCGCTTTTTACAGCTTAGACGAGAAAAAGCGGGCATGTGCAGTTTGAAAGCTGTGAAACGGTAGATGCCATGCCAGATGCAGCTGTGGATTTGCAAGGCAGATAGTTACCAAGGCAGTAGAATTGCTGCGAGCATGCCTAATCTGGATTTAGTGCACCACGGTGCCGTGATGCTGCTTCCCTGCAATAGCAAGCCTGAGCTCGCTTATCCTGTCATTTATGAACCAGATCTCTATGCCTGCACGCTTTGCAAGCTTGGATGCAAACAGGTCGAAGATAAAGCTGGCATCGGCTTCACGTGTATCGTACCTTGCAGCTATCTCCACCATGCGCGCATGATCAAGGGAGTCCAGCCTCTTTGCGCCTTTCTGTGATGGCGGCTTGTCATACACATACGAGCCGTTCCCGATGTTTATTAGCTTCTTGCTGTTTACGACCTCGGAAGCGAGAACTGCAACTGCATCGGTAGTCATGCCTGGCAGCAGGCCACCCATCAAAACCACGTCGCTGCTCTTTGTTGCGGCCCTGAGCTCCTCAAGGCTCGTCACAACATTTGGATAAGTATGGAGGTCTGAGAATATGTCCTTGACTATAAGCGCGTTTATGCGCGTTATCGCTATCGCAATCTCGTCCAATACCTCGTTGTTCTTTATTATGTTGCGGGCAGGCTGCGTGTAGAGCCTGCTTGCGTATCCTCCGCCGACAACTATTATGAACTTGTATTGCTTGGAATAAGCCTTTACGGCATCCAATAACTTCTTTATGTAGTTTACGTTCACGCCGTTCTTCCTGAAGACGACATGCCCACCTAGGGACAGGCAAATTGTATCCATCAAGGCACCATTATCATTTCTTCTGCAATAGATATAATAATATAGCCTTTTCGAGGAGGAGCTTGTTTGCGGCCTGCTTCCACACGATGCTACGTGCACCGTCAAGCAGATCAGACGTTATCTCGACGCCCCTGTGCGCAGGCAGGCAGTGCATCACTCGCACGCCTTTCTTCGCATACTTGACCGAGCTTTCATTAAGCTGGTATGCGCAGAAGAGCTTCATCCTTTCGGAAGCTCCAGCCTCCTGGCCCATGCTCACAAAAGTGTCAGCATATACGACATCACAGCCCTTAAGGCCATCCTTCATGCTGCTGCTTATATCTACCGATGAGCGCTTTCTTGCTGCTTCAACAAACTTCCCATTGGGCCTGTAGCCTTTCGGGCCTACCAGGGATATGTCAGCACCCATCTTTGAGGCTATAACCATCAGCGAGTTCGCAGTGTTAGCCGCAATGTCGCCGACAAATGCGATACGCTTCCCATCCACGCCGCCTAGCTCTTTGCGTATGGTATATACATCGCTCAGTGCCTGGCAGGGATGCTCAAGATCGGTAAGTGCATTTATAACAGGCACATTCGAATTCCTTGCAAGCTCAACAATGTCCGAATGCTTGTACATCCTGGCCGCAACCGCGTCAACATACATGCCCAGCACCCTTGCAGTGTCGGATATGCTCTCACCCCTGGAGATCTGCGATGTTGATGAATCGATGTATATTGAGGAACCGCCAAGCTGGGACATTGCAGACTCGAACGATACCCTTGTGCGGGTAGAGGCCTTCTCGAATAAAAGTGCAAGTACGCGCTTTGGCTCGCTGAATGGGTGTGTTCCGCTTTTAGCAATAGAATCAGAAATGGAGAATAGTTCGGATATCTGTTTTTCTGAAAGGTCGAGGGAGCTTATATAATTCAAGACATTACCCGAAGATCATGCCAAGCCCGCTCTCGCTCTCCGATCTCTCCTTCTCTATCTCCGATATTATCTTCTGCTCCGTGTCAGGATCTGCGCGGGCCACGCTTGGAACGTCTTTCTTTAGTTTTGCGTCCGCTCTTTCTAGGAATTCGTCCACTGCGCTTATCATCAGGTAGTACTTGTCCCTGTCCAAGCCCAGGCTTATGCCATCCTTGAACCAGTAATCCTGCCTTGCAAATATTATATTCGATTCAGGGTCCAACTTGAGCTTTGCCAGCTGTTCCTGCGAAAGGCTCTTGTCAAGATAAGGATCATAATCCAGGAGCTTCTTCATCGTGGAAGAATCCTTGGAATCACAGACATAGACTCTTGTTGGTATTTGAACACCTACAGTTTGATCGCGTTTATGAATCCTTCTTTGCCCGGCCTGTTGGTCACCACTGCCTTTCCATCATCGGTGTCTATTACCGTACCCTTGGTTATTATGTTAAGACGAGCGAAGTTCCTGTTGTCCTTTGACTCCAGTATTGCCTTTATCTTTACCTTCTTGTAGGATTTCCCGGAAAGGAGGTTTGCATATCCTGCGTATCGCATCCTGCTGTTTATCTTGCCTCCCCTTGATCTTGATTTCTTTGACTTGTTCTCATCAGCCAGCCTTGTGGCAGAGAAGTATCCGCCCATCTCGTGCCTCCTCTTGTCCCTATTCTTAAGCCTTACTTTTCCATTGCCCTTTAGCCTTCTTCCTGATTTTCCATGAAATTGCGATCCGAACTGACTCATATTTACCACTAAGTGTATTGAAACTCGATATTATTTGTGTATCCAAAGGATTTTAAAGTTATGTGAAGGCAAGCAGATGCCCCAAGATGCACTAGCAATTGGAATTTATGCACGGCAAGTGATGGTGCAGCGGGTTAGCCGACATTCGGCCTTTTTGCGCCATAACATAACTTTTATAGATGTGATACTGCGATATTGCTGCTATGGATGGATGCACTTTGGAGAAGATAGGCCTTAGCCCGTATGCAGCCATAGTAGAATCAGACATCCCCATAGGCAAGGTGGTGGAGGCAGCCAAGGAGCTATCTCACGGCTGCGAAGCAATTGTGGCCCTGCGGCCTTCAGAGGGGATAGAGGCACGCCTTGTGCCCGCATACCTAAATGCATGCATAAGATGCTCTGAAAGCGCAATGCATTCAGGTTCCCTGTCCATAGAAATGCTTCTTTTCATTGCCGCAGACATGAATATAGGCAGTGCGATAAAGAAGGCTGCCGCTGACGCAAGCCGTTTCATTATACTTGCAAGCAGCAAGTCCCTTGCGGAGAGGCTCATTGAGACGTGCAAGCTCAGGAAAGAGAAGGACATTGCACTTAGCCTGGACGTAGGCGCAGCGGGAGACATCGCAGTCACCGCGATCAAAGATGATAAATAGCGAAAGTTAGCGCGTAGCCTAGAAGCATGCTTATCATTGCAGTGACTATCCAGGCGTATAGTATGGTCAGCATGGGGCGCATCAGGAGCAGGCGGGTCCTATAACTGAATCCTGCACCGTACATGCTGGACGTGAACGTCTGCGCGTTTGAAGTCGGTATGCTCAGCGCAGTCCCCAGCTGCACCATGGCCGTGGATACGGTTTGGCATACAAGAGCGTTGAGGTATCTCAGCGACATTATCTCCGCGCCCATCCTGCCAAGCTCGCCCTTGCTAAGAAGCACGCTGCCAGAGACCACTGCGGCTAGAGCTATGACGATGCCGTAGAAAGGATCTATGAAGCTGGATGCGGATGCGTACACGAAGCCTATGGTATTTGCACCCAGTGAGAAAGCGGCAAGGAAGGATACTGCTATTAGAGTTATCCGCATGGCAGATGCGGTCTTCCATATGTTCAGCTTTGGAACCACCCTATTGGCAGATTTCATCAGTGCTGCAGCAAGAAGGCCCGATGCTGCCGCAGAGATTATCCAGAAGAAGATCACCATGAGGATGAATGGGAGGTTTATTCCGCTCCCGTATCCCAGGTCTATACCTATTATGGACATGGTAAACGTTATGGACAGGGATTCGGGCACTCGAAGAGTGTGTGCTATTAGGAAGACAGCTATTGCAACGGATAATGCCGCGGCGACCAAGTATCCTGATTGGAATGGCATGAGCTCAAGCAGTCCAGTCTTCAACAAACCCCCTTCAATAAGAAAGCCCGAGGCATAACCCAGAACGGCTATCATTATCCCAGTGCGCCTGGACACTATCCTTCCAGATATTATTGGACCGGAGCATGCGGGCAGGTTGTTTCCAGACACCAGGGCCACTAAAAGGAATAACAGGAAGTATAGGAGAATGGCGAGCAAGGCTACCACTAGGTCAGTATTGACCTCATTATGCTGAGGATCATATCAGAAGTGTCTTCGCAGCCGTCCATTATGTCGTCCGCAAGATAGGCAACATTCTGTACGTAGTAGAATGACTTGAAATCGGTGCTTTTTGACTTGTATGCGTAATCGATCATGGCATCTTTTATCAGGTCTCCCTTCTGCTCCAGGTGTTCTATTTTTTTCCTGATCTCTGCGGCCTCAGCTATCGTAGTCACCTGGTGCATTTTGTAAAGGAGAGATAGCTCCTCTTCGATGAGGCTGGACAACTCCAGCAGCATGCTGGTTATGTATTTCCGCACTCCGCGGCTCTTGGGCCTGTATCTTGCTATTGCCCTGGAGAGATTGAAGATCGTGTCCACAATGCCCTCTTCAAGGTCCATGAAGCGCATGAGGTCGTCTATTAAGTTTGGGGCCACGGCACCAGAGGTTATGGCATTGGATGCCTCGAAGACCTCGACATCGGCCTTGCGCTCAACCTCTTTTATTGCAGTGATGTTATTCGAGCCTTTTATGACGTCAATGAGCATGCGGTTTGCCTCTGATGCAAGGCTTATGAGAGCCATTCCGCCCTCGAGTATATGCTTCTCATTGCTTCCTCCAAGAACGTTCCACGGGAATCTCATTTCATCTGCACCTCAGGTTCGAACTTGGCATTGAGTATGTTGCATATGGCCTGGGCCTTCTTGCGGCCTATCTTGTCCACCTCCATCAGCTCCTTCGCAGATGCGTTTGCAACGCCCTTGACACTCCCGAAATGGGATATGAGGCGACGGGCAAGGCTGGGGCCTATGCCAGGCATAGACCCGAGTATCAGGGTCTGCCATTGGTATGTCGTGTGCGCTTTCTTCTGTCCCATTATGCGCGGTTCCTTGCTGTCTTCAATTTGTTCCCTTTCGGCAAGCTTGAGCAGTATCGCTGCCGTATCTGAAGGGCATGTGGAGCGCAGCACCTGGACAGTGTAGTCGGTGCACAGCTTTATCATTGTCCCGGTTATCACGTTCTTGGAGAGTCGGTGTTCACTCTCTGTGCCCTCGAGGATCACTACCGGCTTCTCGAATCCTGACGAGAGCCTTTCCAGCTGATCGAATAGCCGGTTGTCCATTATGGAATTCTCAAAGTCCTGGACAGTCTTGCGCTCTATGCACATACGGTCAGATACGATGTAATCGCCTACAGGGAGCTGGGTGAAGTCAAGGCTTGCACCTGAGCCCTGGAGCGCATCTATGAGATCTCCATTGCGCTCGCGATTGTCAATTATTATCTTGACCTGCTCCATGAGTATACATGCTCTCCTCATCTTTAAAATGGTTGCCAATCTGCCTGTAATTTAAATAGTTTGTCTGGGAAATATCGGTGGTTAGAATGGCCAGAAAACTCAGCACTAGGAAGAGACCGGAGAGAAGCGAGCATATGCTAAAGGAGCAGCTTAAGATAGAAGAGGGGATATTCGACAGGAGGACGATGATGTCCCTCTGGAAGATGTTCAACCATAACATAATAACCAAGATGGACTACCTCATCTCCACAGGCAAGGAAGCTGACGTATACCTTGCGGACGGAGGAAGCCAAATAAACTTCGATTTCGTGGCCCTTAAGATATTCAGGATAGAGACCTCTGATTTCGGCAAGAGGATAGATTACATAAGGGGCGATCCCAGGTTCGAGAAGGTGAAGAAGGATACGCTAAGCATAGTCACCACGTGGTGCAAGAAGGAATACGGCAACCTTAAGGTCGCAGAACTTGCCGAGATCCATGCCCCAAGGCCGTATTATTGCAACGGCAATGTACTTGCAATGGAGTTCCTGGGCGACTCCAACGGCGCACCGGCGAAAAGGCTCAAGGATGTTGTGGTGGACAACCCCAAAGAGGTGCTCGATACCATACTTGAGGACCTGCGAAAGCTCTATGAGCTGGAGCTGGTGCACGCGGATATCAGCGAATACAACATACTCATGTGGAACGGCCTGCCATACCTGATAGATTTCGGACAGGCAGTGGTGACCAAGCATCCACGCGCCATGGATTTTCTTGAGAGGGATGCTGCAAACATACTGGAGTACTTCTCAAGGAAGTACGGAGTTGTAATGGAGCACGAGGAGGCCATGCACAGGATCATGCAGAAGAAAGACTAGGTCTTTCATGCAGTGAAAAACTGCGTAAGATGCCTACAGGTGCATCCAATTCGCACATCACACCTGTGGCACAACGAAGCCCTTCTGCTTGAGCATATCCTTGTCCATGAGGCTATACCTGTAGGTAATATCCCCTTTCTCATCCCCTTGCACAACCCATGGCTTTACCAAGACAATGTCATTCTCTTTTACCCAGAACCTTCTCTTCAGCCTTCCAGGAATTGCACATATCCTTTCCCTGTTGTCAGAGCATAGCACACTGAATTTTGATGCCCCGAGGGCCTTTACTACTACGCCTATGAGCTCGCCTGTCCTAGGTATAAGAAGCTTGTGTTCCGTTACCGGCTGACCTGGTTTTTTGTAGAATGACATATTTTCACGCGTCAGGAGTTCTTAACAGTATACTTGGCACCGCAGGCTTCGCACACTATTGTTGTGTAGCCCCTGTCAACTACCTGCACATGGGTGTCAGGTTTGTGGCACTCCTTGCATATGATGTAAAGCTCGAAGTATCGGTGTATCTTCTCGTTAAGCGTGCTGGCAGGCACCTTGGTCAGTATTGTGAGGGTGTTCCCTTCTACAGTGACTGGAGCTGCAAGCTCCTTGGTCAGGTACTTTGCGATCTCGTCCTTGCCGCGCCTTGCAGTGTCAGCTATCTGTGATATGTTCCTAAGAAGCGTCTTATTGCCCTGTATGAGGGAATCTGCCTGAGGTATCTTGAAGTCTACTTTCTCTTCTGCAAGGTTTGGTAGTTGTTCAAATGCCCTGTCAAGAAGCTGTTCATAATCCATGCTATCAATAGTATGAACCATAGTATATAAACCTTCACCCGTGCGTGGCGCCGGAGTTACAGGTGCACAGTGACGGCACAGCGCCCTAGGGCGGCATTACTTTCCTCCATTGGAAAAGAGCGCCTCGAATGCCTTACGCTTCTTTTCCACGTAGCGTATTTCAGTCAGGTAGTGCTTGATTTCAGGGCTGGTACGCATCCTTGCGATGTTTTCCATGAGCCTGCCTGGAGTCGTATACCTTACAGCTATCTTCTCGCCAGGATCAAGCTTCTGCTCGGCAACTTTCCTGCACCCTACCGCGGCAAAAAGGTAGACATCGAATAGGACCTTTCCGGAATTGCTGAACTTTCCCAGGAGTTTCCATTTCCTTGCATTCATGCCAGACTCCTCAAGCAGCTCCCTCTTTGCTGCAGCAAGGGGCGGCTCGCCGTCCTCCATCACTCCGCCAATGAGGCCGAGTGTAGGATCCATGGCAGGCTGTTCCTCAAAAGCTATGGCAATTTTCTGGTCAACTTCTGGAAGGATCTGCACAATTGATGGGCGCGTAGCTACCTCGAATGTTGCATAGCTGCCGTCGTACAGCCTCTGCTTCCACTGATATACCCTGAATATCTCCCCGTCGAACACTAACTTTCCTTTAGGGCTTCTTGCTTGCATATTATCAATATTATTTGGGCGAGGTCATTTAAATCGGTTTTGGGACCGATGCACTTAATCCCATTTATTAAGGTTTTGCAGCAGATTATAATTGCAGCAGATAGGCGGGAAGCTAGGGGTTTCCCATCCGCAAATCCCCTTCAGGCGGGCCAATGCTAGTTGCGTATGACATAGATGTGCAGGACACAGGCTGAAGCGCTGATATTCTGCCTTTGGTGGTAGTTCGTTATATGAAACGGGCCAGGCCGGAAGGAGCAACCCTAAGTATATGGGGCACGTGTGCATTCACGCGCTCGTACACAGGGCTATGCTCTAAAGATACAGGATTGAGTGGATGCCTGCCAATCTTTTATATCTATATCATGCAAAATAGCTTCTGCTGCACTTATGTGCCGGGTTCGCCTAGAGGTATGGCGGCAGGTTGCTAACCTGTTTAGTCGTAAGACTTGCACGAGTTCGATTCTCGTACCCGGCGTACTTTTTAATTTCCCATTTGCAGCAAAGGTGGCAGGAATGGGACAGAAGCAAGCAGATGGCTTCTACTCTTTTTTCAGGTTTATCTTTACGCGCCTGTCCTCGCCGGTAACATATGCCTCCGAAAGAGTGACCTTGAAGAAGCGGAATTCTGACGCCCCGAGATATTCTTCGGGCTTATACCTCTTTGTTGGAGGAAGAGTTGAACCAGGGAATACCTTCTGGCAATAAAGATTTATGGCCTTTACTATCTCATCCTCGCCTACAAATTCGGCCTTGCCCTCCAACTGCAATCCCTCCGTCACACCTATCTTCTGATTGGAATCGAATATGGCTACCGAAACTAAAGGATTCTTGGTGATGTTCTCAGAATGAACTGCATCTATTGCGGAAAGGAAGTAAAAGTCATAGTTGTCATCGTAGACATAGAGAACTGGGGCAACCCAAGGTTTCCCATCCTTTGTGCTTGTGCCTACCACCATGTACATGCATTTTGAAAGGATACTTTGTGCCTTCTCTTCGTACGTTTTGTAAGAGGTTTCCATTGCGATACCCAATTAATTTTATATGGGCGTCAGTTAATTTAACCCTTCCGAATCTGTAGTACATTTTATACGCCTTTCCCCAGCATGAACAAATGACGAAAATGTACGCACGTATTATAAGCAGCAAATGTGCAACCATTTATTATGGAGTTCTTCGCCAGGAAGGCGAGGGAGGAAGTGTCCCCGCTTCTTGAAGAAGGGGAGCAGATAATGCTCGTTTCTAGGCAAAGCCTGATGAACGATATTGCGCCAGCGTTCATAATAGCCACGGATCATAGGATTCTGATAATAAACAACTCCTTCTGGGGCCTCTACTTTGGCGCAAACATATTCACGCCTACGGATTTCAATTCCATACCTTACGATAGGATAATGAGCACGGTCCTGGTGAAGGGAAAGCTATTCTCATCGCTTAACATGAGGCTTCTGGGGGGTTTTGAGGCGGCAATGAATCCGCAGAAAAAGACGGAAGGCGAGGTGGATGGGCTGAAAGGCGCTGAAGCCATGCGCATTGTGAAATTCGTGGAATCCATGATAAAGAAGAGATACATGGATGGCGATAGGGAAACGGGCATAGGCACGGGGAGATGAAAGGAATAACCGAATACAGGCAATTCTACTGACGGAGGTAGCTTTCAATCGCATATATCCTTGTCGCGGATTTGACTATGGCACCTGCGACAGCATCTCCGGCATCGTCATCGCTAAGCCCGAATTTGCTCAGGACATTTTTCCTCATCTCAGGCAGAGGCATTTTTGAAATTGACTCGAATGTGAATTGCCAGTTAGCGGCATTTGGGCTCTTTGCTTGTTCATGCATACGCCCTATAAGAAACTTTGTTGCGTCTATTGCGCTAAGCAGGTCGCTTTCTCGCAGGTCGTAAGGATTTATGTCTGCAATATGGCTCAGCCCGGGATCTGCACATAGTCTCAAGTGGCTTATAAGAAGATTGGCAATGGGTTTGTCACCCTGATCGATTATCACAAGCGTGCCACGGAGAACTTCGCGCGTGGGGTTGTTTACACCAGTTTTCCGGTATATTTCATCCCAGTCAGGGTCATCTGCAGGGTGCTCCCAATTGACAGGTACGTTATGCGGCAGCGCAGCTAGAGGCCTGCTCTTGGCAAGTGTCTCAGGAGGTGGGCACTTTTCAGTTATGCGCCAGTGTATCAGAACGAAAGCACCCCCGTTGGATGAAGCGGCTTCTCGCTGAGGTTTGAAATTCGGGATAGGCATATTATCGCTAATCCACTGATAAGTATAGTGTTATAAAAACCCAGTTAATTTTAGCAGTATTTTAGCAGATATTGTTATTTTGGAAATGCGTGGGGTGCTAGTTGTTGCCGCTTACCACTATCACTGCAGTCTTGCCTAAGAGTGAACATTCGTCTTCCTGCTTGAGCTTCAGGTATCCTGCAAATGCGGCTGCGCCGCCCAACTCGGATTTCACCCCAAGCCTTTTGAGCGTTGAGACCGCGTTCTTGAGCTGGCTGTCTGGCACGCTTATGGCATCCCCTTTTGTACGCGCAATCGCATTAATGCCCTCAAAGCCGAATGTAGGATAGCCCACTGCTATGGCATCCGCTATGGTATCTGGACGCACGTATTTGAGAGCCTTACCTGAAGCGCATGCCCTGACAAGAGGGTCACAGCCTTCTGACTGCACAGCTATAAGCTTGGGAAACTTCTTTATCAATCCCATCTTCTTGAATTCCTGCAGCCCCTTGTATACCCCAGCAAAAAGAGTTGCGTTCCCTACTGGAATGAATAGATAGTCTGGGACATTGTAGCCTAGCTGCTCTATTATCTCGAAAGCGAGGGTCTTCTGGCCTTCCTTACGGTAGTGGTAATCGCCGCAGGTGAAGGCTCCTGTCTTTTTGGAGAAGAGTTCAGCCTCTTCCAGTGCGTCATTGAAGTCGCCATCAACCTTCACCACTTCGGCGCCAGTGCGCTTTATCTTACGGATCTTTGCTTCCTTGGCATCGCGGCTGATGAATATTGTGGCAGTTATGCCTGCTGCCTTTGAGTATGTGGCCACAGAGAGTCCCATATTCCCGGTAGACGCGCACACGACATTCTCAAAACCCAGTTCCACGGCTCGGCTTATCTCCACTGCAGATCCGCGGTCCTTGAATGAGCGTGTGGGATTGAGGGTCTCCATCTTCAGAAATATATCTTCTGAAGGGCTGCCCAGCCGCTTACGCCGGAGGGGCGTGCCACCTTCCTTAAGCCCAACCCTGAAAGAGGATATGGGAAGGAAGGGCAGATACTTTTCGTGCGATATTACAGTCTTCTTAAAATTGCGTGGAAGATGCACGTTCTTGTAGTTGTAAGTTACCTCAAGTATGGAACCGCAATGCGTACATCTTGGAAGAGAATATGTGCCTGCCCTGAGTCCGCACTTTGTGCAAACAAGCACGTGGTCCATGAACAGATATCAGATAAAAGGTATTTTAATGGGCTGGTACGCGGCACAGAAAGTATGCACGCATTATATGAAAAGTAAAAAGAAAAAGGAATAGCAAACAAAAATAAAACTGAATTGCTATCCGTATGTCAAGTTATGATTACTGTGGCTCTTCGCTGGACTCTGAAGGTTCAGATGAAGAAGACTGCGCCTCGCCGACCATTTCGCCTACTGCGAACCTTGCGCGTACGTCAGTTATCCTCACTTTTACAGTCTGTCCTTGCTTTGCGTCCTTTACAAAGATAACGAATCCGTCCTTCTTTGCAAGTCCGTCTCCCTTAGATGCTGTTGCATCTATGGTCACTTCCATTTCATCTCCGACTTTCACAGGCTTAGGAAGGAAATAGTTCGGGTTAAGGCCTCTGCCTCCGCCCCTCCTTTCTCCTCGTCCTTCGCTGCTTCCCATGTCTCCTCTCATTGTTTTTTTCCTCGGTAGAATTAGCAAATGCTTTCTACGTCACTACTTATATACATAGCCTCATTTATAAACTTATCGGTATTCTGAACTGAAGTGTCGATGAGACAGAGGAATGGAAGATGCTGCGCTGCGCAGCAGGCCGGTGCAGCTGACCCTCAAGCTTATATATCTGGCCCTAAGATATAAAAGAGGTTCTGATAGGTGAGATGATGGCTAGCCAACACGAGCATGCGGCATTAATGGACAGCCGTACGTTGAGGACCAATCAGCCTATCTGATAAAACTTCTTCTTGAACCAGCAAAGAGCGGGGCAGAAACGCTTGATGGAAGCATATATGCACTTCCAGTTTACAGGGAATCAGATATATCTCTTGCTGCGGAAGGGCAGGGTTGTGCATTTGCTGGGTCATTATTTGATATGCCTAGCTATGCCCTGGGGCAGGTTCTAGTACGCTGTGTATTTTGTTTGCGAGTGATAATATGGCAACTAAGATAGCAAGGCCGAGAGTCATAACAGTATTGGATAGAGAAAATGGCACAAGTGAGCTCAAGGTGCCACAGACAGTAGTGCAGGCTCTTTCTAGGACAGGACATTACAAGGAGGGCATGATAGTTAGCGCACAAGATGCACGTGTTATAGGGGATATAAGCGCTGCATTCGAATTCCTTGATGAGAAAAGCAAGGCTGCGAGGAACCAGAAGCCAGTGAATGTTGAGAGTATACTGTGCAGTATGATAGAGTGCAGATTTTCTGGCAAGGAGCTTGTCTTCTTTACCCCCTGGGGACCTAGATACAGGATTGACAGCCCAGAGGTAGATACTTCCAGCCAGGAAATGTCAACTATCCGCGAGCTTAGGGAAATCCTTGGGGCGTTTTCCGGCTATGGGTTCAAAGTGCGGTTCCTGGTGATGCCTGCCGATGTCTATGGAACCGAGATAAACACCCTGAGCGAGGGTTTTGTTGGTAGGTACTTCGATTCCCTAGAGAGTGCCCTTCGGAAAGGGGTCGATGGAATTGAGGGGGTGCAGTTGGATGTCGTAAGATGGTCGGCAATAAGGGAAGCCAACAAAACAAGGTATGATGCCATAAGGGGAGGCGTGGAGCTTGAAGTGGGCAGCGCGATTGATTCGCAAGGCAACTCTTCCAACGGCACCTTAAGGTCCTCCATGAATAAAGCCAAGGCCATGAATCCTGGCGATTGGATAAGGAGCGGAAAAGCCTACATAATCGAGCGAATAGCCGAGGCAACCCTTATCCAGGAGATATATGGGGCAAACACCATCAAGGTAAGCCTTGCAGTCAAGGAGAACGATATTCTTGACGGAGACTTAAATAGGGTGTATATAGTAAAAAATATAGCGCCATGGATGAGCAGTGAGTTAGAGGGCGCATTGAGGAGATGATATGAAAATTGAGGATTTCGTTGATATGCATGTGCACATAGGGCCCGAGCCGATACCAAGGCGCTTCACACTGCAAGAGCTCATGGATGAGGAAAAGGGCAGGATTGGGGGGATGGTGTTGAAAAACCATTTCTATCCCACCATGCCAATAGTTAAGAGCATGAGAATGCCTGATGGCCTTACTTTGATTGGCTCTGTGGTACTGAACAATTATGTGGGTGGGTTGAATCCCGACGCAGTTTATGGCGCAGCGAAGATATCAGAGCTGCCGCTAATGGTGTGGTTCCCCACAATAAATGCTAAGAACTTCCTTGAGAACAGCGAGTATGAGATAAGGCCTGAGTGGGTTGGAGAAGGCTTTGGGTCCAGACTGTCCAAGGACGTAAAAGGGATAGGAGTGCTGGACGGCTCTGGAAAGCTCACTGCCCAAGCAATGGAGGTGCTTAGGGCCATAAAGGACAATGACTGCATACTTGCAACAGGACACGTATCAAGCGAGGAAGCCAGGGCGATGGTAACCGAGGCGTTGGGCATGGGCATAAGGCGCATAGTCCTCACGCATCCGATGTACCAGCTCATAGACATGCCAATAGACATGCAAAAGGAGCTTACAGCTGCAAAGGGGGTGTACGTTGAGGTGCCTTACTCAATGCATTCCATTGATGGCATATCGATGAGCCAGCTTGCAAGGAACATACGTGAAGTGGGTCCTGAGAGGTGCATAATAAGCTCTGATACAGGCCAGATAAACAGGCCCTCCCCAAGCGAGATTATGGCAGACTATGTGGACCGGCTTAAGGCCGAAGGGATCGATGATGAGGCCTTGCATAAGATGGGCAGTACGAACCCCAATAAGCTGATAACACGCTAATGGACTGTGATATAATGGATACGGAGATGCTAGCACATTGCTCCTCTTTTTCAATGTATAAGAACCCCGGGTTTTACAGGGCCGGGCTAGGGATGGATCTCCCAGGCAGGCTTAAGGGGATATGCGACACCAACAGGAAGTTCAGGCTGCTCAAAGGAGCGCTACTGTGACAAATTTGAAGGCTATGGCAAAAGTAAGGATATAAAGCAAAAATTTAGTAAAGTATTTAAATACAAATCTTTATCTGTTAAGCGTGATTGATTGCCTGAAGACATAATGTATTCCTCAATGAAGGAAATCAAGCCCGGCAGGTTCCTTCTGATAGACGGAGTTCCATGCAGGGTTGTAGAACTTGATGTTTCATCTCCTGGGAAACACGGAGCCGCAAAGATGAGAGTAACGGCCGTAGGTATATTCGATGGCGTGAAGAGGACGCTGCTAAAGCCAAGCTCTGCGGACATAGAAGTGCCTATAATAACCAAGAAGAAGGCGCAGGTTGTCTCTGTGAACGACAATACGGTGCAGCTAATGGACCTTGAGAGCTATGAGACATATGAGATACCTATACAGGATGAGTTCAGGAGCTCGCTGAAGCAGGGAGTTGAAGTGGAAATAATGGAGTCTATGGGCAAGAGGGCAATCTCAAGAGTAATGGGAGGTCAATAAAATGGAACTTAAGATATTGAGCAACGAAGAGAACAAACTGCTTGGAAGGAAGGAGATAACTGCATCGGTGACGTCCACAGACAAGACCCCGACAAAGGATTCTGTGAAGGAGGAGCTGTGCAAGAAGCTTGGGCTTGACCCGGAGCTTGTCGAGATAAGGGAGATAAAGCAGCACTACGGAATACGGGTAAGCGACGTTGTTGCATACGCATATTCAACAAAGGAGATAATGCAGAAGTCGGTAAGGAAGCGTGGAGAGAGCAAGAAGCCGCAGGCGAAGAGTGGAGCCACGGCTTCGGCCTGAGGCCCGCAGTATAGTTGATATATATGGCAGATGAAAAGAAGAAGACACGAGAGGCATACAAGCCTGCAGCAAAGTTCTGCCCGAAGTGCGGAGCCAGAATGGCAGCGCATGAGGACAGGTTTGCATGCGGAAAGTGCGGCTACACGGAGTTCAAGGGACAGAAAGGTTGATTACGACGAAAAGAGCCGGGAAGCCCTCTCCCTCAAGCCTGCTCTCTAATTTTCTAATCGCCTCCGCTGTGCTTGTGCTGATATACATAGTCATCACGGGGCTTGGCGGGACGATTGCAGGATTTGCAAACTCACAGGGATACATAGGCAAGAATACCCTGACGTACGTTGACTACCTGGTATCGCTCCTTGGGCTCTCGCTTTCAGTGTTCGTATACCTAAAGCTTTACAAGTCAGTTATAGCCAAGCGCATGCCATTGGAGCTCGGGTTCGGGTACAGCAGGTTCTCGCTCAAGAACATCGAGATGGGCCTGATACTGTTCTCAATAGTTCTCTGCCTTGAGCTTGTGGTTGGGCTGGTCGGTGCGATGACTGGCGTGCAGATAAATACGAACGTTGGGGAGGTCTTGGGAGGCGCTCCTGGATGGTTCCTCTTCTTCGCGGCAGTCATAGAGCCGATAAACGAGGAGATATTTTTCAGGGGATTCCTTGTCCCCAGGCTAGGGATAATCCCAAGCGCGGTAATATTCGGCCTTGCGCACTACAGCTATAATTCCACTTTCGGGATAGAGGTTATAGCGGCTTGCGTCTTTGGGCTGCTTTCTGGATACATATACAAGAAGACAGGATCCATATACCCGGGGATAGTGGCACACATACTGGTCAACAGCATGGCCGCGCTCAGCATCGCGGGGATGCTCTGAGATGGTGGCTTGAATTTCAGGGTCATAATAGTACAACCAAGGTACCAGATAAACCTTGGATACATAGCAAGAGTGTCACGCAACTTCGGAGTTAAGAGGCTTTTTCTCGTGAAGCCTAGGACCAAGATAGGCGGGAGGGCGATAATGTTCTCAAAGCACGCCAAAGACCTGCTACTCGGCGCAAAGATATGCAAGGACTTTGACTCTGCGATTGCAGGATGCGACGTTGTGATAGGGACTACAGGCATATGGAAAAAGGCAAAGGCCAACTTCAAGAAGGTCTACCTAATAGAAGATGCCGTAGACAGGATATCTAAACTTGGTGGTAGGAAGACTGTTGGGATAGTCATAGGCCGCGATGACATAGGGCTAAGGAGGGATGAAATAGAGAAGTGCGATATGGTGGCGTACATAGGCACTGATCCAAATTACCCCGTGCTTAACATATCGCATGCGCTAGGAATAATACTTTACCTTATGAGCGAGAAGCATTTTGCGTCCGAGTACAAAGACATCTCGTACACAGGAGCTAACAAGAAGGAGATGGACTTTCTTTTCACAGTGTTTGAAAAAATGATAGAAAAGAAAAGGATAAGGAACAGGAAGGCAGTCATGAACACGTTCAGACGCCTGGTGTACCTGTCGCAGCCGAACGGGCATGAGTTGCATGCCCTGATAACGGCGCTTAAATGACTTTACTGCTTCTTCCTCTTTATTATTTTTACCTTGGCAGGGGTTATTAGCACGCGTGTTGCGTCTATCTGCCCTATGTCTCCATTGAGCTTCTCTACAAAGGCCTTCAGCGAAGCTATTACAGCGTTCCTGGTGTTGGGCCTCTTGTTCAGCTCAGTTATGTCAAGCAGGATTATGTTCTTTCTCGTTATTTCATCCTGTATGGCTTTTACGTCACTTTCACTAGCTATGGAGACAGGCTTTACGTACATATCAGCCGGCTCATGCAGCAGGTCGACGTTCTCCATCTCAACAGAGTTCATGTAGTCCTCTATGTCTATCTCTTTGCTTGCGCCGAATGATTGGCCCAGCTTGTCGAAAAATCCCATTTTGTTCACCAGTCGCCTTTAACGACTGAGTTTAATATGCATCCTCATTTTTATAAACATTTCTGTGTGTTTGTTTTATCCACGAGCAGATAGGCGCCTTGAAAGGCGCATGGAGACTGCCCAGATTTGCTCATTTAAGGCCGGGGACCTGTGCCATGATCTTTGCAGCAATCTCGTTGCCGAAGAGCCGTTTTACCACGGCTTCTGATTTTGGATCCCTAAGGTCTGACACGGATTTGATGCCATTGTCGTACATCGCCCTGGCCCTTACCCTTCCCACCTGTTCCAACCTTATCAGGTCCAGCAGCTCTTTCTTTATGCCATACTTCACCCTTATCCTAGTCTCAAGCAGCTTCTTCGCATTTATCTTCATCAGTTTTGCCATCTCAGTGCTGGCATACAGCATCCAGTCTGCGTTGGATACTTTGGAGAATAGCGCCCCAGGAGTAGTCCGGTACGACTTTATAACTTCACGCTCGGCCTTTTCATTTATCCAGTCGTCAAGCATGAGGGCTGTTGCAAACGGCTTGACAGGATCGTACTCCATCAACCCATCAGAATCTGGATCGTTTGCCATGTCACTGAGCATGTCCTGGTATGAGACAAACTTTTCTACAGCCTCCTCGCTTGGCCTCACGTGCGGCTTCATCTCAACGGTGTTTGACACCATGTACAGTACGGATATTTCGTCGGTGATTTTTGGGATTGATCCCATTATCCACCTCGCAGAAAGAGGATCTATGTAGAGTTCGCTGATTCTCTCGCCGATGCGCGTAGGGGAGTAGACGCTTCCGCGCTTGTTGACAAAACCCCAGCTTTCCAACTCGCCCAATATGCGCCCTATTATGCCCCCCATCTCGGAAGAGCTGGAATACTGGTAACCGTAGAACGTCGTGTTTAGGAAGTCGAGCATTGCTTCCTTGCTGGTTAGAAATCCTGTAGCGACGAATGCAAGGATGTGCGTCCTTAATATCGGAAGGATACCAAGGCTTGAGTTCACTGGCTCCAGGCCTGAGACGAGGTATCGCTCGTAGAGCTCTTCGGCATCTGAACGTGACTGCGCTATGAGAAGGGCTCTGCCATAGCGGTCATACCTTGGCCTGCCGGCCCTGCCGAACAGCTGGGTGACTTCATTAACGCCGATGCGGCTGCTGCCGAACTCGCCATACCTGAACGTATCCCTGACAAGGACAGTGTGGGCCGGAAGGTTTATGCCCAGGCCCAGTGTCGTCGTTGCGCATATCACCTTTATCTTGTTGGACTTGAACGAATCCTCGACCAAGTTCCTCTGCTCGTTTACAAGGCCGCTGTGATGGAACGCAGCCCCGCCAGTTATTACCTTTGCAAGCCTTTCGCATTGGAGCGTAGGTTTTGATAGCACACCAAGCACATCGCCGCTGATGCCTTTCAAGGATTCTGCATCGTCATTTGACAGGCTTTTTGAGATTGCCTTTGAAAGCCTCTCGGCGCCGGCCTCCGCATTACGTTTGGTGCTGTAGAACACTATTGCCTGCTTTCCCTTCTTCAGTGTGTCCTCCACCACCCTTACCTCCGCAAGCTTGTTCTGCGAATCCAGTCTTTCCTCCCTGCCGCTGTCATACTGCACAATTCCATTGAATTCTATGCCCTTCTCAAGTGGCACCGGCCTGAAATCGCTCTCGACGATACCCGCGGAAAGCCAGTCGGCAATTTCCTTTGCGTTGCCCACGGTAGCGCTGAGCGCGACAAGCTGCGCCGAGGAGCTCATGCGCTTTAGCTTGGATATCAATATTTCCAGTGTCGGCCCACGGCCCTGGTCTCCGATCATGTGGACTTCGTCTATAACTACGCAGCCGATCTGCTCTAGCCAGCCCAGGCCGTGCCTTATCAGGCTATCGAATTTTTCAGTGGATACGAAGACTATGTCAAACTCTTCCAGCCACCTGTCCAGGGAATCCAGATCCCCTATAGACATGGCAGACTTTAGGAAAGGATACGCTTCCTTGAATTCGAGATACTTCTCCCGCACCAGGGCACGCATCGGTGCGACGTATACTGCCTTCTTCATGCCCCATATAACAGACCTGACCATCGCCATCTCTGCAATCAAGGTTTTTCCACTGGCCGTAGGCGATGCTATAACAAGACTTTTTCCGTCTAGGAGGCCCTCTGAAACAGCATTCTCCTGAGGAGGAGTCAGGATTGATATGCCGCGCTTTGATGCGGACTCCATGATCTCCTTGGGGAGTTTTGTCGTCAAATCGTTTATGTTCATATATATCTGCGTACCAACGTGATAGGATGCCTGGGAATATGTTTAAATATGTAATAGTATTACACTATACACATCGAGAAGGAAATATTTATGCATAGGTGTTCGGCACCTAGGTCCGCATAAGATGACGACATTATTAAAACAATACGCGAAACAAAAACCGACAAGCAAAGCAGTACAGATACAGACTACTTCTGAACCGCCAAAGTCGCCAGACGATAGGATTGTTGGGCTACACGTTTTCGGTAACCTGTACGACCTTGATCCAAAACTGGCAACAGACGTGGATTTCCTCAGGAACCTTATCCTGAAGGCGGTGAAGAAGGCGAAGATGACCCTGGTAAATATAGATGCCAGATCCTTCGGGGGCCAAAAGGGCGGAGTGTCAGTCATAGCCCTTGTGACGGAGAGCCACATGGTTCTGCACACATGGAACGAGTACAAATATGCCACACTGGACATATACACGTGCGGAGAGCATTCAGACCCGCATGCTGCGTTCAACATGATAGTGCAGGAGCTCAAGCCAAAGAGGCACCAGATCTTCTACGCCAACAGGAGCAGCGAGTAATCAGCACAATTATGCGTATTGGAAACCTTCTGCCTGGAACTTTTTCAGGCAGAATTTTTTGGTTTTTCCGCATACTCTAACATATTCTGTAAATAGGTCAATGCTCAGGCTGCTCACTTTTTTAAGCTTTTTAGTACAATAATCTTTGTCCTGCCTCGTTAGCTCAGTGGTAGAGCGCCAGTTTTGTAAACTGGATGTCGAGGGTTCAATCCCCTCACGAGGCTCTCTGATGTTATATCGATTAAGCGTAACTACCTATATCGAAAAGGCTTTCAGATGCTTTACAAAATTTAGTTTCTTGACTTTTAACAACAGCTTATCATCCGCAGTGTAGAAAACTATGCCCATGTGGTGGGCTAACGCTACATATGCAGCATCATAAGCTGAAATGTTATAATCTTCTGCAAAATCCGCAACCTTGTTAAATACAAAATCGTTCAGTTCCACAATAGAAAATGCATAATCTCTAATAACTTCCAAGGCTTCTTTTATCTCCTCTTTTTTGAAGCCCTTGGATTTTAGAGCGCTTATGAGTTCATACTTCAATAGTGATGGGACTACGGCTTCTACTTCATTTTGTATATGGGCAGCCTTTATTGCCACTGCAACTTCAGACCATTCTTCTTTAAGGAAGAGTTTGGCTACAACATTGGTGTCAAGAACTATCTGTGCCATATCTCGAATCCCTCATCTTCCTTATTATTTCTGTAGTGCTGGCTCCACCTACTTCTCTGAATAGCTTTGCCCTAAGCCTCTCAGCCCTAGCTATGTTCTTCTTTTTATTTATTTCGTTTTTTATGAACTCGCGAATACGTTCAGACCAGTTGGTGTTGATCTCTTTCATCTTCTTTTTCGTGTCCTTGTCTAATTTTATTAGTATCGTCTCTTCGTATGTCATCTCCCCACGTATATACCATATATACGAATAGGTATATATACTTTTTGCTTTGAGAGTCATAAAAATGCAAGTTCGTGATTATAAGTGCAGAAAAGAACTTTACTCGCTAAATGGCTGGATACATCCGTCTGGGAAAATTGGTGTAGCTTGATGTCGCTACAAATTAACGATGGCTGGAGCTGCTTTCTGTCTCACTAAAAAATAGCGAAAATTAGGTATTCGAGTGAAATTGGGGGATTGAACAAATCCGCAGTCCCCTCACGAGGCCATACTACGCCAAATCGATGATAAAAGTTTTTGGGATTAGAGGGGTTGTGCTCTAAAGCTTCCTAGAAGCACTTCTTTTTCAAATAAGCCAAGTGGCAGTGTTACGATATAAATGGCCAGTAATTACCAATAAAGGCCAGGTTAGCGTCATCTGCTATTCCCAGATGTCGTTTAAACAATATGGAAAATGGCTCCAGTAGTTTAATCATTAAAGCCCCATGAGGCTATGGGCCCAAGGTGCTTGCTTTCGAGTTAGTGCCTGGTTTTATATATTCAACGCGATGTTTCTAAGTTTATGCACATTGCATCGGGAAGATGCGCTTTTCAAAATAACAGAATCTCGTGTGTTTTTGTTAAAAAATAATGCTGCTTAAATACCAGCCCAATTCACTGGATAAATGTATAATGTGGATAGGTAATAGACATGGTTACAAAGTTGCGCGACGGCAGTAATCTTGCCGCATTTGGAGGCCTGCTCAGAAGAGAACCGGAGGTTTCGGTCATCGTGCCTGCGAGCGAGAACAGGGCAGGAGAACACCTGATGAATGCGCTGGGGTCTGTGGCTGACCAGACAATAGGGCAGCGCAATATAAGGCTCTTTGTTGCTGCGGGTTTTGATGTTGATCTTGGCCCTTTCAAGGGATGGGCAACTGTGGTCAGAGTGCCATCAGGTCCCCCTGGGCCCAAAATTGCTGGTGCCATACGCGCCCTGAACAAGGCGGGTCTGAGGTCTAAGTTGACAGGAGTTCTGGATGACGATGACAAATACAATCCGCACAAGCTTGAGGAAGGCTGTAACGTTTTTGCAGCTAATCCGGGGCTTTGCTTCATGGTACATAGCTTCTCGATAAATGCTGTGGATGGTGCGCCGCCAGGAAGGGTAAGGGTGGTGGAGAGGTTTATGCAGGTCGTTGATAATGAGGTACAGCAAATTACCATTCTTGACGCTTCGCAGAAGTTGCAGCAGGCACCATGGCTTGCAGGCGTATACTTCAGTTGGAACTCTAGCAGGATGCTATTCGACCGCACCATAGTAAGACCGAATGTCATGGAATGGGTAGGCTATAATGTGGATGATTTTGTAGCGTTCGAGGCCCTTAGGGCAAAAGGAAGATCAATTGCATTGCACCCAGAAAAACTTTCGGCATATACTGTCCATAACGGCATAAGCACGCCAGCAACTACAGATGGATACGCTAATGTGATGCAACGCTGGATAGGTGGCCATAGCAAGCTCATAACAGCATTTACAGGAGTGCCTGAAATACAGGCGATATCGCTCAGCAATCTGCATATGCTTGAAGTGTACAGGCGCAACGCAAAGAACAGGCTGAGGATGTATAACACAGGCTAGAAAAAGTTAGGTTGTTGTGCTTTGGCAATGACTTCCAGCTTATGGCTTGGGGTTTCTGCACGCCTTGTTTTAATAGATTGATTGGCATATTCAATTGGTAATGATGAAGGCAATGGTCCTGGAGGCGTATGGAGCAGTTGAAAATGGGACGCTTAGGCTAAAGGACGTGCCAATACCTGAGCCCTCTGAAGGGCAGGTACTCATACGGGTGGTGGCATGCGGGGTGTGCCATACGGACATACATGTTATAGAGAAGGAGCTTGAGCCACGCAGGCTGCCTATAATACCCGGCCATCAGGTGACGGGCGTTGTGGAGAGAGTGGGCAATGGCGTAGAGAGGGTCAGGGTCGGCGACAAAGTTGGCGTGACGTGGATAAACTCTACGTGTGGGGTGTGCGAGTTCTGCACTGCGGGCAGGGAAAACCTTTGCGATGGCATGCATTTCACTGGATATGACCATGATGGAGGATTTGCAGAGTACGTTACTGCATCGGAGAAGTTCACATTCAAGATGCCGGAAGGATTTGATTACATTCACGCTGCGCCTCTCTTCTGCGCAGGCATAATAGGATACCGCGCCCTGAAGCTTTCCGGGGTACAGAAGGGACAGACCCTCTCGATATTCGGATTTGGGGCTTCGGGGCACATAATTGCGCAGATTGCCAGGCACATGGGCATCCGTACAGTAGTATTTACACGCGGCATTGAGCACCAGAAGCTGGCCATGGAGCTTGGCGCAGAGTGGGCAGGGGATGCATCAGATAAGCCGCCACTAATGGCTGATGCATCAATAATAACAGCACCGTCAGGAGCATTGGTTGTGGATTCATTGAGGAATATGAAGAAAGGAGGCAGGATAGCGATAGAGGACATATACATGACACCCATACCAGAAATAGATTACAACAAGTACCTGTACAATGAGAGATGGATAGG
>JAJZNA010000015.1 GCA_021848065.1 Microcaldota archaeon
GCAATGATGCCTTGTGCAACTACTGCGGTGATCTCATGAAGGAAACGAACCTCAGAAATCCAAGAGGAATCTCCTATCCTTTAGATAGGAGAGGATGTCAACCTGTTTATCATCTCTTCGGTATTTCCGATGCGTCTGCATTCAAGGACTACTTGACCTATATTCTCATGCACTTCCGGGTTGCCTCTGAGCAGAGCCTCAAATGACTGTTCCACGCCTACAATCCTATTGCCATTGCGTAGTCTCAGGGCCATAAAATCAACAAATATATGGTGTCATTTATGATATTTATTCTTAACGATGCGGTCCGGTAAGCGTCTAGGCGACTTTAAAACCTTTGGCTCTTGCCAGGGCCTACTGTATATGTTGGTATTCAACTTCGCCTAAATTCAGGTATCTCAATATGGCCTTACAAATATCCTAGTCTTACACAATAGGCATGTAATTTCATGTAACCTGCACTTGGAAACTGCCGCAGCTGTCTAAGTGCTCTGCGCCTAATCCAAAACCCTGTTCCAGACAATTGTATCATTTAATACATTTGCTATCAAAAATATGAAAAAATGCGCCATAATTCTTATATATGCGATAAGCTTCAATGCCCTCAGATCACTATGCCAATCTCATCAAGACAGCCTCTCACTTCGCACATCCAAGGGACGGCTGAAGAAGGCTTCAAGAAAATTGTCACGGGCAACGGGGAGGCATTCCTTTTCGGGCCCACCCAAGCACGTCACGCCGATGCGGTGGTGGAACTTATACAATCCTCCCATGATAATGGCGGCGGCGCCCTGCCGTTGACGCGTGAGCAGGTCTTGGCAATGGCTAAGGGTGGCCATTCCTTTATCGCCATAGACCCCGCCACTAACTCTGTTGTAGGCCATCAGGCCATAGGTGTCTGGCCTGGGTGCTACGAACTGCGTTCAGGGGTCACGCATCCAGGCTATAGGGGCAAGGGCATAAACACTGCGATGAAAAGCGCCTTCATCATCCATATCTTCGAAGAGTCTCCAGGAGCAGTGATAATCGCAATAAAGAGTGGGGAGATGGGCCTGGGCGCCCTCACCAACGGATTTGGGTTTAGGGAGGAACCTCTGGAAGAGGCCCAGTCAAAATACTTGTTCGGGATACTGAAGCCAGAAGAAGGGCCTTGGCACGTCTACTCCCTCACACAGCAAAGCCTAATTCGCGCTCCCATCCAGTCAGCGTTGAGAGACTGAGATATTTTAATTGCGAGTGCGGATATTTTACCAGGTGGATTTTGTGAAAATGCAGTACAATCCCATTGTAAAGCTCTTCTGCGAACTGGTTTCGATACCTTCCCCAAGCGGGCATGAGCGTAACGTAGGCATTGCAATACAAAAACGCCTAAAAGCGATGGGAATAGCTTCTCATTTCGATGATTCAGGAAAGAAAAACGGCAGCAACTCCGGCAATCTGATCGCCAAGGTGAAAGGCACAAAAGACACTACCGTGATGCTGGTGTGCCACATGGACACTGTGGAGGATGGCTCCAGGCGAATAATCACGCGCGTGAAGAAAGGGGTCATAAGTAGTGATGGCGATACAATACTGGGCGCAGACAACAAGGCGTCTGTGGCATGTGCAATCATTGCGCTAGGCGAGGCCATGTCCTTACCCGTGAGACCTAATGTCACATGCGTTTTTTCAACCAGGGAGGAAAGCGGCATAATGGGGGCCAGATGCATAGATTCTCGGGACAAGGTAGACTACGCGTTCATTTTCGATGGCGAAGGGCCGCTAGGGGCCTTCATGGAGAGCGCCCTCGGCTACTTGCCCTTCGAGATACATCTCAAGGGTAAGGCAGTCCATGCCGCTTACAATCCCGGGCAGGGTGCAAATGCTGTCAAGGCAGCTGGCATAATGATCTCCCGCCTCAAGTTAGGGAAGGATGCTAATGGCGGCACGCTAAACGTAGGGCTGATAAGCGGGGGCACGAAAGTGAACGTGGTTCCAGAAGATGTTTCGATGTCCGGCGAAATAAGGGCCTTCACCAACTCCGAGATCGAGCGCAAGGTCCGGGAGGTTAAGCGCCTCGCCAAAGAGTCGTGCAAGCTTACTGGGTGTAAATATGAGCTTGTGTTGAAGAGGGACAATTTTTCACCGCCATTTTCTGCAAAGAAAGGCGCCCCAATAATTTCAGTGGCAAGGAAGGCAGCTATGGCCGCAAAGTTACCGTTTGAATTGCGAAGCCTACGTGCAACTTCCGAAGTAAATTCACTATCCCTGAAATATGGCTCCGTACTGGGCGTCTATCGTGGCGGCAGTGCACCGCACTCAAAATCTGAGCGAATAGGCATAAAGGAACTCTCGGATTTGAAATCCCTCATGCTTGAACTCATAAAAAATTGCTGACGCCAGACCTGTGCATTTGTGCCATCTGATACATACTTGCCTTAAATTGCATCATACGCGTCGCAGATTTTATATAGTCATTCAGCGCACAGTCTATCGATAAATATGGTCAAGGAAAAGGTTGTGCTTGCATACAGCGGAGGCTTGGACACCTCCGTGATCTTGAAATGGCTGGTGAACAAGGGCTATGATGTGGTCTGCTTCGTAGGCGATGTGGGCCAGGAGGAGGACTTTGACGCAGTGCGCAAAAAGGCCATCTCTGCAGGCGCCTCAAAGGTGTACATTGAGGATCTGAAGTCCGAGTTCGTCACAGATTTCATCTTCCCTGCAATGAAGGGCAATGCGATATACGAAGGCAGATACCTATTAGGCACCTCTCTTGCCCGACCTCTTCTAGCAAAGGCACAGATAGCCATCGCCAAGAAAGAAGGCGCCAAGTACGTGGCACACGGTGCAACTGGAAAAGGCAACGACCAGGTCCGTTTCGAGCTTGCCTATTACGCGTTGAATCCCGCGATAACTGTGATATCCCCTTGGAAGGATCCTGAATTCCTGTCCCAATTCAAGGGAAGGAGCGACATGATTGTCTATGCACAGAAATGGGGCATACCCATAAAGGCTACAAAGGGGAAGCCCTATAGCGAAGACGAGAACCTGATGCACATCAGCCACGAGGCCGGGATACTGGAAGACCCGTCATTTCGCCCTCCGGAGCACGTATTCAGCAGGACATCCTCAATAAGCAAGGCCCCGTCAAAGGAGACCGTGATAGAGCTGCACTTCAAGGATGGAATACCTGTGAAGCTTGTCAACAAGTCGTCCGGCTCCGCAAAGACAAAGCCCCTTGACATATTCGTTGAGCTCAATAAACTTGGAAGCATAAACGGCATAGGCCGCGTGGACATGGTCGAAAACAGATACATAGGCATAAAGTCCCGAGGCGTTTACGAGACTCCCGGCGCAACAATACTGTGGTCTGCACACCGCGACCTGGAAGGCATAGCTATGGACAAGGAGGTCATGCACATACGCGACATGCTAATTCCTAAGTTCTCGGAGTTGATATACAACGGCTTCTGGTTCTCCCCTGAGATGGATTTCCTGGTTAACGCATTCAATAAGAGCCAGGAGGCCATAGACGGGAAGGTCACCATCTCTCTCCTAAAGGGAAACATAATGACCATAGGGCGTGAGTCATTCACTCCGCTATACAACCAGAAGATGTCGAGCATGGATGTTGAAGGAGGCTTCAACGCGGTAGATTCAAAAGGCTTCATAAACATAAATGCAGTAAGGCTCAAGGCGCACTTCGTCGCTATGAAAGGGCGGGTGCCGTACGACAGCCTTAAGAAAAAGGGAAACGATGCCGGCAAAAAAACTGTGGGATAAGGGCTATTCCGCAGATAAGGATGTCGAAGAGTTCACTGTAGGCGACGACTACATCCTGGATCTAAAGCTTGCAAAGTACGACTGCATGGCCTCTATAGCCCATGCGAGGATGCTAGGAAAGATGGGCATACTAAAGCAGGCCGAAGTTGAAAGCCTGGTAGCAGAGCTCAAGCGCATAATGTCGCTTGCAGAGAAGGGCAAGTTCAGTATCTCCGTGGAAGAGGAGGATGTCCACACCGCCATAGAGAATACCCTCACAAGCCGTCTGGGCGACCTGGGAAAGAAGATCCACACCGGACGCTCGAGGAATGACCAGGTTCTCACCGCACTGCGCTTGTATTACAAAGACCACCTGGAATTGTGCATCGCACTTGCAGAGCGTTTCACCGATAGCGCAGGCAAGTTCTCTTCACAGTATGGCAGAATAGAGCTGCCTGGATACACCCACATGCGTAAGGCAATGCCATCTTCAATTGGCATGTGGGCCGGAGCATTCACCGATGCGATGCAGGACAACATATCCTTACTGGAGTCTGCCCTTCTGCTCGTGGATCAGTCTCCTCTTGGCACAGCTGCTGGCTACGGTGCGCCTTTGGATGTGGACCGCGAATTCACCGCTTCAGAGCTGGGGTTCGCTAAAGTGCAGGACAATCCCATATATGTTCAGATGAGCCGCGGCAAGTTCGAGTCAACCATACTCCACTCCCTGACGCAGATAATGTTCGACCTGAACCGCATGGCCTGCGACCTCATACTTTTCAGCATGCCTGAATTCGGCTACTTTGAGCTGCCGGACAGCTTCACTACCGGGAGCTCCATAATGCCGCAGAAGAAGAATCCTGATGTACTAGAACTGCTGCGTGCAAAATACCATCTTGTCGTATCGTACGAAATGGCCCTCAAGGGCATATCCTCAAATCTCCCAACGGGCTTCAACCGCGACATGCAGCTCACTAAAGGGCCAGTGATGTCTGGGTTCGAGGTCACCGAGGCTAGCCTCAGGATAGCTTCACGCCTGATGCAGGAGCTTGGCGTAAACAAGGCCAATTGCAAAAAGGGACTCACCGAGGACGTATATGCCACAAAGCGGGCATACGATCTTGTCAAGAAGGGCATGCCTTTCCGCGATGCCTACAAGGCCGTCGGCAAGAAATATGCAGGTAAGAAGTAATTGTATCAAATGATACAATTTATTCTAATTTTATAGCAAATGTGCCTCAAAGTTAATATAGCGAAAAACCACAGATTCCCCCAGTAAATACCTTGCTGATCTGTATGGCTGCAAAAATCTTGCGCGTTGGCGAAATTGGGGTGCATGATGAGGCATCAAAGCTTGTGAGCGCCGCACTGACCGGCCTGCCCTCAGTGGAGCAGGAGCTCCTACAGCTGCTGCGCACCGAAGACTCCCTGTTCTTGGGGCACATGGACGTGATGGCCGCGCGGCATGAGATATCCGCATTTTACAAGACTCTGGAAAGCCATGGCGTCTCGGTCATTATGATGAAGGAGGCCCTTGCAAACATCCTGATGAATTCTGGTCAAGGTGCCCTTTCCATGTCTGATACCATGTCGGCACTATCACAGAAGGCGAAGACCCTCACATCCCTGAATCTGGAAGTCCCGTCGCCCGACTTGGGCCTGGTCCTCGGCAAAGCTGAGACCCTCATCCAGATGGACGCCGAGCTATATGGGGGCGGGAAGAAAGGCATGCAGAAGGCGCTCCTTCTTGTAAAGGCGCTATGCATAGACCCCAAACTGCCCCACGGAAACCTCCTCTACGCACGCGATCAATCCAGTGTCGTTTTGGGACATCGAGTTGTATCGGCAATGATGTATCCTGCCCGCCAAAGCGAGGTGCCTATTTTCGAGAGCATATATCACAATATCCTGCCCATGCATCCTGTCATTAGCATCCCGGAGGGCGAGACATTTGAGGGCGGAAGTCTTTATGTAAATGGAAATAAAATGTTCATAGACGTGGGTCCAAGGACCAGCATGGGCGCCGCCAAGTGGATAATTTCGACACTGGCATCGAGCGGAAAGTATCCCGGAATGGAGTATGTCATAGTGAAGGAGGAAGGCAAGCCGCCAACATTCGAGCAGGAACAGGAGTCAATGCACCTTGACATGTTCTCAATGCCCATCGGCCTTGGCGACAAAAAGCAGATGGTCCTGTGCCCTTCCGAATCAGATAGGAGGCATGTTTATCTGGCCAGCGCCGATGAAAGTGGCATAATGCGCATACACCGAACTGGAAAAACATTCACAGAATATCTTTCCGGAGAAGGATACGACCTCATACGCGTTACAAAGGAAGAGCAGAGGGCATTTGCATGCAATATCCTTGCCTTGGACGGCACGACTGTCGTATCCGCACTGCCTTTCGAAGCGCCAATATCAGAGGCCCTGCGGGACCGAGGAAAGAACGTAATAAACCTCGACTTCTCAGCCACAACCGAAGGTACGGGCGGCCCCCACTGCCTTACCATGCAGCTACTGCGAAAGTAGCCGTATTGGCGCGCACATGAATGGCATATTTTTATACTTTTCAATAGATATTCCATCGCTATAACTGCATGCATGATGTACATGGCCAGATTAAACAAAAAGGTAAGCGAACCAAGCATACTTGTCAAGCCTGTCTCACGATTCGGAGGCCTAGACAACATACACGTTGCCCTAATAGTACTTGTGGCGATACTCGTGCTGTTGGTGGTTGCAATCTCATTCACAACAAGCATATCCATAGTGAATGTCACGAATGCCACGGCACAGAATTGCACATACGCCATGGTGAATGGCACATGCGTGCATCCAATTCACACCATTTCCGAAGCCAAGCTGGCCGCGGAGCGCATACTTGCAGGGTACTCTACGTCAAGCAGCTCGGCGTCCCTGCTGCCTTACCTATCGGATGTGGCTGCTGCCAATGTATCCTACATTGCGCAAACCGGGCAATGGTATGCATCAATACCCTACACATCAACTTCTGGAAATGAAACCTACCTTCTTGGAATACTTATGCAGGATTCTAATCTGTCAAAGTTCACCACATTTGTACAGATGGTCGGAATAAATTCCTCGCTTTCAGACAATTACGTTGCATCGAAGGGTACAATAAAGCTCTACGGGCAGCCAAGCTGCGGCATAGGCACGACGCAGGCATACTGGTTCATAGACCCTTACGCACCAGGATCCATACCTTCCCTGGTCAACGCCACTAACCTGCAGTCCAAGTTCTCAAGCAGGCTTAATGTGACTGTTAAGATACAGTACACCCAGTACTCACAGAAGATTGCAAATACCTATGGGCTAAACAACACGCTTTCGCTGGGAAGGTACATCCTATGTGGCTCTGTACAGGAAAATTTCACCGGATTCGTCAAGTCCCTGAATGCCTCGTACTATCAGGGCGAGTACATGTCCCCACAGGTCTTGTCAGGCATAGCATCACGCTCCGGCTTCAACATGACTGCATTGAATTCATGCATGGCATCATCCCAAAGCGTGATGAGGGTACAGGCAGAACAGGCAGCAAAATACAATGTCACCTCCCCATCCGCGGTGGTTGTAAACTGCCAGTATCTTGCAATACCGCAAAGCGCATCGCAGGCTGTGTGCTATGCTAACAGTTCTTTATGCTGACTAAATGGTACACCTAATCGTCGGAGTGGATTCCGGGAAGAGGGCTGCAATAGCATGCCTTGATCTTAATGGCAATCCCGTGCTCATATCCAACGGCACGTTTGTGGGATTGGACTGGTTTGTGGGCAAGATCACTTCGGCGGGCACTCCAGTAATAATAGCTAGCGACAAGAAGAGGCCCAATAGGCTACTCGCGAAGCTTTCAGCCGTCTTTGGTGCCATTCTCTTCTCTGCAGGATATGACATTGGGGTTAAGAGAAAGCAGGAGCTTGCAAAGAAGTATGGCATATCAAACCTGCATGAGAGGGATGCACTCTCTGCTGCCATAGCTGCTTACAATGTGTATAAGAACAAACTAAAGCAGGCGGAGGCATATGCACAGGAACACGGCATGTCTGACATAGACCTGGTAAAAACCATGGTCATAAAGCGTTACTCTATGCATGAGGCAGGCTCCGAGAAGCCTACGCAAAAGAGGTTCAAAAGAACCTAGCGCCTTTACTGCGCCATCTTGCCCAGCAGGCGCACCGCATCCGCACTGTCATGGAGGTTATATCTTGCATAGGACTGCACCATCCCTATCCTTATGGTGTATGCCTCTTTAGGAAGCAGCCTGAACATGTCTTCGTCAGTATAATCGTCCCCCATTGCAAGTATGAAGTCTGGGCTTATCTTGTTTACAAAGTATGTGGCTGCAAGTCCTTTCCCAGATCCAGCGTTCTTTATCTCTATTATCTTGTTTCCTTTGTATATCTGCACATCGGCATTGGATGTGAACTTGCTGAGGTTATCAAACAGCTCCTTTATTCTCAGTGAGGCAAATTCCGATTCCGCCTTCCTGTAGTGCCACACCAAAGAGAACTCCTTCTCCTCTATATGCGATCCAGGCAGCCTGTCAGCATAGTCCTTGAGCATCGGCATTATGACCTCTTTCCATCCGGATGTGAGCGGCCGCAGGAACCTCCATCCAGATCCACGGTCCTTCACAAGTGCCCCATGCTCCGCTACGAGTGATATGTCAAGGTCGCCGAACCACTTGTCAAGCATGTCTTTGCCTCTCCCGCTTATGACTACTACTTCCGTATTCTCCCTTTTGCTCAGCATCCTTAGCAGATCTACCACATGCTTCGTTGGCACGGCCTTCTTGGGATCCTCTACGAGCGGCGTAAGTACTCCATCATAATCGAGCAATATGAGCGACTTCTTGGCCTTCTTGTAATCAGACAACAAAGGCCCCTCATTCTTTCCTAGAAGCTTTGCATTAAACACGTCTTGCATATCCTTCAGGTCTTCAAGCTCCTTGATGAAGTCATTGCCCCACCGCACTATGTCGTAAGATCGTATCCTATCTTGCATAAGGCCTACGCGGTGCATCTGCTCTTCCACTGGCATGGTGAATGCTTTCTCAAGTGCTGCACATATGTCCTGCGGGTGGTATGGGTTTACGATTATTGCGTCTCCAAGTTCCTTGGCAGCTCCCGTCATATCGCTAAGTATGAGTATGCCCGGGGAATCCACCTTGCATGCAACGTACTCCTTTGCGACAAGGTTCATCCCGTCCCTCAAAGGCGTTATCAGTGCTATGGACGCTGACGCATAAAGTGCTATGAGCATATTTGCGTCTATGAATCTGTACTGGTAGGTTATGGGCGTCCAGTCGATGGTTCCGAACCTTCCATTTATAGATCCTACTTTCTCGTCTATGGCTACCTTCATGCGCTGGTATTCCTTAATGTCTCCGCGCGAAGGGACTACTACAAGGACCAGGACTACGTTGCCACGCTTATCGGGGTTTTGCTCCAGGAAGATGCGGTATCCTTCAAGCCTGTTCAGTATGCCTTTGGTGTAGTCAAGGCGGTCTATGGAGAATATTATCTTTTGGCTTCCGAATGCGCTAAGCTTCTTCTTCTCGGCTATCACATCCGGATTGCGTGCAAGCTTCTGGAACTTTCCAAAGTCTATGCCCATGGGGAACGTGTCAACCCGTTTTATCCTTCCATCCTGTCCCTCAAGGTACCCTATGTTGCTCTCATATCCCAGCAGTCTTGACACGCACGTGAGGAAGTCCTGCATGTAGTCGTAAGTGTGGAATCCTATCAGATCTGCCCCTAGCATGCCATTAAGCAGTCCCTTGCCCCATTCTCCTGGAAGAAGGCGGAAAATCTCATACGAAGGGAAGGGTATGTGCAGGAAAAATCCTATGTCTGCATCTATCCCGGATGCCCTCAAAAGAGCAGGCAGAAGCATAAGGTGATAATCATGTATCCATACCATGTCCCCTGGCTTTGCGATTTTTAATATCGCATCCCTGAATATCTCATTGACTTTCTTGTAGGTTTCCCAATTCCCATTGTCATACTTGACGTAATTGGTGAAATAATGGAAAAGCGGGTATACTGTGCTGTTGCAGAATCCGTTGTAGAATCCATTGTACGTGGCCTCGTCCAGAAACACCGGCACGCTCTTCAGCTTTTCTGCCTGGCTAGTCACCTCTTTGCGATCCTCCTCACTTTCAAACGTGCTTCCAGGCCATCCTATCCAGACGTAATTCTCGTAGCCTATTGCATTAAGATATGATTTCATGCCTGATACAAGTCCTCCTGCCCCTTCCCGTGACTTTATGCCTTCATTGTCTTTTATGAAAGACAAGGGGAGTCTGTTAGAGACTATTATGTACCTTCGGCTCCTTTCCTTTGCCATGATGATAACTTATGGCGCCAAAATTATAAAATAGATTGCGCAATACTGCGCTCTCTTATGCCCAAATGCAGCCATGCCTAAATGCACGTGTAATGCGGTTCCGATTTCCACGATATTAATCCTGCATCAAAGATTATCTCTGACCGCACAATAAATGTAATCACCCTGGCCTTATGTGCCTCGGGCCTATAATCCCGACTAAGCGCCAATAGCTATTTCAATGCATCTTATTCGGGATGCCCTGATCTTTTCTTCTATGCGCTCCTGCATATTCTTTGCATCTTCAAACTTCACTCCCCTATCCCTAATGCGCTCTCTAAGCTTATCATCGCTTACCTTTAGATATACCAACAGATCGCAATCAAATACCACCGTGCCAAAAACCGGCTCCCCGGCAGCTATTCCAATGTGGCTTTTTGCAAGCCCTTCCATGAGCTCCCCTATTTCTGTGGTCCACGGCGTCTGGTTTACGGCATCCCGTTCTGATTTGCTAAGTCTGGAAACTAAAAGCTCATCCATATCCTGGGCATTAAAACCATCTGCCTTAAGTTGTGCTATCAACGTTGACTTGCCCGCACAGGTGGTCCCAACTACCACTATCCTTTTATCAGCGTTTTGCTCTAGTATGCCTTTAAGCACCTCCAAAGTATCCTTCCTGTTTATTCTAACGGCCATAACAAACGCCTGTAAACGGATCGGGCATGACGGGATTTGAACCCGCAACCAGCGGCTCCGCAAGCCGACGTGCTATCCAGGTTACACCACATGCCCAGGACATAATTTATATAGCTTTCCATTTATAAAGATGTTATATTCAAATTATAACACCGTGAGCATATGTCAGAAACGATGGGAAAGGTGTGCGTCTCGTGCGGAAGGCTTAGCAGCGAGTACGTATCATTCAAGTGTCCTGGATGCCTTAAGGAGACGATAATAAGGGACCGCAGCTGCAGAGAGAAGCACACCCGATATGTCTGTCCAAACTGCCACACAGAGGGGCCATAAATGGGAAAAGTCGCAACACTTTTTAAAATATATTCGGACGATGCAGATGCAGTGCTTCCGGAGCTCAAGAAGGAGACTTCGCCTACAAGCATACAGGTGGAAGAGATAGGCTTCGGAATAAAGGTAATCAAGGCAATGTACGTGCACGAAGACTCCGAAGGCAGCACAGGCTTCGAGGAGAAGATAAGAAAGGTAAATGGGGTAAAGGACGTCGAAGTTGAAGAGGAAAGCCTTATCTAATCCTACCTCAACTTCCAATCCATATCCTGCTGCAATGCCACTACGTACGGTAAGACCTTTGCACCGTCCAAACAGTTATACAATACTCGGCGGCAATCTCTTTTTGTCCACGCGCTGATAAAATCCAACACGCCCGCAAACCCTTATCCTTGAGATAGGGGTAAGGGCGTGCAAGGAGGGTATATAAGGAATGCAAACAAAACAGGAAACATGGAAATAATCCATGCCTACAAGTTCAGGCTCTACCCTGACTTCAGGCGGCAGAAGGAGATAGACGAGTCCATATTTCTTGCCCATCAACTCTACAACAAACTGCTGGAAAAGACAATACAATCGCGCAAGGTTTCACAGAGAACTATAAACCAATACATGAACGAAATACTGAAAGAAGATAAAAGATACTACAAACTTTATGCCCATGTCAGGGTGGGCATAAGGAACAGGATGCTCAGGACATACCAAAACTTCTTCCGCAGATGCAAGGAAGGAGCAAAGAAAAAGGGGTTCCCAAAGTTCAAGTCAATGGACAGATACAGATCAATAACTCACATAGAGAACAATGGCTCTTTTAGGATAGAGGCGGATAGGCTCAGGGTATCCAAGATTTCCGGGACAATTCGGATGGAGATGCACCGAACCATAGAAGGGAAGATAAAGACCCTCACGATCGCAAAGGAAGGAAACGAATATTACGCAATCTTCACCGCAGTTCAGCACAAACCAATTCCCGAAATAAATGACACAAACCCAGTCGGCATAGATTTGGGACTAAACAACTTCATTGCACTATCTAATAGCGAGATATTCCAGAAGCCAAAGTTCTACAAAAAGGCGGAGAAGAAGATTGCCCATTGGCAAATGGTAGTTGCAAGAAGGAATAAAGGCTCAAAGAGAAGGCAGAAGGCAAAAATGCACCTTCAGGAAGAATGGCAGTCGGTAACGAGGCAGTCAAACGACTTCATGCACAAACTCTCGCAAAAGCTGGCAGACGGAGGATTCACCTCATTCGCAGTAGAGGCGCTGCGGATCCAGAACATGGAAAGGAATCACACATTGGCGCAGTCAATCCAAAACGCCTCATGGGGCAGGTTCATAGGATTCCTGGAATACAAGGCACAGGAACGGGGGAAGACATTTATAAAGGTCAATCCGGATAACACTTCAAAGACATGCAGCAACTGTGGCAACATTCAGGAGATGCCACTATCACAAAGGCAGTTCAACTGCGATAGATGCAGGTTGCAGTTGGACAGGGACACAAACGCATCAATAAATATACTCAACAGAGCTACCCTCGGACAGAGGGGAAGTCACGCTCAGGGAGAGAATCGTCAATACCTTCCAGCAGGGAATGCAAACGGGCTCGAAGAACTGAGAACAGACCCTGCAACCGCAGGGGAAGCTCCTAACCTTTAGTTAGGAGAGGATGTCACTTTATGATAGAGTCCATAGAGCTCACAAACTGGAAGACGCATAAGCACACGCGGCTGGACTTTTCAAAAGGCATAAACATACTAATAGGCCAGATGGGGTCTGGCAAGAGCTCCATAATGGATGCCATCTCATATGCCCTTTTTGGCACGTTTCCTTCCCTGCAGCACAAGCGTGTCGGCATAGGCAAGCTTGTGCGCAACAAGCCCGGCCAAGAGCGTTCGGCACAGGTCAGGCTTGAATTCAGCGTCGATGGCGTCAAGTATGCTGTCACGAGGGATGTGTTTGCAGACAACAAACCTGCCACCGCCACTATACAGAAAGGTGGCACGTATCTCCAGTCCCAGCCGCAGAGAGTGACCGAGGAGATAGAGCGCCTTCTAAAGATAGACTACGACCTCTTCTCAAAGGCCGTTTATTCCGAGCAGAACAATCTGAACTATTTTGTTGACATAAGCCCTACGGAGAGGAAGAAACAGATGGATTCGCTCCTTGGCCTCGACCGCTTTGCGCTAGCCGGTGAAAATGCCACAAGCCTGTCCAACCGCATAAGGGATATGGTTGCAGACACTGAAAAAGTGGTCAGGGAGTTCGACATGCCCAAGGCGGCAACTGATCTGGAGCTCATGAAGCGCCAGAAGGAGAAGCTTGATGAGGATAAGGCAGCTGCAGAGAAAAGGCTCAAGGAGTGCCTGGTGGAAAAGGCCTCTGCGGAGTCCGCGGCAAAAGAGATGAAGGAGAGGCATGCCAAGAAGCAGGCACTTGCCAAAGATGTCGAATCACTGAAGTCAAGGATTGCACTTCTCGATGCTGAGGTCCGTAAGATCTCTGCGTCATTCACCCAGACGCATGAAGAGGCGTCATCGAGATTGGAAAAGCTAAAGTCGGACCGTGAAGAAATGCGCAAGGCAGAGGTCTTAATGTCCGAGTCTGAAAAGAAGCTGTATTCAGAAGTGGTAAAGCTAAAATCCGACATAGACCATTGGTCGCGCGAATCGGCAGAGCGGGATAAGCTATCCAAGAGGATATCGGAACACAGTAGGCCAGCTGTGGAAAAGGGCATAGAGGACTGCAGGAGCTCCATGGACGCACTGACCCAGGAGGCAGCCGAATCCCGGACAAAGGCCTTCGAAGCAGATGCGCAGGCCAAGGAGCTTGCTAAGGGGAAGGGCAGGTGCCCTGTATGCGAAAAGGACCTGGACGAGCCTTCCAGGATAAGGCTGCTGGAAGCCAAGAAGGCGACTGTGGAGGACTCAAAGAAAAGGATCCTGCACTGCACTTCGGAGTTGGAAAAGAAAAAATCCGAGCTGAGATCCCTCGAGGCAAAGCTGCTAGAGCTTAAACTTGCAGAAGACAAGATGAAATCGTACACAGGTTTAGACGAGAAGCTGGACTCATGCCGGAAATCATTGGATGCGGCAAGCGAAGGCTACTCAAAGGCCAAGGTGGAAAGGGAGTCATGTTCAAAATCCATGCAGTCGCTTAACGAGTCTGTCCAGAAGGCATCCCTGGCACTCGATTCCGTGTCACGGCGCGACAGGTACGCAAAGGAACGGGATGGGATGTCTGACATGCTTTCCAAGAAGATCGACGAGCACGACTCCATAGCGGCTGACCAGAAGGATCTGGACAAGGCCCAGGAGAGGCTAATGGCCATAACCTCAGAGGCAAGCAAGCACAGCGCAAGCATAACTGCAGTATCAAGCTACATAAAGGACAAATCATCTCAGATAACTGCCAAGGAGGCTGAGATAGAACGCATAAAGCGCATAAACGAGGACGTCGCAAGGAAGCGCGACCTCGTAGACAACGTCTCCAAGTTCAGGCTCTCTCTCATAGAGACGCAGTCACTGCTCAGGAGCCATCTGGTCAATTCCATAAATGGCATAATGCAGGAAGTGTGGCAGAGCCTTTATCCATATGGGGATTACCGCGGCCTCGTTCTGGACGCTTCCGACAACGATTACAGGCTGAAAGTAAATGCAATGGTCAATAACGAGTACGTGTGGGAGGATGTCGACTCCATAGCCAGCGGCGGCGAGAGGAGTACCGCTTCGCTTGCCCTCAGGATTGCATTCTCCTTGGTCTTGGTGCCTAATCTGAAATGGCTGATCCTTGACGAGCCGACGCACAACATAGACCGCGAAGGGCTTTCAAAACTTGTTCAGGTATTCGGGGACACGCTTCCCAGCATTGTGGAACAGGTTTTCATAATAACCCACGATGAGGCCCTCAAGCAGGTTAGCGGGGCCAAGGTGTACTCCTTCACCAGGGACAAGGACGAGAACAAGGAGACTTTAGTACAGGAAGCCTGATGCGGCTAATCAAGCATATCCAAACTGCATAAACCCGTCAGCTTATGGCAGGAATGTCTCCCGTCTAATGAGCCTATCTGAAGATAGCAGCATTGCAATGGAGACCAATGCAATAATCGCTACAATTGCCAAATCGAATAATAGCCCAGCGGCGAGCGGAAATGCCAAGGCGAAATATGCTGGCACTGTGGCAAGGTAGCCTATGACCATTCCTAGCGGCTGATTGCTTCCCGCCCTTGCCTTTTGCAATGCACTGAATGCCATCATGCACATTGACATGAAGGTAACCACTGCCAGTGCAAAAAGCGTTATCAATGGATACACTGGAAGAATCTTATAAAAAATGGCCGGTCCGTATACGATCCTGGAATATGCAAGATTGGCAGGTATGAATATGGCCAATACGAGGGAGGTGAGCAGCAAAGACGCTTTGAGGTACCTCTTGTATATGTCCTTCTGGCTCAGGCCTAGGGACATAAGGTATTCTAGCACTCCGTTGTTCTTATCGTATACAAAAAGTATAAGCACGGACATAGCCAGAGCCAGCAAAGGTATCGCATATAGCGGCACAGCAAGTAAGATTATGCTTGTGCCTCCAAAGCTGCCTCCTAGAAACTTGGCATCATGCGCCACCGTATTGGCTGGCGAAGCGTTGGAGGTCGCATTGGGATTATTGCCTGATGCATAATTGCCAGGGTTCCACGCCACCGTAGCAAGGATGGAGAAGAATATGGTTATCGCTATGTATGTCTTCATGATGCCAAGGGCTCTCCTTGCCGTGACTACGCTGGGGGAGTCCATGACGCTTCTTTTCTGGCCGTCGGTTTGCATGTCAGGTACCTCCATCACCAAAAAGCTCCTGCAGCGGGTTGTCCATCTCGCGCATCTCTGTAACCAGTATGCCCTTATCAACTATTTTCTTCAGCGCCAGGCCTGCTTCTTCGGGCTTTGAAACCGTCATTACGTAATAGCCGCTTGCATCCTTATGCGCATCCACAATTCCGGATATGTCTTTTGATGCCTTGATGCCGACCCTGTAGTTTCTGGACCTGACATTGGCTATCTTGTCGAACATTGCAAGCCTTCCGTCCTTTATGAGTATGAGGTTCTGGCCTATGTCGCTGGCCTCGTAAAGGTTGTGCGATGAATACAGCACAAGCTTGTTTCTGCTCAGCTTCAGTATTATGTCCCTTATCTCCTTGGATAGCCCTGGGTCAAGGTTTGCGGTAGGCTCGTCAAGAAGATACAGGTCCCTGTCCACCAGGAATACCTTTGCTATGGACACCCTCTTCTTCTGCCCTTGCGAAAGGCTGGATATCTTCCTGTCCCTAAGTGCGCCGAGATTAAGCATTTCCATTACCTTGTCCGGATCCCCTCCTTCCATGGCAGAGTAGAATTTCATGGCTTTGTAGACCGTCATCTCTTCGGGCAATGCGTTATAATGTGAAAGATAGTTTATTCTCTGCCGAGCATCTTTGGACGATGCCAAATCATTGCCATCGAGCAGTATGCTGCCGGACAACGGTTCAAGGATGTTGGCTACGGTCCTGAACAGTGTTGTTTTTCCAGCGCCGTTTGGCCCTAGGACTACGTACACCGAAGGTTCATTTGCAGTAAGTGCGATGTCATGAAGGACTGCTTTGCCCCCATAGCCTGAACTCACATTTTTCAATTCCAGAGTATGCATGCTTGCCTTCACCAGCAATATCTCCTATTTCTGGCCAGACTATAAAAATGCTGCCTAGGGACAGCATGGGCCCTCATATGCTGTCCAGGCCTAACGTGTACCTATCTGTCTCCTCCTTCTTAACCAGGGATGCGCCGCTAACTCCTGTGAATATGGCTATCACCTCTATGTCATCCCCTGCGTTTGGATCGAGCCTGGCTCCCCATATGACGTTTGCGTTAGGCGCGGACTGCGAGGTCAGCTTCTCGCCGATCTGGTTTGCCTCTCCAAGTGTAAGGTTCGGTCCGCCTGTTATGTGCAGCAGAACTCCTGTAGCATTCGAGTAATCCACATCGAGCAGCTTGTTCTTCAAGGTAGCCTTGACCACCTCCTCGACCCTCTGCGTCCCGCTTCCCCTTCCCACGCTTATCATGGCAAGTCCGCCTACGGACATTATGGTCCTCACGTCTGCGAAATCAAGGTTTATCAGGCTCGGCTGTGTGATGGCTTCAGTTATGCCCCTCACCGCCTTGGCCGTTATCTCATCAGCAAGTGCGAACGTCTTTTCTATTGGCAGGTTAGGGTACAGCTCCACCAGCTTCTGGTTGTCTATCACTATCAGCGTGTCCATGTGCTGCCTGAGTTTCTGTATGCCCCTCCTTGCGGTCTCAAGCCTCACTCTCTCAAGTGCGAACGGCAGCGTGACCACGCCTATGACAACTGCTCCGTTGTCCTTCACTATCCTGCTTACGACAGGCGCAGCGCCGGTTCCTGTTCCTCCGCCCATTCCTGCAGTAAGGAAGACCAGGTTCATGTCCCTGGTCAGCAGATCAATGTCATCCCTCGATATCTCAGCGGCCTTCTCCCCTATCTCAGGGTATCCGCCTGCACCCAGGCCATGCGTCAGCTTTCCTCCGAGCATGAGCTTGGAGATGTTGGAATTCATCATGTTAAGCTGCCTCTGGTCTGTGTTGAAGGCAAAGAGGCTGGCACCGCGTATGTCGGAATTGCTGAGCCTCTGCACTGTGTTGCCTCCTCCGCCTCCCACTCCAACAACGCCTATCTTGGGTTTGAACAGATCATAATCGCCACCGAAATTGTTCCCTGAAGATACATTTCCAAACATATAGTCACCTTGTATTATTCTGAAACAACAGAATAAATATACCTTTCTGAGATGACACTGCCAAATGCATAGCGGCCTCGCCGCACGGTTACAGCATGTCCTCCGCAGTTATTATCCCGACTATGTCTCCCTTTCTGAGAACAATGACTGCCTGGTCGTTCTTGAGCAGTTCCCTCACGATGCTGGCCGGAGTGCCTTCCTTTATGGATGGGAACGGCGCTTCCATGCACGAGCCCAGCCTCATTGCGCCAGGCATTCCTATCAGGTCTGATGTCCTCACGCTTCCCACCACCCTCTTTCCATCTAGCACTACGAACTGCGACATGGCATTTCTCTTCGCCAACGCGGCAGCCTTTCCCACCGTGTCTCCCGTGTCGAGCGTTATGACCCCCTTGCGCATCATGTCCTTTGCAACTTCCTGGTCCTTGCACTCCAGCTCCTCCAGCGCATTGAATATGCTGACCGCAACGCCGTAGCTCGGCTCAGCCCTGCCCCTCTCAACTTTGGTGAGCATTGACTGGCTTATTCCGGAAAGCTTTGCAAGCCTGCTCTGGCTAAGCCCGAGCTTCCTCCTCCTTATGCCTATGGATCCCGTGGGTGGAAACATGCACTCCCAAATTCATATAAGAATAATCTAACAACTAATTATTAAAGGCTGCCGAGCCGCGCGGCATGCCCCTGCATGTGGGCTACCTGGCAGGCGCATCGGGTATTTAAGGCTGATATGGCCATTTCATACTGTATGTATAACTCAAGGATCGCAGAGCTCTTTGAGGAAATAGCGGATATGCTCGCGTTGGATACTGTAGACAGGAAATTTGAGGTGCTGGCATACCGCAAGGCTGCGCAGACTGTGCTGGGGTTGCAGGAGGACGTTGGGGAGCTGTACAAGAAGAAGGGCATAGGGGGCCTGATGGAGCTTCCAGGAGTTGGCAAATCCATAGCCGGCGCAATACGCGAATACATAGAAACAGGGAAGATGGGAAAGCACGAGGAGCTTAAGAAGAGATACCCTATAGACTTCAAGGGGCTTACCCTGATACAGGGCATGGGCTCAAAGCGCATCTTCAAGCTTTACAAGTCGCTTGGCGTAAGGAACATAGAGGACCTCAAGAAGGCGGCCGAGGCGCACAGGATAAGCGGCATAAGCGGATTCGGCAAGAAGAGCGAGGATGAGATAAAGAAGAGCCTGGCCCAGCTGGAGCTCACCAAGGGAAGGATGCTCCTGGGCCTTGCGCTTCCCGAGGCAGAGGACATAGTCGAAAAGATACGCAAGTCTGGCCTTGCCGAGCGCGTTGCCATAGCCGGCTCAACGCGCAGGATGAAGGAGACTGTAGGAGACCTTGACATACTGGTCACGGCGAGGGACAGCGAGCCTGTAATGGAGTTCGTAAGGAATCTGGAGGAGACCCAGAGGACCATAGCAAGCGGCCCCACAAAGACCACAGTGCTTCTAAAGATGGGGCTTACCTGCGATGTAAGGGTCGTGGAGGACAAGAGCTTCGGCGCAGCGCTGCAATATTTCACCGGGAACAAGGACCACAACGTGAAGCTCAGGCAGATAGCGATAAGCAAGGGCTACAAGCTCAACGAGTATGGCCTCTTCGACAAGAAGGGCAGGATGGCAGCAGGAAAGGAAGAGGGCGACATATACGATAAGCTTGGCATGGATATCATGCCTCCCGAGATGCGCGAGGACAGGGGGGAAGTCGAATTGTCACAGAAGCACCGCCTTCCCATCCTGGTGGGCCTCGATGGCATAAAGGGCGACCTCCACGTGCACACAAACAGGAGCGACGGCTCCAACACCATAGAGGAGATGGCCATCGCCGCTAGGAAGCTAGGGAGGAAGTACATAGGCATAACCGACCATACCAAGAGCGAGTACATCGCGCACGGAATGGATGACAGGAAGTTCGCAAAGCACTTCCAAGATATAGACAATGTGGATGGCAAGGTGGGCGGGATACGCCTGCTAAAGAGTGCAGAGATAGACATACTCAAGGACGGCAGCCTAGACCTTGGGCGCAAGACGTTGGAGTTAATGGACTATGGGCTCGCCAGCATCCACACCGCGCTAAACATGTCCCGCGGGGAGATGACTCGCAGGGTCATCACGGCGTTCGAGACGGGATACGTAAACATATTCGCACATCCCACCGACAGGATAATAAACGTCAGAAGCCCGATAGACATGGACCTGGACAAGGTCTTCCAGGCAGCTGAGGACAACAACGTTATAATGGAGATCGACGGTTATCCGGAGCGCCTGGACCTAAACGATGAGAACATACTGCGCGCAAGCAAGTACAAGCTCAAGTTCTCCATAGACACGGACTCACACTCGCAATCGCATCTCCTTCTCATGAGATACGGGGTATCTACTGCAAGGAGGGGGTGGCTGACCCCTGAGCGCGTCCTAAACACCATGGACGTAGATGACGTCCTGAAGGCGTTTAAAAGGGGCCGCAGGTAGCGGCTCCCACCACGGATGCCTTTTCAGTACCAGCCCCTTAGCTTCATGGCAGCTGTGACCCTTTCCACGGCCACTATGTATGCCGCCATCCTTGGGCTTATCTTCTTCTTCATGTCTGCGTACTTCTTCTGTGTGTCGACCACGCTGCTAAAAGACCTGACCATTATCTTCTCCAGCCTGCCGTTCACTTCGTCCTCGGTCCAGTACCAGTTCTGCGTGTTCTGTGCCCATTCAAAGTATGAAACTATGACTCCCCCCGAATTCACGAGGAAGTCAGGGTAGTCCGGTATCTTCCTCTCGAAAAGTATCTTGTCGGCCCCAGGCGTTACCGGGCCGTTTGCGAGCTCCAGTACCATCTTCGCCTTTATCTTGTCTGCATTGTCCTCGGTTATCTGGTTTTCCATGGCGGCAGGTATGAGAACATCAACGTCGAGCTCCAGCAGCTCGTTGTTGCTAAGCTCCTCATATCCCTTCGCCTTGCCCAGCTCTCCGTACTTCTTCTTCTCCTCGGAGAGCTTCTTGTAGTCAAGGCCCTTGGAAGAATACACTGCGCCGGACGAGTCGCTTATGGCGACCACCTTTGCGCCCAGCTTCTTCGATAGCTCGAATGCGAACCCTCCAGCATTGCCGAATCCCTGTATCGCGACTTTTGCGTCCTTTAGCTTTATTCCATGGAGCTTTGCGGCCTCCCTGAGCACGTACATGGCCCCAAGCGCGGTGGCGTCAAACCTTCCCTCGGATCCGCCCACTTCGACCGGCTTCCCGGTTATGACCCCGAACTCATTGTGCCCCACGAGCCTGCTGTACTCGTCCATCATCCATGCCATTATCTGCGGCGTGGTGTAAACATCAGGGGCTGCAACGTCGACCTTCGGGCCAAGGAACTTCCCTATCTTGCGCACGTACTCCCTGGACAGGCTCTCAAGCTCGTTGTTGTCAAGCTTCTTGGGGTCGCATATGACTCCCCCCTTGCCGCCTCCCAAAGGTATGTCCGCAAGTGCGCACTTCCACGTCATCCATGCTGCAAGCGCCTTCACCGTGTCCAGGCTCTCCTGCGGGTGGAACCTTATGCCTCCCTTCGCCGGCCCCCTGGCAGTGTTATAATGCACCCTGAAACCTTGGAACACCTGCGTGTTGCCGTCGTGCATCTTCACCGGCACGCTTACACTCATGGTCTCCATAGGCTCCCTGAGGAGCGCATGCGCGTTCCTGTCCAGGCCCATTATCCCTGCCGCTTCATCAAGCTGTTGCTGTGCTATTTTAAAAGGGTTAAGTTCTTCCATTTTCATCACGGATCAAACATTCATGCGGTATGCATACCTGACGCTATCCTCGCGCATAGCTCCTCTATCGACTTATTCACCATCGAGGAATCATCCTTAAGCGCATACCCTATGACTTCGCCATCAAGGCCGCCGGAGTCTATCCTTTCCTTTATCTCGGCGACGCTCTTCGAGTACTTGCAGTTCAGGTACTTGCTAACAGCCACCTGCGCAATCCCAAGGATCCTGGCGATCTCGTGCTGCTTGTACTTGTACCTCTCGCTCATGCGCTGGGCAACAGAGGCTCGCACTGCAGTGAGTATCGTCTTGGATATCCTGCTGCACTCGAATTCCATATGAACATCTTAAGCATATCAATGTATAAAAGGACCTGTGTGCCTTACTGTTTCTTGGGCTCCTTCTCCTTCTTCTTGTGCACTTCAACGTCAACAATTCCAAGCTCGTCCTTTATGGCGCCTATTATGCCTTCCCTCTTCGGGCCCTGCACGAATTCCTCCCGCTCCTGCTCTTTGGGCTTGTGGTGCCTGAACATGCCCTGCGGAATGAGCGCGCCTATGCCGGGCTTCGGCTGCATGTGCACATGCTGCACGTGCCTTTCTTCAGGTACCTTCTCCTCATGCACAACTGCCTCTGCAGGCTGCCTGTGCACCTTGCCGCCCCCGTAGCTTTCCAATACTGCATCGAGCATGTCCGCAAGCCTGCCTGTGGCGTCCCATCCTACAACTATGACGTTGGCCCCGTTTTCCACGGCTTCGGCAACGTTTTCAGCAGAGGCGCACACTGCCGCGCTGGTACCTTCTGACTTGTTGAACGCTATGTTTGCGGCAAAAGGATTTCCGGTAAGCGCTATTATGATATCGTATTTTCCCCTAGACATCATCGATGCGGCGAGTTTCGCCACCTCCTTGGGCTCGGCCTTTATCTCCTTAGCCACTATGGCAGCCCCTTCGGATTCAAGTGACTCTATAGCCCTGTCAAGGTCTCCTTCGGCATCGCTTACAAGCAGTATCCTTATACAATCACCTAATATCGCCTTACTCATTATGGATATAGAACTATTTAAATATATAGACGCATAATTAGTTTGTAAAAGGTAGTGGCTATGAGAGGACGAGACTCGCTAGTGCGATGCGACAATTGCGGCAGGAATGTACCAAGGACCAAGGCAGTTCAGGACGAGAAGATCATAAGGTATGGCACCGACCCTAACGAAAAGGACATAAAATTCATGACAAGGAGGAAGGTTTATTACTGCATAAGCTGTGCAAAGCACAGGGGCATCTTCGAGAAGAAGAAGGAAAGGGCAATCAGGCTTGCTAACAGGCCACAGCTTTGACTTTCGCGTTAAGATGGTGTATTGTTGGAGGACGAAGCGCTAGACCTAATCATATTCAAGAAGAGAGAAAATCTCCCTAGCGAAAAGCCAGCTCCAGCACATCACCACGAAAAACCTCAGCAGCCAACGCCTGAGCAGCCAAAGGCAGCGCCCGAGAAGATGCCTGAAAAGCCGTTGCAGAAAGAGGCAGAGCCTGCCATAAAATGGGAACCAGAAAGCATGCCTGCGCAGCAGCCCGGGCGCAAGATGTCCCTCGCGGCGCGGGACAGCATAAAACTCGCACAGGGCCAGTTCTGCATAAACCACCCATGGCGCCATGCCTATGCCGTTTGCAGCGTATGCCGCCTGCCTTACTGTTATGCTGACATAATGGTGGACCAGGGCCTGCTTTATTGCATAAACGACATAGACCTTGCTAGCACGTCCGCAAAGCCCGGATCCGCTGGAAACGCCCTAAACATATTCTCCGTAATCTCTTCAGCAATACTGCTTCTCAATGCCGCGGTGCTCATGTATTTCATGTACCCGCAGGCAGCATTCCTCGCCGGGGGACTGGTAAAGTCCGGCTTCGTACATTTCCTCTTCACCCTAAGCAGCAAATACTACATACCTATAGCAAACATAATCATAGCCCTCCTGTGCATACCTGCTGCCTTCACTATACTTAGCAGGTCGATGTCGGGCCTGGGCTTTAGCCTGTTCGTCTCGCTTGCCGGCCTTATGCTGATACTGGACGAATACCTGACAAGCAACGTACCATACCTATTCATATCTAGCCTTCTCTTGCTGCTGGGCCTGGGTTCAATGACTTATAGCAGGATGACTTCCGCAAAGACTGCCATAGAAGAGAGCAGCCTTGTGCAGGAGATAGAATGGCCAAGGCCTGAGACTTTCTAAGCGCATGCTTCACATCGATGCGAGCGCGTCTATTCCTACAAGGCCGAACATGTTCTTGGCTACCTGCATGTATGCATCCAGCAGCCTCATCCTGAAACCCCTGGCAGCTCCGCTTGATATGACTGGCATGGTCTCGTAGAACTTGCTGAATGCTGAAGTGAGCTCCATGAGGTAGTCTGTGACAACGTTGGGGCTGTATTCCGATGCTGCCTTCTCCACGACTTCCTGGGCCTCCCCGAGCAGCTTTACAAGCTCGAAGTCGTATCCTCGCTCCACCGCTTTGAAGTCTATGGCGCCGATGCCTTCCCTGGAATAGCCTGCCTTCTCCAGTATGCGCATGGCCCTAGCGAACGTGTACATGCAGTACGGCCCGCTGTTGCCCTCAAAGTTCAGTGCGCTCTTCCATGAGAACACAACCGGCTTCCCTGGGGATGTCCTGAGGAACTCAAACCTTATTGCGCTCTTCCCTACTGCCCTAGCTACCTGCTCCATCATCTTGCTGTCCGATATCCTCTTGCTTGCAGCCGTGGCATCAAGCGCCTTCTGCACTGCCTCCCTAAGGAGCGCATCTGCCGTGAATGCCTTGTCCCCGTCACCCATCCATCCTCCCTTCCTGCCGCTTAGCGTGCCTCCTTCTATGGAGACCTCCCCGTATGCAACGTGAACTATCCTCTCCGACTCAGTGCCGTAGCCCATAAGCCTGAACACCGCCTTCACTATCAGCTGCGGGTATCTCTGCGCAGAGCCGATGACGTTTACTGCAATGCTTGCATTTCCGAAGCTTTCCCTGCCCCCGCTAGCCGAAGTGGAATAAAGCATGCGCCCTCCATGGTCTCCCAGGCCCTTATAGGAGAACTCGTCCTTTATCAGTCCCAGTTTCCACATGTGGAATGCTATGTCCTTTGCAACGTAAGTGGCCGTGCCATCGCTCCTGACTATCACCTTCTCCGTCTCCTCAGGGTTCTCGAAGTCCTTTGCAAAATCCCTAACCTTTCCAAGGTCCATTACTACGCATCCGGCATTCTTGCCTGCCGTGCGCCTCTCCAGCGCGCCTCTTGCCATAGCCATGTCGAGCGCCTTCTGCAGGAGCCTGGCCTTAACGATGTCGCTCTCCCAGATCATGACGTCGTGGTATATGCCATATGCATATGCTGTATCATACTGCGCATCAACGCACCTCTCGGATATCTGCCTCGCCTGCCTTGCCTCCTCGCTATCCCCCTCCTCCATCAACTTGAGCAGGCCGCTTATCTCCCCTCCCAGGTTGCCTTCCTTCATCCTCTTGTTTACCTCAACGTACTGCTTTCCCAGCCACTCGTCAAACTTCCCTTCAGGCGCATTCCCAAGGTTCCTGTATCCCCAGAAGCTCTCCGCTATCTGCAAACCCAGGTCGTCTATGTAATCCTCACGCTCCACCTTGTATCCTGCAAAGTCCAGCAGGTTGGATATCGAATCCCCAAGCAGCGCATTCCTCAGATGCCCTATGTGCCATGGCTTGTTGGGATTTACCGCGGGATACTCCACCATGACCTTCTCCCCCTTCCCCATGCCGCTGCTTGCGTACCTGTCTCCCTCCTTTTCTATGTCAGCGATCACCATGTGCGCATACGCCTTCTCGTCAACGTACGCATTTACATACCCTCCCATCACCTTGACTTCGGTAAAAGGTGCAGCGACATCGAACCCCTTGGCTATTGCAACTGCCGCATCCATGGGCTTCACGCCCTTTGACTTGGCTATCCTGAATGCTATCGAGCTGCTCATGTCTCCGTAGTCCTTCCTAGGCTTGGATATCGAGTTAATGACTGCCTGCGTGTCAATGCCCGAATCTGAATATGCCTTAGATACCGCCGTGAGCACGCTCTCTGCAAATATCCTCTTCAACTCCTTGCTCTGTGCGCCCATTGTCAGTCCTCGCATTGCGGGTTGCAAACTATTTTAAACTCTCTATCAACAAATATATATCTGCTAGTCTTCTAGTCGGGTGCCATCATGGTAAAGCTATACAAGTCTCCGAAAGGAAAGCTGGTCGTCTATCTGCCATTCGATGTAGTGAGCCAGCTCAAGCTCAAGGAGGACGACGAGGTGGACTTCTTCAAGATGAATGACAACTCGTTCCTGATGGCCAAGAAGGCTGATATAACCGGCATGATCCTGGGCAAGCAGCAGGCCCAGCCCATGGCTTCGCAGCCTTCAGGCGGCGCCCTTCCGGAAGAGTACCTCACAGTGCTCAGGAAGATAGACACGCTCAGGTACGACAACAGGACCCCCGAGAGCGTATCGAGGCTGCTAAGCGACAGTGAGAAGAAAGTCCTGCAGAGGCTCATGGCTGAGCGTATAGTCACAATTTTCAGGAAGGACTCGAAGGAGCTCTATAGCATATCCAAGACCGTGTACGATAATTTCCTCATGAGGAAGAAGCCCATGCAGCCAAGGCCGCAGCCCCAGCAGGCAGCCGCACCGCAAAGGCCCGTATACGAAGTGCCTTCCACGCAGCAACTGCGCCCACAGCCGAGCCTGGGACTTGACGACAAGGACATACTCTTCCTGGAGAAGAACGGCTTCCTGGTGCTCCAGACCGAAGCAGAGGCTGCAAGGGTGTCCATACTACTGGAGCCTTCGATAAGGCACAGGCAGGTATTCGGAACGAGGGCGTTCAATAAGAGGTTCTACATAGTGCGCAGGAACTATTTCGATGCAAACAGCGGCAGGATACTGGACAAGCTCAGGGACCAGCCAAGGAAGGTCACCGAGCTTGCAGAGGAGCTTTCGCTGGATCCCGAAGGGATAAAGGCCATACTCTATCTCTTATCCGAGAATGGGGACGTGAGCGAGAAGAAGCGCGACATGTTCGCAATTGCCTGACGATGCAACCTGTGCCGAGAAGTTAGGGGCCCACTGTTTCTTGCATCATGCGAAAAGCGATGCGTGGTCGAATATTATTATCACGATGACAAACACTGCCACTGCAACCAGCAGGAGCCTTGGGTTTAACGAAGGTCCCTTTTCCGGGGCATCGTAAAAGCTAAGAACCCCTGCCTGCGACTGCGGTGTTGTAATCGGCATAATCCAATCCTTTTGCATTCAAATTTATATACCTGCCGCATGCATCGCACCTATAAAAAGTATTTAAAGTTGATATGAGTAGTAAAGCGTATGCCAGAAGATTCTTCGCAAGACGATGCCGAAGAGGCTGCTGTGTCTCCTAGCGGCACAGGCAAGAAGTACGGCAACATGTACTACGAGGCTGAATCTTCACCCCCTCCAAAGGCGCATGTGAACATACACGATCCCATGTTCCTGTGGCTGATCATAATAGCGGTTGCCGTTTCAATAAGGGTGCTTGCCTCTGGGGGCTATCTGCCATACGGCACGCAGCAGTACGGCATTGGGATGTCATTCTCAAATTTCATACTGCAATTTCCCGGGATAATGCTGCTGCCTCTGCTAATAGGCGCCATAATAGGCTCTGAGATAGGCACAAGGTCTCCCACGATAAGGAGGGCTCTTAGGGGAAGCCTGATCAATGCCGTGTACTGTTCAGTTATATACGCGATAGCCATGGCTGTCATATACATGGTGCTGAGCTCCTACTCCATGCAGTTCTCCTCGCTCTATGTCCTGCTGCTTAACGGCATACTGCTTCCCGTGCTCGTATTCATGGTGTCCCTAACGCTCTTTTCAGTCCTGTCCTATTCCAGAAAGGTCTGAAGGATTCACTTTGCAGTGCTCACTATCTTTATCACATCCCCGTCTTTTAGCACGTACTCTTTCTGCACCCTCATCTTGCGCTTCACGTCCACCGCGTACTTCATCCTCTTCGCCAGTTCCGAGTGTATCTTTTCCGCCAGGTCGTATGCCGTGGATCCGCTGCGCATAAGCAGCGCGTCTGGCAGCACGTTCCCGAAATGGTCTGTATAATGGGTCTCGTCCTCTACAGGATATACCACTATGTTGCCGAGCAGTCCGAACACTGCCGTGTCAAGCAGCCTCTGCACGCCGGTGCCTGCATGCCTCTTCACATACCCCTCCATGTATGCTATCGCCTTTGCCTGTTCTGCGCTAGCGGAAGCATTGACCTTTATCTCGTTTGAGTATCTGTCATATTCTATGACGCCACTTTTAGCTGCCTTTACCAGGGCAAGCTCAATCGCGCCTGAGCACTCTATGACCTCAGTGCCCGCAAGCCTCTTCCTCAGCGCGTCAAGCGCCTCGGCGCTGCCTCTGTCCATCTTGTTTGCCGCCACCACCATCGGCTTGTTTGTCCTAAGAAGCGCCTCGGAGAATTTTACCGCTTCCTGGGCAGTCCAGTTTATGTTGGACATGGGCAGGTATGACTTATTCCCAGCATCCTCTATCTCTCTCACCGTAGCCTTGAACCCCGAAAGCAGCTCATGCAGCGCCGCGCTGCCGTCCTGCCTCCTTGAGAGGTCTGCCATGTGCCTTAGTATTATTCCTGCAAGCCACTGTGCCAGCTCCTTTCTCACCATCTCCACATCCACCGCCGGGTCGCTCCCTTCCGCGCTAAGGCCGTTCACGTCAGTGGTACCGCTTATGTCGACCACCTGCACCAGCGCGTCAGCGCTGACAAGGTCGTTAAGGAACTGGTTCCCCATGCCTTTCCCCAGATGTGCTCCTGGAACCAGCCCGGCCACGTCAATCACATTTACCGGCATGTACCTTGTGCCGTTCCTGCACATCGCCGTCCTTGGCTTGCATTTGACCCCTAGCTCCGTTTCAACGCACTTCCTTGCAACGTACGCGACGCCGAGATTCGGGTTTATTGTAGTAAAAGCGTAATCCGCTATTGGGACTTCCTGCTGTGTCATTGCCGAGAATATGGTGCTCTTGCCCTTGTTCGGAGCCCCGACTAGCCCTATTATCAATGAACCACCAGTGACCTATTGACATAATAGCTTTTATATAAGAGTGCATAGGCATTAAATAACAAAAACCCTAGGCGGGGATGGCGGAGTCTGGTCAAACGCGACAGGTTCAGGGCCTGCTTCCTTTAGTGGATGCGAGAGTTCAAATCTCTCTCCCCGCATTTAACTTTCATTTTCGACGACAAAACTTAGAATTTGCCTGTTGGCGTAGAGATTTTAATTCTTAATCTAAGACAGTTTTAGAATATCAGATGTGAACTGCCAGTTCCATCAGCGCTTTCCTAAGCTGCTTTGGGTTCTTGAAAACAATACCTTTTATTCCAGCTTCTCTTGCCGCGATTATGTTGTTTTTCTTATCATCAATAAAAACAATTTCATCTGGCATTACATTTAATTGTCCAATCATATATCTATATGCAGTATTATCCGGTTTCTTCAATTTTGTGTAACATGAAACGAACCTTCTGTAAAATAGGTTTTTTGGAATGAACTTTCTTATTGCAACTTGATATTGGCTGTAGCCTAAGTTGCTTAACAGCACTATCTTATATCTTTTTGCTAAGTGATTAACTATTCCTAACACGTCTTTATCAAGACTACCTAACTTTTCAAATGCATTCCTATAACTTATATAAGACTTCGGAACACTAAGTTTTCTCGATATCGTGTCTTCAAACACACTGGTCCTAAGGGCACCAGCATCAACTTTAGCGTCTAATGAATCAAAATATTCTTCAAATTTTTCATTGAAAGTAGCTTTCTTGGCAAGGTATTCTAGATATTGTTTGTTGTTATATTTTACTATAACATCACAAAGGTCAAATGCAACTACTTTTATCACATAAATCACAGGAGCTACAGTTTATCTACAAAGTCCTCTTTCTTTACTCCAGCGAGGTCTAGTATTCCCATAAGTGTGCCGTGTTTTACTTCCTTATGCATTGGAACCACTGTAACTACTTTCCTACCCTCGACAAATTTCCTTAGCATGACATGGCTACCCATCTGCCTTACAAATGAGAATCCGAATTCTTTGGTAAGCACTTTAGTTATTTTTAGACCGGAAAGTCTAGGCAAGTTCGACACTTATTGCACCCACTTTCTTAGCTGCTTTAAGTTCGCTCTTTGCTTGAGGCATCTCTTCCAAATATAGGCCAACTGCCTCCTTTATGTGTTTTATTGCCTCTTCTATGGTTCTTCCTTGTGTGGTAACTCCAGTTATAACTTCCTTAATTACATATGTCTTACCCTCTTTCCACACCATAGTCTGTAATTCCATTCTTTCACTAACAATAATTAACACTTAAAGATATATAATACCTGTGACTTCTGTCCGATGTTATTAGGCTCCATTCGATGTCAAATGCCCCAGTTCCCGCACATTACTCCAACCACAAATCTCTCTCCCAGCATTCAATTCATATTATCCCTTGGGCTTGGGATAATGATATCAACGATGCCCGATGTCTTTCAATGCGCTTGTTGTATTGCAGTCTTCCCCATTCCCTCTCACAAGAGCATCAATCCCTGCTGCACTGTGCACTCTTTTAGAACAATCCTAAATTGCATCAGCCAGCGCCTTGTGCCAGTATATCTTCATCTAATTTTGTGAAGATGCTTCAGGCCAGTGGGCCTATGTTGCGATGTCCTGCCCATGTCCCAACGCACAGATGCAATTCATGTGCCGCGATAAGCCCTGAAAGAACAAGGATAAATATCACCTATGTACAGGCAAGCTTATATGAGAAAAATTGGAGGGGGGACAAAGCAAAAGTCGTATAAACTCGCCGAGCTGCCTCTTTTTCTACGCGCAGCAATTGCAAGAGATCCCGAACTCAAGGCATGCATGAGGCAACTGGCCGATAGTGGCGTAGAAACTATCTACGTGAGCAGGGCACGAAGGACTTCCCCTGATGTAATAGAGGCATTGCACGAGCACGACCCTGGCGCCCTCATAACACGCGCACTAAGGCCTCCTGATAAAAATGAAGACAAAGCCGTAGCGCCCATACGCGCTGCGATAGCCGACTGCCTTCGAATTTCCGTGCCGGAATCTAGCCCCGTACACCCTGACCAAATGCTCTTGGAAAGGATTAATGGCCAGCTTGGCGAGCAGCGCATGGCTGAGGCAATACGCCGATTCAGCTATGACCTGCCGCACAAAGAGAAGATACGCTTGGCGATCTTCGGTGCCCTTTCCCTTGCGGCAGTAGGCTTTGCTACCTTACTGGAAGCGTTTGGGTTTAATGGGTGGGGCCTACTTGTGGCGCAGTCCACTGATGACGTCGGCAATACGGTCATCTCGGCAATTTCCAGCAGACGGGGGAAAGTACCGCTGGCTAAGGTCCTGAAGGATTTCTGGCCAGTTGTTCCTGTCCTGGCCGCGGCCGCAGCCGCGGACAACATGCTTATCGCACAACTGCTTGAGTCCCCAAACACCTTGGTGAAATCCGCAGGCGGGTTTCTCTTCGGCCTTGCCGCAGTCGGAGGCTCCGCAGCGGCAAACATCATAAGCCTGATAAAAAGTTCAAGATATAGGAAAAGCCACAAGGGGCTTATACACACAAAGCCTCATCCGTTCAACACCTCGCTCTGGTTCGGGGTGGGCCTGTCCATGGTGGTTTCGCAATACGCCGCTGCAAAAGGGATACTGACGGGGCACACTTACAGCGGCCTTGCCCAGACCATGCTGGGTGGGGTAGAAACAATGACCGCTTTCGGCGGCACATACCTTGTACAGTTCGTTTCACGCGTATCCAATCATATCCGGGACCTAGCAAGCGTCATCTCCGGCAGGGCTGGCAGCTGAAGCGCCCTAGCATAATGTGGCGTTTTATCTGCGCATGCGGGACGGGTGGCAAATACTTGCCTGACTGCTGGTAATCTTCGCACGCACAAATGCACCTAATCCGGCCTGCATATTTAAATCAGGCTTGGCCAAGTATATGTCTGGGTGTGACCTGCATGCCGATTAAGATAAAGGCCCTTATTGCGGCATCCTTATTCATCCTTGCCTCGGCTGTTTATGCCTACCTAACGCCACAGGCGCAAACCACTCCGCAAAATTTATCAATAAAGCACTCGACTTTCGATGGCTATCCCGCCCTATTCAATGTCACCTACTGCACCATGGGTGGGGAAAGGCTGTTGATGGACATAGTGCTGCCAGGAAAGCCAGGCCCATCGCCCAGACCGTTCGTCTTGTATGTCCATGGAGGCGGCTGGACCATGGGCGGCAGGAGTGATCTGGGCTATTTCAATCTCAAGCTCCTCTCCGAAGGTTATGCCGTAGGCACACTCGATTACAGGCTCGCCCCGCAGTACAAGTTCCCGGCACAGATCGAAGATGTGAAATGTGCCATAAGGTTCGTGAGGAAAAATGCGGCCCTGATAGGCGTGGACCCAAACAAGATAGCCGCTGACGGGAGCAGCGCCGGAGGGGATCTAGTATCGCTCCTGGGGCTGACAAATTCCAGCATGTGGGATGTAGGCCCATACGCAAATGTATCCGACAACGTATCCGCAGTAGTTGATGAGTTCGGCCCATCAAACATCACATCATTTTTATACTACAATGCCTCCCCTGGGATGCGGGCATACTATGATGGCATATTTTCCGAGGTTTTCGCATCAAGCCCAGAACTTTTATCCCAAGCCAGCCCTGTCAATCACGTGACAGGCAATGCGCCGCCTTTCTTGATAATCCAGGGCCTGCAGGATTCCACTGTGCCTTACAACCAGTCCGTACAGCTCTATAACCTGCTTGTATCTGCTGGGGACACGGCAAACATAATACTCGTGGAGAACGCAGGCCATATGCTTGTCCAGGTGGGGCCCAACCCGATCAGCCCTTCAATGGACAGCCTGAATGCCACAGTTGCCAATTTTCTAAACGAGCATCTGGGCTGGAATGCGACACTGCAGAAATTCACCGGCGGCTGAAAACTGCGCTTTGCATGCATACGCACTGCATGCCTGCCTGTTCTCCAAATCAGAAAGGGTTAAAATAGTTAATATGCAGTTTATAAGCGATATTCATGCCTGTACAGCAGAAACCCAGCAGGGAAAGCGTGGTCGTTGTAGACCCGAAGCTGATAATGGAGAGGATGCTGCACTACAGGGAGAGGCATCACGGCTGGCATGTATTCAGGACGATGTACTGGAGCATATACCTGCTTGTAATATCAACATTCCTTATCTATTATCAGGAGATAGGATTCACCGTCACGCTCTTCTTCGGGGTAGCCCTTCTGGTCCTGGCCGTCATGCTTGTGCTGTACGGCCTGACTGAGGCGCTTCACAACAAGTTCCTTAAGAAGTACGGATAATGTCTGTCCATTGATTTGATGAAATTCAACATACCTAATATCTATACTAGCAAGAACCTGAAGTTCTTCGCAGCCATACCCATAATCATGATGCTGGTTGGCCTATACCTTTCCCAGTACATAGTGCTGGACTCATCGCTGAGCGGAGGCGTTAGCATAATACTGCAGAGCACGTCCAACCTATCTGCGGAGCAGATCGCAAGCTCCCTTGGCACTGCGCTCCATGTGCCGAACCCGACAGTGCAGGTAGGCGGCGGGCAGGTGCAGGTCACCATAGCTGCCAATAAGAGCCTCTCGGATGCTGAGAACTACCTCATAGGCATATACCAGTACAACGGCAATTACTCAACCGCACAGGTAAATTATACAAACTATAACATAGCACTCCAGTCAGACCCTTCCAATCAGACCCTGCGTTCGCTCATGACCGCTGCCGCAGCACAGGAGAACGGATCATACGCAGGCATGCAGAAATACCTAAGTCTTGAACTCTCTGCTCTTTCCCCGCTCAACGCCGGCCAGACCTACAATGCCACATCCGCATCTGCAATCGTCTCGGCAGCCCAGTCCGCATATTCCAATGCCAGCAACACCTACAAGGCACAGGTCATGGGAGCGGTAGGGAAGGTTGTGCCTTATACATCATATTCATACGAGCAGATAACCGTCCAGCAGTCAAGCTTCTTCCTGCAGCAGCTGCAGAACATAATAATATGGGCATTCATACTAATCTCCATAGTCGTATTCTTCATATTCCGCACAGCGGTTCCTTCTTTTGCCGTGGTGTTCGGCGCCGCTAACGACATCATAGTGGCCCTTGGCGCAATGGCGCTATTCAGGATACCCCTTGGCATAGCCAGCATCGGCGGCCTGCTGATGCTGCTCGGCTATTCCATAGACACAGACGTTCTCACTGCGATACGCATAATAAAGAGGCATGAGGGCACACTGGAGGAGCGCGCATACTCATCAATGAAGACGGGCCTCACAATGACATCCACTGCCATAGTCTCATTTGCAGTGCTCTTTGCAGTGTCCATTATAGCCTATGTCCCAACATACTACGAGATTTCTGGAGTAGTGCTCTTCGGCCTTATAGGCGACCTCTTCACCACGTGGCTAGGAAACGCGTCAATGATACTTCTTTACATGAAGCATAAAGGAAAGGGATGAATGGACCATGGCGATAATCGATTACCTGAAGGATAGAAAAATTCTTGCATTCCTACTGATACTGCTAGTGCTTGCAGGGCTTGACTACAGGTACGGTATACACCTTGGTGTCGAGTTCGCCGGAGGGACTACAATCCCAATAACGCTAGAGCACAGCGTGACTCCGTCACAGCTCTCGCAGGTCATATCAATACTGCAGCAGAGGCTATCCACATTCGGCCTCAGGCAGGTCACTGTGGTGGGAATAGGCACCTCCCAGGCCCAGGTCACCATACCAAGCGTCTCGTCCAGCGACATAGCTAGCGCCATAGACATAATACAGAGCCAGGGCGTGTTTGAAGGAATAGTCAATGGGAAGGTTGCGCTCAACGGGTCCTCGATAGAGGGTGCAAGCGTAGGCGCGGCCGCGCCATCAGTATCCGGAGGCAATGTCTCATGGCAGGTAAACTTCTTCGTAACTCCCCAGGGCGCAGCACAGTTCTCAAAGGTCGCTTTCGGGCAGGCAAACAAGCCTCTCTACATGTTCCTTGACAGGCCAACTGCCGCAATAGTCCTGCTTAATTCATCACTGCTCGGCGCAGGCCTCGGGGCCACGCAGCAGCAGGAGCTCGCCGCATTGCAGAATGCGGCGCAGTTCGGCAACAGGACGATACCAGTAGAGGTGCTCAACCCTGACGCATCAAACTGGAATGTCCTCTACCACTTCTTCAAGACAAACAGCGCAAAGTACAGGCAGGTCGTCCTATCCAACAGCACTCCGTCTTTCATAACATCAAACCTCACGGAAATGAATTACACGCTGACGTTCAGGAATGAGAACAATATGACTCCTACAATAATAAATGTGGCCAACAGCTCCATATCTACGCAGCTGCAGGTGGAATCATGGTCTGCCATAGGCCTGCTCTCATCCCCGCTTCTTAATCCTGGAGTCACAAACGGCACAGCAGGCCAGGGGTACGTCATATCCGGTTTTGCCCCATCCACATTGCCAACCTTGCAGGACAAGATAAACTATGCGTCCAACCAGACCGCGCTTATTCAATCTGTGCTTACTGGAGGCGCGCTCCCTGTGCACGTGATAGTAGGAGTCCCTGTAACAACCCCTCCGACGCTGGGTTCAAGGTTCGAGGACATAAGCGCCATCGCCCTTCTCATGGCAGTCATAGCCGTGTCAGTGGTCATAATGATCAGGTACAAGAAGGGCTTCCTCATAGTGCCCATACTCCTGACCACCCTTGGGGAGCTGTTCATAATCATATCCATAATAGGGCTCATAGGGACCATAGACCTTTCAGCCATAGCCGGAATGATAGCAGTCATAGGCACCGGGGTTGACGCGCAGATAATAATCTCTGACGAAGTTCTCTCTGGCACTCACAAGGACACGACCATGAAGCTCAGGCTTGGAAACGCCTTCTACATAGTGTGGGCAGACGCCGTGCTGCTCATAATCGCAATGCTTCCCCTGTTCTTCTCAACGTCCCTTGTCTCTGTAATAGGCTTCTCGGAGTCCACCATAATAGGCGCGCTCCTCGGAGTCCTGGTCACAAGGCCTTCATACGGTGCCATACTGTCAAGGCACTACTCAAAGTGACTGCTGGTAAGGGTTAAATATCTGGTTCACGAAGCAACATGTTTGATATAGATGGCACCAACTCAGGGAAACATACTGGCACAAAGGAAGGCCGCGGCAGTCAACGCGTATCTGACCATTTCTCCAGAGCAGGGCCGAACTCTGATGCTTGCGCTCATACGCGACGTAAGGCATGCCGCAGTAACGGCCGGTGATAAGCACCCTAAACATGCATCCCTCTTCAGGGCTTATGCGAATGACCTTTCCCGCCAAATGGCCTATCTTGACACTCAGCTAGAAACTGTATCGCCTATGCCGCCCGTGTCATTGACCGAATTTGGAAACCGACTTATCAAGCTTGCACGCCAGTATGGTATGAGTACCTATGAACTGGCGCTTAAGATGGGCGTCCCCCCAGACCATGTGAATGGCCTGGCCTATGGCCTCCTCGACCCAGATCCCAAGACAGTATCACACATACTCGATGCCCTGGGCGTACCTGACGCTTCAAGAGCGGCCCTAGAAAAAAACCTGAACAGGCTGGCTTACCGTTGGCTGGTAGACTCGCTCAGACAGTGATAATATGACAAAATTCTGCCCCACATGTGCAAATTCAAGCGACAAGGTGAGGTTCTATGGCAATTTCTGCGAGGAATGCACAAAGAGGAAGTTTTCCGAGGACCTTAAAGAGAAGGTAGAGATAATAAGGTGCAAGCGGTGCGGCAGGATACGGGTACATGGCATATTCGTCCCCCCCAACGGCCAGAACCTCTCGGAGGCGATAAAGCAGGGATTCAAGGGGAAGGACATCAAGCTCATAGACTACTCTGAGGGCAACGCCGACATAGATCTGTCCGAAATGACAGAGAACGGCACAATAAGCGTAGAACGCAGCGTTGCGCTTTCGTACAAGAAGACTCTGTGCGATGTGTGCTACAAGAAGGCATGCAACTACCACGAGGCAACGGTCCAGCTCAGGGGAAGCCCGGACAGAGTGGAGAAACTGGTGCAGAAACTCACGCATTACCTCGAGGAGAACAACGAGTTCATATCCAAGGTAGAGTCCGTGGACAACGGCCTTGACATCTACATCTCCAGCAAGAAGCTCACCACCGCATTCATGGCGAAGATGAAGTTCCACCCGCAGATGTCTTACACCCTTGCAGGGGTAAGGATGGGGAAGAAGGTATACAAGAACACGTACGCGTTAAGGCTCTGAGCGCAAAAGCAATATAATATGCAAAGTACAAGGTATTTGCGGTGCAGCCCGTGACTTCACGCTTGCCTATAAAGGCGCAATCGGCCGTAGAGTTCCTGTCTACCTATGCGTGGGCATTCCTCCTTATGGCCATAGTGCTTGTGGGCCTGTACTACTTCATAGTGCTACCTGCGCAGAGCATACCTCCGCGATGCCAGTTCGCATACGGCCTGGTGTGCGAAGGCATGTCCGTGGGTACGAATTCTACATCAACCTTGGTCAATCTGTACCTTACAAATGGCCAGCCCTATGACCTTGCCGGAAATGTCATCGCAACTGCAAGCGTAGGCAACTACGGCACAGCAAGTGCGACATGCGCAACAACCGACATAGTGCAGGGCGGAATAATACTGTGCAGCATTCCTATGCCTTCTAAAGTGCCTGTTGGTAACAATGTCGCAGGCAGGCTCTACGTCAATGCGAGCGTCTGCCTTTCAGGGCCAGTGACCGGATGCACCCAATCGCAGAGCGTTTCATACGTTGGAAACTTCACAACCCAGGTGTCTGCAAACGCCAACAAGATACCAGTATCCCTCTCCATCTCAGTATCCCCATCATCCTTTTCCCATGCCTCAGCGCCACAGTCCGTAGGCCTCAACGCGCATGTGAGCATCTTTGGCAATCCTGTGAGGGCAGCCGGGGTCCTGTTCACAATCTCGAGCATGCCTGCGCAAATCTCCGCAAGCATATCGCAGGGCATCGCCCTAAGCGACCCCAACGGCACCGCTTCGACCTCGCTGTACGTAGCCAGCGCCTCATCATCAGGCTCGCTCACGGTAAACGCAGTGTTTGCCGGCATAACTGCGACAAACACCGTGACGCTCACTTGAGCTGCATTGCGTCTACCTGCTGCATCAGCGATTTTATCTTTGCGGCAGAATCTGAGAGCATCTTCATCTCGGATTCGTCAAGCTTCAGGTCTACTATCCTGTCCACCCCTTTGGATCCCAGTGCCACAGGCAGGCCTATGAATACCCCTTCCAGTCCGTACTCACCATCCACATACACCGAGCACGGCACCACATCCTTGCGGTCATTGAGTATGGAATCTATCATGCGCACCACGGAAGACGCAGGCGCATAGAAAGCGCTCGATCCCTCGAGCTTTATTATCTCTGCACCCCCATTCCTCGTCCTTTCTATTATCTTGTCAAGCTTAGCCTTATCGACAATGTCCGATACCGGCTTGCCGGATATTGTAGTGAAGCGTGTCAGCGGCACCATGGTATCCCCATGGCTGCCAAGCACCAGTGGGTGTATGTCCTTCACACTGACGCCCACCTCCTCTGCTATGAATGAGCTGAACCTGGACGAGTCAAGTATCCCTGCCATTCCTATAACCCTATCCCTGTCAAATCCGGTGACCTTCTTGACCAGGTACACCATCGCATCTAGCGGGTTGGTTATGACTATGACCTTGCTTTCTGGAGCATGCTTCTTTATTTCAGCGGCTATCGACGAGATTATGTCTGCGTTTACCTTGAGGAGGTCGTCCCTTGACATGCCCTCCTTCCTCTGCGCGCCAGCAGTGACCACTACGATGTCGCTGCCTGCGATGGCTGCATAGTCTCCGGTGCCGACAACTTCCACATCAGACATCTCGACCGGGAGAGCCTCTGCTATGTCAAGCGCTATCCCCTGGGCTATCCCAACTGTCCTGTTCACCAATACTACGTTTGCCATTCCTTTGAGTGCAAGAAGGTGTGCAATTGTTGATCCTACCTTTCCAGCTCCAATAACAGAAACTTTTCTTCTCATCCAATCTACCGTGAATGGGTTGGATTCCAAAATTCTTAAGCCTTGTGCCGCCAGCTGCTGCATCGCACTACAATCACCGTGCCCAAGGCCCGTCCAGCATACAAAAAGCTGGCCCATAATACCGCGCTCATCCCATCCTTTTTAATATGAGAATTAAGCATGTTGCCTCACTGATACAGTGTCTACAGGCAAAATAGTTGATATAACCGGCGCAATCAAAACACGCCTATCCTCATCCCCTCCGACAGAGCTCCAGGCCCCTGCAAAAGTGTTGAAGTTTACTTTGCGTGGGGGTGGTGTGGGCACAGGGCCAAGCCATATCGAGGCTATTCAAGACAGCCGCCGCGATCAGGCTGCATTAAAGGCCATAAAAGGCGACCTCAGGGGCATGTACCTCATTATACACTCGGGCGCAGCGGGCCTTGGGATAAACTCCCTAGCGGCGGCAAACCCGATAAACACAATGTTCGAAGCAATACTGAAGAGGGACATCACACTGGCAAGGAATCAGATGGCATTCGCAGCTAGCGGATTACTGCGCGACAACGCAAATGGCTTTGAAAGGGTTCGCAGCATCTGCAGCATTCTGGATTTCGTATTCACATCTGCATTGATAGATGCTGCATATCATTCAGCGCATAAGCGCCGCGTGGAAACAGCCAAGGCGTATGCCTTTGAGGCAGGGGGAAGGCTGGATAGCTATGGCGATCTGGGAAGGGTGAAGGCGGATTTCCTGTATAGGGAATTCCAGATGAACCTAAGGGGAGACGCGGATATTCTTGTAAAATCCCTGGAGCGATTCAGGGCCTCAAACCCCTCAGGATTTGATACTATAATGTCTTTTGCAGCATCCCAGTACGTGGACATGGGTAGGCCTGCCATTCTGCGCAACGTCAACCCGAGGCTGGCCTATCATGCGTCGAACGCTTTCAGCAGCTTAGCCTCCGGTGACTTTGAATCTGCCCGGCGCAACATCTCCAATTTCCTCGAGCGCATGCCAACCGGCCATGCCGATGCCAATGCAATGCGCCTGAAGGACAAGTTGGCAAGCGCACTTTCTGCGGCTCTTATAATCTCTGCATACAACAATGCGCTTGACATGAGGCCGTACCACGCAAACCTCCAGGCCTTGGAAGCATCGTTGAGGCTAGACGGCAGCAATGCCCATCTTGCCGAACTGGTGCGTAAGGCATTTCGCATAGCCACCTAACCTGCAGCCACCATGCAATCCAAAGTATCCATAGAGCCAAACAAGGGATGCTATACCTAAATATATTTTTCTTACAAGATATGCTATGGGATTGAAATGGCAGATTCTGAACCCACAATAAGCAAGGGTCTTGAAGGCGTCTACATTGCGGAAAGCAGCATATGCAAAGTGGACGGGCAGAACGGTAGGCTGTACTATAGGGGATATCCCATAGACGCGCTCGCAAAGCACTCGGACTTCGAGGAGGTCACGTACCTGCTGCTCAACGGCAGGCTTCCTAAGGGGAAGGAGCTGGAGGACATAAAGAAGCAGCTAGCCTCTGCAAGGGACCTCCCGCAGGGAATAATAGACATAATATTGGAGCAATCCGGAAAGGCCGATCCTATGGATACCCTCAGGACGGCAACGTCGGCTCTCTCTGCCTACGACCCTGAGACCCCGGACATGTCCCCGGCGGCCAACATGCGCAAGTCGTTGAGGATAATATCACGCGTATCAAGCATAGTCGCTACGATAGGGAGGGTCGCGGCGGGTGGCAAGTATGTGAAGCCTGACGACTCATTGGGCCATGTTGCCAACTTCATGTACATGCTCAACCACAAGGCCCCAGACAAGAGGCAGCTCGACATAATGCGGGACATGTTCATAATACACGCAGAGCACAGCTCCAACGCATCCACGTTCGGCACGATGGTGGCAGGCTCTACACTTGCAGACATATACTCTGCGATAACCGCAGGCATATCCGTCCTCAAGGGCCCGCTGCATGGCGGCGCGGACGAAGCCGCGCTGAGGATGATGAAGCAGATAGGGAGCCCCGAGAATACCGAGAAGTATATAGAGTCGGCTCTTGCCGGGAAGCAGAAGGTCATGGGCTTTGGGCATAGGGTGTACAAGGCGTATGACCCTCGCGCCAAGATAATCAAGGCGTACCTCATCTCCCTCCAGCCAGGCGCCTCGCAAGAGCTTAAGACATACACTGCAATAGCCCTGAAGGCCGAGAAGATGATGGTGGAGAGGCTGGGGGCTTCCCATGGCATATGGCCAAACGTGGACTTCTTTGCAGGTCCAGTATACACTGCCGCAGGAATACCCGTCAACCTTTTCACTCCGATATTCGCGGCGAGCAGGTCGGCCGGATGGGCTGCGCACATGCTCGAGTACTGGCAGAACAACAGGCTGTTTAGGCCTCTGGAGAAGTACACCGGGCAGGTGGACCTCAAGTACGTACCAATAAAGGAGAGGGAGTGACGATGGAAGGAAAGGACGCCAAATCCGCCTCGCTATCAAGTTTCATAATGCGCGACGGCATGGAGGTCGCTTACTACTCCCTTCCTGCACTCGAAGCCGCAGGCTTTGGAAGGATAAGCAGGCTGCCTTTCTCGATAAGGGTCGTACTCGAGTCCCTGATAAGGAACGCTGACGGGTCCGAGATAACCGAGGAGGACGTCAGGGCTCTTGCAAACTGGGACCCTAAAAAACCCGGGACGCGCGAGATACCATTCAAGGTGTCAAGGATACTCATGCAGGACTTTACGGGAGTCCCTGCTGTTGTGGACCTCGCGGCAATGAGGGACTATATGCTCGCTTCAGGCAAGGATCCAGGGCTTGTGCAACCCAAGATACCTGTTGACCTTGTCATAGACCATTCCGTGCAGGTGGATGTCTTCAATTCCCCGGATGCGCTCCAAAGGAATCAGGAAATCGAGACTGAGCGCAACAAGGAGCGCTACAAGCTGCTCAAGTGGGCTAGAAGCGCGTTCAAGAATTTCAGGGTCCTGCCTCCCTCCGCGGGCATATGCCACCAGATCAACCTCGAGTACCTTGCCACATGTGTCTCCCTTCAGGAAGATGGCGAAGAGATGTTCGCTGTCCCGGACACCCTTGTGGGGACTGACTCGCACACCACCATGGTGGACTCGCTCGGAGTTGTCGGATTCGGGGTCGGCGGCATAGAGGCCGAGGCGGCGCTTCTCAACCAGCCCGTGGGGCTAACCACTCCGGGGGTATTGGGCGTGCACATTACCGGCAGGCTCAACGAGGGCGTAACAGCCACGGACTTCGCACTTACTCTTACAAAGAAGTTCAGGGAGCGAGGCGTGGTCAACATGTTCATAGAGTTCTTCGGGGACGGGCTTGACAGCCTCTCGCTTCCGGACAGGGCCACCCTCTCGAACATGTGCCCGGAGTATGGCGCCACCATTGCCTTATTCCCGGTAGACAATGAGACCTTGAGGTACCTGGAGGCCACAGGCAGGCCAAAGGACCAGGTCGACCTGGTGAGGCAGTACTACACTGCGCAGGAAATGATGGACATCGACTACAGCAAGGTGGAGTACAGCGATGTCATGGATGTCAACCTATCAGAAATAGTGCCATGCGTTTCCGGCCCAAGCCAGCCTAAGCAGGAACTGCCTCTCTGGGAAGTTAAGGACAACTTCACCAAGATATTCGTAAAGCCATCGGACGGCGCCGAGGCGAAGCTGAGCAACAGCGATTATACCCGGTGGACCGGGGAGTCCATGTCGGCAGCTTCATCCCCCAGGCCGGCGGCATGCCCGACCGGAAGGCTAAGGAAGGTGCACTTGAAGTACGATGACGGATATGAGACAGACCTCAGCGATGGGGATGTCGTAATCTCTTCCATAACAAGCTGCACCAATACCAGCAATCCTTCAGTCATGGTCGGCGCAGGCATACTTGCAAAGAAGGCGCTGGAGCTAGGCCTCACAATAGATACAAGAAAGGTCAAGACAAGCCTTGGCCCCGGATCCAGGGTGGTGGTAAAATACCTTGAACGCGCCGGGCTCATGGAGCCCCTGGCCAGGCTAGGCTACGGCCTTGTAGGGTACGGGTGCATAACGTGCATAGGGAACAGCGGCCCTCTCATAGACAAGCAGAGCGATGCCATAAACGCATCAAACCTCGCCGTAGCGGCAGTGCTCTCAGGAAACAGGAACTACGAGGCCAGGATACACCGCGACGTGCGTGCCAACTACCTCATGTCCCCTCCAATGCTGATAGCGTATGCCATAGCCGGCACCATGCTCAGGGACCTGACAAAGGAGCCCCTGGGCAGGTCCAAGGACGGCAGGGATGTATACCTCAAGGACATATGGCCTTCTAAGGAAGAGATAAACCTTGCCATCTCCGGCAGCGTAAGCAGGGCCCTTTTCGAGGAAGAGTACGGCTCATCCCTTTCAAATGTGAACCCTTACTGGGACGCACTCCCATCCGCGTCCGGCCCCAGGTATGCCTGGGAGCAGGAGAGCACCTACATACGCCTCCCGCCATTCTTCGGCGCAGGCGGCGCGCATGCCTTAGAAAATATGCCTAGCGCCCGCGTGCTGGCCCTGTTCGGCGATTCGATATCAACTGACCACATATCCCCTGCCGGTGCCATAGGGAAGGACAGCCCTGCAGGCAGGTATCTCACCGAGCACGGGGTGGCGCAGAAGGATTTCAACTCGTACGGCTCCAGGAGGGGCAACCACGAGGTAATGATGAGGGGCACGTTCGCAAACAACCGCATAAAGAACCTGCTTACAAACGGGAAGGAGGGCGGCCTCACGATACACTATCCAGACGGCAAGGAGATGGCCATATATGATGCATGCATGGCGTACCGCAGCGAGGGCGTACCTCTGGTAGTTATAGCAGGCTTAGAGTACGGCTCCGGAAGCTCGAGGGACTGGGCCGCAAAAGGGCCGATGCTCCTGGGCGTGCGTGCGGTGGTGGCGAAATCCTTCGAGAGGATACATCGCTCAAACCTGGTCGGCATGGGTGTCATGCCTCTTCAGTTCAAAGCGGGAGAGGACGCACAGTCCCTAAAGATGGACTGCTCAAAGCCTGTCGGCGTCTCGTTCCCCGACGGCCTATCCCCCCACGGATCTGCAAGGCTCTCATTCACTGATTCCTCCGGGCACACTGCCCAGGCCTCACTTGAGATACGCATAGACAATCCGATAGAGCTCGAATATTACAGGGCCGGAGGGATACTGAATTATGTCGCGGGAAAGCTTGCTTAAAAAGGGTGTCATATAATGCCAAAAACCAAGACTTGGAAGGTTGCAGTGCTGCCCGGCGACGGCACCGGGCCGGAGATAATGCGCGCTTCGCTAAAGGTGCTCGAGGCTGTATCTGTGAAGTTCGACCTGGACATCAGGATCACGAAAGGCGAGGCGGGCCTAAACTGCATTGATAAGTACGGCACCAATCTCCCTGAGAAGACCGTGGACCTTCTAAAAGCTTCAGACTGCGTGCTTAAGGGCCCGATGACCACGCCAGAAGGCGCAGGCTCCGAGACGAGCGCTGCTGTAAAGATGAGGAAGATGTTCGACCTATATGCCAATGTGAGGCCTGCCAAGGCCCTTCCCGGGGTCGAGTGCCTCAATCCAAAGACCGATCTCATAATAGTCAGGGAGAACACCGAGGGCATGTACTCCGGGCTTGATTTCATGGCCTCCAAGGATACTGCCTTTAGCGTGAGGGTGATAACGCGCAACGGGAGCAGGCGCATAGGCAAGTTCGCGCTGGAGCTAGCCGCAAAGAGGAAGAAGCACCTCACCATAGTGCACAAAGGCAACATACTCAAGGTATCCGACGAGATGTTCAAGAGCACCATAATGCAGGAGGCTGTGCTTTTCGACGCGGTCAAGGTGGACGACGCGCATGTCGACGCCATGTCGCAGTGGCTCATAAAGAAGCCCGAGACGTACGACGTCATAGTTGCTGAAAACCTCTTCGGAGACATACTCTCCGACGAATCGGCCATGATCGTCGGCGGCGTCGGAGTGGGCCCTTCGGCCAACATAGGCGCCTCTTTCGCCCTCTTCGAGCCGATACACGGCTCTGCCCCCAAGTACGCCGGCATGGACCGCGCCAACCCCATCGCCACCATACTCTCAATTAAGATGATGCTTGAGTGGATGGGCTACAACGTAGCGGCCAACGCCGTTGAGAAGGCAGTGGAGAAGTCGATAGCCGACGGGATCAAGACGCCTGACATAGGCGGGGAGAGCAAATGCTCCGAGGTCGCAAGGCACGTAGCAAGCCTGCTCGCTGGCGCCACGCATGTCCCATCCGGGCAAAAGGCACGAAAACCGCACAAATAAAAAACGCTTAAATACCAGTAACTGCAAAAATACCTTTGGGATTGGAATGAAGCGTAACACCTCACTTTCAAGGGTATTTCTTTCTGTTGCCACAATCGCATCTTTCGCAGTGCTGTTCAACTTCCTTTCGGCAGGCCATGCATATGCAGCATGGCAGAACATGACGTTCTCCAGCAATTCCCTGAATCCGGGCAGCTGGGCATTGCCACTAGGCTTTAACAGGAGCATGCACATGCATCTGCCTATGCCGTATGTATGTGGCGACCTGGATGGCGGAAATACCTCCCAATGCAACTATACCTCGCCAAGCGGGGCAAATCCACATAACCTCCAGCAGGTCATGGTCCTCAATGCCAACAGGACACTCATAAGCGCCGGGCAGTCCGTGCAGTTCACGAATTCAACTTCATATTCATACAATTCCACATGCACGCAGGATGACAACCACCAGAACCACGACAACAGCCACTACAATGGCGACGACATCCACCAGTTCTGGGGCCATCAATACGGCGAAGAAAAGCACGAATGCGGCCAAGTGGGCTCTGAGGCCGTACGCAACTACACTGGCACATATTCATATTCCGTGTCCCCTTCAAACGGCGTCGTGCAGTCTGGCAATATCTTCACGTTCAGTTCCCCAGGAACCTACAACGTAACGCTTACAGATAATTTCACACGTTGGGGAAGCACTTCAAATTCCGTCTACATAACCGTAACCCCTATGCTCTCGGTAGCGCTGTCTGCAAACAGGACCTCGGTGGCTGCCGGGCACTATGTGTCATTCACCAACGTGACTTCAGGCGGCACCGGTTCAAATGCATACTCCTATTCACTGTCCAACTCCACCGGCGTGGTGGAGCTAGGCAATTCGTTCCTGTTCAATCGCACCGGCAACTACACCGTCACGCTATCCGTAACAGATCTTTCCGGCGAAACTGCATCCTCTTCGCAGACGGTTG
>JAJZNA010000035.1 GCA_021848065.1 Microcaldota archaeon
ACATGTTTGGATGAAGGAATGGTCTATGAAGTAGTGACAAACACCCCACCACTCGCCGTTCTTTATCCATCAAATGGATGATGTTTAGAGAGGGCTATGACCAACTACTGAATTTGAACTAGTGTCTCCAGAGTATCTATTAGAAGAACTGGAGAAAAATAAAGACTATGTAATACGAAAAGCAAGCATATCAAATGAAGAATTCCAGATTGTTGTTTCTTTATTGCTAAGGCATATCCGAATTGTTCCTTCTGATGAATATAGTAGCAAATTCAAAGAAGCAACAGAAATGATAAATGACATCAAGGATATCGCTTATGTTGCCTGTTGTATCGCATTAAAATGTGAAGGCGTCTGGACTAGTGATTCTGATTTTAAGCAAAAGGAAGGAATAAAAACGTTCAATACTGCCTATTTACTTAAGCTGATGTAACAAAGTTGCAGAGTCTTTGACCTTGCAAATGCTTACATACTATGTTATTTGCTTTCATGCTTGGCATATCTGCGCAAGCGTTCTAACTGCCAATTACGTTCCCTCACGAGTCCATCCTCCACGTTCCCAGTATGTGCTGCAGCAGCTCTCATTGCATATAACGAAGCACCTAATGCATGAGTATTGACATGCGCAGTTCCAACAGCCTGCCCCGCCGCATGCGCAGCAAAAATTGCATCCCCTTCTTCTATCCCTTTTGCAGCAGCATGTGCACCTAACGAAGCTTTACGTATGACTGCCATGCTGAACACACCTGTTTTTATCCACTCACGGAGAGCTTCTATAGCTTTTCTTGGTCTATCCTCATTTGGATGTTTTTCTTCAAAATACGGAAGTACACGTTCTGCACAATCTGCAGCCCACATAGCTAGAATCTTCTGGTCTGGTTTGAAGATTTGATGGTCTATTCGTTCAGTAAATCGCTTACCGAGAATTCCCGAGACTGACTTGCGTAGGTCATACATGTCCCAATCGGCCTAATATCTGCGGGTTTTACCTTCTGCATAATGATGAATTAATGCATCAGGTATAAAATTACCACTTGTATAAATAACATGGAGCTAGCGTTGCTTTTATGAAGCAAAAATGCATTTCGGGTTACTTCCCGCTCCAGACGACAAAAGTAAAACTACCGACGACATAATTCAGGATTTGGGCTGGGCGTCCTTATAAGAATATCTTGCAGTCCCATCCGATAGCTTTTATATGCTGTTACTATACACAGCTATCTATCTCTATATCCCAGGAGTTTGTTATAAGTTGGATGATCGAGTATGTATAAGATAAAGCTCACGATCTCAACTTCGTTTGTCCTGATCGTGTAAAGCATCCTCCAGTAATGTGTCAGCTCTACCCTGAAGAGATTATCAACATCAAGAGTCTTAGGGATGAGATCCTTCGGTATATTCTGTCCGTATGCTGGATTGTACTTCAATATTGCTACCTTCTTATCTATAGATTTCAGTAGCTGCATTTCCTCTGAGTTTGCCTTCCCCTTCTTCATCTGCTCTTCAACAACTCTGGACAGTGCGCCGTACTCTTCCTTGGCCTGATCCTTGAGAATGACTCTTATGGCTTTGGAGGGTTTCATAATTCCAGCCCTCCCTTTTTCAACTTCTCCATCATATCCTTCGGGGTGTATGTCCAGACAACCCCCTTCGTGGTTATCAGTATCTTGCCACTTGCCTGCAGGTAATCCAGTATCCTCATGAGAGTCTGGTGCATCACCTTGCGGGGCAGTCTGCGCTTAAGCTCAGCTATCTTGATAACCCCTTTTGCATCCTGCAGCGTATGCTCCACCATTAGCACAGTATCCAGTGTCGGCGAGTGCACTATCTGTGTTTGCATTTGTTTCATAGTTATTTATGTACTAAATAGATATATAAATATATCTATATGAGATACAAAATATAATTCAACGTCCCTGCAAGAATATCTTGCAGTTCATCCGATAAGCAATATATATCAAAAGTTTGCATTAGCCATATGTACATTATATGGGTGAATCCTATTTATGGAGATAAAGGAAATCAAGGCTAAAAATATTATAGCCAAGTCAAAACTGCCAGATGCAGACTACGTGGTAAATCCCTACACAGGATGCGAATTTGGCTGCATCTACTGCTATGCCAGCTTTATGGGCAGGTTTGTCAATGAAAGCATAAACAACTGGGGAAATTATGTATATGTGAAGACTAATGCCGTGCAACTATTCGATAAGGAGATAGATACCATACCAGAGAAAGACACAACAATACTCCTAAGCTCTGTAACCGATCCATATCAAGGTGTGGAATCGAAGTATAAGTTAACCAGAGGTATTCTGGAGACTGTGATTAAGAAGGGTTACGGTGGAGAAATTGGCATATTGACTAAATCATCAATGGTCACTCGTGATATAGAGATTCTTAAAAAGATACCCCAAATAGATGTTGGCATGACAATAACCACCACTGATGATGAACTAAGCAGATTTCTTGAACTACGTGCAACCGCAACGAGCATGAGGATTAAGACGCTTGATGAACTAAACAAAGCAGGAATACCTACATACGCCTTTGTGGGTCCATTACTGCCCCATTTCAGATACAAGCCAGAACTGCTGGATAAACTATTCGCAAGCCTAGTCGAGGCTGGAGTTGAGCAGGTTTACATTGAGCACATAAACCTAAGCACCTACATAAGGAAGAGGATGTTCGAATACCTGAAAGACGATCCTGTGTTGCAGGAAGTGTATAAAGAAGCTGCTACAGATATCCACAGGGAAGAGCTTGACAAGATTGTAAGGGAGCAGCTGCATAAACATGGACTGAAACTTAGGCTCAACGATGTAATATACCACCATAAGGAGCCTGAAAGGGATGTCCTGCAATAATCTGTTTATGTTATAGCCACCCAATTAAAATGGAGGGAAGTCCATCGCGCCTGGATATATAAACCAGGTGCGAATCACCTCCTTCGACGTAAATGTCTTTTTTGCCGACTACAAAATAGCAGGATGGACTCGGCGGGATTCGAACCCGCGGCCTCATCGTTGCGAACGATGCGATCTACCACTGATCTACGAGCCCTTTGGCAAGAGCAAACCTTTAGTTAACCATTGTTCGTATCGTTTTATATGTGTTGGGTGTGAGGAGCCTATCTCCTGCATCCATAATTTCAGATTCTTCCCGCCCCTTATTAAAACATTCTCGGTGTGTATATACGCGGGTAAATTGAAACTCCTAATAAGCCTTTTGATGTCGTCCCTGAAATCCTTGCTTGCACTCGTTATTTCTAGATGCGGGTATTTATAAGCCTCATCTTTTCTAGCAAAAATATGCCCATCTGTATCCAAAAGCCCCCGCAACATTGCTGCCCTACATGTCTTGCTGGATTCAAAGACCACTTCTGGAATTCTTAGTTTATCCTTCTTCCTTCCTATGGGCATGCCCAACTCATTCAGGAAAGTAAAAAGCCTCTTGCTTCTTATCTTCACACTTATGACATTATATTTGGGTCTAAAACAAAAACCGGTATTAAATCCAAATTTAGCTCTTATCATAGGCAATAAGAATTTATTGTAATATTCAAAGTCATCAACCATGTTCCCCGTGAAACATGTTTCATATATTACTCTATTATCATAACTTGCAAAGTATTTTGTTAGACATCCGTCGCCCATGCAAGCGCCTAATACTTCCCACACCTCATCATCTACGTCCGGCAAAATTGCAATTAATGAGGCAGTTTTAAATCTTCTTACGTGTTCCATTCTCGAGTTTATAGTTGCTTTATATCGCTCATTTGTAGCTACGCCCCCCAAGATCATGCCCCAGTTATGTGGGTATGCTCTACTGTTCCTTTTCACATCTTTCTTGGTTTCGTCGTCTACCCTCTCCAGCATTTTATAAAAATAAGTTGATGGTATGAGCCTTTTTCCAGATTTCCAATTCTTAATTGCAGAATATCCACAGCCTAATCTACTGCTCAATGCAATAAGCGAACTGTTATCGTATAATAATGCATCAAAAAATCTAATACGGCAATCCTTCTGAATATGCATTCTAAAGTTCTTCATGAGATGGTTTTCCAACGTAAATATTTATTACCACTCCTGCACTATGAAACTTATTTTATAAACGATCCCTATGACGTAGCGATTTATACCTTGTGCAAGCATAAGCTCTACATGGATAAATCCTTTAAGGCCTCTGCGGAAAGGATATTCGACAGGATTTTGAAGGACATAAAGCCAAGCCCCGCAGAAGTGCAGGATACTACCTACCGGGCTAATTCATTGATGGACATCATGGGCAAGATAGTCCCAAAGGATGTCGAGCTCAGGATAGTGGGGTCCATATCCCGCGGCACGAATCTCAAGGGTGACGCCGACATAGATATATTCATGCTCTTCAGCAAGGCCTATAAGAAGGACAGGCTTGTTAAACTCGGCCTTGAGTACGGCAAGAAGGCTGCAAGGCTTGCAAAAGGCACATGCGAGATAAAATATGCAGAGCACCCTTACATACGTCTATACCTGAAATCCGCAGGCCTCAAGGCAGACATCGTGCCAGCTTCGAAGATAGCTGAGATAGGCGAGATGGCTACAACCGTGGACAGGACCCCGTTCCACACAGAATTCATAAATTCCAACCTCTCGGATAGGCAGAGGGATGAAGTGAGGGTGCTCAAGTACTTCCTCAAGGTGCACCACATATACGGGGCAGAGGTGAAGACGGGGGGCTTCTCCGGGTACCTGTGCGAGCTCCTAATCCACCAGTACGGCTCATTGGCAAAGCTCCTAGAATCCGCATCAAGCTTCAAGCAGCCACTTATCCTGGATCCATTATTCAAGAAGGAGATTACGGACGGCGAGAGGCAGAAGAAATTCGCCTCCAATTTTGTCGTCGTCGACCCTGTGGACGCGAACAGGAATGTGGCAGCGGGGGTATCCACAGAATCACTAACACGGTTTATGATAATCTCAAGGCAGTTCGTAAGCAAGCCCAGCATAAGCCTCTTCTACCGTGAGAAGTTCGCATCGCCACAGGCGCATCAACTCCTATCAAAGTTCATCAAGGAGTCAGGGCTTGAGACATTCATAATAACCGCCACTGTTCCTGAAAAGAGCGAGGACGTTATCTTTCCACAGCTCAGGAAGGTTGCTGGAAATATAGGGGACCATCTGCGCAAGAAGGGATTTGACATCTATTTCAACCTGCCTTTCGTGCGCGGCAAAAGCGGCATAATCCTGCTCATGGCGCCAAGGCAGAGGCTTACTTCAAGGGTGCTCAAGGGACCCAGCGTATTCGTGGCGGATGCATCAAGGCATTTTGCAATGGGGCACCAGAAGGCGCTCGGTTTCTTTGTCAGCGAAAGCGCAATCCATGCTCTGGAGAAGGCAAAGCACCCTACAATAGTCTCTGCACTGGAGGATCTCCCGGCAAATATGCGCTTTCACAAGGACATCAATCTTAGGAAATCAAAGGTCATCCACAACAGGATACCAAAAGAGATGGAGTTCGACGCATACTGCGAGCTGCTCAAGAAGATAACAATATGAATATCTGGCCCTGTCAGAGTTTCTTCAGCACTCCGTTCAGCTCCTCGAGCAGGTCTATGTCCTTGGCCGCAACCCTGCCTCCCTTGGCTATCTTAAGCATCTTTTGGAGCGCGCCCCTTCCCCCTGCGACTTCGTAAACCTGGCTGTAAAGGCCGCTTGCCCTCACTCCGCAGTAGTCAGTGCCTTCGGAGACTATGTTGTCTTCTATCTTCTGCCTTGCGTATTTCCTCTCCTTGAGCCTGCCAAGAAGGGTATCTAGGTGCTCCCTTATCACTATGGCCACCGCCCCGCGCACCTTGATGTCGCATAGGAGGTGCCCTTCAACTATCACGAAATCCGCCTTGCTTTTAGCCACCCTCCGGTTTACCTCAGCGGACAGCTTCTTCATGTTCACTATCATGGACCCGTACCTATCATAAGAGGTGAACAGCTTCTTCTCCCTGACAATATCATTGGCTTTTATGAGCTCGCAACTGCCCAGCAGGCCTGCAAGCTTTTGAGAAAGAGTAGTCTTGCCTGTGCCAGGCGTCCCAGTTACCACTATTACCTTTTTCATGGAATTACTTGGTTTCGGATGTCTCCGGTATTGCCGCCACAGCATCCTCGAAATAGCCTTCTATGTACTGCCGTGAATTCTCTATGTCCATGACTATGTTCTCAGGCTGCTTCACCGATAGTATGTACTGCCTAGGGCCGGAGAATATCCAGATGCCTAGGTTGTAATCCTTGTACTTCGATGACATATTTGCTGCGTAGTTGGACATGGATACAAATTTCTCAACAAGCGCCTCCACAGAACCATCATAATCATCTACGTAAACCGTCTCCAGCTCCGCATCCCCGAACCCTATGTCTGCAGGCGTTATATATGGGAGCTTTGCGGCAGTTGCCCTGCTCGCAATGAGCTGGTCTATCTTCGCGTACATCTCATTAACCTTCTGCAGGTCCTCCTCGAGTTCCTCCTGCTCCTCGTCCAATCCTGCCATCATGCCATCGAAGTATGTGCCTATCTCTGCCCTCACATTCCCCAGCGTATCGCTTATGCCCTTCCTTCCCGCATACGCCCTCGGGGTGAGGAGCAGCTTCCTGAAGCTTATCCCATATTTCTGCAGGACAGTGTCATCAAGCTCCGATATGAATGCATCCGTCTGTTCATCCCAGGGCACTTCCACATCATCGTTGCCCGTGTCCCTAGCGTTAGCCTGCGGCCCGTTTGCCATGCTTTTACCAACTGGATATGGCCTTGCGGAGTTATTAAATCTTTCGCAGTTGAAAGATAATTTATGGACACGGCAGATCCTGCGAAGCTAGATTTCGCCTACAAGTATCCCTTTTCAGAAGAGGCCAGGGAGATAATATCCATGGAGCAGGGTGGCATAGATGAGAAATGCCTAAGCGCGGGCAAGCTAAGGGTGGAGCGGGATCTGGCCGGGGACTCCGAGTTTTCAGCGGTCCGGCTAAATGACGTAAAGCGCGTGCACGTGATAAGCTACGTGTATTCCCGCATGCTCATAAGCGCCATAAACAGCAAGTACCACTTGGAACAATACATCAGCGCAGAGGCAAAGCGATCGCGCAATGCCTTTGCGCAAGAGACCATGCCTGGCATAATGAAGGTCCTTGACGAGCTGCATATATCTGCGGGATATCTGGATGAACGCTTCTCCATGCCCTTTCATGAGTTCCTCATGCTTTCGCCAAAGACGCCCGAGATGTCCCTTGTCCACATGGGGCTCTCTGGCGGCATAGTGCGCCTCCACAAGGAGGAGCTGACCGAGCTGGTAGAGGTTGCCATGGCCAACGAGATGCGCAAGAAGCTGCCAATACCTGCCAGCGAGCTTCCCAAAAGGATCCTCTCAGAGGCTAAGGCGGTAAAGCTTCCTGAGATAAAGGCGAAATCTGTCCACGCCGAAGGCAGTTACAAGTGGATAGACCAGATACTGGCAAACCCTATAGCGGATGTCAGGCACCGAACCGTCAACCTGATACTGGCGCCATACCTGACAACCATAAGGGGCATGAGCGAGGAAGAAGCTGTCAAGATCATACTGGACTACATAGAAAGATGCAAGAAGGTGAATCCTGACACAAAGGTCAATTCAACATACATCAAATACCAGTGCAAGTATTCCAAGTCAAAAGGGATGAAGCCCCTCTCACTGGAGCGCGCCCGCGAGCTTTATAAGGGCGTCCTGGAATTGAATTAATAAGTGCTATCATGGCAGACATGGCTGATCTATGCCACATATGCAATGGCGTTGCCTCAAGGACATGCAAGATGTGCGGCAGGCCTACCTGCGAACAGCACCTTAAGGATGGCGTCTGCTCGTCCTGCGCCTCTGGAAGGAAAGCGATGAAGGCGCCTGGCGATGGCAAGCACAAGAAGGCGTAGTCCTCGCAGCGCGGCTCTAGAGGCCTGCAAAATCCGTTGCCGAAGTGCCCTTTGGGAATGCCTTCCCGTTCGGGGCCTCTATCGGAAGCCCTATCTCATTGGCAACCCTAGTGAGTTCCGACATGTCCACCTGCCTGTCTATTCCAAGCTCCACATATGTTATGTTGCCAAGCTGCACCCTGCGCACGGTGAATGTCATCTGCTGGAACATGCCGCTCCTTACCACGCGTATCTTTGCAGACCCATTTTTCAATATATCCCTTGCTCTCTGTGATAATTCGACCATTGCATCTTTACTCTTGATTGACTTAGTGTTTGACAAACAATATTAATTATTCTGCTAAAAATCAATAATCATGGACAGTACGGTACTAGCCATAATCATATTCTTCTTATTCTCTTTATTCGTACCTGCGTCAATGCTTCTTACCTCAATAACCCTCAGAAAGCCCACTGTGAAGAATCCAGTGCGCGACAGCCCGTACGAGAGCGGGGAGCAGAGCAGGGGCTTCGGAGTAAGCCTGATGCATGAATACCTGCACTATTTCGGCATGTTCATAGCGCTGGAGGTAGTTGCAGTAATGATACTTGCATGGGTGCCTGTCTCCCACGGGTTCGGGTTGGTTCCGGGCCTCGCCGTTCTGGGCCTCTTTGCCATCGGCTTAGTGTTTGAGGGATTCATGATAATGCTGGTGAGGAAGCCGGAGTAAGCTTCTTAGGGACTAGTCAAAATAACCTGCATGGGATAATGCATGCTGCATTAGAAATTTAATCGCTAATAATGAGGAAGTCAAGGATAAAATATTTATGTATCTATGTTAAAATCATACTCGTGGGCAACTTGAAAAAATCCATAAATACTGGCTTATTTGTGACACTTGCATCACTTGTTATACTGTCATTGATTGGCATACTGTCAGTTCTGTCCAACGGCCCGGCTTCGTCCCCTACAACTACAATATTCAACGCCCCAATGCGCCAAATATTTGTTACAAACTGGGCATCAGATTCTGTTTCTGTGATAAACGCCAGCAATTATACTGTTGTCAAGATAATAACTGGCTTTAAGAGACCTACGGGTATAGTATACCTGCCAAATCACGGCGAAGTATTTGTAACGAATTCAGGCAGTAATACAGTATCTGTAATAAACACTACAACAGACACCGTAATAAAAAACATAACTGTTGGATTAAACCCTTCTGATGTTGTGTTCTATACTAATAGGTCTGAAGCCTACGTTTCAAATTACAATAACTCTGGAAACAGTACAATTTCAGTAATAAACACTACCACATACGCTGTAAAAAACACTATACCTATGTGGCGCATTGGCGGTGGGGTAGAAGGTCTTGCCATATCCCCAAATGGCAAATATCTGCTTGCTGCAATGTACACAACAAAATACCTTGCAGTAATAAACGCCACAACAAATGAGATAGTTCATTATATACAAGTTGGAAAAGGCGGACATACTCCCTATGATGTTGTCATCTCCCCAAATGGGGCATATGCATATGCAAGTACTTTTGATGCCAGTTATGTATATGTTATAAACATGACAACTTACGAAGTAATCAAAAATATTACGATTGGAGGAAGTTCGGATATTTATGGGAGTGAACTAGCCATTTCACCAGACGGATCTGCTGTTATTGCAACAAACGTAAGCCAGAGCAGTCATATACTGGGCACTGCATCAGTTATAAATACCACAACTGATTCTGTTGAAAAAGTGATATATGGCCTTCCCAGTGCGTATGCGGTTGCATTCTCGCCTGGTGGTGGAGAAGCAATAATCTCAGAAGGATTTGGAGGAAGATCAATCTCCATAATAAACACCATCACATACGAAATTGTGAAAAGAATATCTGTTGGCGGCGACCCTGCAGGTATAGCAATAACATAATTCTAAATTAACCTGCTGTAAAGTTCCCAATCTTGTTAGGAACTTGACAAATTAAGAACCTTCCTGTCCCATATGATTTCGGGGTTTTCTCTCTCTTTTTAAACGTCGGGACGTGTTGAGTCTCCTGGGCCAACACGTGATTAGCG
>JAJZNA010000025.1 GCA_021848065.1 Microcaldota archaeon
CAGTCTAACTTAGCCTTCTGTTCCTTTGAAGGATACGCCCTGAATTTGTATGCTCTTTTCACGATGACCGCATTTATTACCTCATTAAGATTTATGTGCATTCGCTTTCATCCCACCTTTGAAAAGGGGGTTTTCCCGCTATGAATTTATAAAAAGCATGCAGATGCATGCGTATGTCCGATGAACTATATCTTTGTATAGTTAATGGATTAAATAGCCGATTTTCGCTAGATTCAATAAGGGATTGAATGGTGCAAAAGGCTTCTATAGTTGGCGTCGGATGTACTAAATTCGGCAGCGTTCTGACGGATCCGGAACTGAAAGGGCTTACATTTCAGGAGATGGTAGCCGAAGCTGCTTTCGAGGCCATGGACGATGCAGGCATAACCCCTGATGAGATCGATGCCTTTTATGTGGGCAACATGCTGGCCCATACCTCGCAGGTGTACAGCCATGCCACGCTGCTCTCTGATTGGCTGGGCCTGAGGTTCAAGGGAGGATTTCATTTTGATACTGCATGCTCTACAACAAATACGGGAATAGGCATAGCGTCCAACTCAATAGGGTCTGGTAAGTACAAGAACGTGCTTGTGGTAGGCGGGGAGATACTCTCTTCAGTGCCTGAAAACTACAACCAGCTTACAAGGAAGGGAATAGACGCACAGACCCTTTGGGGATGGACAGATTTCGGGGTGGACCATGTATATGCGTACCACCATAGCTATGACGTAGCATCTGCATATGGGGCAATACCCACCATGGGATACATGAAGAAGTATGGGCTCAGCTTCGAGCAGATGGACGAGACAATGTATTATGTCAACAAGGCCGTGAGAATGCACGCATCGCTGAACCCCAAGGCGATGATAAGGCAGGACCTTGAGGCACTGGCAAGATCGAAAGGCTACAAGGACTCGTACGAATTCTGGAAGAGCAAGCATAACCCGTTCTTTGCGTGGCCCACAAGGCTCCTGAGCGCACTCAACACTGCGGACGGTGCATCTGCGTACGTGATATCCGGGGAGCCGAAGAAGTATGACAAGAAGACGCCTGTTGAAGTGAAGGGCTTCCACTGGACCACCAGCAACTACCCCTGGTACGGCACAGATTCTACCACAATGCCGCAGGACGTGATAGCGTTCAGGGAGGCATACAAGATGGCAGGCATACAGCCCAAGGACATAGACTACCTTTACGTTCACGACTGCATGCAGATACACCAGCTGGAAGTCTCGGAGATAGCCGGCTACTTCCCCAAGGGCCAGTCGTGGAAGGCATTCATAGAAGGCAGGACCACATACAAGGGAGACAAGCCCCTGAACACATCAGGAGGAAGGCATGGGGTCGGACATGCCTTTGAGGCTTCCGCAGGCTCGGAGACGTACCACATAGTCAAGCAGATGAGGGGAGAGGCTGGGAAGGTGCAGTTTAGCACCAAGCCAAAGATAGCTGTTCAACACAACCACGGCTACGGCATGCATACCGCAGTCACGGTGTTGGAGAGAGGGGATTGAATGGAGTTCAGGACCGCTAAAAAATTCTACGACAACCTTGCGAAGGGCAAGATATACGGGATAAGGTGCAGGAAGTGCAAGAAGTACACATTCCCGCCGCTTCTGCGATGCAGGGAGTGCAGCAGCGAGAGCGTTGAATGGGTGGTGATGAAAGGGACTGGGAAGCTGCACTATTATTCTAGCACAATGCTGCCTGCCATAAAGTTCGTTGGCGAGCCGCCTTCGGCGTACGGCCTTGTTGAGATGAGTGAAGGGCCGGTGTTCCTGACAAAGATAAACAATGCAGACATATCCTCCCCAGATAGTATAGCCAAAGGAAACAAGGCCCTACCATTGCCAGTGAAGGCCAGGGTGAGGAAGATTGCCGGGATGGACATAGTGACATTTGATATCAAAAAGTGATGCTATGCCAAGGAATTACGATAATGTTAACAAGAGGTTCAAGGCCTTAGTAGCTGACATAATGGGCGTTAAGCCGAACACCCTTAAGGATGGGACTAGGTTCGTTGAGGATCTTCACGCAAAATCGATAGACACCATAGCGCTGACCGCAGCAGCGGAAGGCGAGTTCAAGATAAAATTGACGCCGGGCGAGGCGAACAGGAACACCACCATAAAGAAGACGGTGGACTGCATAGTCTCCAAGATGAGGGGCAGGGACTAGGATCTCTTTCTTGAATGCGCCTTCGATAGGAAGGCAAATGCGATGGCATAGTCTGCACTGAAGGACATGCTTATTAGAAGTTCCTTCCCATTGACGGTCTTTGAAAGGCTCCCGAAGGTGGCAGCGTACGGCCTTCCGCAGCGCTCATGCTTTATCTCTATTTCATTATCCCCTGTCCAGCCTGTTCCTGCCGCCTTTAGTATTGCCTCCTTTGCTGCGAAGATGGCGGCAAGATGCGGAATTGAATTTCCCTTGGATTTGGCATATCCAAGCTCGCTCTTTGTAAATACCTTTTCGGTGAATGCCTTGTGCCTGCATAGTTGCCTAAGCCGGGTTATATCCACTATGTCAACCCCTATCCCCGACACATCACGCATTCCCAAGCACCTTCAAGGTCTCCCTTGCTATTATGAGCTCCTCATCAGACATTACGCTCAGAACCTTTACCCGTGAGCTGCCGGAACTGATAAATGCGTCTGTGCCTATTGCAGCCGTATTCTTTTTGCGGTCCAGCACTATGCCCAGGGGCTTGAGGTCGGCGCACATCCGCCTCACCAGCGGGGCATTGGCGCCTATGCCTGCAGTGAATGTTATTGCGTCCACCTTGCCAAGTATGCCCACATATGCTGAAATGTACTTCTTAACCCTGTAGCAGAATACGTCGATGGCAGCTATGCACCGCTTATCACCACGATAGTAACCTTTGATTATTGAGCGCATATCCTTTCCCCTTCCGGACAGCCCCAAGAGGCCGCTTTCCTCATTTAACATTATGTCCACCTCGCGCGGGCTCATGCCAAGCCCTCTTTCAAGGAATATGAGCACCCCGGGGTCGACATCTCCAGGCCTTGTGCCCATTACCAGCCCCTCCAGAGGCGTGAAGCCCATGCTTGTGTCCACCACCTTTCCATTGCGTATTGCGGCTATGCTGCATCCGGCCCCGAGATGGCAGGTGATCAGGTTAAGCCTGCTAAGAGGTTTGCCGAGCATCTCTGCCGCCCTCAAGCTTACCCCATAGTGAGATATGCCGTGGAAGCCATACCTGCGTATGCCATGGTTTTTGTATAATCCATAGGGCAAGGCGTAGAGGAATGCGCGCTCTGGCATTGTCTGGTGGAATGAAGTATCGAAAACTGCAACGTTGGGCACTCCGGGCAGCATGCGCCTCATCGCCATGATGCCTTCCAGGTTCACCGGATTGTGTAGAGGCGCCATGGAAGAGTACTTCCTTATCGCGCCGATAACGCCGCGGTCTATTAGGCGCGATGATGTTATTGGTCCGCCGTGCACCACGCGGTGTCCGATGGCAGATATCTCGGCCAGGCTTGAGAGCTTTCCGCTTCCTGAAAGGCGGGATGCCATAAGCGCTATCCCTTGTGCATGGTCCCTTATTCCTGAGCCTTTCTCGCCTATGCGCTCGATAAGCCCTGATGCAAGCTCGGTTTCGCCTTCAAAAAGCTTGTACTTTATAGAACTGCTTCCGCTGTTCAGGGCAAGTACCTTCATCTTGCCCCGCCTATTAGAATCGAAAGCACGGTTATTGCCCCCACTATGTCTTCAGGAGTGGCGCCTCTTGACAGGTCGCTTACAGGCTTGGCAAATCCCTGCAATATGGGCCCGTACGCATTTGCGCCTGCCAGTATGTTGACCAGCTTATAAGCGATGTTTCCAGCGTCAAGATCCGGGAATATTAGTATATTGGCTCTGCCGGCAACGGGTCCAAGCTTCCCGCCCATCTTCCTTTTTGCTGTTGACATGACTAGCGCGGCATCTGCCTGCAATTCCCCGTCTATCATGAGCTTTGGCTCTCGCCTTTTCGCTATCTCGACTGCCTTGGCGACCTTTTCCACTTCAGCATGGGATGCACTTCCCTTTGTGGAGAAAGATAGCATTGCCGCCCGCGGAGTCCATCGCAGCAGCCTCCTTGCAGACTGGCACGTGGCTATGGCAGTATCGGCAAGGGCATTGGGGCACGGGCTTGGATTGACCGAACAGTCGGCAAAGATGAGAACGCCTTTATCCCCCCCAGCATATCCGGGCACGCTCATTATGAAGAAGCTGGAAGGCATGGTAAAGCCCTTATGCAGGCCTATTATGGACCTGCTCACAGAGATCAGTTCTGCGGAGGTGTATACTGCGCCGGCTATCAGCCCCTGCGCATCTCCAGCAGCAACAGACATTGCCCCCATGAAAAGAGTGTTCTTCATTATCTTTTCTGACACGGATTGCGATGCGTGAAACATGCGGCTATACATGCGCGCATACCTGGCCAGATATGGGCTATGCTCCGGATCTACGATGTCGAATTTTGCTTTCGGTATGCCCTCCCTGGCTGCCTTTTCTGCCAGGACTTCCCCCCTGCCCATCAGCAGCGGGCGTGTAATATCGGATCTTGATGCAAGCTTCACAGCATGCATTATCCTGTCGTCCTCTGCTTCGGGGAACACTATCCTGCTCCTGAGCCCAGATGCCCTTTGTTTGAGCGCATCCATGATGGCCAAACACATACCCTATATTATATCGCGACCCTTAGTTATTAAAACTTTGCAGAGGGACGGAGCTGTGAAAAGGCATGCTGCCTTTGGAATGATCTTCTTTACGCATGCAAGAGCCGTGACGCTTTTAGCTCTATTAAAAGTTATGGATAGTTGTATCCATACGTCCATGAGCTGGTGTACGATACCGCGGCTTGGGTGCTGGTGTGCCCATTTCCCGAATAGTCATTCGTATTGCCGTTGAGGGGCCACCAGCCCACGATGTGAAGTGGATCTATGGGCGCTCCGCCAATGCCTGCGCGGTAGAGGGAATTTAGGTCATTGGAAGAGAGGGAGGTGTTGTACACCTGTATGTTGGAGAGGTAACCATTGAACGCTCTATCCCAACTACCTATTTTTGAATTTGTTAGGCCTATGCAGCCGATGTAGTGGCCGCTGGGATAGAAATTGTTGTTTATGTATCCGCCAGTAGCCACACCATTCGTCAGCACTAACGCAGTGAACACCCATGTATTTTTGTAGTTTCCATAAACTGTCCACGAATTGCCTGCGGAGAGGTTCCTGAGCTCGAAACGCAGGACGTCATCTCGGTATTCTATATCGGCCCACCCATTTGAGGAGAGCCCTATGACTCCGGCCATCTGCCCAGTAGAAGGCATGCCTGCATCGTACGACCATCCAGTGATAGTAAGATTGCACACACCGCTTGATGCGAATAAAGAGGGAGGAGTTATTACAGAATTTTGGCCGTTCAGAAGTGCAACATACATCGGCAGCTCGCCCTGGCACTGGCCCTGGAGAGTCACGGATTCGACGTTACGGACCACTTGGCAGGCACCAGCAGTCGCCTTGGGGGCGAAATTGGTGGAATTGAATATGCCAAGCGCGAATAGTGCAACCATTACGATTGCAATTATCAGTATCGCCCACCCATACGTCATCAGGTACTCCATTGCAGACTGGGCCCTGAAGGCCTTACGACGTAGTTTATGTCCCATTACTCTACCTGAAAACTGATTGCTTCTAAAGCAATAAATAACTGCCCGCCTTCAAGGCGTAGTGTACCCCGAAGTCCAGGCAGAAGTGTATGAAACTTCAGTAGAGTTCCCGTGATTCCCGTTGCCAGAATAGTCCTGTGCGTTGCCGTTGAGGGGCCACCAGCCCACGATGTGAAGGGGATCTATGGGTGCGCCGCCAATGCCTTCCAGATACAGCTGTTCTACCTCGTTTGCAGAAAGAGAAGCGTTGTATATCTGCACGTTCGCCAGCTGTCCTGAGAAGGTATCGCCCCACCAGTTGGAATTGCCACCTATGTATGCGCTGGTGCATGTGATGGAATTGCACGTGTCAATTGAAGCTGAATAATACTGCATTTTGTTGTTATAAGCTATGCCCAGCGTAGGGCTATTGTAGGTTACAGCAACAAAGCTCCAGGTGTCTTGAGGGATGGAAAAGTTTGTAGGTACATCACTGCAGGATCCCCAGAAGTAAAGAGAGCCTTTCTGTAGTATAAGCCCGAATACTGCGCCATCGGGATTGCAGTTATTCCCACCATAATAGAATATGCCTAAGTTGTTGTAGCTGCTAGGGGCAGCTGTAGGATATACCCATGCGGTCATGGTCCTTGGGGATTGGCCGTTTGGCAGCTGCCCTGGAACCACATCTACGTTGCTGTTACCTTGGAAATTTGCAACGTACCTGGGCAGCTCGCCCTGGCACTGTCCCTGGAGAGTCACTGATTCAACATTCCTGACGACTTGGCAGGCGCCTGCATTTGCACGGGGGCCCAAGTTGGCGCTGCTAAATACGCCCAATGAGAAAAGGGCAACAAGCACCACGGCTATGATCAGTATCGCCCACCCATACGTCATCAGGTACTCCATTGCAGATTGAGCTTTGTATCCGTGATTAGCGATCCGCATAGAGGGATTGTTCATATAAATATTATATTACTTTTGAAGCGGCACAAGCGCTAGGAGGCTTCAAGGCTGTGTGTATCCCGACGTCCAGGCTGACGTGTACGACACTCCTGGAGCCTGGCCGTTGTTCGAGTTGCCGCTGTAGTCCTGCGCGTTTCCATTGAGAGGCCACCATCCTACAACATGCAGAGGGTCTATCGGCGCGCCGCCGATGCCTTCCATGTAGAGCTGCTCGACATCGTTGGCGGAAAGCGAAGCGTTGTATATCTGCACGTCAGATAAGTATCCGTAGTAATTTCCTCCGCCATCCATCGCTTCGCCGAAAGCCAGTGTAGATGGCGAGGGAACGTTGCCATTTATTGTAAGACCTGAGAGGTACTTGCCATTGCCGTACAGTGCAGCCTGATGTCCATCCACGGTAATGGCAAGGAAGACCCAGGATTGCCCGACAGAGGGACACCCTGGACTCTCCCTCTGGTTGGCATATGCAGAGGTGTCAAACCTGAAGAACACTTCGCTCGCAGTGCCGCAGCCTCTGGCCCCAAGTTCCCACCCATACCCATTGCCATTGTGGTCTTCGAGCACATTTGTATAGCTCCCCTGGGTAGGATGCACCCATGCTGATGCAGTAAACGAGTTGACACCGTAAGATACATTCCCTATAGCCACCGGCTTGCCTGAGACGTAGGCAACATATTCGGGCATCTCACCCTGGCACTGGCCCTGGAGAGTCACTGATTCGACGTTACGGACAACTTGGCAGGCACCAGCAGTCGCCTTGGGGGCGAAATTGGCGGAATTGAATATGCCAAGCGCGAACAGTGCAACCAGCACCATTGCAATTATCAGTATCGCCCACCCATACGTCATGAGGTACTCCATTGCAGACTGGGCCTTCAAACTATGCAATTTGGAGTTTGGGAAGGCACGTGAGCTTATACCCGAAGACATACCAGTAACTTAGAGCTGAAAATAATAAAATAGGTGCCTCTAAGCGAATTGAATATTTGATGCGCTTTTTTCAATACGGCCCATCAATTTTTGGCAGTGCGAGTTGCTTTGGCTTTATTGTTTCCAAATACCAGATGCCCGATAAAACCACCCACTGCACCAGACACCACATAAAGTACGATCGATAAAATTGCGATGCCAATTGGAGAGGAATAAGCGGTTGGGGTTGTGCCTGTCTGGTTAGCTATCGTGCTGAGAAGAGGATAGGTCTGCATTATCGAATAAGCCTGTATAAAGCCCACCAAAATTCCGATTATTCCTCCAGACACCACGGCATTCTTGCGTGAGCCTTTTGATACCTGCGCGGAAGCAATGCCTCCGATTATAATCCCAATGAAGCCAAGAACCAGCGAGAGTAAGAAACCTATTACCAAACCTGCAATTATGCCAAATGCAATTTTCTTATCGGATGTGTCTTCCATGCTTGGTTTAACAAACTTCAAAGTTATAAATACGCAGTGCAGGCTGACAATAGTCTGACCTGTTTCTTGAGCAGAATGAATACAGGATAAGCTGGGGCATTATTGGGTGGGGGATACCGTCTCTACACAATAGGGGCATTGGCAGGCGTCACTGCCTGGGGCGAATACGCAGGTGAATGCAAATTGTTGCAGAAAGGACTTATAAATAGGGAAAACACTGTCTTGGTGTAGATACACCATGATGTGGCATAAAGGCATGCAGGGGATGAGATTTGAACTCATGCATCCACTAAAGGAAACGGGTCCTAAGCCCGTCGCATTTGACCAAGCTCTGCCACCCCTGCACCGTAAGCATTATGCCGCAAATCAATATATATTATCATGCAGCGATATTAGTTGATGTGTTTTTATGATAACTGCAAGGTATGTGCGTGAGAACCTTGATGCAATAAGGGAGTCTCTGGCCAGAAGGAAGGCAGAGTATCCTATTGATGAGATACTGAAGCTTGACGATGATGCGAAGAAGATCACGCAGGAGGCGCAGCAGCTAAGGGCGACGAGGAACAGGGGAAGCCTTGAGGTCGCTGAGCTCAAGAAGGCGGGAAAGGAGGTTGCTGGATCAAAGATGTCGGAGCTTGCCGCAGTGAAGAACAGGATAGAGGAGATAGAGAAGCAGCTGCCGGAGTACCAGAACAGGATAGAGTTCCTGCTCATGAACATGCCGAACATACTCCACGAATCTGTGCCTTACGGAAAGGATGACACCGAGAACGTTGAGATAAAGAAGCACGGAACTGAAGGGCCTAGAAAGAATATCGGGCACGAGGAGGCGCTTAAGAAACTGGGGCTGCTCGACACGGAAAAGGCGGCCGAAGTGGCTGGATCGCGCTTCTACTACCTTAAGGGAGACCTGGTGATGCTTGAGCAGTCATTGATAAGGTTCACGCTGGACAGGATGATAAAGAAAGGCTACCTGCCTATAGCGCCACCACTCATGATAAAGAAGAAGTACTACAGGGGTGCAACCGCGTTGGGAGACTTCGAGGAGGTGCTCTACAAGGTGACAGACCCCAAGGAGGCAGAGGGCAAGGGCAATCTTGAGAGGCTCGATGACGAGCTCTTCCTGATAAGCACATCCGAGCATGCCATAGCAGCAATGCTTGCGAATAATACCTACTCCGGAAGCGAGCTTCCGCTCAGGTTCGTGGGCATAAGCCCCAATTTCAGGAGGGAGGCTGGAGCCCACGGAAAGGACACTAAGGGAATATTCAGGGTTCACCAGTTCTACAAGGTGGAACAATTCGTGGTCTCTAGGCCTGAGGACTCGTGGAAGATATTCGAGGAGATGATGGGCAACGCAGAGGAGATATTCCAGGCGCTTGGGCTTACATACAGGGTGGTTAACATATGCACAGGGGACATAGGCACCGTGGCCGCCAAGAAGTATGACCTTGAAGTTTACATGCCTTACAGCGGCAAGTACAGGGAGCTCATATCCTGCTCGAACTGCACGGACTGGCAGTCGCAGAGGCTTGACATAAGATACGATGAGCATGGGGAGAGGAAGTATGCATACACGCTTAATTCCACGGCCAGCGGCTCCATAGAGCGTGCCATGGTAGCCATAGTGGAGAACTATCTCAATGATGACGGCACAATAACTGTGCCAGAAGTACTTGTGCCGTATATGGGCAAGGACAAGATAGGCTAGCGGGATGTGCTTAATGGCGGTGAAGGCGCTAGTTATAGACCTTGATGGCACATTGTATCCTCACGAAAAGGAGCTGAGCGCAGACATCGCCAGTGCCGAGAGGATAGATAATTATATTGCAAGGCACAGGCTCAGAAAGATAGGAAAGCAGCTTTCCGAAAGGGAGAGGAAGAGGCTGATAGGGCAGAGGAAGCTTTCCGCACTGATACTAAGAACGTGCGAGGCGTACGATGTCTCCAGGGAGGGGCTGTCCAGATACGCCTATGATATAGACCCGGCGGATTATGGCATAGGGAAGGATGCCAGGCTTACACGGCTGCTAGAAAAGGCGGCAAGGAGATACAGGCTATTCCTTTTCACAAACGGCTACCCGAACTGGGTAAGGAAGGTGCTCAAGGCAATAGGTATATCAAAGTTCTTCAATCATAAGAACACAGTGCATATGGGAATGCTCATATACGGCATAAAGCCGAGTGCGGGTGCATTCAGGGTCCTTGCTGATGCCGCAGGCGTTGACACGGGCGAGATGCTGCTGATAGATGACAGTGCAAAGAACGTTGCGGCCGCCAAGAGGCTCGGCATGAAGGCCGTACTTGCGCAAGGCAGCGACGGGATGCCCATATACGCTATACTTGAAGAACTTTGCAAAGGCGCGGAGTCATGAAGAATGAATATAACATACTAAGGGAGATAAAGAGGCTAAAGACCATAAGGGGTTACGGAACGGAGCTTGTCAGCGTGTACATACCGGCAGGCTTCAACCTGGCAGAGGAGGTTTCCAGGCTTAGGAACGAACACAGCCAGTCAGGCAACATAAAGTCAAAGTCGGTCAGGAGCAACGTGCAGAGCGCCCTGGACAAGATAATGCAGTACCTTAGGCTATACAAGGAGACGCCGAAGAACGGCCTTGCCATATTCGCGGGCAACATATCGGACAATCCGGGCAAGGTGGACATAGAGCTTTTCTCCATGGAGCCCCCGATACCGCTCAAGATTAACCTTTACAGATGCGACTCCGTCTTCCTGCTGGAGCCTATAGAGACGCTGGTAGGGTCCAAAGACACTTACTGCCTGCTCGTTATGGATGGCAGGGAGGCCAGCATAGCCACGCTGAAGGGGTCACACATACAGGTAGTCAAGAAGCTCAACTCCATGGTGCATGCCAAGGTCAGGAAGGGAGGGCAGTCCGCAGCAAGGTACGAGAGGGTCATAGAGGAGAGCATAGGCCAGTACCACAACAGGGTATCGGACATAATAAACGCAACTTACGCTTCAAGCCAGTTCAAGATAAAGGGCCTGGTAGTTGGAGGGCCTGGCCCTGCAAAGGAGAGTTTCATAAAGGACAACACGCTCAACTACCAGATCAAGGTCCTTGGGGTGCTTGATACAGGCTACACCGATGAATACGGGCTCCATGAGCTCGTGGAGAAGGCATCGGACCTCCTCAAGGAGCAGGAAGCAGTACAGGAGAGGAAGATCATAGAGAGGTTCATGCAGGAGATAGTGAGGAAGGACCTGGCAGTGTACGGGTACGAGGGCACCAAGAAGGCGCTAGAGGCAAAGCAGGCCAGCACGCTGATACTTAACGATACGCTCCAGCTGGAGGCGGTCACATACAAGTGCAACGCATGCGGAAGCACGATAGAGAGGATGGAGCTTGCAGGCCACAGGGAGGCCAAGCACGAGGATGGCGGGACGCTCACGATAGTGGCCGTGAAAGACGCCATAGAGGAGCTTATAGACATGGCCGATAAGACCGGGGCCGAGACCGTCTTCGTCTCAAGCGAGAGTTCGTACGGAAAGGAGTTCATGATGGGCTTCAAAGGTATCGGCGCACTGCTGAGATACCGTTAAAAAGCGCGGAAGGCACCAGACGTACTGCCACTATTCGCTGGTGCGCCCTGCATTTTTAAACGTTGTCGTACAATTAATCTGCGGTGTGGAATCAAGGTGATAGGAATGGGTCGAAAAGAATTTAGTCTGTACGAGATTGAACAATTCATAAGGGAGGCTGGAGCTGAAAAAGTGACTGAGGATGCTGTAAGGGACCTTGAACGCGAGATAGAGAAGCTTGCCAACACGCTCGCAAAGAAGGCCAAGGTGTATGCAGAGCACGCGGGGAGGAAGAAGCTGATAAGGACTTCTGATGTGAAGCTTACGCTAAAGCAGGACTATGTTATGCCTATCACAGGAAGCCGTAAAGCTTGAGCAGAAGCCCTGCAACAACGAAGACGCCTTCGAGAAGGGTAATGTATGCAGATACCTCGACCTCGTTTGCGCGCTTGAGGTTCATGACAAGATGGGTAAGGCTGTATATCTTTTTTCCATATGGCGCCTTGAAGGTGCCATCCTTCTGCCTTATGCCAAGATCAGTTACCTTGAATTTCCTGCGCAGATGCAGCACAAACTCTATTATCCATGGCAGGAATACTATTGCTCCGAAGACTTCGGCGTTGCCCATCACCATTATTGCAACGAATGTACCGCCAACTGCGTACGTGAAGCTGTCCCCGGGAATTATCTTTGAGCGGTAGAGATTGAACGGGAGGAATCCTAGTATGGAGATGAACAGCAATGCAGATAGAAGGGTGCCCATGCTGTTTCCGTACACTAAAGAGTAGATCAGGAGCCCTAGTGCTGCAACAACCGTAGTGCCCGGCTGCAATCCATCGAATCCTCCCAGTAGGTTAACGGCGTTTGAGACGAACACCACTGCAAGAGGTATTATCACAAGAGGGTAAAAATATCCGAAAGATACGCTACCCACAAAAGGCAGCGATATGTGGCTCACTCCGGCATTTATGGCCATGAGCGGAAGAGCCCCTACCAGGGTCAGTATGGGCTTCTGCCACTGCTTAAGCCCTTTGCGTATGTCCTTCATGTCTGTGGACTGCACCCTCTGCGACTTCACGTTTATGTCATCAAGGAACCCTACCATTGCTATGAGCACTATGGACAATGATACGGCAAGAAGCTGCGCAACGTTCAGTATGGGGCGGTAGACGAAGCTGGCACCGAATGTGTAAGTCAATATGCCCAGAGTTATGGCGAATGCCACGGCAAGTCCGCCGCTGCTTGCTATCCTTATGGCCTTTCCCTTGTTCCTGTCCTCGGCGATTATGCCTGCTCCGTAAAGGTAATCTATCAGGAACTTTGTCCCGAAGTATGATGCGAACAGCGTTATCGCTGCAGGAACTATTAGGGTAAGATACGAATCGTACATTGATAGTGTTAAGAAAGATAGCCTATAAAAACGCTTTCAAATAAACCTAAATATGCCGGATTGGTGGATGCATGCTCGCCGTTTACGTTTACATCGCCTTCTCAGTGCTCGTCTTCCTTGGAATGTTCGCAATAGACTTCGCCCCCAGGGAGCATGGAAAGGCAGCTGCCGTGCGCAAGAGGTTCTTTCCGCGCACGCTGGTTATAGTCCCATGCCGCGGAGTGGATCGCGGAATGGAAGAGAACCTGAAGTCCATAGGCTGGCAGGATTACCCAAACTACGAGGTGGTTGCGGTTGTGGATTCAAAGTCTGACCCAGCCTCGCAGTGCATATCTAAGGCAGGGATGCGCGCCATTCATTCTGGATACAGAGGAGGGAAGAGCAGCGGAAAGGTCTTTGCCATACTCTTCGCAATCAGGAAGTTCAGGGACTTTGATGTGTACGTTATAGCGGATTCCGATATAAGGGTGGAGAAGAACTGGCTTGCAAACCTCGTGGCACCTCTAGCCTCTGGCGCAGTGGGAGTATCCACCTCATTCCCCAAGTTCGTTCCCGAAGGAGGTGCATGGTCAAAGGTCAAGATGCTGTGGGGATTTGCAGGGCAGGGAATGATGGAATCTAGGAGGACTAGGTTTGGATGGGGAGGATCGCTTGCTTTCAGGAAGGAATTGATGGACAGGGAGGCCATAAGGATTCTTTCTAGTTCCAAGTATGCAGTTTCTGATGATATTTCGATAACAAAGGCGGCTAGGGGAAGAGGCCTGGGGATTGCGTACGTGAAGGATGCGCAGCCGCAGGTGCACTCGGCTGACGACCTGCGCACGTTTGCAGAGTGGTCGACAAGGCAGACTGCGCTAAGCATACTGGGCTACAGGAACAACCTCTACTTCGGCATAGCGTTCTATTCCGCTGAGATACTGCTCATGGCGTCTGGAATCGCCCTCTCATATGCAATATCTCCTGTATTCGTGCTTATGCTAGTGCACTTGGCCAAGAGCGAATGGAAGACCATGGAGAGGGCTGGAAGCCTGGACCCGGCCATAGCGCTCATGGTGCCTGCCATGCCATTCATATACCTGATCAACCTCGCTGCAGCTGCAAGAATGAAGAAGATAACTTGGAGAGGGAGGAGCTACAGCCTTAGGAGCTAGGCGATGCGTTCGCCCCCATGAAGCGCGTATTGGCTTCTATCATCTCAAGCGTGTTTGCAAGTGCATGTGAGATGTCATCCCTCCAGTTGGCTTTCGCACTGAAGAATCTGGACACCTCCGCCCGGTCCTTATTGGTATCTAGTCCTGCAAGGTTATCTACATATCTGCCGAGCATGTGGGTTCCGCTAGCATGCCTCTTAAGAAGCGACCTCCAGTTGGCCTCGGTCCACTCCAGCATTATCTTCCTTCCTACGGGATTCGATGAGCATATCGCAGGTATGATGTAAGAGTCCTGCAGCCTTACATTTTCAGAATCGGAATATTCCAGCGACCTTGCCAGCAGGCCCCTGTCCTTGAACATTGCAAGAGCGGCCAGGAGGCGTATCTTCTCCTCTGGAACGGATTCCCTCTCGTACCTCTTTGTTAGCACGTGTGCAACTCCCTTACCCTCGTTCCATGCGACTATGCGGTACACTGCGCCCCTTATGTTGGTATCTATCTCGCTACCCTTATCTACGAATGACCAGAACATCTCAGAGGCAATCTTGCCTACGGAGTCGTTGCCAAGCATCGCTGAAGCCATCAGGGCTGAAGGTCTAAGGAGAGTATCGTGAGGGGCCTCGCCTTTTGCAACCTTCCAGCCGAGCCTGTCCACAAGCTTATTTGAGTATTCAAGCGCAAGCCGGTCTACAGACTTGTCCGGGGAGTAGTAGAGCAGGTTATGGAGCCCGTTGAGGTGGCCGAGTATGCTCGCGCTGAGCGGGTACTTGGCATCCATGCAGAAGCTCTCCACGAAATCCAGGTATCCCTTTACAGGCGTCCTGCCTGACCTGGCGAGGGCGAAGACATCATTCTCTATCCCCCATGAATCTGCAGGGGGCATCTGCCCCTTCCTTATCCTTTCTCCCAGAATGCTGAGCTCGGGCTCGTCGTAGCTGACGCGGTAGAGCCCATTCTGGCCTGAATTTATCTTGATCCATGGGCTTTTCCCGGCAGAGATGCGCGCAGCCTTTCCAGCCATGAGGGTTGTGCTCTCCTTGCCCTGCAGGGAGTAGTTGATTGGTATAGGCCAGGTAGACTGGTCCCTTGAACCCTTAAGCAGGAAGTACCTTGACTGGCTCAGACTTACCGAACCTCCCCTCCTCGATGCCTGAACAATAGGGTATCCGGGCGTGTCTGTCCAGAACTTGGCGACCGAATATATGTCCAGCGACTTCCCGCGGCCCTTGGCAGACCTATCCACGGCCTTCCAAAGGTCGTACTTGGTTGCATTTGAATATGAATTTTCGCGCAGGTACTCCCTGAGGCCGTCCCTGAAAACAGTCTCTCCCGCATAGTGCTCCATCATGTTCAGCACCGTGCCACCCTTCTCGTAGCTTATCTCATCGAAGAGCTGGTCTATCTCGGACGGAGACCTTACCTGCACGCTTATCGGATGGGTGGACTTGAGCTGGTCAGCGGCAAAGGCCGTGGCGATAGTGTCGCGCAGGTACTCTATTTTCACGTTCCACTCCGGGAAGACATGGTCATCTGCCTTGGATGCCATGAACGTCGCAAAGCTCTCGTTGAGCCAGAGGTCGTTCCACCAGCGCATCGTGACAAGGTCCCCGAACCATTGATGCGCAAGTTCGTGGGCTATAACTTCAGCTACGCGCTGCTTCCCAGCAAGCGACGTTTTCTCGTCTGCGAGAAGTGCGGTCTCCCTGAAGGTTATTGCGCCCCAATTCTCCATGGCCCCTGCTGCGAAGTCTGGGATGCTTATAAGGTCCACCTTTGGAAGTGGATAGGCTATGCCAAAATAGTCCTCATAGAACTTTATCAGCTTGATTGCATATTCCAACGGAAGCCTTGCCATCGGCTTGCGTCCTGGAATGGTGAGCACACGTACCTTGGTCTTGCCGCACATGGCCTCTACGCTGTCATAATTGCCTACGCCCAAATACACAAGGTACGTTGACATCCTTGGCGTCTCCTCGAACCTCACCGCCTTTGTCTTTCCGTCTAAGGCGGAGGTGCTCCTGATAGGCATGTTCGAGACGCACTCCATCGATTTGCCCACCGTCAGCGTGATATCGAATGTTGCCTTGAAGGCAGGTTCGTCGAAACATGGGAAGGCATTCCTCGCATTTGCGGCCTCGAACTGGGTAGTCAGGAGAAATCGCTCGGACTTCCCATGCACATACCGGCTCCTGTAGAAGCCGTACATACGGTCATTGTTTATTCCGGTGAATGCCATGCGTATGGAGATCTTACCGCTGACGGGTGCCTTCAGCTCCAGGCCTATACGCTGCTTCTCCTTGTAATATCTGACAGTTGCCCCGTTCGCATGGCCGTTTAGGTATACGGCAGCTGAGTTTATCTCAAGCTCGGAGGCATTGAGCAGTATGCTGCGCGTAGGCTTTTTCACGTCGGCATCTATCTCCACTGTGCCATCGTACTTGAATGTCTTCATGTCGGGCTTGAAGTTGAGGACGTACCTTGAAGGTACGACATTGTCTCCAAGCGTCTCGTAGTCTACATTATCTTCAGAATATTCTTTCATGCTAATCTTCCTGAGCTTCCAGATCCTTAATGGACTTTATTATTTCCTTCTCATGACCCAGAGGAGTCACTTTTGGGAATATCTTAGCTATCCTGCCCTTTTCATCAATTATGTAGGTCTTCCTCAGCGTCCCCGGGCCGAACACCCCGCGGTTACCATACGCGTCGTACTTCTTGATTGTCTCCCCTGATGCGTCTGAGAGGAGGAGGAATTTAAGCCCGTACTTTTGTACGAATTTGCAGTGCGACTCGTATCCATCCTTGCTTACTCCAACAACTGACGCGCCCAGGGAAGCCAGTTCCTTCGTCTTCGAGTTGAATCCTTTTGCCTCGATTGTGCAGCCTGGGGTGTCGTCCTTTGGATAGAAGTATAGAACAAGATACCTTCCCTTGAATTCGGATATGCTGTGTGGCTTTCCATCAGACCCTTCGAGGCTGAATGATGGAGCAATAGAGCCTTCTGATAACATACCTACCGTTGTGATATCCCAGCAAAAACATATAAAAGTTATTACAGATATAATTATCTGCGGCGGTTTCTCTCAAAAGCCAGGGTGTCTTGACGTTCTCTAAATTTTTAAGCAGTATCCTTGGAGGCAAGAAGGGTAAGGGTAGCGAAGTCACGATAACTTCTGTGAACATAAAGTTCCTTGGAGGCACGCACAGCCTCGGCGGCCTTACGCCCTCTGGCGAGACGTTCGAGTATGTGATACCCTTCCAGAACAGGATGGGGAGCGATATGCTACCGGATAGCCTGAAGGGGCCGAGCGTAAGAATCAGTAAGATAATGCTGGGGCCTCCGTTCGAGCTGGTGAGCGTAGAGCCTTCACTGCCGGTGGATGTGCAATATAAGTCAAAGATCTCTTTCAAGCTAAGGATAAAGACGCCTTCGATGGCATACAACGGACCCATGTCAGTGGACTTCGGAAACGATTCGGCAGGGAACATAGCAGTGAATGTGCACAAAGTCATACTGCGCAGGGGAGAGAACTCTGTTGAGCTGGAGAACTCCGAGATTGTAGCGACAATGCAGAAGTCGCAGGTGTTCAGAAAGGAGATACAGCTTTACCAGATAATGAGCCTCAACGACACACTGAAGTCCGTTGAAGTTAGCGCTCCGTTCGAGCTGGTGAGCGTAGAGCCTTCACTGCCGGTGGTAGCAGACAGGAAGGATAGCTACATGATAAGCGTTTATATTAAGGCTCCGCAAGCCAGCTATTCCGGAGATATGGAGATAAGACTGAGTTGATTATGATGCATTACATAGTATCGGTGCCGCTGAACGAGAATATAGCGTCGTTTATAGGGAAGAAGGGGTCTGAGGAGAGCCTTGTGTTCTACAACAGGAGACTGGACGACAAAGTTATCGTAGTGCTGTACCCAAGCAACGATGAAGTGAAGCAGCATTACGCCATAGCAGAGTCGATGCTTCTGTCCGGGCAGATAGTCATAAGCACGGCCAGCATAGACAAGCTGTTCGGCGAGGTGATAGTCGCAGCTTCGCTGATAGACAAGCACGTAATACTCACTGACGAGAACGACGTATCAGGCATACTTGCAGGAGGGATCATGAAGGACTATGAGATCTCTTCAAAGGAAGAGCTTCTGCAGAAAATAACGTCGCGCGCCATAAATGGCGATGCAGGCAGCGTTCGCGTTGATGTGGACCACATCTTCCCAGTCAAGGGCATAGGGACGGTAGCACTTGGCATTGTAACGGCAGGGAAGGTAAAAGTGCATGACACGCTCTACTGCACTTCAGGAAAGCAGGTGTCGGTAAAGTCGATACAGAGCCAGGACACGGATATACAGGAGGCAGGAATAGGCACACGAGTGGGCCTGGCACTCAAGGGAGCTGAACCTGACGACATGGAGAAAGGGGATCTGCTTCTGTCCACACAGGCGGCAAAGGCGAGATCCGCAAAGGCTAGCCTGAAGGTAAGCGCGCTGGCACACGAGAATGTTGCAGAGCAGTCACGCTACATTTTCGTATCGAACTTTACGCACGTGGTTGTGAAAGTGGTGAAGCTAGGCACAGGAGAGTGCGAGCTCTCGTTCGAGAAGCCGATATCGATACTCAAGGGAGACAAGTTCTTCCTGATAAGGGACCGGGGACCCAAGATATTCGCCTCCGGCACAGTCCTTGAGGCAATGGCCTAATATTTATCCCACATCTCCCAGAATTGGTCCAGCAGCTTATCCACCTTATCCTGCTCTTCGGTTACTTCTATGGCCTCCACGTTGCTGTGCATGCCCTTGTAGGTAAGGTTTGCAGATCCCATGACGGCCTGTCTTTCTGACACATACATCTTTGCATGCACAAATCGGTCTGGCACCTTGAGGTGTATGCGCCTTGACCTGGATGAGGATGACCGGTACTTCGCCATGCCTATGACTAAAGGTATTGCTGGGGCGAGCAGGGCGTATCCATAGATTCCAAGTGCGATGAATGCGTAAAGGAGTGCTGCAGAGAACAGGCCATACACTGCAAGTGTGGGTAGGGACCCTCTGCGCCTTAGTACATGCCTGGCCCCCTCGTCCATGGATGACGATATTATGTAGAACTCGGATCTTGAAGCGTTTCTGAAAATCCTCTCGGCATAATACCGGTCCAGATATGGCGAGACGATGTGCATCCTACGGGAGGTGTCGAGCATGCGGTCGATGTGCCTGTAGCTGTCGCTGCCGTAATGGTACGATGCCCTTTCGCGAGGCAGGCCGAACATGATAGTTCATACATAGGCAAGATTAATACGCATGCACCAGCTGGGAGAGGCTGATGGAAGGGGAATAGAAGGCAAAATAGCATTTTAATACATTTCGATGTAACATTAAAAGTGATTGGTGGTTGTGTGAGAAATGAGACCCTTTCGTTCCTTATTGCGGCGTTTGCCATACTGGTAATAGCATCCGTGCTTGCACTTGGTGTTCTTTATCCAAATGGGCTTGGAGGTGGAAGAGGGAAGTCATACATATCGGTATCAGCTACTGGGTCGGCGTATGGAACGCCGCAGATGGCAACGCTTTACGTGATAATGAACGGCAGCGGCGCCACTACTGCAATAGCATCCTCCAACCTGTCCCTTACGCTTTCCGAGTTCAATAATTCCATTTCCAAGTATGTGTCAGGCAATCTAAGCAAGGTAACAACACAGTCTTACACGCTGCTAAGGTACAACCAGACATACGTGGCAACGGAGATGGTATCGGTGGCACTGCCGGACATGTCCAATGTGAGCCCGGCGATAGGGGACCTCTCACAGATAAAGAATGTTTACATAAGCAGGGTAAGTTCAAGGCTCACTGGGCAGCAGGAGGCTACGCTTAGAAAGCAGGCATTGCAGTCAGCCATGCTTAATGCAAGCGAGCAGGCGGCGGCCCTTGCGCCTAACAAGACGCTCACAATATTAAACATCACTGCTGCGCAGCCGTACATATACCCCAACGTGGCATTCACCTCTGGAGCTGCATACCAGAACCCGCTCTTCTATACAGGCACCGAGACCCTTACGCAGTCGGTTTATGTAATCTACTCATATGGCTAAAGGATAATGGTGGCCTATGCCACCATGGCCCTTTGGCTTTGTGACGCAGCGAATCAGTCATACTTCAGACTTTTTATAGGAACCCAGGACCTTGACAAACTTTGCGCGCTTGCGCAGTTCGGATAATGCCATGACCACTTTAGGATCGCCTTTGTCTCCTTTGAAATCCACGTAGAAATTGTACGACCAGGGATGGCCCACCACTGGCCTGGACTGTATGAAAGTGAGGTCGATGCCGTTAGATGCAAATGCCCCTAGGGCATTGAACAGTGCACCGGCAATAGGTCGGGCCGCGAATACTACCGAGGTCTTTTCTCCGCGAGCCGCTGCCGTCTTCGATACGACCAGGAATCGGGTGTAGTTCTTCTTGTTGGTGGATATGGATCGTGCAAGTATTTTCATATGGTATAGTCTTGCAGCATATGGGGAGGCTATGGCAGCTGCATCAGGCATGCCAGTCTCCTTCAGCATCATTACGCTGCCTGCGGTGTCATAGTAGGGTATAGATCCGAGGCCGTGACGCTCAAGGTACTCCCTGCACTGGCCCAGAGCCTGAGGATGCGAGTAGACGCGCTTTACCTCTGGCAGTTTGGTGCCCGGATTGGATATGAGGCAATGGTCTATGCGCATTGTTATCTCTTGCATTATGTTTAGCCTTAGCCCGATAAGATTGTCGTATGTGGCAGTTACCACGCCCTCGATCGAATTTTCTATTGGCACTATCCCAAGATCGGCCCGCTTCCCCACCGCCTTGAATACCTCGGAGATGTATTTGCAGTGCACGGGAACCATTCCGGCGAATGCGTTGTATGCTGCCTGCTCAGTGTACGAACCGGCTTCACCATATATGGCAATCTTCATGAAATCAGCATTTGCAACGGGATAACCACGGGTGGAATCGCCGCGTGTGATATGGGATTATGATAAAAGTTATATACCATATCCCTAGTATTATATAAGATATCCATGGCAGGCAACCCTGATACGCGAACGCCTTCGAATGAAGGCAGGGCAGGCTGGTTTTCAGGAAAGAATCTAATTTCTATAAAGGATTTTAGCAAGGCGCACATAGAGGACATGCTTGATAAGTCAGAGGCCATGCTTCACTCCCTGGAGAGGCACGAGCGCAGGCTTGACCTCCAGAGCAAGATAATGGCAACTCTCTTCTTCGAGCCTAGCACCAGGACAAGGCTCAGCTTTGAGAGCGCCATGCAGAGGCTTGGGGGAGGCGCCATAGGCTTTGCGGACGCAAGCACATCATCCAGTGCCAAGGGAGAGACGCTTGCCGACACAGTAAAAATAGTGTCATCCTATGCAGATATCATAGTCATAAGGCACCCAAAGGCGGGCGCTATGGCCGAGGCGGTGGAGAATGCTAGCGTGCCCGTGATAAACGCGGGTGACGGCATAGGAGAGCACCCGACTCAGGCGCTTATTGACCTATTTACTATAAGAATGGAGAAGAAGAGGCTTGGAGGGCTTGACATAGCGCTTGTTGGAGACCTCAAGAACGGAAGGACAATACATTCACTGGCATACGCACTTGCGATGTTCGGAAACAACCTTACGCTGATAGCGCCCGACGCCCTGCAGATGCCTGAAGGGATGGTTGAAGACATAAAATCGAGATATCATGTGGAGGTATCCAGGTCTGACTCGCTTGATGAGGCAGGAAGGTGCGAGGTCGTTTACATACCACGCGTGCAGAAGGAGCGCTTCACAGACATTGATGAGTACCACAGATTTGCCAAATACTATGTAGTGAACAGGGACTTCCTTGAAAAGGCTGACGGAGACCCCATAATAATGAGCCCGCTTCCCAGGACCGAGGAGATATCCAGGGACATAGACAACATGAAGAATTCTGTTTACTTCAAGCAGGCATCTTACGGAGTTCCGGTGCGCATGGCGATCCTTAGCATGATCCTTGAAGGCATCAAGTAGCGTGAAAGGTGTTGGCTTGGATCTTGGCAGGGCAGTTGCCAGGTGCACTTATCAAGATCATTTGGGGAGGCTAGAGCTTTAGCCGTTTAATGCAAAACTGCATGTTGGGGAGAAACCAGGCTGCTGGCCCTGCGATGGGGGTTGATTCTTCCTGAAGGTCAAATCTGGCGATGCTCCATACGGCCCTAACTTCAATTTGATCCCGCATCGGAATGAAAAATGAGAAATTCGCCCAGGATGGGATTTGAACCCATAATCCCCGAAGGGACCGGTTTGCTTGTGTGCATCATCTTGTATCAGCTCTTGAATAAATCAAATTCAAGACCGGCGCAATACCGGATTTTGCTACCTGGGCACAAACTGATATTTTACAGACCAACTTTATAAAGCTTCATTACCTCTTAATTTTGCTATTTGTCCGGTACAGGTGGAATAACATGGATGACGCGGCGTTTGACAGGATGCTTAGGATATGCAGGCTAAGGCTTTCGGGAAGCGAGAGGGACAGGATCAAGGCAGATATTGACAAGGTGATCACATATTTCGACACCATAGAGAGTGTTGACTGCGACGGCTACTCCCCCGCGTACCAGCCAGTGGAGATGCCTGCGCGCACAAGGGAAGACAGGACGGATGTGTTCCGGGAATCTGACAGGCTGCTGAAGAACTCAAAGACATACAGATTCTACATGGTAGGGCCGAAGATATGAGAAGCAGCATTGATGAATTTGAAGAGAAGGAGAAGCCTGATGGTTACTACGAGCGCACGCTGAAGGAGCTTTCGGACATGAACCAGAAGTTCCACATATTCAGCAGAATGCCCCAAAGCATGGAACATGGTTTCCAATTCAGCGTGAAGGACAACATATGCGTAGATGGAGTGGAGTCAAGTGCATCGGCAGAGATACTTGAAGGATACGTTCCACCGTTTGACGCGACTGCCGTGGAGAGGATGCGTGGCAGGGGATTTTCATTCATAGGAAAGACAAAGATGGACGAGTTCGGATTTGGCACGTTTGGCATAAACTGCGCGGAGCATCCGCTGAATCCGATAAACCCGGAGTATGTGACAGGAGGATCTAGTGCAGGTGCAGCAGCTGCAACTGCTGTGATGAAATATCATGTAGCTATCGCAGAGTCGACAGGGGGGTCCATTTCATGCCCTGCTGCGTTCTGCGGAGTTGTCGGATTCACGCCCACATACGGGCTTGTATCAAGGTATGGGCTGATAGACTATGCAAACTCCCTTGACAAGATAGGGATAATGGCAAGGCGCTCTGCTGACATAAGGCATGTTTTCGATGTGATTAAAGGAAGTGACAGGTATGACACCACCTGCATAGACCGGGAAGTGAACGCAGACAAGAGGACAAAGCTCATAATCGTAGATCAGCTAATGCAGAACATTGACCAGGCAGTACTAAGCGCATTTGACAGGTTCACATCGAAGCTTGAGAGCAGGGGATATGAAGTAGTGCACAGGTCAATACCTTTCATAGAGAAGGCCATACCTGCATATTACATAATATCCACTGCAGAAGCATCCACCAACCTTGCCAAGTACACCGGCTTCAAGTATGGAAAGAAGACTGAGGACTTCTCGCAAGGATACAACGAGTTCTTTACAGAGGCCAGGTCGAGTTTAGGGACTGAGGCAAAGAGAAGAGTGATCCTTGGAACTTTCGTTAGGAGTGCAAGCGTCAAGTCCAAGTATTACGAGAAAGCCCTCAGGCTCAGACGCATGCTTATCGAGGCCATGGGCAATGTGCTGTCAGAAGGGTTCATAATATCGCCGACGATGCCGATAATGCCACCGAAAGTGGAAGAGGCCGCAGGGCTAGACCCTGTAAAGGCGTACAGCATGGATTCCATAACGGTACCGCCAAACCTGGCAGGATTCCCACACATCTCGTTCCCTTATGATTACTCTGGGGATTTCCCCATGGGCGCGCAGCTGATAACTTCCCACTTCAATGACTATGCGCTCATGGATTTTGCAGGAGCATGGGAAGAGGATTTTGAGTACAGGTTCAAATACAACGTTGGTTCTTTATGAAAATAGGTTTGGAGGTACACGTAGCGCTGCCGACAAAGTCAAAGCTTTTCTGCAGCTGCAGCCCCATTGCGGAGGAGCCTAACACTGCAGTGTGCCCAATATGCCTTGGCATGCCTGGTGCAAAACCCATGCTAAACGCGGAGGCGCTGAAGATCTCAGTTGCAATAGCAAGAGCGCTTCATTGCGACATCATAGACAATGCATATTTCATAAGGAAGGTGTACTTCTATCCAGACCTGCCGAAATCATACCAGATAACCCAGCTTGATGGCGCCGTTGGAAGAGGAGGGTACGTCAGGGTAGGTGGCAAGAAAGTCAGGATAAGGAGGGTGCAGCTTGAGGAGGATCCTGCAAAGGTGGTGCGCGAGGATGAGTACTCACTACTGGACTTCAACAGATCAGGTGTGCCGCTGAACGAGATTGTGACAGAACCGGACATAGGGAGCGAGGAAGAGCTCAGGGGATTCGTCAGTGAGCTGAGAAGCATACTTTACTATGTGGGGGTGGACATAGACAGGGAGATGAAGATAGACTTAAACATCTCACTTGATGGGGAGCGCGTTGAGATAAAGAACGTTACCGGAATAAAGAACCTTATAGACGCCGAAAGGTATGAGTGCAAGAGGCAGGGTGAGATAATCGCGGCTGGTGGCAAGGTCAAAACCGAAACTAGATCGTACAGCGCTGAGGCCATGTCCACAGTATCATCGAGAGAGAAAGAGAGTGATGAGGAATACGGATTTATCTATGACCCGGATCTGGTGATGTACCCTGCAAATACCATCCGCACTGATGAGACCCCAATAGCAAGCGAGATTGCAGAAAGGTATTCGGCACAGTACGGTACAAATGCCGAAACGGTTAAGGAGCTTGTCATGTTCGACAGGAACGCCCTTAGGCTGCTTCGCCACGGAGCCGGCAATGGCAAGATAGGCACGGCAATAAATGCCATATCCATGCTTAGGAGGACAGACGCCATGGACATAGATGAGAAGAACTTTGACAGGATGCTCGAGTATATGGGGCGAGGGATGCTCCTTAGTGATGATGCGATAAAGGCGCTTAAGGCAGGAAATGATGTGGAGATGTCCGCAGGTGCCGTAAGTGCTGAGGAGATAGACAAGGCAATAATGGAGGTTGTGGAATCGAGAAAGGACCTCGTCGCGGAGTATTCCACAAACCACAAGGCATTCAACTTCATAGTAGGCCTGATCCTAAAGAAGTATAAGGTAAGCCCCAGATATGTATCCGAAAGGCTTAGCAAGGTGCTGGAGACAAAGCTTAAATAGTTAGGTAATCAGTTTTATCTGATTTCTAATGGATGAATTTGACTGCGGCAGCATAAACGAGGGTCACATAGGAAAGGAAGTTACAATGCATGGCTGGTGCAGGTACATACGTGATCACGGAGGAAAGCTGTTCATAGACCTGGCAGACATACATGGATCGACCCAGCTCGTTTTTGAAAAATCGATTAAAGAGGAGGCGGATAGGCTTGGAAAGGAGTTTGTGATATCAGCCACAGGAACAGTTGAAAAGAGGGAGCCCGATACTGAAGATGCCACCAACCCTACAGGAAAGGTGGAACTGTACGTAAAATCCATGGAGGTGATGAGCCAGTCGCTGGTGCCCCCTTTCGAGCTGATAGAGGAGAAGGAGAAGTTTCTGGCTAATGAGGAGCTTAGGCTAAGATATCGCTACCTTGACCTGCGCAGAAGGCCGATGATAGCCAATGTGCTGCTCAGGGACAGGATCACCAAAGCTGCAAGGAAGTACTTCTGGGAGAGGGGATTCTTGGATCTTGAGACCCCGGCCCTAGTCAAGGATAATTACGAGACAGGATCGCGCACGCTGCTTGTGCCTTCAAGGATAGAGAAGGGGAAGTTTTATGCGCTTGCCCAGTCGCCCCAGATATACAAGCAGATACTGATGGTGTCAGGCATAGACAAGTACTTCCAGATAGCAAGGTGCTTCAGGGATGAGGATCCTAGAGAGGACAGACAGCTCGAACACACGCAGATAGATCTTGAAGTATCTTTCAAGGACGAAAAATACATACAGGGGACTGTGGAGAAACTGTTCGAACGCATATTCAAGGAGGCCGTAGGGATAGAACTAAAGACCCCGTTCCAGCACATGACACATGCAGATGCGGTGAGGGACTATGGAAGCGACAAGCCGGACATGCGCTTCGCAAACAAGATAGTAGATATAACTGGGGAGCTCGGAGGGATACAGTACAATATACTGAAAAGAATAATAGAGTCCAGGGGATACGTCAAGGCAATAGCCTTTGGCGCCGATTTTGACGGGGCTAAAGGAAGGCTTGACAAGAATTTCATGCTCAAGATGATAGACCTTGCAAAGCTCTTCGGCCTGAGGGGGCTAACATGGCTGTATGTGAAGGGAGGGAGGATACATTCTGAGCCGGAGAGCATAGCAGAATCGCTAGGTACATGCGAAGAGCGCATTAGATCCAGGCTCGGAGCCAAGGAAGGGGACATTATCATAATGGGCGCAGACCTTTCGGAGAGGATCCTTCTTGACGCAATGGGAAGGCTTAGGAAAGCGATAGGGGACAAGGTGGGGATTTATGATTCGAAGTATGCATTCCTATGGGTTGATGAATTCCCTCTTTTCGAGGTGAACGAGGTGACTGGAAAGGCGATGCCGGCGCACAACCCTTTCACTGCGCCAACGGAATCCACCATAGGTTTCCTAGACACGGCACCGGAGAAGGTCAGGGGAAGGCAGTACGACCTGGTCCTCAATGGCGAGGAACTTGGCAGCGGCGCGATAAGGATAAACGATCCCAAGCTGCAGAGGAAGATAATGAGGATGTTCGGGATGGACGACGAAGCCATAGACAGGAATTTCGGCTTCTTCATCGAGGCATTATCGTACGGCACGCCTGTTGAAGGGGGCATGGGGCTTGGGCTGGACAGGATAACTGCAATGCTCGCAGGATCCCAGAACATACGCGACTTCATACTATTCCCCAAGAGCAAGAAGTTTGAGTCCTCAGTGGACATGTCGCCTTCGCAAGTGAGCCAGAAACGGCTCAAGGAGGATTATGGGCTTGAGTTCAAGGAGACGTGATTATATGATAAAGATCATTGTATTCGACATAGGCGGAGTGCTGATAAAATACGACGACAGGATGTATTACAAATACCTTTCAAGGAAGCATGATATAGACAGTGATGCGTTCTTCAAGGCAATATCAAAGTACTCCGAACAGGTTGACGCGGGAAAGATAACAACTTCGCAGCTAGAGGAGAAAATGTCGCATGCCATTGGAATACCGAAATCTGAGATAGGATATGACAAGTTCTTTCCCAACATAGCAAAGCCGAACAGGCCGGTTGAGAGGCTTGCAAGGAAGCTCTCGGAGAGATATGATATCGCAGTGCTTAGCAATGTGAACAAATCAAGGCATACGGCAGTCTTGAACGTTGTTGTTGACGGGAAGGTCTTCAAGCACGAATTCTTATCTTACAAAATCGGCGACATAAAGCCCCATCTCAAGGTGTACAGATACATGATCAAGAAACTTGGGGTGAAGCCAGGCGAGATACTTTTTATAGATGACAAGAAGGAGAACATAGATGCTGCTAAGAGGCTTGGCATAAATGGCATAGTGTACCAGAACATAGGGCAGCTGGAAAGGGATGTGAAGAGGGCATTGGGTACGGCCAGGATATAGTGCCTAAAGCAAGGCATTTGTCATCCCCATACTTAGTGATAGAAAACATGTCTCTTAAGTAGCTGGGTTAACAATGCAATGCAGCTTATAGCGCAAAGGTTCCTCTTTCTCTGACCCTTATACAGGGTGTGTGCAGAGATTTATAAGGCAGCTACAAACACGACAACCGGCAAATAACACGCTTGCATATTAAGAGTCAGGTACTAGCCCCATTCCTGCGTACGTGACACGTACGAGGTCATCCGTCCAGATACCGATAGATCTCGGCAGGGTGGGGGAAGGAGGCCATTTCCATGCACTCCTTTCGCTTCAGGTCCAGATAGGTTTCAAGGACCTCGTTTCCGAAAACAGGCTTTAGGAAGGCGTTATCGGACTCAAGCTCATCCAGGGCATCGCTCAGGCTCCTTGGTATCTCACGTACACCTAGCTTCGTGCGCTCCTCCTTGCCCATGTGCCATATGTTCTGTGAAATGACAGGATCTCCAGGATCGGATTTCTTCTTAACTCCATCCAGGGCAGCCATCAATATCGCAGAGAATGCAAGATAAGGATTTGCAGTAGGGTCCGGAGCCCTGTACTCCAGGCGCTTTGCCTTCTCGGATCCCTTGAAATATGTAGGCACCCTGACCACCGCACTCCTGTTCGACTTGCTCCATGCAAGGTATACAGGCGCCTCGAATCCGGGTATCAGCCTGCGGTAGCTGTTCACTGTGGGTGACACTATGGCAGAAAGTGCGCGGGCATGCTCAAGGATGCCACCTATGGCATACCTACCCGTGTCGCTAAGCTCCGCGTATGCATCCCCCTTGTCATACATGGCGTTCTTCCCATCTAGGGACCAGAGGCTGAAGTGGGTGTGCATCCCGGTGCCATTGTCCCCGTACATGGGCTTTGGCATGAACGTGGCTACCGTGGCGTTCCTCCTCGCGACGTTCTTTACCACGTATTTGAGTGTCTGAAGGTTGTCCGCAGTCTTGACCAATGTGGAGTACTTGAAATTTATCTCGCACTGGCCAGCAGTTGCTACCTCGTGGTGCGCAGCCTCTATCTCGAATCCAAAGCTGTCCACAAGAGTGTTTATTATCTCGGACCTTATGTCGCCAAGCTGGTCTACTGGCTCGGCAGGATAGTAGCCTTCCTTGTGCCTTATTATGTATCCGCCATTGCCTTCCCATGGCGCTTCCCTGGCGTGTATCTTGTATCCTATCCCAGAGCTTGGCATGGCCATGTCCATGCTGACAGAATCGAATATGAAAAACTCAGGTTCAGGGCCAAAATAGCTGCTGTATCCCAGTTCCTTCTGGTGCTTTTCCGCACTCTCTGCAATGCACCTTGGGTCCCTTTCGAACCTGCCCTCACTGGCGCCGCGGTGAACCTCTGCAAGCATCCTCGCAACGCCGTTTGACCAGGGTATTAGGCGGACGGTATCGGGTATTGGCACCAGGACCATATCGCTCTCGTATATCTCCGTGAATCCCCTTATGCTGCTTCCGTCCAGCTTTCCGAATCCCTCGCTGAACGACGCCTTGTCGAACGGGTTTGCCGGAATAGTTATGTGCTGAAGGCTACCGAAAAGATCGGTGAACTGCAGGTCTACCCATTTCACACCGTGGCCTTTCAAATACCCTATCGCAGCATCTACTTGTTCTTCCGTAGCCATTTTATCCCCACGAGGAGTAGTAAACCGTGCGCAGTTAATAATCTTCACTGCAAATTTCCGCGCCGGGATTATATGGGGAGTGCTATGCACATATTTTAAATTGCTAAGGCCATATATTAGTCCCCGCAGTGCATTTTCAGGTGTACCGTCGCAGATGCACAGATCACGGCCTATGCCTGTCGCTTATCCTGTTTCCATAAAGGTCGTAAAAGCTTGCATGTGCAAAATCGAATAGCTCGTTGTTCAGCATGGGTATGTGCTCTTCGGTGCCGTAGCCGACACGGCTGCCTATTATCAATCTGTTGAAAGCTGGCGCGTTCACAAGCCGTATTGCGCCATTATATTCCTTGTAGTGCCTGTGCATGCCTTCGCCCACCTCGGCAACAAGCCAGGCCTTGCTGTCAGTGCCATTGACAGAAGCGGCTATGTGGCCATGGCCGCATGCTATGTATCCCTTTTTAACCGCATCTGCAGAGGGCATGGCATTGCCATGCATCAAGGCGACATCTTCCAGTAGCACCTCCTTGCTGACCTCGACATCGAAACCCATCTCCGCAAGCATAGTGTCCAGGTATGCGTCGTGGTTTCCGCGCGCTATCCTCACCTCGAAGCCTTCGAGGGCGCTGAAGAATTCGCGTATGAGCGACTTCTCGGCTAAGGTGACATGGCCTATGCTGTCCTTCACATCCCCTAAAAGCACCAGGGACTTCGAGCGGTTTGCCTTGCATATGGAGACCAACTCCTGCGCCATCTTTGCAGTGGCCCTTGGAAAGGATATCTTGGACTCCTCAAACTTCGCTTCGATGCCTATGTGGAGGTCTCCGGCAACCACTACACGTTCGCCTTCCACCAGAAGGGCAGGCACCCCGTTTATGAATGAGATTGGCAAATTATCACATGATGCGCATGGATAATGGCTGCCGCATAGCCTTTATATGTTCTGGTCGAAGATATCTAATTGGGTCTTGAGGAATTTTGATGGCAAATGGCACAGTTTCCATAGGCAAGATATTCGGAATAGGGATAGAGCTTCACTGGATGTTCATACTCCTAATACTCTTCTTCTTCTACATATCGCCCCTGTTCGGGCTGGTATGGGTGCTCCTATTCATATGCGTGCTGATACACGAGCTTTCACACTCGGTAACATCGATCAGGAACGGAATAAATGTAAGCAGGATAATACTCATGCCCATAGGAGGCGCGTCTATAATAGAAGAGACGAAGATTGCTCCGGATGTAGAATTCCGCATATCGATTGCCGGGCCGATAATGAGCCTCTTCCTAGGGGGCCTTTTTGGAGTTATGGTAATATTCACCCCGCCAGGGATAATCACGTTCATAGTGCAGTACCTGTTCCTGATAAACATACTGCTTGGGGTATTCAACATACTGCCTGCATTCCCAATGGACGGGGGTAGGGTGCTTAGGAGCTATCTGGAGAAGAGGCAGGGAGCATACCGGGCCACCATGAATACGCTAAAAGTAAGCAAGTACTGCGTTGCGCTTATAATAATAGGCACCGTGGCGTTCCTTGTAATCCCGAGCACGTATGACCTTGCGTACAAGGAGTGGATAGTGATATGGAACCTGCTAATAGTCTTCTTCCTATACCAGGGCATAACCGCGGAGAAGGCCAACGCCGTGCTAAGGCACGAGACGCGCGGCATGAAGATAACCGACGTTATAAGCAGGAAGTACGCGATGGTGAGTTACAGGATGAGCATAGGGAGGCTCTATGGGCTTGTAAGGTCAAGGAAGGAGCACATAATGGTTGCGAAGAAGCCTGACGGCACCTACGCGCTGGTGGATATATTCAACAGACAGGGTGCGAAGAGTGCCCGCACGGTGGCGGACATGCTCATACCCATCCCCAATATAGGCCCAGACCTGGACCTTGTCGATGCTATAGCAAAAATAGAGACCAACCCCTACAGGGTGGCTGCAGTAGTGAAGGGGAAGAGGCTGCTTGGGATAGCAACATCGAGCCATATAAACGCCGTTATAACCCTGCATATGGCCAAAAAGCCTGACGAAGATGCAACTTGAGCGTGGCAGGGCGAAAGGCTTGACCTCTGTTTTCCTGACAGCAAAGATTTTAATAGGTTAATATAGTCTAACCTATAGAGGGGCCGGGGCGGACTGATGTTGTACCTAAAGTCTATTACTCTTGACAAATTCAAGTCTTTCAGGCACGCCGAGCTCCTATTGTCCAAAGGATTCACATGCATAGTGGGGCCCAACGGCAGCGGCAAGAGCGTCATATTCGACGCACTATCGGTGGCACTGGGGGAACCTTCCCCGCAGCAGCTAAGGGTCACCTCGCTGGGGCAGCTGATAAACAACACGGTCAAGCCAAAGCAGGGAGAGTTCGCCAAGGCGCACATAAAGCTTGAGTTCGATGGAGGGGACGAACCAATAACAGTCACTAAGACAGTAAGGTCGGATTCTAAGACGCTCTACAAGCTCAACGGAAAGACAATGACCAGGAGGGAAGTCATAGAGTTCTTCTCGAAGAACAGCGTGAGGGTGGACGACACCACCACCATAGCGCAGGGCGAGATAGACGGGCTCTCAAAGCTAAATTCCAAGCAGAGGAGGGAGCTGATAGACGTGGCGGCAGGGATAAAGGAATTTGAGTACAAGAAGACCGAGGCCATGCGTGAACTGGAGAAGGTGGACCAGAGGATAAGCGAGGCAAACGTGATGCTTAGCGAGAGGCAGGGATTCCTCAAGGAGCTCGAGAAGGAGAAAGAGGCCGCAGAGGCATGGCTGCAGATGGGCAAGAGGGTGAGGCTGCTCACTTACAGCGTGCTCAAGGTGCGTCAGGCGGGGCTAAAGGCCTCATTTGAGCAGTCCACAAAGGATATGTCAATACTTGATGCTAGGAAGATGGAGCTCTCCGCTAAGAAGGTTGAGATAGGGTCAAGGCGGGACCAGCTGAACGCAGAGGTGCAGCAGCTGCAGGCAGAGTTCAGCAAGATGAACTCTACGTCCGGGGAGATACGCGCAAGGCTGGAAAACCTCAACAACGAGCTTGCCAGGCTTGAGGTGGAGATACCAAACCTTGCAAAGTCACTTGACGAGCTGAACTACACGATAACACAGTCCAACGCGGAGCTGAAAGAAGCTACAGAGAGGATAAAGGAGGATGGTGCACGCGTGCTGGAGCTTGACAAGACAATATCACGGCTTGATGCAGAGATAGGAAAGGCGGTAGAGGTGCCTGATGACGTAGACTTCGAGGCAGAGGTCAATGCCCTTGAGGCCCTAATACAGGGCGATGAGAATAAGCTTGTGGAGCTTCAGAACTACATATCAAAGCTCCAGGCTGACATTTCGATAGTGCAGTCAAGAAAGGCGGACACGGAGAAGCAGGGAACAGAGCTGATGCAGAGGAGGAATGATATTGCAAGCAGAAAGGAGAAGTCCTCGAATGCAGTCACTGATGCCAAGGCCAGGTCGAAGAAATCGGAGGCACGCATAGGCGAGCTTGATGAACAGCGCGCCGAGCTGTCCCGTACCTGTGACAGGACTGATGAAGAGATACTGGAACTCAAAAAGCAGCAATGGATGTACTCGCAATCAAGGGACGGGTCGCTTGCGACCAGGCTGTCGGAGAAGTTCAGCCAGTCTGACGGATTTTACGGGAAAGCGGCTGGGCTTTGCACATATGAAGGCACTTATGCCACAGCCATAGAGACGGCCGCAACCAACAGGTTCGATTACTACGTGGTGGACTCCATAAAGTCTGCCAGCGTCTTCATAAACTTCCTCAAGAAGAACGGCCTGGGTAGGGCCACCTTCATACCGATGGCTGAGGTTAGCTCCCCACCAGTTAGCTCTGTGAGGGCTGATGGGATGAGGCCGCTGCTGGATTTCATAAATTATGACAAGAAATTCGCCAGGGTATTTAGCTACATATTCGGAAACACGTACCTCATAAACGACCCAAATGACGCTAAAAGGTTCGGCATCGGGAAGCACAGGTACGTCACCATCGACGGGGAGCTCATAGAGGGATCAGGCATAATATCGGGAGGATCGCAGAAAGCCAGGGTCTCACTCGCAGCAGTGGAAAGCAGGCTCAAGGCAGTGACAGACGAGAACGAGAAGGCGAAGAAGCTCTACCACTCAACAGATTCCGCACTTCAGGCAGAGAGCAAGGAATACGCACTCGTAAACATGCAGATGCAGCAGCTCTCCGCAGACCTCGGCCTGGCATCTAACGAGCTAATAGACACTGACAGGAAGATGGCTTCATTGAAGGACCAGCTGGCGGGATTCGATGCCGAAGTGTCCAGACTGTCTAAGGAGGTTGAACAGAAGGACAGGGAGAAGCTGGAGGTCGCATCGGCCCTTAACAGGAACAAGGACGCAAGGAAGGCAGCATACGACAAGCTTACCGAGGCCACCAGGGGCAGCGCAAACTCGAAGAAGATGAAGGAGGAGAAGGCACGCATAGAGGCGATGAGGAACGAGGCGCAGGACTGCAGGGTGAAGAGGGGAAGCCTCAACACGGAGATGGGAATGCTTCAGCAGAAGTGCGGCGTATTGTCAAAGTCCGTAGAGACTAAGAAGGCGCAGCTAAAGGACGTTGGCGAACAGCTAAAGTCAAAGGAGCTTAGGAAGGAAGTGGTACTCAAGTCCAAGGGAGAGATCGAGCGTGATGCAGCCAGCAAGTCCGAATCAACCAAGAAGGTCATAGCAAGGATACAGGCGATAACGGAGGATGTTGGCAAGCTTTCTGGAGAGTACGGAAGGCTTGATGCTGAGATAACATCGATAGAGAGGCAGATAACGGAGATACGGATAAGGCGGCAGGGAGTGGAGACCACCCTTAACGACATAACAGCAGAGCTCAAGGCATATGACGAGAGCGTGGAGGCGGTGAAGGGCAGGCTCGAGGAGATGAATGCGGAGATAGGCGTGCTTAAAGGCAAGATAGAGGCGCTTGGAAATGTGAACCAGAAAGCGCCGGAGACGTATGAGGCAAATAAGAAGCTTGTGGAGGAGGCATCCCTCAAGGTATCGACGCTGCAGACAGAGAAGGAGGCCGTGCTTAGGATGATAGAGGAGATTGATTCGAAGAAGCTCCAGACATTCATGGACATGCTCAATGAAGTGAACAAGGGATTCATGAGGCTCTACAACTACGTCTTCCCAGGCAAGGCCTCGATAGTCCTTGAGGATGACAAGGATCCCTTGAACAGCGGCATATTCATAAAGATAAACAACGGCAAGTCGGATACACAGTTCATGTCCATGTCAGGAGGGGAGAGGGCGATAATATCGCTCATGCTCCTCTTCGCCATACACATGGGCAAGAAGTCGGCGTTCTACATATTCGACGAAGTGGATGCAGCCCTGGACAAGGAGAACGCGAAGAAGCTCTCGATGCTGATAAAGGAGATGTCTAAGGAGGCGCAGTTCATAGTGATAAGCCATAATGACTCGCTGATAGTTAACTCTGACGCTGCCATAGGCGTTGTGAAGACTGAAGGAGAGTCAAAAGCCTATGGCGTGGACGTTGCCAACATAATAAAGAAAGGATGAGTGGTGTGATTGCCTAGGAAGCAGATTAAGGAAAAGCCTGAAGGGAAGGCAGCCATGAAGTTTTCCCCGCTGTGGGTCCTATACGCACTGCTTGCGCTCACCATACTGGCATACGCAGCCTACAACAATGCGCTGATAGGGATGGTGGCAGTAGCACTGATAGTGGTTACCCTGGCGGTTGAGTTTAGGACCAGCGTCAAGGAGGAAGGTGCCAAGAAGAGCATATATGAGGTTGGCATAGCGTTGGTGGCCGTGCTTGTGGCGTGGGTGATAGTGAGTTTTGTGCTTGAGACGTCAAGCCCGCTCAATGTGGTGGCGAGCTGCAGCATGCTCCCCAACCTGCATAGGGGCGACCTTGTGGTGCTGCATGGAATAACAAACATGCAGGAGTTCCTGTCGTCACACCATGTGCCTGTGGTCAACATGACAGGGTCAGGCCTCTCAAGCTTCTACAACATAAGCAGGGAATGGCTGGTATACCTGCCATACTACAGCAACAACCCGTCTTCTTTGGCAGCTTTCAATACCAATCCGTTCACACCGTTCGTAGTTCGCAATGGAAGCTACGAGGTGGGCCTGTATGACTTCAGGTGCATCGCATACTACAGCTATAGGGGAGTGTACAGCTACTTCTCACGATGCGAAGTGAACCAGACGTCACAGGAGGGAGCTCCTATAAAGTATTTCTACTCGGTTGAGAAGCTATACGCGGCAAACGGCACCGTGAGCAACGTGATAGTCACTGAGTCGATAAAGATAGCAAATGTTACGATCAACGAGAACTACAGCAACCCCATAATAGTGTATGCCACTGCCCCCAATGACAGTTATCCCAAGTCTGACATAATACACAGGCTCGTGGCCGCGGTGCGTGATGGGAATAACTACTATCTCCTAACAAAGGGCGACAATAACCCGTACTTCGACCTGCAGGTGGCAAACTATCCAGTCAACCAGAGTTCAGTGATAGGATATGTCATCGGATCGGTGCCTGTGCTGGGATACGTGAAGATATTGCTGAGCGGGCAGATATCGAGCGTTGCGGGATGCAACGAGACAATAGTGAGATAGGCACTATGCATGAGACATGCCTTTTACTGCGCTCAAGAAGCCGTGCCTTATTTCATCAGCCATTGAGCGATAAAGTCCTGGAAGCATCTCGACAGGATTGCCAGAAGGGCTAAAGAGGCGGTTGAATGTTTGCCGGAGAAGTTCAGCATGATAACCAGAGATGTCCCTCAGATGGTCTCCAGGCCCTTTTCCAAACAGGAATTTGAACTGGTGCAGTGTCATCTCTGCGTATTTTGCAAGGAGCATGGAGCCATGATTGGCAGGGGTGTTAAGGTGCTCCACATCCAACAGCACCCCAATTGCCGAAGAGATATCAGTGAAATCAGTTATGTGGACACCTCCTGAGACTATGGAAAGGTCTGCGGCAGGATTGTGCGAATTTTGGTCCATGACTCTGGAAAACATATGTGCAGACCTCTCCAGGCTTGCAGCGAAGTACATCAGGCGGTGCAGGTAAGTAGTTGCAAGAATAAAAATATCAGGCGCGCCAGATTCGGAGAGTGATCTAATCGTATTTTTTAGTGCGTGGTTGGATGTCATGTGGAAAAGGTATGTGGGGACATCGTCACAAGGCAAGACGCTAACGTGGCCACTTTCAAGTTCGTACAATGCAGTTGAAAAGGGGTCATTAGCCGTGACATGTTCGCGGAATAGTTCGGTTAGGATTACCAGGTCCCTTTCATGGTCCCTTAGAAGAGGCGCAAAGGCGCCTCTAAGAGAGCTGGCCTGCTGCTCCTTTTGTGCCGCATCTAGCCCGTAGCGAAAGGAATATGCATATAGGTGGATAGTGCCTTCAGGGTACCTGAGATTTGTAAATTTACTCACAGCGCGTGACATAGCTGCCTCGTATGCCCCCATGGGTGTGCACCGCATATTGCCAATACATTACACAATGAACTCGAATTCGGCTTCCCTCTCGAAGTACTCCCTCTTCTTTAGAAGCAGGAGATAGCCGTCAACGAGCCTGTAGCCCCTGTGCAGGACATCGAACGCATCCACCATGCGCATATCGCGCGTAAGCCTCACGAAGAAATGGTTGTTTTCGTATCCTGAGAATATCATAGCACCACGCCCATTAATTATTCTGGATTTTGTGGTATTTAAACGGGATTATTTGAATCAGATTAAACAAATGGGCTTGTTTAAATGCAACATTGTAAGAAGCGCTGACGTCGTAGCGTATGAGTAGCGCGGAAACTATCTTATATTGCTGAAATCGCCGGTGGTCTTGACCTCAGGCTGCTTGGGCATCTCCTTGCTGGCAAGCTCCTTCTCCATCTTCGCCACGCTGTCCTCAAGGACCTTGGCGAAGTTCTTGGCGGTGCTCTTGTTAACTATGAATTCACCTATCAGCTGCTTTTTTATGCTGTCTATGAACATGATCCCCACAACCCCTTCCTTCTCCACCTTCCCGCTCTTATCGTCCTTTACTGCCTTTATCCTTATGCTGACCCCCATCTCATCCGCGAAGACGGGCCTGTCTAGCGGGTTTACGTTAAGCTGTTGTTCCGGCATAATGGTCATGGCTTGGTTATGGAACCTCGCCATAAGGATAAGGCATCCTTGCTTATAAAATACTTTGTGCGTGCCCGGCGACCCTCCAAACTACCCTATATTATAAACCTTTAACGCCAAATATTGATGGATCAAGATGGCCTCCGATGGAAGGGTAGGACAGAAGGATGAGAGGATACTTGTCCTTGCCATAGACATAGACAATGACCTTTACAGGAAGACAAAGATAGCCGGGCCCTTGATAGGCAGGGCGCAGAACATCAACGGCGCACAGCAGTTAGCCCTGGCAGACCCTGAGGACCCGGACGCAAACACAATGTTCTACGCAGTAAAGTTCTACGACAGGCTGAAGAAGGATGGATACATAGTCACCATAGCTACGATTACAGGCTCGGAGTCCGAAGGCTATGACGCAGACAGGGAGGTGGCAAGCCAGCTCTCCCTCGTCCTTGAATCGAACAAGTGCGATGCGTGCGTCCTCATCAGCGATGGGGCGAGCGACAAGAGAGTGCTGCCGATAGTCCAATCCAGGATAAAGATAAACAGCGTGCAGGTAGTCACGCTCAAGCAGGCCGAGAGCCTTGAGAATACATACTTCACGGTGCTTGAGAAGCTCAAGGAGCCGCACTACGCCCGCATAATATTCGGACTGCCTGCAGTCTTGCTGCTTCTCTTTGCTATAAGCTACGCCATAGGCACGGGGTGGGTGCTCCCAGTAGGCCTCATAGGATTTTACCTGCTGGTGAAGGGATTCGGATTCGAAGAGACATTCATAAGCTCGTTCAGGAGCTTCAGCTTCAGTGTTGACAAGATGAGCTTCGTATTCTATCTTGGGGCCCTTCTTTTCATAGTAATAGGACTGTTCATAAGCGTGGGCAACTACATCAGCGTTACAGGGGTGCAGGGCAACCAGGGGGCCGCAATTGCACAGGCCATAGAAGGCTTCCTCATAGTGCTGCCCATCATAGTGGCGCTTCTGCTGATAGGCAAGATAATAGACGTAAGGCTCAACCACCAGGTATTCAAGACATTCAAGTACGGAGGGTACATGGGATCGGCCATAACTGTATGGATATTGCTTTACTCGCTTACCGCATGGCTGGCCGGGCAGATATATTTCAGCCAGTTGCTCCTTTATACTATAATAGCGATAGCCATAGGCGTATCTGTATCGTATTTCACCACCTCGCTCAAGAGGCTGGTGCTTGCCTCAAGGAACCTAAAAGACAAGCAGGTGGTTAACGAGCTTGGCACAGCCATAGGGAGAGTGTCCAAAGTGGATGCGAAGAAGGGAAGGATACTGATAAACACCAGCTTCGGGAACCCGATAACGTACGGTGTTGACAGGATAACGGAGATATCTGACAGAGTGGTCATAAAATAGGCGTTTTCTTGGATGGGATATACAAGCTCAAGGTGCATGGGGGCAAGCTAGTGATAGTCAAGATAGGCTATTCGGACAGGATAGAGAGGATACAGATACTTGGCGACTTTTTCATTCATCCTGAAGAATCCCTTGGGCTCATAGAAGCATCCCTTGTCGGGCTGCCTGCGAGATCCACCAGGGAGAAGCTCTCAGGCGCTGTTAGGGAGGTCGCCGAGATGGAAGGCATAGAGATGATAGGCATAACGCCCGATGCCATAGCCGAAGCGGCGTTGCTGGCGATGGCATGACGTGGAGGATTGTGGGCATTGAAGAACACGATGCATACATGAACATGTCCATAGATGAGGCCATACTGGAGCATGTGAAGTCCGGAGTGGCCCAGCCTACGATAAGGTTCTACAGGTGGAGCCCGAGCGCGGTCTCCATAGGCAGGTTCCAGTCCATGCGCGATGAAGTGAATGTAGACAGGTGCGTGGAGCTAGGGGTCACTGCGGTGAGGAGGATAACTGGAGGAGGAGCGGTGTACCACGATTACTCCGGAGAGCTCACATACAGCGTGATAGCGCCGCAGTCCATGTTCCCTAAGGGCATACGGGAAAGCTACGAAGTGATATGTGGATGGATAATCAAAGGGTTGGGCAATGCTGGGATAGACGCAAGTTTCGCCCCCATAAACGACATAACAGCAGGAGGCAAGAAGATATCAGGCAATGCGCAGACCAGGAAGGACGGGGTGCTGCTGCAGCATGGCACAATACTATACAGCCTCGATGTATCCAGGATGTTCTCTGTGCTGAACGTTAGCGCCGAGAAGATATCCGACAAGATGATAAAGAGCGTGGAGGAGCGCGTTACATGCGTCCTCACGCAGAGGCAGATGAGCTATGATGCATTGTACTCAAACATGCTTAAAGGCTTCTGCGAGGGAAAGGAGTGGGAAGCTGGAAACCTGTCAGGCGATGAGCTTGATCGCGCGGCGCAGCTCAGGGGAACTTATTCTTCTGATGCATGGAACTTTTACAGGTAAACTGCCCACCCATAAATGGTGTGGGCTTTCATTGAGATGAACAGCATGGAACACCGTTCCACAAAATCTGAACAAATCGCATCTGAAAGCTTTGAGAGTCGGTTTACAACGACTCCGCTATTGGAAATCGGGAGTATCACGGAATCAACTCCGCTCCAAGAGCGATTTTGCATGACCTGTTGCACTTTCGGATTTTACGCCGGCCAGGCAACCCCATATCCTGCATCCATATCCATACGGGATATTTCATCAGATTGTATATGTTTGCACAAATATTTAACACTAATTACTCGACAATTCACCCCACCGCTAAATGGCGCGGGCTTCCTTGTCGGGATTAGGTGAGTTGGCCTTAAGGCGCCAGGCCGCTGCGCGCTGCTTAGGGTCAGGATCTTGATCTTACGATTGAACTTATGAAATACTCTCCGGCCTTATAGGAGCTCCTTACAAAAGGGCCAGATGCGGCGTACTTGAACCCCATTGAAATGGCAATATCCCTATAGCGGTCAAAGACCTCGGGCCGAATATAGTCGGCTACGGCGAGGTGATGGCCTGGAGGGCGAAGGTACTGCCCCATGGCAATGAAGTCCACTCCTGAAGAGCGCAGGTCCCTTAGAGCAGCGGCAACCTCATCCTCCCTCTCGCCTATGCCCAGCATCATTGCGGATTTTGTGTATATGGAGCTGTCCATCTCCTTGAACTTCCCTAGGACCTCTAGGGACTGCCTGTAGTTTGCCCTCCTATCGCGCACGCTGCTTGACAGCCGCTCCACAGTCTCTATGTTATGCCCGATGACATCCGGATGGGAATCTGCTATCCTCCTTAGGCATTTATCATCGTTACCAAAATCAGGTATTAGGACTTCTACAAAGGTATTGGGGTTCTCCTTTTTTATTTCTGTTACGCACCTTGCGAAATGGGAAGAGCCTTGATCCGCAAGGTCGTCCCTGCACACCGAAGTGACCACTATGTACCCGAGCCCCCATTCCTTCACCAAGGCTGCGAGCTTCTCCGGCTCTTTGACATCTACAGCTGCACCCTTCGCCATCTTGCTTACGGCGCAGAACGTGCAGCCCCTGGTGCACATGTCGCCAAGGACCATGAATGTGGCTGTGCCTCCGGACCAGCATTCGCTCATGTTCGGGCACTTCGCCTCTACACAGACAGTATGCAGCCCCAGGCGGTTTATCGAGCCTTTTATAGATGCATATTTCTCAGTAGACGCCGGGCGTATGGCGAGCCATTCTGGAAGCATTGTGACACATTAGAATTATGGCTCGTTAAGTATAAATTATTTGTGCGCTGCGCCGCGTCATGGGGCGTCTTTGCCAGTATATTGCCCAGTATAGGCGTAATTGCCTAGTTTATCAGTAAGATATAGCCTAGCATAAGTTAACTCGCTGACGTCAGCGTCGGTCGCCTTGGCGTTTGGTACCGAAATGCGGATTTCAACTTGGCCATCCAGCATAACCACCGAGATTTCTGCATTTTTGTACGAGAGGTGTTGCTCAATGGTAGTGCGTACATTATCCACTTTAATTCCAAACAGCGGGCTTTCATCATCCATTCTTCTTAAGCACATGATGTGAGTTGTCTGTTCAGCGCTGTCTCGCCTTAAGAGCAGAAGGTCCGGAGTAGCATAAATCACATTTGCATCGCGGTCTGGATTTCGCAAGGCTCTAGTTGCCAAATTATCACAATATGCCCTCACCTTGCCAGGTATATAAATCGCTTGATTTTTGACAATTTTGCCAAACTTCTTTGTTTATTAGTATACTGTGCAAATGTGCGTATGTGTATGAATGCGCCTGACTGGAAATCAATGATGACGCAACTCCAGGAATCTCTTGAGCTTGTGCACAGCTATTCCCCGCATAGATATTTTGGACTTCTCATCGGTAGTCATCTCCCCGAACGTCTTTTTATACCCCTTCGGTATGAATATGCTGTCCCATCTGAGATTGGCATTTCCGCGCGGGTGCAAAGCTATAGTACCGCGCACCCTTCCGGAGAATACTTTCACAATTTTGCCATCGCAGAATGCTATGCAGGTCTCGGCATATGCGTCCCTGCTCTTGTACCTGTCCATGAGCCTACATATGCCCTCGTGCCCGAGGCCCTCAACGAACCACTTGGCGAAGGCGCCTGGAAAACCATTCAGGGAGGCTATGTGTATTCCGGTGTCATCAACGACAACCGGCTTATTTACCTTTTTATATGCCTCCTTCACCTTCGCGGCGGCGACAGTGCGCACGGAAAGTGCCTGGAGCTCGTCGAGTTCCACCTTAGCCATCTTTACCTTGAAACCTATGAGATGCGATAGCTCCATCGCCTTGTGCTTGTTTGAAGTGGCAAAGACTACGTCCATAAAACAAGGTCGCATTTAAAGTATTTATATGGAGATGACACAGATAGATGTGTGGTAAGATGGACTTCTCGGAATACCAGAAAAAAGCTAAGAGCACTGCAATATATCCAAGCGCGTTCAGCATATACTATCCTGCACTGGGGCTGAGCGGAGAAGTTGGGGAGCTGAACAACAAGATAAAGAAGAGGATAAGGGACAATGCTGAACTAGACAAGGAGGACATGATGAAGGAGCTTGGCGACGTGCTCTGGTATACTGCCGCGCTGGCATCAGACCTTGGCATAGATCTCGAGGATGTGGCGCGCGTCAATGTGGAAAAGCTTGAAAGGAGGCTGAAGGAAAACAAGATAAGCGGCAGCGGAGACAATAGGTAATGCCGCCAGCTGCTGGGTCAGGAGCTATGCCGCTTCTCGAGCATATCTGCCATTATGCTCCGTCCCTTGATCATGGAAAAAAGTGAGCTTATGTTCAGTACGGTATTCCCGCGGGTGTGTATGCCTAAGTTCTGCAGCATTAATGCGTCCTGAGGGGATATGGGATTTATGGAGAGGCTGCCTGAACGTATGTGCCCTGCAGCATCGAAAATGCCTGCGAGATAAGCCGCGGACAGTTGGTCTGGCTTCTTGAATATATGGCTCTCCCTGGAGGATATGTTTGCGAGCCTCTTAGCCACTCTCGAATGGTAGAAGTAGGCGTGAATCCTGCCATCTGAATGCTCAATGAATATCTTCTTTGGATCTATCTCCAGCACCTTAACTGCTATCTCTACGAACTTCTGCTCTATCTCCGGAACTGAGGTCTGCACACCTATGGCATTCTTGCGGCTCTCACGGTTCTTAGATGACAATCCTGCAATGTAGCAAATATCCGGAGTCAGTCCTTTTTGCATGATATCACTTCTTGTTGCCTATCTGCACTTAGGATAGTGTTGGATGAAAAAGGTTAAAAGCAGTGCTGGGCGCACTGCGTTGCCCGTAGTCATACGTAATGCTTGTAGCCCAGTATGCAGTACTGGAGAACTGATGGCGGATAGTTCTTGGGTGCATTAGGGCATTGTGGGATGTATCTCAAGGATTGTATCTGAACCACCGTGCCAGGCGCAGGTGCGGCTATCATCTTGTTGCAGCCCTTATCTATGCATATGCCCTCGTGTGCAGGGTTAGGGCTTGCGCCGGATTCATAGAAGAATACTATGCTCCCTTTGGTGACCTGGCTTTTCTTGGCGAACTTCTTGAGCTTTTTGTCGTGCCATTGCTCCCAAGTTGTCCTGGGGAGATGTATGCCTACCCGCTTGTATACGTACTGCACCAGTCCCGAGCAGTCGAAGCAGCTTGGGCTGCTTCCGCCCCAGCAGTAAGGCACGCCCAGATACTTACGGGCTATGGCCACTATCCTCTTGTCGCGTTTGTAAACGCTTATGGAAGAAGACGAAGACGAGGAAGGGGATGCAGTGTGGTTTGCCCGTATTGTAGAATTTTGATAGGATAATAAGGAGGTGTAATTTGCTATTGTCTGATTCGGTTTCAGCAGTGCGGCGGTTGCCATTGCGGAATATGATAATACCGAAACCAGAACCACTGCAAATACAAATGCGGCCATTGATGCGCGGCCATGGAACATGCCGAACTTGGTTACGTGCATGACAGAATTTCATGCATGTAGTCATACTTAAATCTTTTGAGGCAGTTACTGCAATATTTATCAGATTGCCTGAATCAGGCAGGAAAAGAAAACGTGAAAGATGTAGTCTTGAGTTTTTATGCGGAAGAGGCTGCAACCAAAAGCATGATGCTTAATGCACACGTGAACATATTGTAAACTTCCTTAGAAGTTTGAGGTGATCTATCCACAGGTTCCCCTACGGATACCTTGTTATGCCTTAGCCCCCCTCACGGAACCTTAGTTCGAAAGCATCACGAGGATGCTGCATCACTAAGGCCCCACTTGGATGACTTGGCAGGCGGTGTGTGCAAGGAGCGGGGACATATTCACCGCGCGTTGGTGACACGCGATTACTAGGGATTCCAACTTCATGAGGGTGAGTTTCAACCCTCAATTCGGACCTGGACTGGCTTTGGGGGATTAGCGTCCCATTTCTGGGTAGCAACCCATTGTGCCAGCCTCTGTATGCCGCGTGTAGCCCTGGAGATTCGGGGCATACTGACGTACCGTCGCCCTCTCCTTCCTCCTACTTAAACGTAGGCGGTCTCGACAGAGTGCCTGACCCATCTCTGGACCAGTAGCAACTGTCAACGAGGATCTCGTTCGTTACCGGACTTAACCGGATAGTTCACACCACGAACTGACGATCGCCATGCACCACCTCTCGGCTTGTCAGGTAAGATCTTTAGTCTGACCTTCACACTGCCGTCGCTCCAGGTAATGTTCCCGACGTTGAATTCAATTGAACCGTAGCATCCACCCCTTGTGTGCTCCCCCGCCAATTGCTTTAAGTTTCAATCTTGCGACCGTACTCCCCAGGCGGCAGACTTAACAGTTGTCCTACGGTACTGCACTTATTCGTGATAAGTGCAACACCAGAGTCTGCATAATTTACTGCTAGGGCTACTCGGGTATCTAATCCGATTCGTTCTCCTAGCCTTCGTCACTCACCGTCGGATGTGTTCTGGTCAGGCGCCT
>JAJZNA010000034.1 GCA_021848065.1 Microcaldota archaeon
AGACCGTGCGCGAACGCGAGCTTCGATGGCACAGGCTTCAGGTTCTCGCCTGACTCCATTACCGGGTTGAGCTTGTGCTCCATCTCCTTCTTCTGTATCTTGTCGCCGGGCTTGTGTATGCCTGTTATGTATGACAGTCTCTCTTCTAGCCAGTGCCAATGCGGGTATATCTTTTTGTTCTTTATGTATACGCCTGCACCAAACATTGCCGCTCCTACAGCTATGTATGTAATGCCGAACGCAACACTGGTCATAAATATGCCAGCCAGCGCTAGATAGGCTATCTCTGACATTATTGCGCGCTGAATCGTGAAACCGCTTGAGAACACCAGGCCAGCCTTCGCGCCTCCTTTAACGCTATAGCTGCCTATGGCATATGAGAAGGTTATGGGCCACGTGTGCTCGTCTGGGGTGATGCCATGCACTAGCCCCAATAAGTACGATATGACAAGGGCGCTTATCAGCCCGACATTCTGCGGATTATAAAGGTTTATCATGCTTTACCTTTCGCCAAATATAGTAGCAATGGTATTTATCAAAGCTATGTGCGAGTATGCCTGCGGGAAATTGCCAAGAAGCTCATTGTTCTCCATGTCTATGTCCTCTGATAGCAAGCCCATGTGGTTTTGAAATAGTATTATGCGCTTAAACATATTTAAAGCCTCTTTCCTTTTTCCGGTATGGTAAAGGGCATCTATGAACCAGAAAGAGCATGCTATAAAGGCGCTCTTCGGCGTGCCAAACTCATCCTTGCTCTTGTAGCGCATCACAAATGGCCCGTTTGTGAGCTCTTTCCTTATCGCTTCTATGGTGCTCAGCATCTTCTTGTCCCTCCAGCTTATTATGCCGAATGCTGGCATGAGCAAAAGGCTTGCATCGAGGCTGCTTGAACCGTAGTACTGCGTGAATGCCTGCGCCTTGCTGTTCCATCCGTGCTCCATTACGCTCGATTTAATCTCGTCCCTTGCCTTAGACCACCGTTCTGTTACATCGGAATGCCCGAGCTTCTTCGCGATCTTTATGCCCCTATCAACTGCCACCCAGCACATCACCTTGGAGAATGTGTAGTGCCTGTTGGTGCCCCTGAACTCCCATATGCTGTGGTCCTTCTCCTTCCATTCCTTGATTGCGGCCTCGACAAAACCGAATATCAGATCCCAGCTTATCTCGCCGATTTCAGGGCTGGCGTTGTGCTTCAGGTAGAACAGGTACAGCGAGTTGACCAGCTCGCCGATTATGTCTATCTGGCGCTGCTTGTATGCCTCATTGCCTATGCGTATCGGCTTCGAACCGCCATAGCCTGCCATATTTGTCAGTATCGACTCGCTGATGTAATCGCCGCCGTTGACCTTGAACAGCGCCTGCAGGCTTACTCCATGCTCTGCATATATCATATTGAGCCATTTTATGAAGCTATATGCAGGCTCTATAAGGCCAAGCTTTATCAGCGCCTGCACTGTGAATGATGAATCACGCACCCACGAGTAGCGGTAGTCCCAGTTCCTTACCGAGCCTTTCACCTCTGGAATTGAGGTAGTGCCCGCAGCGACTATGGCTCCGGTATCCTCATATGTCAGCAGGCGCAGGACCAATGCAGAGCGGACCTTGAGCTCACGGTACTTGCTGCCTCCCTTGATTTCCTTCGACCACGATTTCCAATAATCTATGGTGCTTTCCATCTCCTGCATTATGTATTTGATATTCGCGAAATACTTGAGCTTGTTATACGCCAATACGATATATCCCTTTTCCGGCAAGGCGATCTCTTCGCCTGCATAGAGCTCCTTCAGGCCAAGGTTAGAGTATATGTGCAATTTGGTGCTTTTATATGAGAATACCAGCCTGTCTTCTTCAATCTGCTTGCCGGGCGCATATTTGTTGTATTCCATTATTGGATTTATCAGCACGCGTACTATCGGCTTGCCACGCCTGCGCACTATGACCCTGTGAATCTCAGAGTTCCTCAGGGTGATGCTGCCTTTCCTATAGTATGGGAAATAGTCTATCACATCGAATTCCGATTCGCTGTTGTAGAACGTAGTCTTGATGACATTTGTGTTCTCCACGTATGACTGCTTAATGCTATATTCGCCAACCGGATATATCTTGAAGCTGCCTCCCTTCTCTTTATCCAGAATCTTTGAGAATATGGAAGGCGAATCAAAGCGCGGCAGGCACAGCCAATCTATTGATGTATCGCTCTTGACGAGTGCGACTGTCCTGCAGTTTCCTATTATCCCGTAATCAAGGCTCAATTGAATCCCTTTATCTATGTATTATCTTTGACAGAATTGTTATTTAACCTTTAAAACATATATACTGCCCGGTGAGCATGAAGGTCTATGATATTTCTATGACTATAGAAGAGGGCATGCTAGTATACCCCCATGATCCAGAGCTGCATATCTATAAGCACTCAAGCATTCCGAAGAGCCCGACTAACGTTTCCCTGATACACATGGGCAGCCATACAGGCACCCATGCGGATGCTGAAAGGCACATAAAAGCCGGAGGGAAAACGGCGGACAGGCTGCCCGTTGATACTTTCTACGGCAGATGCAAAGTTCTTGACCTAACAAAAGAGGGCAATGTGATAGGTGCGCAGGAGCTGAGAAAGTTCAGAATAGGCAAGGGGGATATAATACTGCTCAAGACCAACAACTCGCTGAAGCAGTATAAGACCTTTAGGAAGGGTTTCGCACACCTGTCAGAGGACGGGGCCAGATACCTCGTCTCTAAGAGGGTAAAGACGCTTGGCATAGACTACCTCAGCATTAAGAAGTTCAATACCGACGACACAGTGCATGAGGTTACGATAGAGAATATGACTCTCTTTGAGGGAGTGTACCTTAAAGGAGTTCCTGCAGGGACTTATACATTCATAGGCCTGCCTCTCAAGATTAAGTGCGACGGCGCCCCCGCAAGGGCAATATTGATTAGGTGATTATATCAAGGCAGTGACGGTAGTACCTAAAGTGAAGGGCAGCCTTATGGTCAGGGATGTCGATAAGCCAGCGATTGGAAGCAACGAGGTGCTCGTGAAGGTGATAGAGGTCGGCATGGACGGCACGGACAAAGAGATTGGAGAAGGCTTATACGGGGAGGCGCCAGCGGGCAGCGAATACTTAATAGTAGGGCACGAGGCGATAGGCACAGTTGAGGATGTTGGAAGCGGCGTAAAAGGCTTCAAGAAAGACGAATTGGTAGTTGCCACTGTGAGGAGGCCCGACAGCTGCATAAACTGCGTCAACGGGCAGTCGGATATGTGCCTCACCGGCAACTATACCGAGAGGGGCATAAAAGGCGCGCACGGATACATGGCAGAATATTACAAAGAAGTGCCTGACTTCCTGGTAAAGATACCAGACTCCATAAAGGGAGTTGCGGTGATGCTTGAACCGTTCAGCATAACGGAGAAGGCGATATCGCAGATATTTGCGATTCAGAAACGCATGATATGGAAGCCCCATACTGCAGTAGTGTTAGGCACGGGATCGGTGGGCCTGTTCGCTGCGATGCAGCTGAGGCTCAGGGGCATTGATGTCTTCTCCGTAGACAGGTCCAGCGCCAGCGGTGTCAAGAACGACATATTTGAAGCCCTTGGCATAGAGCACATAGATTCTTCCAAGGACGGCATTGGCTCATTGCCTAAAACCATTGGCAAGAACATAGATATCGTCATCGAGGCTACAGGTAATCCGGATGCCGTGAGGGGCTCGCTTGGAATAACTGGAATAAACGGCGTAGATTGCCTTCTCAGCGTTACTGGAGGAACATCGATGGAAAGCATCGATATTGCAAAGCTTGGCTATGACATGGTTCTAGGCAACAGGATGGTTTTCGGCAGCGTCAATTCCAACAGGACCCATTTTGAGATGGGTGTGAACGACATGATAGAGATAGAGAAGAGGTATGGGGGCGTATTGGAGAAGCTGATAACAAGGTTCCCCGTAAGCGCCTTCAAGACCTATGATATGCTCAATGAAAAATCGCGGATAAAAAATGTCTTTGTCATGTAGGCTTTATGATCATAGTAGTTCTTTCAGTGCCTTCGACAGCGAGTTGACCTCTTTCTTGCCTATTTTACCAAACAGGTCGGCTTCGCCGCCTACTGCACGGCCCATGATTAGCTTGTAGAACATTGCATTGTATGCTGCGGGGAACTCATATGGCTCAAGGATGTGGTATATTCCAGAGAGCCTCTTGTGGAGCTTGATGCTCCTGTCAATTTCCTTTTTGCTGTATGATGAGTAAAGCCTTACTGCAACATCTGCGAAATTGGTGGTGCCGCATACCCCTCCGGAAGCGCCAAGCTCGAGGGATGGGAGCAGGAGATGGTCGTACCCCTGGAAGACCATGAAGTCTTTCTCGGTGTAATATATCAGTTTCTGGAACTGGTTGAAGTCTGTGTTGGTGGATTTGACTCCTTCGAGGTTGACGTTCTCTCTGGCGAGCCTTGCAACAGTCTCGGCCTCTATGTTATTGCCGGTGAGCGATGGAACATTGTATATGAGCGCACTTGAATCGAGCTTGCTTAGAAGCTTCGAGTAATAGGAATGCATCTGCTTCTGGTCCTCCTTGATATAGTATGGTGTCACTATGACGAGCTTGTCTGCACCGATGTCTATGGCATATTTGCCCATTACTAATGTCTCGTCGATAGAGTCCCTGCCTATGCCTGCGAATGTTGCTAAGTGCTCGTCCTTTGCGTATTGTATATACTGACTTAATAGCGACTTGTGCTCCTGCATGCTCAGCATTGGCGTGTTGCCTGTAGATCCTGCAATGAAGGCGCCCTTTACGCCTGACTTTTTAAGGAAGCGCATCAGTGATTTTGCCGCGTCAGAATCTATGGCGCCATGCTTTGAGAGCGTCACTGTCGGCGTTACCATACCGTATTTCCTGTGCTGGTATAACATCAATTCCACCCATTATCTGCATTCTTCAACACGGCTGCACGCGCAGGCCGTGATGCCGATTATACATGTATCTACATCGATGGAGAAACTATTTATGGTTTGGTGCAGAGCGTAGTGTATACAGGCGAGTACATGAGCAGGATAAGGGATATTGACATAATAGAAGTAGGGGATATAAGCAAGGGAGAGAATTCAAGCCCTTGGAGTTCTACGATAATAGTGCTTAGGCTGACCACATCTGATGGAGTAGTGGGGTATGGAGAGGCACCAACCACATTGATGACCAAGCCAGTTATGGAGGAGGCAAGGGAGATAGCCAGGATATTGAAGGGCAAGGATCCTACAGACATAGAGAGGAATTCGCTCGAAGTCTACAAGCATTCGTTCTACATGCCCGAATCCATGGAGACCACTTCCGCTTTCAGCGCTTTTGAAATAGCATCTTGGGACATAATGGGAAAGATTTATGGCATGCCCGTGTACAAGATGCTTGGGGGGATGCTTAATGAGAGCATACAGGGCTATGCAAACGGTTGGTATTCGGACTGTGTCTCTGCGGACAGTTTTGCAAAGAAGGCCAAGGAGGTCTCAAAAGCCGGCTTCAAAGCGATGAAATTCGACCCGTTTGGCAACGCCTACGATGTCATAGACAAGAAGCACATAGAGCATGCTGCCGATGTTGTAGGTGCGGTAAAGGATGCGACCAAGGGCGCAGACGTGCTAATAGAGTGCCATGGAAGGTTCAATGCCAATGCAGCAATAAGCATCGCAAGAGCCCTTGAGGGCCTTAAGCCCGCTTTCATAGAGGAGCCGGTGCATCCGGATAACATAGTGGGGCTCAAAAGGCTCAGGGATACGACAAACATACCGATAGCGCTGGGAGAGAGGGTGATGAACAAAAACCTGTTCCTGCCATATCTTGTTGATGACCTGATTGACATACTGCAGCCCGATATAACCAATGCGAGGGGCATTCTTGAGGGCAAGAAGATTGCATCTATGGCCGAGTCTTTTGGTGCTGAAGTTGCGTTCCACAACGCCTTCGGGCCCATACAGACTGCAGCTACGCTCAATATAGACGTGACAATACCGAATTTCTTCATGCAGGAGAGCTTCGAGCATTTCTGGCCGGACTGGAAGAAGAAGGTTGTGAAGAGCGGGTACAAGCTTGAGGATGGAGCTTATACGATAAGCGGCAAGCCTGGGCTCGGAATAGAGATCAACGAGCGCATACTGGAGGAGTACAAAGTAGACGGGATGGAACCGTTCAACCCTGACGAGCCTCCGTGGGTCGTAAAAGGCACCTGGAAGGCGGCCAAGTAATCAGGAAAGCACTGCTCCGTGAGACGCATCGGTAACTAGCTTCGCGTAATGCGACAGCAGGCCAGTCGTGTATAATGGAGCCCTCGGCTTCAGCGCCTGGCGCCTCTTTTCTAGCTCTCCGCTGCTTACATTTAGGTCTAGCCTGTCCTTTGCAACATCTATGCTTATCATGTCGCCATCTTTCACGAGCGCAATCGGACCTCCGACATACGCCTCTGGAGTGACATGCCCTATCATCAGCCCGCGGGTCGCTCCGGAAAACCTTCCGTCAGTCACAAGCGCAACGCTTTCTCCCAGGCCGCGGCCTATTATCGCTGCAGTCACCGAAAGCATTTCGCGCATGCCTGGACCGCCTTTCGGCCCTTCGTACCTTATTATTACTACGTCCCCTTTTTTCACCTTGCCCTTTGTAACTGCCGCGAATGCCTCCTGCTCCGAATCGAATACGACCGCAGGCCCTTTATGCGAGAGTATGCCTGAAGCGGATGCCTTTATCACTGCCCCTTCTGGAGCTAGGCTGCCCTTCAATATGTGTATGCCGCCGGCGTTGTGGAATGGCTTCTTCACATCCCTCACGATGTCAGGATTATCTTCCGCCATCTTGATGCCCTCGAAGTTTTCCTTTATTGTCTTTCCTGTCACTGTTATCTGGTCCGAGTTTATCAGATTTGCCTTTATGAGCTTTTTCATTATCAGCGGAACGCCGCCGTAGTTGTTCAGGTCCTCCATTGTAAATGATCCGCCAGGCTTCATGTTGACTATCTCGGCCGTCTTGCCCCCTATCCTCGTGAAATCGTCCAAGGTCAGTTTCACTGATGCCTCGTGCGCTATCGCGAGAAGGTGCAGCACCGCGTTGGTAGAGCCGCCGCTTGCCATGAGAACCGTGATTGCGTTTTCGAAGGCCTCGTAGGTCAGTATATCCCTCGGCTTTATCCCGTTCTCCATTATGGTGAGCATGGCTTCCCCTGTCCTGTACGCGTAATCTGACTTGCCTCCATCTACTGCAGGTATGGATGCGCTTCCTGGCAGCGCGAGACCCAACACCTCCGTCATCATTCCCATCGTGTTCGCAGTATAGAGCCCGGCGCACGTGCCTGCTGATGGTATTGCATTGTCCTCAATCTCCTTGAGCTCTTTTATCGACATCTTGCCGCTGGAATATGACCCGACTCCCTCAAATATCTCCTGCATGGTTATCTTCTCGCCGCGCAGGTTGCCGTTGAGCGTGGTACCTCCATAGAGCAGTATTGACGGCAGGTTCATCCTCGCCATAGCCATCATCATAGCAGGGCTTGTCTTGTCGCATCCTGATATCCCTACGAACCCATCATAGCCGTTGGACTTTATCATCATTTCCACGGTATCGGCTATTACCTCCCTGCTTACCAGCGAGTATTTCATCCCTTCGGAGCCCATCGCTATGCCGTCTATAACCACGGGAGTTGCGAACAGAAAGGAGGTTATTCCGTTTGCAGCAACGCCTTTGGCTGCCTGCCTGCCGAGCATAAGCGTGTGTATGTTGCACGGGCCTGTCTCGCTCCATGCCGCGCCTATGCCGACCATCGGCTTCCTAAGATCCTCGTCAGATTTCCCTATGGCCTTCAGGTATCCCCTGTTAGGGGCCTTGTATACCCCGCCATAGAATGCCTTTGATATTTGATTGATTTTGCTTTCTGCCATATGACCACTCAATACTCCAAGTAAACGTTCTTCAGCTTCAGGTATTCCGCTATGCCGTATTTGCTCCCTTCCCCTGCCTGCCCTGTCATCCTGAAACCGGTATGGTAACCCTGCGAAGCCTCAGGGCCAGGCATGTTGATATAGAGCTCGCCGAAGCGTATCGCCTCCGCAGCCCTGTTAGCCAGGCTCAGGTCCTTCGTGAATAGGTATGACGCGAGGCCGTATTTTGAATCATTTGCCTTCTCAAACATGTCCTCTACTGACGAGACCTTTGCCGCGCCTATGACAGGCCCGAATATCTCCTCCTGGAACAGCTTTGATTTCTGGCCTACGCCAGTGACTATCGTTGGCTGGTAGAAGTATCCACTTTTCAGCGTGCCGGCTAGCTTCGGCTTGCCGCCTCCTGTTATCACTTTGCCGCCCTCTTCCTCCGCCTCGCTCACATATTTGGCTATGTTGTCCAATGCCGCCTTGTTTATCAGAGGACCCATACCAGCCTTCTCCGGATTCCCTATACTCAGCCTTTTTGACGCTTCCACTACCATCTTCATGAATTTGTCGAAGACCTTTTCGTGCACGTACAGCCTCTCTGCTGCGATGCATGACTGCCCAGTGTTTGAATACTTCGCCCACATGAATACCTTGAGGGCTGTTGCCAAGTCGGCGTCCTCCCAGACCATGAATGGCGCCTTGCCGCCGAGCTCGAGTATCAGCTTGGACATGTTCGACGATGCTTTCTCCATTATTCTCTGGCCAGTAGATGTAGAACCTGTCATCGACACGAGCGACACGTGCTTGTGCGATATTATGTAGTCGCCGATTTCTGATCCCTTGCCTGTGACCAGATTCACCACGCCCTTGGGCACTCCCGCTTTTATGAACATCTTGACGATGAATTCTGCGCTGCCTGGCGTGTCACTGCTGGGCTTGACAACAACGGAATTGCCAGTCATGAGCGCCGGGGCCATCTTCCTTGCCACCATGGCTGCAGGGAAGTTCCACGGCGTTATTGCCACTACAACGCCGTATGGAACCTTGTACTGCAATATCTTCCTATTTCCATTTTCGCCTTCTACTACGTCTCCTGTTATCTTCCTGGCAAACTCTGCATAGTACTGGAGCTGGTCTATTACCCCGTCAACCTCGCCTATTGCCTCGGGCCTTATCTTCCCGTTCTCCTTCACAAGTATGTCTTCCAGCTGCTTCCTGCTCTTCTCTATCAGGGCTTTTGCCTTATATATGACCCTCGACCGATTTACAGAACCCATTGAATACCATTTCTCCCAAGAATTGTAGGCAGCGTCTATGGCCCTGTTTACATCCTCTTTCGTTGCTGCAGGGAAATCGTACATCTTAGCTCCGGTGACTGGGCTGAGCTTCTCTATTGTACTGCCGCTGCTCGAATCACTCCATGATCCGTCTATAAAAAGTTTCATATTTTCGCCCAAGCACACATTACAGGCAATTTATTTATTCATGTGCTTGCAAGCGATTGACATGCGTCAGACTATTATCTTCTTCATGCCTCCTTTGATTGCCTTTGCGCTTATGTGGCCGTTGGTCAGCTTTATTCCTGAATTCCTTTTTGGTATGCCGAACAGATAAGCAACATTCCGCTCCAGGAGTACATCGATCTTTGCATTCATTGAAAAGGTCCTGCGTACCCCGTATGTAACAACCCTGCCATTTACCGTATCCTTTACAGTAGAAGGCAGTATGTGAGCGAAACCGAGGCCTTCTAT
>JAJZNA010000016.1 GCA_021848065.1 Microcaldota archaeon
GCAGGTATCCTCCTACTATCTCGATGTTGTCCCTGTGCTCACTGACTCAGGAAGCACTCAGTACATAACAGGAACCGGCAAGACCTACCATGTGCAGGGATCCCAGGCCACCCTCAGCACAGGAACAAGTGCCCCTACCGGATACTATTACACATTCATAAACTATACCGGCAGGTGCACGGGAAGCGTAACCTCCTCGTGCCTCTCCCCTGATTACTACACCGGAACTGCGCAGACGACATCACTCTCAATGTACGGCAATGAGACCGAGGACGCATATTACACTGGCTATTATGCCCTTACCCTTGCATCAAGTTGCTCCGGAGGCACGGGGACATGTGCGCAGTCAATCTCGGCAAGTCCTACCGGCACGGGCTCTTCAGGTTCATACCTTTCAGGAATATCTATTTCCCTCTCGCAGAATCCCATGCCGTACTGGCACTTCACCGGATGGACTGGGTACAGCACTTCTTCGCCGATAACGATGCCGTCGCAGCCAATAACCGAGACCGCAAACTACGTCAGGTGCTATACCTTTACAGTAGGCTCCACTAATTCCACCCGCGGATCGGGAAGCCTATCATCAGGGCAGCCAACCAGTTCAGGCGGATGCCCAAGCGGGCAGTACACCCAGGACACATCCGTAGTAATACAGGCGACTGCAAATTCGGGTTACACATTCGCTTCCTGGACCAGCGGTAGTACAGCAAATCCATACTCAACCACAAAGTCCACTACCAAGTCAACTACCAAGAGCCCATGGTATGCAAAGTGCGTGAGCTCATGCAGCGATACGTGCAACGGCAGCGCCGGATTCTACTGCGAATACGGCCCGTCAACATCGGAGTGCAGCTCAGGCCTGATCCAGGAGATATACACCTCATGCTACATCTCCGGCGGTTCGTACTATTGGACAGCCGGATACTCCGATACGAGCATTGACAGTGGAGACAGCTGCGGCTCATACAGCCCGTCCGGAGATTGTTAACGCGTGATAAAATGCAAAACAAAACATACCTGCTTTATGCATTTGCAATGGCATCCCTGTTATTCACGGGCCTTAATGCACAGGCAAGCGGCACATCTAGCATCTCATTCAACAACAGTTACATGACCTTCAACGGATACGGGCATATGAACGTTACTTCAGCCCACGCACTCTTTTCAGTAAACCTGACAAATGGCACATCTGGCAACACTACCATATACAATGTAAATGCAGCCAACATGTTCGAGGATGGAATCATCGTTATAGCAAACCCTTACATCGGTATTCCACCTTATTCGGGCAGTCTTACAGTACAGGTGGCAAATTACACTGCGCCTGGCACATACGATCTCATAATCGCCGCTAATGGCAGTGACCCCTCTCCAAACGCCACCTTGGTTCTTAACGTACTGCCATGGAAGGGCAATCTCGCAACTCCAAGCGCCTTCCAGCCCTTCCAGCCAGCTTATGTTGCCCTATATGCCGTTGCCATTATCATTGTATTGGCACTAATCTCATGGACTGTATTGAAAAGAAGGCCTAAGGCACAGCAGCCGCCAGAGCAGCAAGTGGCCATGTGAGCTGCCTGTGGCCATGCCCCTGCGCGCTGGATCTAATTGCGCATAGCGCCTCTCACGCCTAGGTGAAAGAAAGGTATAAAAAAGTATTCGTAGACTTTTATACGGTATTGGTGTGGTTAGGGAAAAGGACAGTGGGATGAAGACCCAATCTTCTGTGGAATACCTGTCTATGTTTACTGCAACGCTCGTGCTCATTGCAATAGTTATAAGCGTCATTGGCTTGTTCCTTCTGAATACCGGCACAACCACAAATGTCCCTTCATCATGCTACATCTCCGCGCAGATCAACTGCCAGCAGCTTACGGTTGCAAGCAACGGAACCCAGTCAAAGGCAATAATCGCGTTCACCAACAACCTGGGGCAGGCAATACATTTTGCATCCAATTCCTTTATTGTTGCTCCAACATCATCACAGGAGCAATACTCGGGCAGCTGCTTACCTCAGAATGCACTCCCTGGTGCAGAGGTCGTGTGCAATGCCACTATAGGCGGCTATCATCCTTCCCTGGGCACACAGCTGAATCCAAGATTCCAGGTTATGTACTCCCAGTGTAAAGGGACTGATTGCACACAGTTTATCGGCACTTACAATTCCAGCGGATCCGGAACCACCTATGTCTCCTCATCAATCAGCACCCTCTTCCAGGTCGAATTGCTGACAAATCCATCTGGGACCGGTTCCATTAGCTTAAACGGCGTTCCATATCCTTCAGGAACTTATATCGAACTTGTCAAGAACATAAATTACAACGTATACGCCAATCCCCCATCCGGATACACTTTCAATGGCTGGAATGAAACTGGCGGAGCCTTCGTGAACAATCCCGTATTGCAAGGAACAACCCTTTTCGCAACTTCAAACGGCACAGTTACTGCCACCTTCAACGCAATACCAACACCCACCGTCCCTTCAGTCACGCTCACTTTAGAGAGCAGCCTCAATGCAATAGGGAACACTGACGATGCAAATGCGATAACCACCGTCCCAACCGACAGCGTCGGCATAAAGTACTGCCCTACCTCTTCATTGGACGGCCCATGCACATCCGCTGCAACGAGCCTTGGCAGCGGAACTGGCTCGTTCATATCCAACGTCGGCAACCTTGCCGCAGGCACATACTCCCTGCAGGCATGCGACCTGACATATAAACCCGAGATATGCTCATCAAATGTCACATTGCAGCAGGTATCTTCATATTATCTTGATGTGGTTCCAAAACTTACTGATTCCGGAACCACACAGTACATAACAGGAACTGGCAAGACATATCACCCGCAGGGCACTCAGGCAACCTTAAGCACGGGATCTAACCCACCTGCCGGATACTATTACACATTCATAAACTACACTGGCAGGTGCACCGGAAGTGCTACTGCATCATGCCTATCTCCCGATTATTACACCGGCACATCGCAGACAACTGCCCTCACCATGAATGGCAATGAGACCGAGGACGCATATTACACTGCCTTCTATGTCCTGACATTAACGTCAAGCTGCTCAGGCGGCACTGGCACATGTGCGCAGTCCATCTCCGCAAGCCCGTCTGGTACAGGTCCATCTGGATCTTACCTATCTGGGACATCTCTCTCACTCTCACAGACCCCAATGCCGTACTGGCACTTCACAGGATGGAGCGGCTATGGCGGCTCTGCATCTTCGATAACCATGCCGTCGCAGCCAATAACCGAGACCGCAAACTACGTCAGGTGCTACACACTTACAGTAGGCTCGACAAACACTGCAAGGGGCACTGCAGGCCTGGTGTCTGGACAGCCAACCAGTTCAGGCGGATGCCCAAGCGGCCAATACATCTACGGGACTAAGGTAAAGATAAACGCTACTGCATACTCTGGCTACACTTTCGTACACTGGAGCGACGGCAGCACGGCAAATCCCTACACAGTCAATATCACTGCCAATACAACAGAACTGGCGACTTTCGACAAGTGCTACCTGCTCAAATTTGCAGCGAGCCCTTCGGGAGGAGGCAGCCCTGACGTATCTTCCGGATATCCATCAAGCTCGTCAGGCTGCGCCTTCCACAGATACATATACGGCACTTCACTTGACATATCCGCTAACACTGCTTCGGGCTATACGTTTGACAAGTGGAGCGACGGCAGCACGGCGAGTAAGCATAGCATAACCATAACCGCAAACGTCACAATGACTGCATCTTACACCAAAAATGGCCCAACTGCTGGGTGCTATTCTTCAGGAGTCACTGAAAATTCAAACGGCCAGTGCGTGATCAATGGCGTTACCACCAGCTTCTGTTATGAGAGCGATGTTGGTAACACTGCAGACTGCCCAAGCTCTTCGGGCACGAATCTCATGATACTGTGTGAACCTTCCGGAGGCACTGCGCCTGGCGGCTCGGTTGAAACCACTACTGATACCTGCGTGCCCTCGGACGAGAGCAGCGATTAGTTGATTGCATGGATAACCTCAACAGATTTGTAAGTATAGCCGTTGTGGTGGCGGTGGTCATCGTTCTCGGGCTCTACTTAAGCTATGTTGCAGGCCTCAGGCATCCGTTGAATGCCACCTCAAATGCGAGCGTGCAATGGAATTATGCAGGTTCATATCCTGTCGCAGCCATAGGCGGCCAATGCCTTTATTACAACTCCAGCATATACTGCCTTGGCGTTTCCAACCGTGTAATAGGCTATGTTAATACGACGTACTACGCCGCAGTAAATCCTGACGGCAGCCTAGGCACATGGAAGGCTGCCTCGGTATATCCCGACAGCACCGGCGAGCAGAGCTGTGTACAGTACAACGGGTACATATATTGCACCGGCGGGTACAACCTCACATACCTTGTATCAAACTCATACTACGCGAAGATACTTCCAGGCGGCAGCCTTGGCCCATGGCTTGCTACAACCCCATACCCTGTAAGGATGGCGGACCAGGCATGCGCACCGGTTGCAGGCTACATATACTGCGTCGGTGGCGTTCCAAATTATTCCAGCGCTTACGGCCAGCCTGCAGCACTGAGCAACAGCGTGTATTATGCAAGTATCGGGCCTGATGGCATAGGCAACTGGAGCCAATCGCCGCAATCTTATCCTGCAAATGCCTCTTCTATCGAATGTTTCTCAGAGAGCCAGTCAGTATACTGCAGCCTTGCACGCGGATACGCCCCAATATACTTTGCAACAGTCTCGGACAGGCTGTTCTACGCATCAGTGCTTGCACACGGGCTTACCCCATGGAACAGCACTGCGGCGTACCCAGTAAATGGGATAGGCATGCAGGGGTGTGCATCTCAGAACGGCATGCTCTACTGCGTCGGCGGCTCAGTGCTCAACCGCACCCAGGATTATCTTGCATCGTTCTATTATGCGAAGCTCTCTGCAAATGGCGCGTCTCCATGGGAACAATCAACCCAATTCCCCATAAACGACTCACCTACATGCACAGCATCGCCTACACACATTTACTGCGTTACGCGAAGCCCTACAAACGCATCTCAGGTATATTACGCAGCGCTTCCAGGCTGATGGCAAACCTTCATCGGTAATCAAATGGGAATAAAACGGTCCAGCCGAAGACGTGCTGGCCCAATGCAAAAGAAGTATGCAGCGGCACTCCTTTTCGTAGCCGCAACAGCAATCGCAGCCGCAATACTTCTGGGCGCAGCGCGCAGCGCGCCCCTGCCTTCAGCTTATCTATACTGCGTAGGCGGTTACTCTGCAAACGGCATCAACAACGGCTCAGTGCTATATTCCCAAATACTTCAGAACGGAAGCTTGGGCACGTGGCACCAGGTGACTCCATATCCGAGCATACTGGGCCACCAGTCGTGCATGTATGGCGGTGGAAGCATCCTGTGCGCAGGCGGCGCAGGGCCGAGCGGAATGCTCTCTGACAGCGCCTGCACATACAATCTCTCAGCTGGCAACGGGTGGGATTGCGGCGGAGCGCAATATCCTGAAAACACGATACTTAATGGCTGCGCCGTTTCTGGCATGAACGCATACTGCGCTGCAGGGCTTGTTACTGTGGACCAGGGCAATATCTCCAAGGGTAATGTGCCGGGCAATTTCTCATATTCCGCAGTACTGCAAGGTGGGCACTCGAATTGGTCAAGAATGCCAGACTATCCTGTGGACACATTCGGGCTTGGATGTGCATCAAGCGGTCCAGGCATCTACTGCGTAGGCGGTTACTCGCAGAGCCTTCCATACGCCATAAACTCGGTGTACTATTCTTATCCTTCAGCCAACGGGATCTCCGAATGGTACAGCACCACCCCTTACCCGCTTAATATAATCTATCCTTCATGCTTTGCATCAGGGCAGTACCTTTATTGCACCGGAGGTAGGCAGGACATCGCAATCAACGGATCCAAGCTGTACACAAATGTCACCGGGGAGTCATACTATGCACGCATAACCCAAGGCGGGCTAGGCGGCTGGAATGCAACTACTGCCTATCCACTAAGGGCAGAATACCAAAGCTGCGCAGCGTATGGTGGGAGGGTTTACTGCGTAGGGGGCACGTCCGAGGACGTGGAGCCTTCATTACCTGCATTGCCATACTCCTTCTATGCAAATCTGTCCAGTAATGGGATAGGCGAATGGAATTTCGGCAAGTACTATCCCGTCCCAATATACTTCCAGTCATGCACCGTCGCAGAGCTATATGGCAACCTTTCAGATGCTGGCGCTGCCATGGCGACTGGAAGCGAACCAATAAACCTTTCCAGCTTGTATATGCACACCGGCAGCACTTAGGCACTTTAGCCCTGCAGCTTCTCGTAACTCTCCTTGGCAGCGCTGAAGGTCAGCCTTATGAACTTGGCATTCTTCCTAAGCTGCTCAAGGTCCGTGGCGCCTGCATAGCTCATTCCCGACCTAAGGCCCCCAACCATCTGGTACACCGTCTCCTTGACGCTTCCCTTGTAAGGCACCGATGACTCGACGCCCTCTGGAACTATGTCGAATACCTCCTGGGGATCTATCTCTGCCTTGTCAAGCCTCTTCCTGCTTATGTTGGCCCCGAATGATGCCATGCCCCTGTACGATTTGTACTTTATCCCTTTCCTGGTAACGAAATATCCCGGGCTCTCATCAGTGCCTGCGAACGCGCTGCCCATCATCACCGCCGCGGCTCCTGCTGCAAGGGCCTTTGTTATGTCTCCAGAATCCTTTATGCCGCCGTCAGCTATGGTCTTCACGCCCATCTTGTCCGCGGCCTCTGCGCAGTCCATGACTGCTGTCAGCTGCGGCATTCCTGCACCTGTGACCGTGCGGGTTATGCACGCCGCCCCTGGGCCTATGCCTACCTTTATGCCATCCGCGCCTGCTGCCACAAGGTCTTCAACAGCCTCCTTGGTAGCGACATTGCCAGCTATGACCTGGACTCCTTCCACCTCCTTCTTGAGCTTCTTAATGGCCTCTATAACGCTGTTGGAATGCCCGTGCGCTATGTCGAGCACAAGCACATCTGCCTCAGCCCTCATCAGGGCCCTGGCGCGGTCTATGTAGTCTCCCTTCACCCCTATCGCAGCGCCCACAAGCAGCCTGCCTTTCCTGTCCTTTGCAGGCTTCTCGGAATGCATGCTAAGGTATATGTCTTTCGAGGTTATGAGCCCCTTGACAACATCCTTCTTGTCCACAAGAGGAAGCTTCTCCAGCCTGTTCTTGTCAAGCAGCTTGAGGGCCTCGTCAGGCGATATGTCCGGATGCCCTACCACGAGCTTTCTGCGCGGGGTCATCTGTCCAGAAACCGGCGTCTTGTCATCCTTGACGAATCGTATGTCCCTGTCAGATAGTATCCCTAGCAGCTTCCTGGATGCATCAACAACAAGCAGGCCGCTCACGCCATCCTTCGACATTATCTCCCTTGCCTCCCCGACAGTGGCATTCTTGCCTATGCTGTATGGGTGGTCTATTATGTATGAATGCGCCCTCTTGACGCGCGTCACTTCTGCGGCCTCCTTCTCTATGTCCATGAACCTGTGTATTATGCCTATGCCTCCTTCCATAGCCATGGCTATGGCCATCCTGGATTCTGTGACCGTGTCCATGTTCGCGCTGACTATGGGGACGTTAAGCTTTATGTCCTTGGTTATGTTTGTCGATGTATTGACGCTCTTCCTGGAGTCCACTCCGGATTTCCTGGGAACGAGAAGCACATCACTGTAGCTCAGCCCTTCCACTATATCATCGATTCGCAAATTGATCCCCACTCATCCTTCACATGCAATAATTAAAAGCATTATCTAGCGCATTATACTGCGCCTGAAACGCCCGATCGCATATGCCAATGCATATTGCGAAGCTAGCCTTCCGGATTTCATGGTCAGGTTTAAATACCTTTTGCAAGAATATCTATTCGCTACTTCGTCAGAATGCATTTTTGCATTCCTCAAAAGTAATGGATGATAGCATAGCCGACTTAAATAACGACGTTAGACTTGCAGTCGATACGGGCAAGGTGCAGTTTGGCCACAGGGAAGTCCTGCGCGCCATCAACTCCAGCTCCGCGAAGGCAGTCGTAATAGCCGAAAAGGGAAAAAAGCAGATAAATGAGGACTTGTATCACACATGCAAGGTCGCAGGCATACGCGTAATAGCATTCAAGGGCAGCTCCATGGAGCTCGGCACAGTATGCGGACGGCCTTATTCTGTCAACAGCATGGCGATAATGGATGCGGGTAATTCCAACATATTAAATGAAGAATATTAACCGGTGAATATTTGCCAAAAGGAGAATTTGCAGCAAAAGAACTCATAAGGAAAAGAAAGAAGTATAGGATGCTTAAGAAGTGGTGGAAGAGGAAGTTCTTCCATCTCAAGGCCAAGTACGACCCGGTAGGCACAGTGCCAATGGCAAAGGCTCTCGTTCTCCAGAAGTTCGTGCTGCAGCAGAAGCAACCTCACTCCGGGCTCATAAAGTGCGTTAGGGTACAGCTCATAAAGAATGGCAAGGTTGTAGGAGCTTACGTTCCTTACGATGGCACTATAAACTTCATTGAAGAGCACGACGAAGTCACAGTACAGGGAATGGGTGGCTCTCAGAGAGGGCAGATGGGATCCATACCTGGACTCAAGTACAGGGTGATAGCCGTGAACGGCACGGACATATACCAGATCGTGAAGGGAAAGAAGGAGAAGCCTAAGAGGTAATGATCATGGCGGAAGATTCAAAAAACGAAGAGATTATGGTTCCTGCAGATGCCGATGCAGAATCGGCGGAAGCGGCAAGGGCAAGGCCTAAGGCAGCCAGGAAGGCTGGCGCCGCAAAGGACCAGTCCGCAGAGCTCGACGAGCAGATGCTATTCGAGACATATGACACAAAGGGCATCGCCGTAAGCGACCAGTCCCTAGAGGCATACGTAAAGCTCAGGAAGACCGCCTACCCCAACATGTTCGGAAGGAGAAGGCATCTCTCATACTACAACGCCCATCTCGACATAGTCGAGAGGTTCATGAACAAGCTCATGAGGGGTGGAACGGGCAAGAAGGTCTCCGGAAAGGTAATTAGGAGGAAGGGATCACTGCAGGGCAAGAAGCTCAAGGTGCTCCACGTAATCGAGGAGGCATTTGTCATAATACGCGAAAGGACCGGCAAGAATCCAGTGCAGCTGCTCATAGACGCAGTGCAGAACGCCGCACCTATCGAGGACACGACCAGGGTGCGATACGGAGGCATAAGCTACAACGTCGCTGTAGGCATAAGCTCACAGAGGAGGCTTGACGTGGCTCTTAGGAACCTGGCAATGGCCGCCCTTATAAGCTCATTCAAGAACAGGAAGACGCTTGCCGAGGCCGTGGCCAGCGAGATAACGCTCGCCGCCGCAAACAGTGCCGACAGCTATGCCATAAAGAAGAGGGTCGAGTCTGAGAGAATAGCCAAGAGGGCCAGGTAATCATGGTAAGGAAAGAATTCGTAGCCGAAGAAGTAGCAAAGATAATGTCTGATATCGACAGGGTAAGGAACGTCGCCATAATAGCGCACGTGCACCACGGTAAGACGACTCTTACCGACTCGCTGCTCGCAAGGGCCGGGATAATATCCAAGAGGGTATCAGGCGATGCGCTCTACACCAACTACGAGGCCATAGAGAAGGACAGGAGAATGACCATAAAGTCTGCGAACATCTCCCTTGCCTTCAATTACAAGAATGCCGATCACATAATAAACCTCATAGACACTCCGGGCCACGTGGACTTCGGAGGGCACGTCACGCGATCAATGCGTGCTGTTGACGGCGTGGTCCTTGTCGTTGACCCTGTGGAAGGCATAATGCCGCAGACCGAGACGGTGCTCAGGCAGGCGCTGCAGGAGAAGGCAAAACCCGTGCTTTTCGTAAACAAGACCGACAGGCTGCTCAACGAGCTCAAGCTCACCCCAGAGCAGACGTTCGAGAGGCTCTTAAAGCTCATAGCAGATATAAATTCACTCATAACAAAGTTCGCTCCTGAGCAGTTCGCCAAGCAGTGGCAGATAAGCGTGGAGAACGGGAGCGTATGCTTCGGATCCGCATACAAGAAGTGGGCAATATCTACCCACATAATGAAGAAGTACAATGTAACGTTCAAGGACATCTTCGAGCTTACCGCAAAGAACGATGAGGCAAAACTGCAGGAAGTCGCGCCTGTTGACGAGGCGACTCTTGCGATGATAATAGACCACCTGCCAAATCCAAAGGAGGCGCAGTCATACAGGATCCCTCATCTCTGGCACGGCGATCTCGAGAGCACTGATGGGAAGGCCATGGTCGGCGTAGACCAGAAGGGCCCTGTCAATATGATTGTATTCGGAGTTTCATACGACCAGCACAGCGGCGAGATCTCCATAGGAAGGGTATTCTCAGGCACAGTGAAGAAGGGCAGCGAGGTCTATGTCAGCGGAAGGCCAGGAAAGCAGAGGATACAGCAGGTAAGCCTGTTCATGGGCCCTGAAAGGGTCATAGTCGAGGAGGTTTCTGCAGGCAACATCGCAGGCCTTGTAGGGCTTGACAATGTGGACATAGGCGACACATGCAGCGAGGACGAAATAGTCCCGTTCGAGCAGATAAGGCACTACTCAAAGCCTGTCGTGACCAAGGCCATAGAGGCCAAGGACACCAGGGACATGTCAAAGCTCATAGAGGCCCTTAGGGAGCTCACGAAGGGAGACCAGACCATAGTGGCAGAGCTTAACCAGGAGACCGGAGAGCACCTCGTAAGCGGAATGGGAGAACTTCACCTTGAGGTCATAGAGACCAAGATAAGGGACGAGTTCCACGTGCCCATAACCACGAGCGAGCCAATAGTCGTTTACAAGGAGACCATAGAGAAGGAGGTCAACAATGTTGAAGGAAAGTCCCCCAACAGGCATACCCGATTCTACATAACGGTCAAGCCGCTCGAGCCTGCAGTAGTCGAGCTTCTGGAAACCGGCGCAGTAAAGGAGGGCAAGCCGAAGGGCAAGGCCCACATAGACGAGTTCATAAAGGCCGGAATGCCGAGGGATGAGGCAAAAGGCGTTGTGGACATAAAGAATTCAAGCATACTCATAGACGCAACCAAGGGGGTGCAGTACCTCAACGAGGTAATGGAGCTCCTGATAGAGGGATTCGAGGAGGCAATCCAAGACGGACCTCTGGCAAGGGAGAAGTGCGTCGGAGTTAAGATACTTATAACTGATGCAACCATACACGAGGACCCTGTACACAGGGGCCCGGCGCAGGTAATACCTGCAATGCGCAGGCCAATATACGCCGGAATGCTCGCTGCAGGGGTGGTGCTTCTAGAACCTAAGCAGAAATTCACGGTCAACATCCCTGTAGACTACATGTCCGACATAATAACGTTCCTTCAGGGCAAGAGGGGCCAGATAGTGGACATCCAGCAGGAGAACGAGCAGGCTACCATAATAGCCAAGATACCTGTTGCCGAAGTCATAAAGGGATTCTCCAACGAGATAAGGAGCCTCACCCAGGGCAAGGCCATCTGGTATCCCGAATATGCAGGATACGAGAAGCTGCCAAGGGATATACAGGAGAAAGTAGTCAGGGAGATAAGGAAGAGGAAGGGACAGCCTGAAGAGCCTCCAAGGCCGGAGCAGTTCATGGACTGATCCGTCTTGCACTCCTTGCAATACACCTGGGTGCACTATGCGCCCCTTGGCCATTCCTCACCATTTCTTATAAGGGTCAGTTCCCAGGAGTCTTATTGCCGCTTCTTTTAGTTTGTCAAACAACCCTCCGTTTCTTACCAGCTCCCTGCCTTCGCGCACCATCTCGGCTACAGGCCTCGCCGCTTCAATCAGTGCTGCATCAGCCTGCGCCGGAGTCACTGTAGGTGATATTCCGCTCATAACGAGCATCACCTCTTCTTCCACGTTCGAGTTAAGTAAGAGCTGCAGCGTCCCATACTTTTCCTCAGGGCTTCTGAACGTAACCACATTGGTAGCGCCCAGTGCGTAACGCCACAGAATATTTTCCTCAGGAAGTATGAGTGGCATGTGCACATGCCCCTCTATCCAGAATGAAGGCATCTTTATCTCATACGTTCTCCTCATGCTGCACGTATTTGCCTGCATACTGCCAAGCCCAAAGCTATCCACAGACATTACCGATTCCAGTATGACTCCAACGCCAAAAGCCGCCTTTCTCCTGAATCCCGGCACATCTTGGGTTATCCAGTCCCTTTCAGGCGGGCTAAGGTATGCGGCGGTCTTAGCATGCTCCTTGAACAGCGTTTCAAGATGCCTTAGCATGCGGATTACATCGTATGGGCTGGTAGTCTTTGCGTCAAACCTGTCAATAGCTATTGTAGCGTAGCTTTGCCTAATGCCTATCCCGTCGTCATTTGTGAACACCTGCATCTGCGCCCCTTTCAAATACCTATGCATTGCGATGCCTGTCTCTCTTGCAGCCATCATCAAATTCCTTGCTGCATTTCTATCCACGCTATCAGCCAGTGGCACATGTATCCTGCCCTCAGCAGCCACTGCGCGATTTGCAGAATGCACCATCGCATCAAGCTCTATCCTGCTCGTACGCCTTCCCATTGCCGACGGTATTGTTGCATTAGAGCATATTGATACTATGTCGCCACTCCTCACAATCCCATATCCCCTACCCCTAAACGCACCCATCCACGCCTCTTTGCAGTCTTCAATGTGCCTCATATTCCTGCCCATAGACATGGCTGGCAGGATGTGATTTATAAAATGCGCGGTGGCACTGCCAGATACATTCGGCTATAAATATACCGTATTCCCATACTGACTGTTATACATGGCAATAAAAATTACCCCAATTCCAGAGGGTTCAAACCGCGGCGGCAAACTGGAGCCGCTTTATCTGACACAACTCCACGAGGGCATACTCTTTGCCATAGACAAAGCCACTCCTGCAGATAGGCGTTTTGGCGGCGGTTCACACTCTCCCTTAATGGGGATGCTGAATGTAAAACTTGGTTTATACCTGCATTCTGAGATTGAGGGTGCCCTATTGAAACTGATGGTGTATGGGCTCGTGGGCATCACAAGCGACGGCGCCAGGAAAATCACACTTACCGAAGAAGGGAACCGCGTGCTAAACCTCAGGGCCGGGCTTGTGCAGCATTTAAGGAAATAACCATGCATGCGCATTGGGCTTCCCGTAACGCTGCTGCATAGCAACCTTTTTAAGCACATACTACAATAATATGCACTATCTCTAACAATCAGGTTAGCGCAACTATTTGTTGCACCGATGAAACGAGGTGTTGTTATGGCAAAATCATACGTGGAATTCGAAGTACCAAAGGATGTATCAGACAAGGCTCTGGAAGCCGTAAGGCTTGCAAAGCAGAAGGGAACCATAAAGAAGGGAATAAATGAGGTTACCAAGAGCATCGAGAGGAACCTTGCATCCCTTGTAGTCCTGGCAGGCGATGTCGAGCCTGAAGAGGTCGTTATGCACATCCCTACACTGTGCAAGCAGAAGAAGATCCCACTAGTTTACATACCTACCAAGGTCGAAGTCGGAAATGCCGTAGGCATAAATGTGCCATGCTCTGCAGTAGCAATAGAGAAGGCAGCAGACGGCGAGGCAACGATGAAGGAGGTAATCGCAAAGCTCACCGGCAAGACGCAGGAGTCCAAGCAGCCATCCCAGGCTGCCGAGGCACAGGCGCCGAAGAAGGAGCAGAAGCCAAAGAAGGAAAAGAAGGCTGAGGAGGCAGGCGAAAGGAAGCCTGCAGCCTAAAGAAACGCTTAACACGTGACTGCAATGCCTGAAGACCAGAAACAAAACAGGAAGGTTGTCAAGAAGCCGCATGCGGAGCAGACTAATGCTGCAGAAACAGCAGCGCCTGTACCAGCGCCGCAGCCAGCAGAAGCCAAGCACCTCGAAGGGTACCTGTCCGAAGTGGTTGAACTCTCAACCAAGCGAACCGGGATATACGGCGAGATAAAGCAGGCAATGTGCAAGATCCTTGAGGGCAAGGACAAAGGCAGGGTCATAAGGAGGAACGTTGCAGGAAGGATACGCGTAGGCGATATACTGAGGCTCCCTGACACTACGAGGGAGGACAAGCCTATAAGGGCCAGGTGATAAATTTGAAATGCTCATACTGTACTTCTGAAGTGGAGAAGGGCACAGGACTCGTCTTCGTGAAGAAGAATGGGTCCGTAAGGTACTACTGCACGAAAAGGTGCTACAGGCTCAATGCCGTCCACGACAGGAGACCCAACAAGAAGGAGGTTCTGGAAAGGTCCTCTGCATAGAACCTGCATGACGCTCGCCACAAATCCGTGTGCAGCGCAGGTTCCAGTACGGCAATGAATATATATGCCGTGCACCAAGGGTTATTCCAGCAGCTAACAACGTGTTTTCAATGCCGGCAAAGATCGACCGGGTCATGGTTGCGCATTACGGCGAACTGTGGCTCAGGGGCAGGAACAGGGACCTGTACATAAGGAAGCTCAAGAAGAACATAGCCACGCAGCTTGCGGGCGAGAAGTTCAGGTTCGGCAAGAGCTACGACCGCATAGTACTTCTTCTCTCAAAAGATTCCGATTCCGAATCTATACAGTCAAAGCTCTCAGGGGTATTCGGGATAAGCGCATACGAGCTGGTCCACAGGACGGAGCCCGACCTTAAGCACATAGTGAAACTTGCAGAGAGGCTGATGAAGCCGCTTAAAGGCCGGCGCATACACATAGTCTCCCACAGGTCACACAAGGGATTCGAGTTCACTTCGATAGACATAATCGAGAAGATAGTGGCCTGCGCAGAGAAGCTTGGGCTCGACCCGCGCGTCAAAGAATACGACGCTCAGCTTTTTGTCAACGTTACAAAGACCGATGCGTTCGTATACACCGACAGGCATAGGGCCATGGGCGGGCTTCCTGTTGGAACCAGCGGCAAGGCCGTCATACTGATTTCCGGAGGCATAGATTCGCCTGTGGCGGCATGGTACGCCATGAAGCGCGGGCTAGAGCCTGTGTACGTGCACATCCACGGATTCTCAGACGCTAAAGAGATCGACGGGTCGAAGATGCCGCGCATACTAAAGACGCTCTCATCCTTCTCCCCGACTTCAAAATACTATTACATACCCTCGCACATTTTCCAGATGTCCGCAATAGGCAGCATGAAGTACGAGCTGATACTGCTCAAGAGATTCATGCTCAGGGTAGCCGAGGAGATAGCCCGAAGGGAGGACGCAGACTGCATAGTGACCGGCGAGAGCCTTGGCCAGGTGGCATCGCAGACGTCGTCAAACATAGCCGCAGAGCAGCACGGCATATCCCTTCCGATACACAGGCCCCTCATCGGATTCGACAAGGTGGAGATAACAGAAATTGCAAAAAAGATAGGCACATATGGGGAGTCGATAAAACCCTACAAGGATGTGTGCTCGATAAACTCACGCAATCCTGCCACCAGGACAAAGGTGGAGATACTTGACAGGCTTGCCGAGCAGGCTAATCTGGATGCGGTTGTTGCCAGGTCGATAAAGTCTGCCGCAATAAGCGCGACGTAAACTCCTGTAACTGCACCTCTTGGATCTATCCATGTCGCAAACGGCTGGCGCATAGTCTACCTGACAAAATTAGGCAGATGCGGCTGGCTCATTCCATCTACCTAACTATGCATCGGCTGCCCATAACCTCGGCATCCTCAAGGAAGTTTTTATATACTTTAACGGAGAGCCTTTCTTATGAATTTGCTCCTTAAGGCGCTCATCATCGCCGTGGTCGTGATAGCCGTTGTGGCTGCCGTAACGTTCACGGTGCAGGGATCCTCGCAGCCTGTGACCCGCTCAGAGGCTGTGGCAAATGTCACAAGCTTCCTGCTTAGGTCAAACCCTCCTGGAACACAGATAAACATAACCAGCATCACTCCATCACAGTACTCTGGCAGCTGGAGCATAGTTGCAGGGGTTGTGCAGAATGCTACTAGCCCGTGCCCATCCTATTACGTCTACTCTTTCGACTACCCGCAGTACGGGCTGGTCTATAGGCTTGACAACAACTACACAAGCAACTGCATAATAAACGGGCTGAATTCAAGCTATGTCATAGGCTACTATCCCGTGGCAGTGGCGAGATCCTACTCCCTTCACATCCCAGTAGTCATGAATTTCGTCAATAAGTACGGTTATGGGAATGTGACCGTAAGGGCGCAAAGAGTGGCTTCCCAGGACATAGGCGGGAAGAACTACACTGGCATATGGGTCGCGTACTACACATCCTCCCTGTCCACGGAGACAGTGCAGGTCTACATGCAGTCCAACGGGACTCTGATAACGGCTACCTGACCTTCTTTTCCAGCACCACTACCGTCCTTTCAATCCCTTCTTTATCCATCTTCATCTTTCTGATCGGGGCGAAGCCGTTTACAATGAAGAATTTTATCGCCCCTTCATTGTCCGATGATACCTCTACCCTTAGCTTGCGCATCCCTATCTCTTCTGCGTAGGATGACGCAGCGTCAAGAAGCTTCGTGCCTATGCGCGTCCTAAGGAATTCCTTCCTCACCACCATGCCCACTATCCCCGAATCCCAGCCGGTCTTGACTATCTCGCATTCACCCAGCACCAATCCGCCCTGCAAGGCCACGAAATCGGACACCATCCTCTCTGCGATGCCCCTCATCTTGTTGTAGAATATCCTCTCAAGGGACTCCCTTGAAGGCTTTGAGCCAAACCACATCGCCTGGGGGAAGCTCTCATACGCATCGATTATGAAGTCAGAGAGCCTATCCATGTCATCGTGCGACAACGGGCGTATCTCCATCAGACCATTCCACTATCTAATGGTGCACAAAAAGGCTTTTAAGCAAGTTGAATGATGAGTTTTAGCATGGAGATAACACGGCGCGCAGCCAAGAGGATACTCAAGGAGGCAGGCGCAGTCCGTATAAGCGACACTGCAGCTGCAGAGTTCGCGGAGATAATAAACAAGTTCTCTTATTCTATGGCCAAAAAGGCGGTGAAGCTGGCGTCCCACGCAAAAAGGAGCACCGTGAAGAGCGAGGACATCGAGCTTGCCGCATGAAATGCTCAGACAAGCGCAATGAGTGCAACTGCGCCTATTACCTTCAATATTACCAGCGTGCCTACAGCAGGCAGCCCGAACAGAATTACCGATATTATGATCGGAAGGGTAAACGGTATGACTATGCCGAACAGGTAGTTTATGAGATACAGCGTTATGAACCCCAGTATGGTGTTGACTACGAGCCCTACTATGAGCTTGATGAGCGACTTGCCTATCCAGCTCACTACGAGTATGAGCAGTATTATTGCAGCTATGACCAGTATCATCGACAGTGCGGAACCTACAAGGGGCACTGCGAGCATCGTTTCAAGCATGCTTGTAAGACTGCGCATTGCTTCTTTTATACCTTTTTGTGGCTTGCTGGAATTTACGGTCCAAGCGCCTTGCGCGCCTCTTGATGGCGCCCTCCAACTGCATTACAGTTAAATACCACTGCTGTGCATATGTCTGCGTGGTGTGCGGATGGCTCACGGTCCTATGTGACTGAGGAAGCTCTCCCCATGCAGAGCGCGTGTGGCGTAATGCCTTATTCGGAACAGAAACGATACTGCTGCAGTGCACATAAGCGATGACACTACGAGCGCACTGGTGCAGGTGAAACGGCCGATGTGCGCGCGATGAGCATGCAAGGCATAAAAGCCGCTTAGTCAAATGCCATCTAAAACAGAAGGGGGGCTACGGCACACCACACCTATCTTCCAATGCACCTGCTTTCTTTCAATCTCCTCAAGCGCGCGGGCTTGCAAGTACCGTGAATTCCTGCCTGTTGGCAGGCAGTACCTTTATCCTCTCAATTTCCAGCCTCCTGCCGAGCATCGTCCTTGCCCGCTCTATGTAATTGGGCGCCTTCTTGGAGAGGCACTTGACCGTAACTATGACTTTTGCATCTTTTTTTAGCAAATCAAGATATGACTCCACGGCAATTGCGGTGTCGCTGCAGAATATGTTCATGTCATCAGTGAGCATGTCTGCATTGCCCATGCGCAGCAGCCTCTTGGCGTCATCGAAACCTCCCTTGACGTGCACTATGTCCGTGCTTTCGAACAGTGCTGCTGCGTCTATCTCCTTTTCAATGCCGACTGCCAAAGGCCTCAGGCCCTGTGCGGATATGGCTTTATAGTCAAGGTCTCCGTTGTCTATCGCCACCACCTTGAATCCCCTCTTTGCAAGGAACGTGCTCCATCCCCCTGGCGCCGCGCCAAGGTCTATCGCCGTCCCTCCCGCAGAAATGCCGAACTCGTCGAACGCCTGCCATATCTTGAGTTCGGCCCTGCTTACCTGCTTCTTGGACTGGTAGTGCCTCATCGGGTTCACGAACTTCTTGTCGAGCTTTGAATAATCAGAATAGCCCGAATAGCACTTCCCGTTCATCAGGACCACGTATGCGAGCACCTCCGGATCCTTTATGTTTATGTTGTATCCCAGCCCTTCAAGCCTCTCCCCTGTCGCCACCTCTATGTCTTTCGCAGAATATCCCTCCTTCTCATTTATGTCAATGCACTCTAGTTTTAGCCGCCTGCTCTTGCCTATGCCTAGCCCATCCACAGCGCCCAGCACGACTTCCAGGTAACTTCCGGTGCCCAGGTCCGCAGTAAGGTACAGCGGGAATGCACAGTACGTGAATATCGAATCCCTAACCCTGTCCTGCAGCCGCTCGTCTTCGGCATCCACTATGGCTGCACTGAGCACGTTGTCCACGAGGCTAAAGCTGGTGATCCCTCCAAGCTCTTCAAGGGAGCTCTTGGTGAATATCGGCGATATGTGTATGAAGTACCTCATTGGCCATCGCTACATACTATAAGGACCTCATATAAATGCAATTCCCCTCCTCCCCATGCTGCAGCGCATCCGGGCGGCAATAAACCTTTATAAGCTTAACCCGCACTAACTATATCAGACCTAACCTTTATGGCAAAATTTTGTGATTATGATGGCGGACCAAAGCTCAATAGGCCATGTGCAGGATGCCGAACAGAAGGCTAAGAAGCAGATTGAGGAGGCACAGAGCCGCGCAGCCGCAAAGGTGGAAAAGGCAAGGCAGGAGGCAGCCAAGTTGGTGGAAGAAGCAGAGGCCAAGACAAAGTCCATAAGGGAAAGTACCGTTAAAAAGGCACACGTAGAGCTTGAAAAGGAACGTGAGAGCAAGCTCTCCGATGCCCATAACATGTCTAAGAAGATAAAATCAACTGAGCTAAGCAAGAATGCGGCAAAGGAAATTGTCGACAAACTTGTAAGGCAGATATTCAGTTGATTTTGTCATAACATTCAGTTGATAGGAGTGTTGCAAACAGAACCGATGCAAAAGGTAAGGATAGTTTCGCTCGAAGAAGACAAGGCGAGGGTTGTTGCTGCGCTGCACCATCTAGGTGCCATAGACCTAAGGAGGTCAAAGCTCACGCTTGAAGACGACAAACCCAGATCGGATTCTACAGCCATTTCAGACGCGCTCTTGAAGGTTGACGGGGCGCTTCAGCTCCTGCCCATTCACAAGGTCTCCTCTGAGGGCCACAGGGACGCAAGGCATCTCGTGCAGGAGGTGTCCAAGCTCGCCGTCCTGGACACGATATACGGGCTAGGCTCCGAGAGGAAGGCCATAGACGACGATCAGAGGCTTCTTGACTATGCACACCACGTGGCTACTGCCTCGTCCGGCATAGACATCGACTTTGGCAGGATAAGGAGCGATTACGTTTTATACAGGGCGTTCGAGACCGACGCGAAGGGCCATGCCCTGCTTAGGAAGCACGTCTCAAAGTTAGCGATAAAGGACATGGAGGTAAATGTTGCAAAGGCGGGCAAGGGGGACTGGTTCATACTCATAGCGCATTCAAAAGGATCCAGCATAGACGAAGCGCTAAAGGGCGTCCAGCTTAGTGAGCTTGACCTCACTGCGCAGTATCTTAGCGGCGCACCCCAGGATGTGCTGCGTGCGGTCGGCAAGAAGAGGGCAGAGAATGCGAAGAGGCTATCCCAGATAGATTCAAAGCTTGCTGAGATAAGCCGAAGCAGCTATTCAAGGCTATCGAACCTCAAGGAGATGCTTGAGATAGAGCTCGAGCGCGCAGACGCGAGTGCAAGCTTCAAGAAGACGGATAGCTCTTTCATAGTGGAGGGCTGGGTGCAGAAGAGGCAGGTCGGCGAGCTCACAAAGAGGCTCCTTGCAGTGACAAAGGGCAGGGCGTACCTAGAAGAGCTCGAGGCCGACGAACTGGCCCCGACGCACACAAGAAGGCCCAAGTTTTTGCAGCCTTTCGATTACCTGGTGAGCTTCTACTCCGTGCAGAGGAGCGACGAGATAGACCCCACATGGATATTCATATTTGCATTTCCAATATTCTACGGCCTTATGGTCACGGACGTTGGGTACGGGGTGGCATCGCTTATACTTGCCACCTACATATCCAGGAAGACCGACCCTGAAGGGCTGATGTACAACGTGTCCAAGCTGTGGCAGCTCAATGCGCTTGCAGCCATGTTCTTTGGCTTCATATCGAACCAGTACTTCGGCTTCCAGCTCCCGTATTCCACGCCTTTCAACTTCGACTGGCTTAAGAACACCCCTGAGCTGATAGCCATAACCGTGCTCTTCGGCGTGGTGCAGGTGTGCCTCGGGCTCCTGCTCGGCATATTCAACAGCTATAGGCACGGGCACAAGAAGCTGGCCTTTGCAAGGTTCACATCCATACTGACTGTAGCGTTCGGCACAATCGCCGTTTCCGGCGCCTTCTTCGGCGCCTTCAGCGGCACGGTGACAGATGTCTCCGCGGCGATTGCAATAGTCTCGGTGGCACTCACCGCCGTATTCAGCGGAAGCGAGGCCACGGAGATAGTGAGCCTGATAACCCATCCGCTGAGCTACGCGAGGATCATGGGCTTCGGGCTCAGCAGCGTAATAATAGCCTTCCTGATAGACATGGCATTCACTCCGCACCTGAGCAGCGGCATACTCGTCTTCCTGCTTTACGCAGCGATCTTCATACTGCTGCACTTCGTGAACATGGTGCTAGGCATATTCGAAGGCCTTGTGCAGGGCGTGAGGCTCAATTTCGTGGAATTCTTCACGAAGTTTTACACGGGCAACGGCATAAAGTTCAAGCCGTTCTCTTACAAGAGGGTTTATACTAAAGAATAGAAAATGAATTGGTGAACTATGTGGCAATAGACATAAACACTGCAATCGCGGCCATAGGTGCCGGAGTTGCAATAACTGGTGGAGCTATAGGAACTGGAATCGCGCAGTCAGGCATAGGAAGTGCAGGACTCGGACTGATAGCAGAGAAGAAAGAGAACCTGGGTATAGTGCTCCTGTTCTTCGTGATTCCTGAAACCCTGCTTATCTTCGGTTTCGTGATCGCCATACTGATAATGCTGAGCGCTGGAATAGTCTGACGTGTTTTGCATGTCACTAGATGCGATAAAGAAGTCGATCCTCGAGGACGCCTCTTCAAGGTCCTCACAGATAGAGGGCGATGCGTCAAAGGAAGCCAGGCGCATCCTCAAGGAGGCGGAGGAGAAGGCGCGCGAGATAACGCATAGGGCTGAGGCCGAGGCAAAGGCGGAGGCTGAGCGCATGCGCAAGGAGGCTATGGAGGGGGCAGGAATAGAGGCCGACTCCATACTGCTTGACGCCCGCAACGAGGCCGTCGAGAGGTCCCTAAAGCATGTCCTATCCGAACTTGAGGATAGGCTCAGGAAGGGGGAGATGAAGAGGATCCTCGATATGGGCATAAAGCAGTTCAGGGAGATATCCGACGGGGATCTCACCATCAGGACGAGCAAGAAGTATGCCGACGCCGTAGGCAAAAGCCAGTACGATGTAGAGTACGGCGACGTTGACGGCTTCATGCTCTATTCGCAGGAGGGGAAGGTGGCCCTGAACGCCACCATAGGCAGCATAACCTCTAGCGAGTCCGAGAACGCCAGAAAGCTCATAGCCGACCATCTATTCGGGGCCAAGGGCCATCATGCCAAGAAGGGTGCGGGCCATGCTTCGGCTAAGAAGCCGGCCAGGCATCACGCAAAGGGAAGGAAGAGGTGAAACTTTGATATCAGGATCCGCAGCAGCAAACCATTACGGGTACTCAAGCGCCAGAGTGAAGGTCATGCAGTCAGTCCTGATATCCAAGAAGGCCATGCAGGACATAGTAAACGCAAAGGATGCAAGCGCCATAATATCAATACTCTTCCATGGCGAATACAAGCCGGACCTGGAAGAGTTCGGCGGGCTTGAGATAAAAGGGGAGCTCGTGGACTTCGCGCTCTCCAAGAACCTTGCCAAGAGCGTAGGCAAGCTGGTGAGGATAGCGCCTTACACCGACAAGAAGATGATGCGCGCCATAGTGGGCAAGTGGAACCTCTACAACGCAAAGATGGCAATAGAGGCAAAGGACAGGAAGATGCCATACGAGTCCATAGCCAGATACCTTATAGACTACGGCAGGTACGATAGCGCCTTTGTGAAGGAGGCAATGAAAGAGGATTCGGTAGAGGGGCTGATAGGGAAGTTCATGATAAACTCGCCATATCGCAGCATACTCTCAGAAGGCCTGGAGGCCTACAGGAAGACGAGGAGCGGCGCGGATGCGGTCGCTGCGATAGACATGCAATACTACATGGGCCTTGGAGGCATAATAACCAAGCTTAGGTTCATAGACAACAACTCCGCAAGGATAATGAAGATGGACATAGACCTCAAGAACGTCATACACCTAGTGAAGGCCAAGAGGCTAGGCCTGAAGTTCAGCGATGTCTCCCATGCCATAATACCTGGCGGAAACCTGCCAGTTCACGAACTGGAGCAGGCGTACAGCGGCGCCGACAGCGTCGATGCATTTGCGCTCCAGGTGAAGGGCTATGACCTCAAACCTGCGGCAGACGCGTACAAGGAAGGCGGCAGGAGGCAGCTGCTACTCTTCGAGATAGGGATGAGGAACGCGATATTCGAGAGCAGCAAGAGGCTCCTAAACCACAGCATACTCTCATTTGGCGCAATGCTAGCGTACGCGTACATGAAGGAGATAGAGTCATTCACGCTCAGGGTCCTGATAAACAGCAAGCTATACGGGCTTGCAAAGGAGGACGTCCAGAGGCTGATCATATGGAAGAACGAGTAGACAAGCAGTTGAAGATAGCATACCTTGGCAACAGCCTGCTGGACACAGGGTTCAGGATAGCCGGCATAACCGAGTCCTACGTGGCATCAAGCGGCCCGCAGGCCGAGGAGAAGCTTAAGGAGCTCTCCGAGAGGGATGACATAGGCATCATAATACTTACCACAGGTGTGGGCAAGATGATAAGGAACAGGAGGCTCAGCGAGCTTATCGCAACCAGCATACTGCCACTCATAGTGGAGGTGCCTGAGCTCAACGAGCAGCTCAAGGAGGAGGACACCCTCAGGAACCTGATAATGAGGGCAATAGGCATAGACATAACCAAGAACGTTTAAACGGTGTAATTGATATGGGAATCATAGAAAGAATTTCAGGGCCCCTTGTAGTGGCCGATGAGATGCTTGGAACGAAGATGTATGACGTAGTCAGGGTGGGCGACAGCGGGCTCATCGGCGAGATAATCCAGCTTAGGAAGGAGAGGGCCGTGATACAGGTGTACGAGGACACCACGGGACTCAAGCCCGGCGAGAAGGTCGTCTCAACGGACCTGCCACTCTCGGTGGAGCTGGCGCCAGGCCTGCTGGGCAACATATATGACGGCATACAGAGGCCACTGGAGGTATTGGAATCAAAGTCGGGATCTTTCATAGGCAAGGGCCTCACTGCAGATGCTATAGGCAGGAGCAAGAAGTGGAAGTTCATCCCTGAGAAGGGCATAAAGAACGGCTCCATGGTCAAGGACGGCGAGATAATCGGACACGTTCAGGAGACCGAATTCCTCAAGCACTACATAATGGTGCCTGTAGGCATGTCCGGAAAGATATCTGGGCTCAAGGAAGGGACATTCAAGGTGGATGACAAGATAGCTACTATAGAGGGTAAGGGCAAGAAGCATGAGATAACGATGCTCCAGAGGAGGTCTGTAAGGAGGTCCCAGCCATTCAAGAGGAAGTTCAGGGCGGCAATACCACTCATCACAGGGCAGAGGGTAATAGACATGCTCTTCCCCATAGCAAAGGGTGGAACGGCAGCCGCGCCAGGGCCTTTCGGATCCGGAAAGACTGTCATACAGCACCAGCTTGCCAAGTGGTCTGACGCAGACATAATCGTATACGTGGGATGCGGAGAGAGGGGCAATGAGATGACCGAGGTTCTCACTGAATTCCCGGAGCTCAAGGACCCGAAGACTGGAAGGCCGCTTATAGAGCGCACGGTGCTGATAGCCAACACGAGCAACATGCCTGTGGCTGCCAGGGAAGCTAGCGTATACACTGGAATAACCATAGCCGAATACTTCAGGGACATGGGATACAGCGTTGCAATACTTGCAGACTCAACGTCCAGATGGGCTGAGGCCATGAGGGAGATATCCGCAAGGCTCGAGGAGATGCCTGGAGAGGAAGGATACCCAGCATACCTGCCCAAGAGGCTTGCAGAATACTACGAGAGGAGCGGCACGGTGGAATCCCTTGCAGGAAAGACCGGCTCCGTCACAATAGTCGGCGCAGTCTCGCCTCCTGGCGGAGACCTTTCCGAGCCTGTTTCACAGGGAACGCTCAGGGTCGTGAAGACCTTCTGGGCGCTTGACGCATCCCTTGCAAATTCAAGGCACTTCCCTTCGATAAACTGGCTGACCAGCTACTCGCTGTACCTTGACGACCTGGAAGAGTGGTACAACAAGACCTTCGGCGAGGAGTTCGTGAAGAACAGGAGGGAGATAATGAGGATACTTCAAAAGGAGGCGGAGCTCAAGGACATCGTCCAGCTTGTCGGTGCGGAGGCCCTTCCGGATGAGGAAAGGATAGTGCTCGAGATGGGCAAGATGCTCAGGGAGGACTTCCTGAGGCAGAGCGCATTCGACGAGGCAGACGCATACACAAGCATGAAGAAACAGGCTGCCATGATCTCTACAATGCTTCATTTCAGGAAGAGGGCGCAGGATGCAGTTAGGAGCGGCGTGCCTCTCGACGGCATCCTCTCAGTGAAGGTAAGGGAGGAGATAGCCAGGATGAAGGAGATAAAGGAATCCGATGTAGAGAAGTCGGAGCACAGGATAAAGGGCGAGATAGACTCCCAGTTCGCGGCCCTTGTAAAGCAGTACGGCGAAGGCGAGAGGAGGGAGGCAGTGGCAAAAGAGTGATATTATGAAATTCGAAATAGAATACAGCACAATCGAGAACGTCGCCGGCCCGCTCGTGGTGGTGGGCAAGGTCAGGAACGCGCAGTACAATGAGATCGTAAGGATAAAGCTTCACAACGGTGAGACCAGGCTCGGCCAGGTGCTCGACACGAGCAGCACGCAGGCAGTGGTCCAGGTCTTCGGCCCGACCGATGGCATAAACGTGAGCAGCACTTCGGTGAGCTTCCTGGGAGAGACGTTCAATACGGGCGTCAGCGAGGATATGCTGGGCAGGGTCTTTGACGGCCAAGGCAGGCCAAGGGACGGCGGCTCTTCGGTGTCATACGAAGAGAAGCGGGACATAAACGGCGCGCCCATCAATCCCGTGTCAAGGAGGTATCCGAGCGATTTCATAGAAACCGGGATATCCGCAATAGACGGGCTGGACACATTGGTGAGGGGCCAGAAGCTTCCCATATTCTCGTCATCCGGTCTGCCGCACAACCAGCTTGTCGCGCAGATAACCAGGCAGGCTAACGTCAAGAACTCGAGCGAAAGCTTCGCAGTGGTCTTTGCCGGAATAGGCATAACCTATGACGATTATTCATATTTCGTAAGCGAGTTCAGGAAGACCGGCGCGCTGAAGAGGGCTGTCGCGTTCATAAACCTCGCGGACGATCCGAGCATAGAAAGGATCATAACTCCAAGGCTCGCGCTGTCAACAGCGGAGTTCCTTGCCTACGAGAAGGGCATGCACGTCCTCGTAATACTAAACGACATGACAAACTACGCAGAGGCTCTCAGGGAGCTCTCTAGCGCAAGGGAAGAGGTTCCGGGAAGGAGGGGATATCCGGGATACATGTACACGGACCTTGCAAGCCTCTACGAGCGTGCAGGCATAGTGGCAGGGAGGAACGGGAGCATAACTCAGCTTGACGTAGTGACGATGCCTAGCGACGACGTTACCCACCCAATACCAGACCTCACGGGATACATAACCGAGGGCCAGATATTCATGTCAAGGGACCTTGTGAACAAGGGCCTCTATCCTGCAATACAGCCCCTGGGATCGCTATCCAGGCTGATGTCAAACGGAATAGGCGCAGGCAAGACCAGGGAGGACCACCGCGGTGTCTCAGATCAGCTCTACGGCCTGTACGCAAAGGCGCAGGATGCCAAGAGCCTGAGCGCGATAGTGGGCGCCGAGGCCCTTAGCGACAGCGACAAGAGGTACCTGAAGTTCGGGGACGACTTCGAGAACAAGTTCCTCAAGCAGGGATTCTACGAGCGCAGGTCCATAGAGGACACGCTTGAGATAGGCTGGGACCTCCTCTCAGAGATGCCTGAGGGCGAGCTCACGAGGCTCAAGAAGGAATTCATAGCCAAGTACTACAAGAAGAAGGGGACTGCATAATGGCAAACATAAACCCCACCCGGATGAACCTGATAAACCTCAAGAGGAGGATCAATGTTGCGAGAAAGGGGCACAGCATACTGAAAAGGAAAAGGGAGATACTCGTAATAGAGTTCCTAAAGATGCTCAAGCAGTCCAAGCAGTCCAGGGCCATGCTCAACGACCTGATGCAGCAGTCCTACAAGTCAGTGACAATAGCATCTGCGTACGTGGGCAACTTCGAGCTGCAGGAGATGGCGCTCCACAAGGAGCCTGCCACCCCGATAAGGATAAGGATAAAGAACATCATGGGTGTACGCATCCCTGAGGTGGAGCGGGTCCAGCGTTTGCCAAAGATGTCATACTCCATAATGCCCGGAAGCCTTGCCGTGGATGACATAAGCGACTCGTTCACGCGCGCCACAAACTCAATAATAGATGTGGCGCAGAGGGAACAGGGCCTCAAGAGGCTTGTGGTCGAGATAGACAAGACCAAGAGGAGGGTCAACGCGCTTGATTACAGGATAATCCCCGGGATGAAGGGCCAGTCCAAGTACATACGCATGAGGCTTGAGGAGATGGACAGGGACATGTTCTCTGCGCTTAAGCACGTGAAGAAGAAGCTTGCCGCATCCCACCCCAAATAATGCGCAGAAAGGCGGCGCATCCGCAAATTTATAATATCTGCACTTCTTATATTATATCTGGGTTTTGGGACTGTCCTAAGGCGTGATCTTCATGGCAAATGCAGTATTATTCAGCGGAGGCAAGGATTCTACACTGGCCTACCACAAGGCGCTAGCGCATGGCATACCTATAGATCTTCTAATAACCATGGTCTCCACCTCCAAGGAGAGCTACATGTTCCACTATCCCAACGTGAAGTTCACCGAGATGCAGGCCGAGGCGCTAGGCGTCAGGCACATCTTCGCGGACACAGAAGGCAAGAAGGAGGAGGAGCTCAAGGACCTGGCGAAGGTGCTCAAGGACAATAATGTCGAGTTCCTGGTCACCGGCGCAACGTACAGCAAGTACCAGGGTGACAGGGTCAATCACATAGCCGCCGAGCTTAACATAGACCACTTCGCCCCGCTCTGGCATATAGATCCTGAAGAAGAGCTCGAGGAGATATCAAAGAGGTTCAACGCCATAATCACATCCGTATCCGCAGAGGGCTTTGACGAGACGTTCCTGGGCAGGAGGATCGATGACGACATGATAGCCAAGCTCAGGGAGCTCAACAAGAAGTACGGCATAAACATGCTATTCGAGGGCGGCGAAGCCGAGAGCTTCGTGCTTGACGCCCCGCTGTTTAGGAAGCGCATAGAGATAAAGCGCGCCCATAGCGAATGGATGAAGGACCGCGGGATGTACATAATAAAGAGCGCAAAGCTTGTTGATAAGTGAGCGCTACTTCTGCTCTGGCCCGACCAGCCTTGCCAACGCCTTAAGAAGCTCCGCAATCAGCTCCTTTGCATGCTGATCCGATAGGTTGCCTTCCGCATCTATCTTCTGGGCCGCAAACGTGACTATCACTTCCGGCCTGTTCACTGCGCGCATGTCCAGCGCTATGAATATCTGCCTGAGGTGGAGCTGCGCTCTCTCTCCTCCTATCATGCCCGTAGATGCGCTCATTATTGCAACCGGTTTGCCAACAAGCGGAGATGTATCCCCAGGCTTGGATGCCCAGTCAATCGCGTTCTTGAGCACTCCTGGTATGGAATAGTTGTACTCCGGGGTGGCGATGAGCAGGGCGTCTGCCTTGGCTATCCTCTCTTTGAAGCTCCTTACAGCTTCAGGTTCAGATTCCATCTGGTCTGCATTGAAGATGGGTATGCCAGAGATGTCTGCAATTTCTATTCGCATCCCTTCTGGAGCAAGGCCTGCCGCCACTTTCAACAGTGCTGTGTTATACGAACCTCTCCTAAGGCTTCCTGAAATCCCAAGAACTTCCATTCCAATCCCCTGCATTGCACCTGTTTTTATAGTTTATCTGCAGTAAACAATAAAAGCAAATGCATGTCAAGTGCTTTAGATGCGTGCGTTATCAAGACGGAGCATGATGGCAGACAACCCCATAGAGGAAGAGGGGGATCTTGCAGAGCAGTTGGCGAGATCTGGGCACAAGGTACTAAGCCTCAACAGGGGCGATCCCACTGCTTATTTTCCAACTCCAAGCTATCTCCTGCGCGAGTTCGTATCCGCCATTAAGAAAGGGTACACTGGCTATTCCTACCCGACCGGCATAATCGAACTCAGGGAGGCAATATCCGCACGTTATAAGCGCGCTTACAAAGCCGATGTAACTCCGGACAAGATAACAGTGACACAGGGCGTCAGCGAGGCCATAACATTCCTAAACTCAATATTCATAAACCAGGGCGACCACGCCGTCATCGCGCGCCCCTATTATCCGCTTTACGTGCCTGCATTGCGCGTCAGCGGGGGCTCCCCAATTTTTGCTGACTCGGATTGGGAGAGCGGTGCGGGAATTGACATGGATTCCCTTAGAAGAAAGCTCAACTCTTCCAGGGCCAGGGGCGCCAAGTACATGCTCTTCTCTAACCCCAGCAATCCCACAGGCACAGTTATGGGCAGGAAGGTGCTCGAAGAGCTTGCCAATCTGTGCAATGACAATGACATATTCCTCATAAGCGATGAGATATACGACGAAATAGTGTACAGGGGAGTAAAGTTCACCAGCGTATGCGAAGTCGCGCGCGGCATACCTCACGCAATTCTCTCAGGCGCCTCAAAATCCTTTGACGCGACAGGATTTCGCATAGGCTACGCGGCCCTCCCTGAAGACGACGCATGGTCCGAGGCAGTGCGCGACAGGCTGGAGGCGTTCGCAAGGATGAGGCTGTCCTCAAGCACACCTGCGCAATACGCCTTCGCCAAGGCAATATCTAATGTGGCTGAGCACAGGAAGTCTCTGTCAAGGATGGTCGCCCAGATGGAAGACCGTGCACGCTTTGCGCATGGCCTGGTAAACAAGAGCCGGTACATGCATGCATCGATGCCAAAGGGCGCATTCTACATACTTGCAAAGATATTCATGGAAAAGCTGGACTTCAGGGATGACAAGGACATCGAGAAAGGGCTTCTCCTCGAGGAGGGGATACAGGTTGCAAGGGGATCTGGCTTCGGCGCGCCGGGTAGTATGAGGATAGTCGCACTGGCCCCGAAAGACATATTAGGCTTGGCTATCAGAAAGATAGATAAATTCTTTGAGAAGCATTCTAAATAAGGAGGCATCGTCTAGTGGTAGGATAGCGCCTTTACACGGCGCGGGCCTGGGTTCAATTCCCTGTGCCTCCATACACCTAGTCCGACGACAAGGTATCAGATACCCTTGCGATATGCTTCATGAAAAAAATTAATGGCGTATAGCATCATAAATATGTAGTCACTTAATAGAAAATCTTTTATATATTGTAGTCACATAAATTAGCATGAATATTGAAGTAAGGGAAAGAAAGAGTATCAAATATTATTACCTTGCCCACTCTTACCGCAAATTTGGAAAAGTACGCAAGATACGCGTGTATCTCGGTAGGAATTTAACAAAAAAGGACTTAGACATTAAGGTCAGTGAAGCGCAAGGGAAATTAAGGGAAAGCCTCGCCAAAATCAAAAAAATAAGGGACCCGTATAAAGTAGCATTAAGCGAATCGGAACTTGCCGAACTTGAAAAGCTAACTTCAGCTGGCAGAATCAAACTTACACATCTTAGTGAAGATGATTGGCTTAAATTTACAGAAGCATTTACCTATGATACGAATGCTATAGAAGGTTCGACAGTAGAACAGAAAGAAGTAATAAATATATTAGAGAAAAACGAGTGGCCCGATAAGTCCAAGGAAGAAATATCGGAAACATTTGGAGTTGCAGACGCAGTAAAATACATCAGAGAAACTGAAGAAGAACTATCAATTGAGCTAATAAAAGAACTCCACAGGATTGTGTTTAAAAATTCAAAATCATTTGCTGGCACTTTAAGGAAAATAGGAGAGGAAGTTGCAGTCATTGATTCAAAGCATAATATTATCCATCGTGGTGCACCATCTTCTAGCATAGTTTCATTATTGAATGAGTTAATTGCCTGGTATAAAGCAAACAAACACAAATACCCTCCATTAGTTTTAGCAGCAGTAGTCCATAATCAATTTGAAAACATACATCCATTCAGAGATGGCAACGGGAGAGTCGGGAGATTGATTCTCATAAACATATTACTTAAACATGAATTGCCACCAGTAAATATCGAGCTCGAAAACAGGGCCGAATACTATAATGCCTTGCAAAGATACGAACTAGATGGTGATATAAGGCCTACGATAGTTCTTCTTCTGAAAGAGTACAGAAGACTAAAGAGGAACCTTAAGGTGTGACTACATTTTTGATTAGCGTAGTCACATAGCTAATTTCTACAAATCTGTAGCAATTGTATTTTGTAGCCATACAAAGATATACATTGTACAAACCGAACCTCCACGAGAATGGCCTATGCCTCCATTCTATAGAAATCCATATATACCTATAGCGATATATAGTAATCATGGAAACGACGACTATACAGATAAGGAAGTCCCTCAAAAAGAAGTTAGAGGATCTCAAGGCATATCCTAATGAGACTATGGATCAGCTTATAGAAAGGCTTGCAGACAGCAAGATTGATTATGAGCCCCTTTCTGAAGACGAGATAAAAGGGATAGAGAAAGGGCTTGCAGATATCAAGGCTGGAAGAGTATATACCTTAGAGGAGGTTAAAAAGAAACTGGGGATTAAGTGACATATAAAGTCATCTTATCCCAAGATGCTGAGAAAGACCTTGAATCACTCGAGAAGGACGTCAGGAATAGAATAGTATTAAGGCTGGAGAGCATTAGGGAAAATCCTCAGAGTTATGTGAAACGCTTGGTTGGCGTTCCCCTCTACAGTTTACGAGTGGGCGACTATAGGGTAATTATGGATATTAAAAATAAAGAAATCATAATATTTGTTATCAAGATAGGGCATAGAAGTAAAGCATACAATAATCTGTAACAACTGTTTTGTATCGGATTAATACTTAGGGCATACAACGGGAATCTGAACCTATAATGAAATGCCCTGTGCCCCCATTATCCGAATTTGTCGTCGAAGCGTGTTTGGGCATAAAAATCAATATCCTCGACAAAAAGCTAGGGTTCAATTCCCCACCTTTTCAGTTTAATGGAATTAAACCTGTATTTTCTTTAATCTCCTTTTTTTAGTGTACAAAATATCTAGAAATCTCTTCTGCCCTCTACTCCAGGTCTTGTTATCCGTCTTTATTACATAGGCAGAATACGCATCGATGTACTCAAAATTGTTTCTAAGATTAACCTCTTTTGCCTCCTTCAAACCATTTAGAATGCTATTTTGTTTCATCTAATTCGCCCAATACTTTCCTTACGATCTCTTTCTTTACGTGAAGTTCTGATATAAATTCAGTTAATTTCTTGGTATCAATATACGCCTTAAAAATATTATAAATGTATCGTGCATCTTCGTAATCCTTATCACTCCCTAACCACAACTTGAATGCAATCTGTAGTTCTATTGGGGATATGTAAATCGAATATTTGCCGTTAAATGTAACTTTCATCTTGTTGTCTATAGTATGCCTATCAAGAGGTTTCTTGATGAACTTTAGTTCGAAGTTTGGCGCCCAAGTCCCTTTCTCAGCGTACCTCAGGGACGATCCTTCAGAAAGCAGTTCATATGCCTCTTTAGCATCTTCCACATTATTTACAGGTTCAAATCCGCTTTTGAGAAGCCTCTCATGTAATTCTTGAATTTGTTTTATGCCCATTTTGTTTAGTAGTATGTCAATGTCTTCCGTGCCTCTTATCCTTCCGAAAAAGATTGCTATGTATCCGCTAACTATTACGTAATCAACATCGCCCATAGCCTCGATGAAGTTAATGACTAATTTGTCTAAAGTGGTTATCTCTTTATGATTAAGCGTCAAGTTGTTTTTGGAGAACCCAATTTCCATAATGGGTTATAGAAATTATAAATATTAAATACTAGCAGGCATTAAAAACGGCTTTTACCAGCAAATGCGGAGGTTTTACAGGTGCATTTACGTCGAGATCTCTGTGCCTCCATCATCTAGCTTGAAGATGATAACGTATATTGGGAAAGCAATTGCTCCGCTAAGAAGGTAGCAAATGGTCTCTGGTCTCCTTTGTCTGCAGCCTCTATTGCTTTGTAATATTTCTCCTTATTAGAGAATTTTGGTAGGTTTGTTATCTAACAAATTCCACAAATCTGTCCACAAATCCGAGCTAGGCCAAGCGCCACTATGGGAAACTATGCTTTATACAAACCGAACCTGCCTAAGAATATACTGCACCAAAGTCAAATCAGCTAAATCTCAATTCAATCCAAAAACCTTTTCAATATGCCAGGCCCCGAAAATCTATTTCTTGAGTTGAACCTATGGCTGCCTGATCAATATCCGCCACTACTTCGCGATGCTTCATTCCACTCCCTTCTAATCGCATTGGCGCCTTTGGTATTACCTACTGCCTCCAAATAACCTGCCGCCTCTACTATGAGTGGCCTTGCATTTTGCATGGCACCATACCTCATAGAGGTTCTTGCCATTTTGATTAAATATTCCACAAATTCGTCATATATCTGCCTGCTTTTCTCCACATCTTTCACTATTTTTAGTCTTTTTCTCGCATCATCTATTAGGCTTCTTGCATGGTCAGTGTTCCCAAATCTCATGTGGGTTCTCGCGCTGCCAATTAAATGGTCTGTAAATTCATCGTAAATTCCCCTTGATCTTCGACCGTCTTCGGCCGCGTTCAATCTTTTTACGATCTTATTTACTAGTTTCCTTGCAAGTTCAGTGTTTCCACATCTCATGTGTAGTTTTGCCTGTTCAATAAGGTGTTCTGTAAATTCGGAATCAAGCCTGGTTGCTTCTTCAATGCTTGCCTCCCCAAGCAGTCTTGTCACGGCCTCTTCTACGTCTGCTCCGGCTCTTTCAGTATTTCCGTACCGCATGTGCTCCCTGGCATCGTTTATAACTGTTTGTAATGGCCTTCGTGTTACCCGCATTCTTTGCGATGAACCAAAACTCGATGATTGCCTTCCAGCGCCAAAAATGGCATCAACTAAATTTACAAATAAATACGGCTGCCCTGTTGTTTGGGGGCCATTACCTGTTGTCCCACTGCCCCTTACTGAACTCAATGCAGCCTGAGCGAGCTCCTCATCGTAAGCTTGTCTCCTGTTAGGATCTCTTAACACATTGTATGCAGCTGTCACGTCCTTAAATACTCCATGTGCAACCGGATCCGCATTCATATCTGGATGAAGCGTTCTAGCCAGGCCCCTGTACGCGTCCCTTATGGCATCAGGGCCAGCGTGTCGGCTAACCCCAAGCGTTTCATAGTGGGTTTTATTTTGCGCCATTTCACCACGATATTTTGTAGGTATCTTTTCGTATATACGGATTTTGAGCACTTTGACTAATGTCTAATTTTGTAGCTATTCTATTGCGCCTTTTATGATATATAAGCTGTTAGTTGCAGTCAATAACGGATAATTGCCTTTTGGTATGTGCTTATAAATGCCTGTGCTTCATGCTGCACTAAGCTTCAATCAGCCTATCAACGTATCCCCGTCAAATCCCAATTCTTCCACGTTTCTTGCTCCCGGCATTTTATGTTATCCTATGCCTGTCATTTTTAATTTAATGGCGTTATTGGCATCTATTCGCCCAAAAATCTTACTTCAGGACCAAATTCCCATGTCTCAATCCAACACCACTCTTATTATAAACTATTCCACAGATATATTATCGCAAAAATGTGATAAAATGAAAGGAAAAGTGAAAATGTTCAACGCCGAAAGAGGGTTTGGATTCATAACAGGAGAGGATGGGAAGGACACGTACTTCCACAAGACTGCAGTAGAAGGCGGTGCATCAATATCTGTAGGCGACTCTGTAGAATATGAAGTAGAGCAGGGAGACCGCGGAACACGCGCAAAGAACGTAAGAAAGGTATAATTGCCTGGATTTATAACAAAGGGTGACCACAACGATTTTGTTTGTGGTCACTCCTAATTTCTATATCCTATACGAACCACGCGTGCACAACCAAATCATACTATGCCTGCATTGTGTTTATACGAGCCAAACTATATGCTAGTGCATATAAAGTATAATTGGCACACTGGCTACCAATCCTATCCAAAAACTGCAGTTCTGATAGCTCTAGTTGTTTCTCCACTGCTTCTTGTGTCTTCGTCTACGTTTTTGGGTTATTCCGGCTCTACTCATAGCTTTCCCTTTTTATTGGTTATATAGTCAACAGATAGACATAAAAGGGAATCCGAACATTTTAGGAATGTTTGGGGCGCCAATTGCCTACGCTAGAAAGCAATGGGCAAATGCGAAAGGTACAATGCAGGATACGGCAACCATTCTCACATCATCCGCGGAGAGAACTGCCAATGCAACCTGCGTTGCAAAGTTCCCGAAGCGTTGAAAACAGATCTGCCCATGTCCAATATTTCCTTATCTAAAATTCACCCTAACGCATTATCCAAATTATTCTATTTCTGGCTGAATATCTACAACTATTTTAACTTATTGCACACACATATTGCTGGTCGTAATGGATCAAGATATACAACAGCCTGTTAACAATCCACAGGTCTCAATTCCAGTTGTTACTAAGGGTAAAACCCCATATGCAATAGGTATTGCTGTAGTTCTAATAATCCTTGTGGGGGTTGGATATTTGCTCACTATGCATGGGCAACCTCATTTATCTGCAAATTCTTCCACGCCCCAGAATGGTTCCGCAGCAAACACAAGACAGCAGAACCCATCCACCAATTCCACCGCAGCAAACTCCAGCACCCAGCAGAACCAATCCTCTTCAGGCTACGTGACATGTGCGCCAGTGCTTCCTGAATTCAACTGTTCCGCAGTTTCTGATCCTGTAATACATAGCTACCTGAGCCTGTATTCAAATGAGACAACCCTATTCAATGGCACTTTCATCAACATGGAGATAACCCAGAATACTGGTAAAAACTGGACATATGTTAACATATCCTTCGTGCCACTAGGGACTCCTACCTCTGGCGGCATACCTGAATACAATTTTACTTCTCCCGGAAACACCTCTGCTGCAGTGTTCGACATGTATACTGGGCAGTTTGCCCTAGCATTATTCATCCCCGTTTCAAAGCAGACTTCGGGAAATTTCACGGGCCAGCTCTGGGCACACTATTATGTAAATGGGAGCAGTTCACCGCAATATTCCCTAATAGGAAACGTGACGGTACATTCTTTTCCATGATACTGTGAATGCTGCCAAAGCTGGATGTGGCCAAGTGCAAATGCTATACATTTCGGTGCGACACCCTCTCATGGCGTGCCCTAATGCAAAGCCCTCCTTTGCGTTAAAAGGGCTGGAAAGGCCTTCCAAGCCTATCCTTCCATCTCTTCCGAAAGCTTGTCCATCTGCTGGTTCCATCCTGCTTCCATGCCCCTAAGTGCGAATTCCGACTTTGGCCCGGCTTTTGTCACACGTATGTTCACAATCACCTTTGTCTTCCCGCCAAGGTCTTCGAAATGCACTGTGACTTCTGCCTCCACCACTATGTCCTTGACATCGTCCAGGGCCTGCGAGGTGAAAACAAGCTTTTTCATAGGTACGACTTCTTTGAAGATCCCACTCATGGGCCATTCCTGTCCGCTGAAGCTTCCAAGTTCCTTCCCTGCACGCATCACTATATTGATCTTACCTCCAGGCCTTGCGTCAACTTCACAAACTGGGTTTGTAACTCCCCTAGGTCCCCACCACTTCCTAACTACGTCCTGGTCTGTCCATGCTTTCCATAACTTTTCAATAGGCGCATCGTACATGCGCGTCATTTGCAGCTCTTTCGGGCTTACATTTTCTCCTACCATGGTGACACCATCATCATAACTCCTTGCCTTCCAATACCTTCCCAAGCCTCTCGAAGCGCTCATCCCACATCCTCTCAGTGTGCAATGCCCACTCCCCTACCTCAAGCATCTTTTCAGGGTTTAATCTGTATATGTGCTGCTGGGCTCTCTTTTCCATGTTAACCAGCTTAGCATCAAGGAGAACTTTGAGGTGCTGGGAGACTGCCTGGGCAGTTATGTTGAACTTTTTGTATATCTCCGTTGCCGTGAGTTGCCCATTGCTTGCAAGGAGTTCAAGGATCCTGCGCCTTCTCGGCTCAGCGATTGCTAGAAAGGCATCCATGCACATATTGTAAAGCCTCTACTTAATAAAGCTATTACTTAAATAATACAAAGGAGTGGGATCAGGTACCAAATTCTCACTGAGAGCTGGTTGTAGAAAAGCCATATAATCTGCCCATTATCATATCATCAGGATAATGATGGAGCTGGAAACCGAGAGGCTTGTCCTGAGGGAATGGGCCAGGAAGGATGCAAGAGACCTTATCGATGGCTTGGGCGATATACGCGTCTCAAAATGGCTTGCGTACGTGAACCACCCGTATACAAGGAAGGATGCAAATGGCTGGATAGATTACTGCGCCAAGCTCTCAAAGGAGGGCCCTAAAAGGGCGGCATATCACTTTGCTATAGAGCTGAAGTCAGAGAAGAAGGTTATAGGGGGCATAAGCCTCTCAGGCATAAACTGGGCACAGGGCATTGCGGAAGGCGGGTTTTGGCTCAATTCAAGATATCATCGCAAGGGCTATGGCACCGAGGCAGTCGCTGCCAGGCTCGAGTTTGCATTCAACAGGCTTAAGCTCAGGCGCATAGAGAACGGGTTCTTCAAGGGCAACACTGCATCGTACAGGCTGCAGATGAAATTCGGATACAGGGTCGAAGGCCTCATGCGAAAGAGGTACCTGTGCATGGCAGACGGAAAGGCCAAGGACGAATATATCACTGCCCTGCTCAAGGAGGACTGGTTGAGGAAGAGGTCCGGCACCCAAAGCAGCAGGCATGCCCGCACCTGACTGTCAATATATTGAAAGGAGGAAGACGCCTACCATCACCATCACTATCCCGAATTTCTGGTGGATGGTAAGCTTCTCCTTCAACAGCGCCACCGCCATGAGGACGGTTATTACTATAGAAGCCGCGCTGATGGGTGTGACTATTGCAGTGTATGTGTATGTTACGCCAACATTGTAACCAATGAAACCGATTATTCCAAGGATGCCTATTGCAAGGAACGCCTTTGAGTTGCTGGAAAACGTGCCGAATTCCTCCTTGTTGAAATGGCCGTATGCCAGATAAAACAGGAATTGGGGGACGGAGACGAATAGCATGCTTGCAAACCATCCCACATGTTCCGTGAGGACGGTTATGAAAAAGAAGAAGAAGCCCCAACCTAGGGCGGATACCATTGCAAATTCTATTCCAAGGTGCGTTTTTCTAGTTCCAGACTTCAATATATTTGCGATGTTCAGCGAGACAAGCACAGTCCCCAGCATTATCAGGGCTATGCAGGCCTCCTCGATAGGAGTTATTTGTTGGTTCAGGAAGGCCAGGCTTAAGAGTATCGTAACTATGGGATATGACGCGGTTATTGGCGATATGATGGATATGTTTCCTACGCGCATGCCTTTGGAAAGCCCTAGCGCACCGGCTGCTGCAGCTATGCCTGCCAGAGCTATCACAGCAAGCAGAAATGCATTAAGGCTGTAGCCTTTCATGAAAAGGGGGATAAGGATCAGCATCATAGGCATGCGCGACGCCAGCCCCCAGAACGAAGTCCTGAATGCACCTATCTTCTTTGCACTGCCGCCTACTACATAATCCACTATGCCGAACCCGGACATTGACAGCAGTCCGAAAAGCACGCCGAGAAGGGCATTCATGGAAGAACCTGATACGTGTCACTTTCCAGGCATATAAACCTTATCCAACCTGTGAGGCTTTGTGCATATTCAGTATGTTGTGAATATTATCTGCGCGGAACTCATCTTTTTGTAGAACGACCTGTCCGCAAGGGTCTCCTTGGGCTTTATCATGAGCCCATCGAATCCTGTCCAGATGGTATACCAGCTCGCCGGAGTCAGTATTATCTCTATGGCATCCTGGAATATGGTTCCCAGCCCGTTGAAAGAGAGCAGCACTGCATCCGCAAGCCCTAGAACCGCCCCAACACTCACCAGAACTGCGGCGCGCCTGTTTCGCTTGTCAAGCTCCTCCTGCGCAGCTTTGTAGTTCTTTTTGAAGTAGCTCCTCAGCCTCAGCTTTATCAACTCTTCATCAGATGTGCTGCGTATTTTCTCCGGTATGAGCAGCCTTAGCTCTATGCCCGTCTTCTTGTCCCTTGCCGCCCTTTTGGTCTCGAAGATGAAGTCCTCTGAAAGGGCCCTTTCATTGAAGGGCCTTGGGTCAAAGTCTGAAAATATGTCATCATAGCTGTCGAGTATGAGGCTTATCTCCGCTCTGTCTATTATGCTCTTGACATCGAGCTTAGATTCCTCTGCCATATTACTTATTGGGCTCCCTGTTTTTTTAACCCTTCTGGAAGGCGCATCACTTCTGCAATCCGGCCTCGTTCGCCATTTCCTATAGCCCACAGGCCGAATGCATATGCCATTGCACCAAAACCTATGTGCAGAGTATGCTAAGGATTTAATACTGAACTGCCATTCTTATTACAGATTGGATGGATATCAACCTTGCGGAAGGGATAGACATAGATGCACAGACCGTAATTACGGGAAGGGGCTGCGCCATAGGCCAGAGCGGATCTGGGAAGTCCTTCCTCGCAGGGGTCATCGCTGAGGAGCTGTGCAGGTCCGGAATGCCTTTCTGCGTACTCGACACGGAAGGCGAGTACAGCTCGCTAAGGTCCGTATCCAAGAAGGTCATAGTTGTTGGCGGCGAATCAGGGGATCTTGGCCTGGATGTGGATTTCGAGAGGCTTTTCGAGGCAAGCATATCCAATGACATGCCTGTGGTTATGGATCTCTCCGATGCAATGGACAAGAACGATGTGGCGCAGAAAGCGTTGGGCGCACTATACTCGATAGAGAGCAAGATGAGGCGGCCTTATCTGGTGATGGTGGAAGAAGCCGACAAATTCGCCCCGCAGGTTGTTGGGGTCAGGGACAACATGGTGGAGGAGATAAGCGTAAGGGGCAGGAAGCGCGGCATAGGCCTGTTCATAACTACGCAAAGGCCTGCCAACATAAGCAAGAATGTCCTGGCACAATGCTCATACGGTTTTGTTGGGAAGCTCACCATCGAGAACGACCTAAATGCCCTTCGCATATTGATAGGCAGCAGCGAGAGGCTCGCAAGCCTGACGAGACTGGGCACAGGGGAGTTCATGATGTTTGGCCTTAAGGAAGATGGTCCGTTCAAGGTGAAGCCCAGAAGCGCGCCGCACATAGGCATGACCCCGTCCATAAGCACATACCGGCCTGAGAACAGCAAGGTTGCGAGCATCATAAGGGATCTGAAGCTGGAAAGTGCCCCAGAGCAGCATACGAGGAAGCCCAGGCCGAAAGCAGCAGAGGCCATGATAAAATCTCTTCATGCAAATATAACGCGTGCAGATGCCGAAGCGTATGCCAGAAGGGTATCTAGGCGCATGTTCATGTTTTTCGGAAAGTCAAAGGAGAATGTTGATTCCATAGACCTAGTCTACGTGCCCGTGTGGCTGTGCGTAATACGCATGCCTACCCGATGGAAGAACGAGTATATGGAATACAGGTGCATGGTGGGTGGGAAGAGGGGCCTGCTGCGCCTGAAAGGGGGAATAAGGGAACTGGCAGTTTCCGATGAAAAGAAAGGCAGCGCATCAGCCTATATGCGGTATCTCAGCAAGGGCGATGTCCCTGTGGAGGATGCTGATGCAGATGATGCCGAGGTGCTTCACGGAATGGACTCGAAAAAGGCGAGATCTGTGATAAGGCGGCTATTCCCTGACGCATCTATTGCAAGCATGCAGGAGGTCCACATACCTTCGTACAGGATAACCCTAAGGCAGGGAAACAGGGTAAGGGTGTTTGGCATAGACGGCGTTTACGGCAAGAGGCTTGCTGTCTAATTGTGGCTAGCTTCCGATAAGCGTGACGAAGCGTTATTAATTATTTATGAGATCTGTTTGCATGAACGATTTCGTATGGGAGGAAAGGGTGCACATATACGATACCGATGCCCAGGGTGTGGTGCATTATGCAGGTTACTACAGGTTTTTTACCGATGCGTTTGAGCAGTTCTCGAGGTCGAGGCTGGATTCCGAGTTCCCCATCCTGAATGAGAAGGTGTGGTTTGTGGTCGTGGAATCGAAGGCAACATACCACAAGCCTGCAAGGCTAGGGGAGAGGCTTCGCACCCATGTCGGCGTGGAATTATCCGGGAAGCGGGCGCTTCGCTTCAAGTTCAACATATACCACGACGGCGAACTCGTATGCGAAGGCAGCATAGTGCAGGTGGCTATCGACAGCAAGCGGTGGAAGTCGATAAACCTTCCAAGGTCCTTGGTTGCAAAGGTAAAGATGCTATCTGAAAAATGACACTGTGCATTTCCCGGCAGACCGCATCCCGCCCAATCGTCACTATCACCGCAAGGATTAAAAACAAACTATTGCATATTATCTAGTGCGGACGATCTTTGAATCCTTAAAGACCATTCCGAATTGCGTGATTCTAATGCCCGATAAAGTTTCGACTCATGAAAACATAATACTGACTGTGATACTGGTAGGGGTACTCATGGCCTCCATAGACTCCACCATAGTCCTTCTCGCATTCCCAGACATAACTTCCGCATTGCACTCCAACCTCTCCACAATAATCTGGGTCATACTGATATACATGCTGGTGAGCGCAGTTGCCACTACCCAGTTCGGCAGGGTTGGCGACATTTATGGGAGGAGCAGGATCTTCAATGCAGGCCTTGCAGTGTTCACTGTGGCATCACTGCTCTGCGGCCTTGCCCCCACAGATACGCTTCTCATAGCATTTAGGGCGGTGCAAGGTTTAGGCAGCGCAATGGTCTCCGCAACTAGTGGCGCCATAATAGCTGACACTTTCGAGAGGCACAGGATAGGCCGGGCCTATGGATTCACTGCCATGGGTTGGAATGTGGGTGCAATACTGGGAATAGTCCTGGGAGGCTTCATAACAACATTCATAGGATACCGCTACATCTTCTTCATAAACGTGCCAATAGGCATAATCGCGCTCCTTCTGGGGGTAAGGTACCTTAAGGACAACTCCACCCTAAAGGAGAAACTGGACCTCACAGGCATGTTGACTTTGGTCATTGCCATATCCTCGCTGCTTTACGGAGGAGTGGTTCTCGCTTCGTCAGGTCCGAACGCCTTTGACATAGGCATGATCATTGCAGGATTCGTATTCGGCGCCATATTCTACTTTGCAGAGAAGAGGTCCAAAAGCCCCACCATAAAGTTCGATATGTTCTCAAATACGGTATTCAGGAACTCCATATTTGCGTCATTCCTCCAGGGCCTCGGGTTCCTAGGCGTGACCTTCATGCTGATAATGTACCTTCAGGGAGTGAGGGGCTTCAGCCCATTCTACGCGTCGCTGCTCTTGATACCCGGGTACGTCGCCAGCGGATTCCTATCCCCATTCATGGGCCGCGTGTCTGACAAGCATGGTGCACGGGTAATAGCCACTGCAGGTATAGCCGTGCAGATACTAGGTGTGCTGATATACCTGACACTGGGGACGCTGTCATCAATCTACATGGTGATGGCGGGGTCACTTGTTGTAGGTCTAGGTGGGGCCATGTTCTGGCCTTCGAACAGCAGTGCGGTAATGGCGCATGCCGAGCAGAAGAGGTTCGGTACCGCATCCGGCCTGCTCAGGCTCTTCTCGAGCATGGGGATGATGGGCAGTTTCATAATCGTCATGGTGGTCTCATCCCTTTCCATACCTAGGAGCATGGCATTCCAGGTATTTGCAGGCACATCCAAGATAATAGGCGGGGTGGCATCATCATTCGTCGCAGGCATGCATGTCTCATTCATCGCAATGATAATAATGCTGCTGATAGCAGGGATCATATCTTTTGCAAGAGGGAAGGAGAATAGGGATGTTCCTGTGACTGCCGTATCTGCGTAAACGCTGTGAACGCATGCAACCCATATCCCACGTGATAGATCTTTACATAATCCCCATCTGGGCCCTCTTCTATATTTACTGGGTGGGCTCTGCAGCATATGACCTGTTCAGCGGCCGCTCAAAGAAGGTATCAAGGCAAAGCACAGGCATGGAGAGGATGTGGAACCTTTTCCTGGGCCTTGCACTCCTTCTTGTTGTGATCGAGCCAATCCGAATGCCATACCCTCTCAACGTCATAATACTGCCTTCTTCCTACCCGATACTTCTGTTAGGCATGGCAATAGCTCTGTCCGGCATATTTTTTGCCATATGGGCAAGAAGGCATCTCGGAGGAAACTGGAGCAGCGTCGTGGAACAAAAAGTGGGCCAGGAGTTCATAGAAACTGGCCCATATGCCATAGTGCGCCATCCCATCTACACTGGCATTATGGTGGGTGTCGTCGGCTCTTTCATAATGGCCGGCTCGCTTGGAGGGCTGCTTGCAATACCTGCCGCGCTCATATTTTCACTTGCAAGGATATCTGCAGAGGAGAAACTCATGGTCGGCACGTTTGGTCAAAAGTACCTCGACTACAGGAAGCGTGTCAAGGCACTTGTGCCGCGCATATGGTGATCCTGCCGGGCCGCAGGCCCGCGCTCTTTCTATTTGAGCAGGACTCCCCCATCCACGACTATCTGGCTGCCGGTCATGTATGAAGACATGTCAGAGGCCAGGAATAAGGCAACCTTTCCTATGTCATCCGGATCGCCCAGCCTTGCCATCGGTATGCGCTCTGAGAACGCCTTTACATCATCTTGCGTGCTGCTTTCTGTGGCTGGCGCTTTCTGAAGCTTCTGCACGCCTGGCGTAAGTATGCCTCCAGGCGCTATCGCATTTACCCATATGTGGTAAGGCGCAAGCTCAAGCGCAGCATTCTTTGTGAAGCCCCACACCCCATGCTTAGATGCGTCGTAGTGGGCAAGCCCTATCATGGAAGGATGGAGCGCGTCTATCGATGTTATGTTTATTATCTTTCCGCCCATCTTCCTCTTTATCATCTCTTCGGATACGTACTTGGTGCACAGGAAGACTCCCTTGAGGTTTATGTCCAACACCCGTTCAAAGTCACGGAGCGACATATTGCGCAGAGGTATTGATGGATATATCCCCGCATTGTTCACAAGCACGTCTATCTGCCCGAATTGTTTTAACGTAGCGCCTACAAGCTCCTTCACGCTCTCCTCAGAGGAGACGTCGCTCTCTATGGACACTGCCTTCCATCCCTTCGCTTTCAGCGTCTCTGCGGCTTCCCTGCAGGTGCCTTCTGTCCTGTTCGCTATCACAACGTTTGCGCCTGCTTCAGCAAGCCTGTACGCTATGCCATAGCCTATCCCCACAGCACCGCCTGTCACTATCGCAGTCTTTCCCGAAAGGTCGAGCAATCTTTTCACATCCTCCATCAGAACACCAACTACCATACAAATAGTGGCAGCCAACGCTTATTAATGGATAATGCGTGCACGTGGTTCTACTGCTCCTTCCTCCCCTCTTTCGTCTTCCTGTACTCCGGTATTGTGAACCTGTTCCAGAAGAGCTTATACATGCCGAGCTTGTCAGGGATCTTGTTTGCGAAGGGTATGAATGGGAAGAGGATGAAGAGCATGAATGCCATCACCGATAGTATCACTCCGTCGCGATCCTGATTCGGGTCATTGTTTATCAGCGTCATCTCCAGGAAGTTGTACGGGGCGGCAAGCCAGACTCCGGGAGGCCACCAGCCTGAAGTCCCCTTCACTATCCCCCATTGCTGGTACTGTAGTCCGTATTTGGTCGCATATGTATCCATCAATCCCGTGTCTGAGAGGAATCTTAGCTGGTAGGTCGTGTCAAGATAGCTTCCCTGCTCCGTGTTTATTGCAGAGTCATAAAGCCCCGAGCGCCCCAGGAGGACCAGGGAACTTACCATAGGTATTAGGGGGTTGCTTGCATTGTCCGTTACGTTTATCGTGCCGTTGTCTGAGAAGTACGCGAATGCCGAAGCAATGCTGCTCTGCTGCAGCGCCGAGTTCTGCGAAAGGAAGGCTGCCTCCTCATTAACTGATCCTGGGTGGAGCCCAAGGTACTTTTCATAAGGCACTGTGACGTAAACCTGCCTGGTGTTGTTCGCATACGGGTCTATGGTGTCAAGGTATGTGGCCGTGCCAGAGCTATAGTTGAATTCGCTAAGCAGCGTGGTGGCCATTATGCTCGGATAAACCGTAGATACGTTCTGTATTGTTACCGGAGAAACGTACGGGGCACGGAAAATGAATGCGAATGCCAGTATGAGCGCAACCGTAGCAATGCCCCTGATGTACATCTTCCTATGGTCTGCGTAAACCATGGTGTATGGTATGTCGCCCCTGTAGGGTTTGGATATTCCCTTCTTCTTAACCATCAGGTAATGGGTGCCCATGAGCACTACTAGGAGTATGGGTACGATCGCTATATGCCATCCGTACAGGGCTCCGAAATTTATCGGGTTGACCCAATATCCAAGACCGGAGCCGTTCCACAGGTCAGCAGCCGAGAGGTCGTTCCATTGGGAGATGAAGTCGCCTCTGATGCCAAGGCCGAATGCTGCCTGGAGTACAACTAGCAGGAACATGACAGAGCCTATGATCCATATCAGTTTCTTCTGCCTGTATGCCGATGTGGAGAAGACTGTTAGAAGGTGCAGTGCCAGTATGAGCAGGAATGCCTGTGCAGCCCACATATGTACGCTTCTCACGAAGACCCCATAAGGGCTGAAGTCCCACCAGTAGGGGCCCATGAAGACCATTATGATGCCTGTCAATGCCAGAACCGCGAAGATCACAAGCAGAAGAAATCCCAACGAATAGAAGAAGCTGTTACCGTAGGATGGCACCTTTATTATGTACATCGATTCTACGAATCCCTTCATATCCGAAATAAGGGACTGCTTTTCATCAATTTCTGCGCCTTCATCTTCCATGTCTTTGCCTCGGGCAATACTGTTGGACTTTGGATTCAAGAGTATTAAAATGCATCGCAACCAAACTTTACCCTGCACTCCTCACTTAGATATCTCTTCAAGGGCAAGCCTCGACGCAGTTGGGCCGGCAAGCGCTATCACTCCTGCAATCAGCCCTGTGATTCCTATCGCTATGAATCCTGTACCAAACCCATAACTCGCAACGGCCAGAGGGAGCAGAAGTGCGCCTATGGCACCGCCAAGGTGGCCTATCCCGTCGCTCAGCGCAAAGCCCGAAGCCCTGGCCCGCGTTGGATAGCTCTCCGCAGTGAATGTATATGCCACCTGAAGGTATGAACCTAGTGCAAGAGACGCAAGGAACGATCCTGCTATTATCGTTGCATCTCCTGCCAATGAACTTATCAGTGCCATCCCTGCAAGCCACACTACTGTAGCCGAGAACACAAGGATTCTGCGTTCAATCCTGTCTGCAAGATATGCCATCACTATTGCACCAACCGGATATCCCACTGCGCCAACAGCAAGGAAGAGTATCGAATCCGCAACGGTTATCCCATGCGCTGACATCAATGTGGCAGCGTCGCCAAGGAATCCATAGTTGCCTATGTACCAGAAGAACCACATCGGTATGAACACTGCAAGCCTTCTCGCATATCTTCCGTGGAAGAGGTAAGATGTGGGGAACTTGCCGCTCGAGAAGTCGCCTGTCAGTGCCTTTGGCTTCCCCAAGCGTATTCCCTTGCTGCGCACAAAGCTTTCCATGCGCGAAACCACGCCCTCCGCTTCGTCATTCCTGCCGTGGAGCACGAGCCATCTTGGCGATTCAGGAAGCCTGAACCTGACCGCTATTGCTATGACTGCAATAACTCCTCCTATGATGAAGAGCAGCCTCCACCCTATCTCGAAGTTGGGCACAAGCGCAAGGGCTATGAATGGGGTCACAGCCTGGCCCAGTATCCCAACAAGGAACGTGAGCACGGAAAGCCTTCCCCTCTTCTGCGGAGGAGAGAGCTCGCCTATGTATGTGGATACCAGGTTTAGGTCTGCACCTACTCCCATCCCTGTTATGAATCTCCAGAACGATAGCGTTATTATGCCTGTTGCTGCAGCATCGCCAAAAGAGCCTATCGCCGTGAGCACCATGGTGAAGAGCATCATGTTGAACCTCCCGTACCTGTCCGAGAGTGTGCCTATGGCGTAAGATCCGAAGATGTACCCTATAAGGCCTATTGAGAGTGCGATGAATAGGCTTTCCGAGCCTGTGAGGTTGAACTGCACTGCTATGGCAGGCATGGCGAAGCCTATGTCCGTGATGTCGAAGAATGTGAAGAAGTATCCGAGGCCTATGATTGCAAGGAACGATCCAGGAAATGCCCACACCGGGATCCTGTTGAGCCTTGCAAGTATGCCTGCACCTTCACTGCTCCTATGCGCATGCCTTCCACCATGTGCTCTCATCCATACACCCTTACTGTGCCATCGCAATGCCCATTGCAGAGTTTCCAGTCCCTTTCATAAGTCCCTTTAATCATAGTATCACAATTCACTCGACACCCATGCCTGACGCAAGCTCACCAAGGGCGTCAAGTAACTGTCCCATGGCCGTCAATGATGCTTTCATGTCCCCTCTTATCTCAAGGCTATGGTCTGCGTTTTCTATCTCTAGCACAGTACTTCCAGGTCCCACCACAATCGAATCCAGGGTCTGTTTGACGTACTCTGAGTCCTTTGTGCCTATGGCAAGCAGCATACCTCTTACGGCACTGTTTCTTATTGCCTTTATCACCTCGGCATTGTGGAGAAGAGGCGTAAGCCATACTGTTGCAAGCCTCCTTCCTTCCAAGGCATCCTGAAGCAACGATGCAATCGCTATTGTCCCTATGGACTTGCCTATAAGTATCAGCCTGTCGTAATTCATCAAGGAAAACGCATCAGAGTAAACTGCCCTAGCATCGTCTCTTATCAATTCAAGCCGCTCTCTTGCGCTTAGGCCCTGAAAGTCTTCCCTGCCTGCATAGTCTGTCTCAGCCATGACCACATCATAGCCATTATCCCTGAGTGCTACTGCCGAATAATAAAGCAGGGGCATCTGGCAGGTGTACGCGAACCCGGGGAACACCAGCGCAAGCTTTCCAGTTCCATTCTTCTGCCTGTGCATTATGCAATCTACGGTCCCCATTTTGCCCCTGACTCTCCTTTTCACAATCTCGTAGGAACCCATAAAAGCACCAATCCGCATCAAGCGATTTCAAGCTCCCTGAAATGCCTTAGTACCGCGGTGACTTTCTTTCCTTTCTCAGTAAGTGCATATTCTGTGCGCAGAAGCTTTCCCTGTTTCTCCACGAGCCTAGTTATCAAGGCCTCAGAGTTAAGCTCCTTGAGCGTCTCGCTAAGTATTCGAGGGCAGATGCCGTTTATGGCATATTGCAGCTCGTTGAATGATGCACCAACTTCAAAAGAGGATGACAAGGTCTCCATTATGGCTACAGTCCACTTCTTGCCAAGCGTATGCATCATCTTTACATACGTCTGGTCGGACCCTTTTAGGGTGCCTTCGCCAGCCCATGAACGGGACAGATCTCCCATACCTACCTTCCCTTTTACCCAATAAAATTGGGCTGCTAAATAATTTATACCCATCCTAATCCATAACTTAGTTATAATTGTGTAAACGTGTACACAAAAGGCGCGCAGGGGGAGGGCCGGCACTTCAAGGCCAAAGGCATGCCCGTGGTGGCATTCGGTCCGGGCAATTACAGGCTGCTGCACTCCTACAATGAGCATGTTACACTCGAAGAGATCGGAACCGCATACAATATCTACCGCGAATTCCTGTCCTCTTTTAATCCGGCATGAACACAGGGCCCTAAGTCACGGAAGTATGTTGTCTATGATGAACTTCGGTTCGTACTTCATTATGTCAGAATATTTCTCCCCGGTGCCGAAGAACAGGACCGGCACTGTGGTGTCGCTGAGGATGGAAAGGGTGTTGCCTCCCTTGGCATCCACATCAAGCTTGGTCAGTATTATCCCGTCTATCTTCACTGCCTCGTTTATTGCCTTTACCTGGTCAAGGAGCGCGTTTCCGGATATGGCCTCGCCCACGAATATCTTGAGGTCAGGGGCAGTGACCCTCACCATCTTTCTGAGCTCGTCTATAAGGCTCTTGTTGGTTTCCTGCCTGCCTGCGCTGTCTATAAGAACTGCCATTATTCCATGGGCCTTGGCATGCGCTATCGCATCAAACGCGACACTCGCGGGGTCCGCGCCGTAGCTGCCTTTTATCACATTTATGCCCAGCTTGCCTGCATGGTATATCGTCTGCTCTATGGCCGCTGCCCTGAATGTGTCGCTTGCAGAGAAGACGCATGTTATGTTATTTGAGAGCAGCATGTTGGCTATCTTTGCCATGGTCGTGGTCTTTCCCGCACCGTTGGGCCCTATGAACATTATCTTGAACGGCAGCTGTCCTGCTTCCTTCCTGCTGTTAACCATCTTGACTATGTCTATTTCAGGCGCGCTTGCAAGCACCTTCATTATCGATTCCCTTATGGCATTTGTTATCTCTCCTTCGATGTTCCTTGACTCTACGGCCCTACCGACGAGCGCTTTGCGTATGTCTTCAGTCATCCTTTCCGCAACATCGTAGTTCACGTCAGATTGCAGCAATCCTATCTTAAGGCTCTCTATGAAAGGGTCCGCATCAGCCTCCTTTATCTTCACCTGGCTGAATATCACGCTCTTAAGCCTTGTAGTGAACGTCACCTTTGGCTTTGCCTCCTTCGGCTCAGCGATTGGGGCATGTGCCTGTTTGGCAGTCTGCACTGGCTCATGCCTTGGCTCTTCCACATGCACGCTTGGTTTAACCTGCCTCTCCTTCTTCTCGGTTTCCACCCTAGGCACAAGCACGTCTTCCTTTGGGGCCACTTTGGGCTTCAGCGAAACTGCCGCTCTTGCCTCTTCTGCATTTTTCTCGACTTTTGCAGCAGGCCGCGCTTCAACGTCTTCTTGGCGCGCCTCACGCTTTTCCTCTTTGGCTTGCGCCTTGGGCTCCACAACCGTTTCAGTGCGCTCCTCGCGCCTCTCCCCACTTGCAGGTATTTCTGCTTCCGCGTGTGCCTCTTCCTTCTCCTTCTTGGCCAGCCCCTGCACGAAGCTTGAGAACTTCTTTTTCAGCCCGTCGAACATGCCCTATGACCTTATTGCACGCCTTGCTGTGCGCGCAGAGCATTCAGCTTGAATGAAATGTCTAGCAGTTCGGACTCAAGCCTCTTCTTGTCCGACATGAGCCTGTTGAGCACTTGCTCGCTCTTCTTCTGGTTCGATCTTATGAATTCGACTGCGCTTACGGAGTCCATGTCCACCAGGTATCCCGCGCCGACATACGTCATCACGGTATCACTGCCTGACAGCTTGGCGTGCATGTACGCCCCGCCTTCCCCGCTTATCATTATGTCCGACCCTCCTAGCGCCTTCGCACTCTGGAGAAGGTCGATGTTCTTCTGCAGCGCCGTGTTGGCTATGGTGTATGATGCTATGTCATTCTGCACGGCCTCGTACTGCTGGCTGTACATGCTCTGCAGATAGCTTAGCTGTGCGAGCAGTTCCTGTTGTTCCCTTTTCACGTCTTCTACCATAAAAATCACGACACTACGCTATAATATTTCAAGGTATAAAAACATGCGCATTTGCTGTATTACCTTATGCAACTGCCATGTGCATGCCCCTGCTAACCCAATGCCAAATGCCGCATCTGCAGGTTTCCATTGCCATACTCATCCAAGCGCAGCGGCGGCACTTCCCTCAAGATGCGAAAGCACCATCCTCACGCGCTCCTCCACCGAAACCGCAGGCACACGTATTACTTCATATCCTAGATCCGAATAGCTGCTGAACAATAGCCTGCTGAGCACGTCCCTTATCTCATTTGTCTCAGTCCTTGCATAATCCCTATGGTATTCCAAAGGGTCCAGATAGAAAACTTTCCTGTATCTGAAGATGTCCGCCTTTACTGTGCCGGCATCAAGCCCAGTTATCTTAAAATACGCTATGCTGTCCGGCACCCCTCTTTCAAAAATGTACAGCTTATCTCTCCTGGCCCTTCTTTCACGCCCCAGTTTCAGCATGAGCACCTCCTTCTGGAATGCTGCCTCATCCTTCCTCAGCTCAGCTACCGTGCGGCCCCTCTTGATGCCCCTGTCCAAGTACGCCCTGGCAATTTCCGGGAAAACCCTGTCTGCATAAGGCTTCAGCGCGCAGGCCAGCGTGGTGATCCCTGAAGACGGGGCCCCAGTTATCACGTACCATCTTGTTGTTTTTGCAGCCGGTTCCATTAGTGCACCAATTAATCTATGGCCCCCACGTTAACGCCCCGAACGGTTTTTCTAAATTCAGCGCTTCTGGCCGTAATGTCATCCCTGTTCGACCCTGTAATCCATTGCGCTATAGGGAATCTTCCAGAGCCATCAAGCCTTTTCAGTTCCAGTAAAAGCTCCCTGTCCAGAAATCCCTCTCCAGTTTCCTTGCCAAGGGTGCGCAGATTCCAGTTGCTGGCAACCTTCTCTACCCCCTCCATCCCTTTCCTGCCAAATATCTGTACCAGAACTGGGATGATTATGCAGCTTTGCGACATCACAGCGACCAGTGAATTCTGCACTGCGTGCACGTTTCCATTGAAAGATATGGAAAGGCCGCCTTCTACGGATGCAGCCCTGAGCATACTGCCATCAGTGACGCTATCACCTACGACCACGGCATTATCGATGCCCATGCCATCGGCCTCCAGCACTTCGCGCAGCGCGTCTAGCTTTCTCTCCCCTCCCATAGGCCTCACCGTTTGCATGACTGTGCTGAAGCTATTGTGCGCGAGTTCGTCGAAGAACCTGTCCAGGAACGCCGCCATGCTGCCTGCATTCACCTGCCTATTGCCGGAAAAGTCCGGGCCCGCCCTGCGCAGTTCAAGTATACTCTTTGCAGCATGTCTAACGGACTCCATGTCAGCTTCCCTTACCGCACCTCTGAGCTCGCCTATGGGAAATCTGGTGCTTATTGTGTGCATTCCAGGTATCCCTATCAGACCTGCAGTGTAATTTACATACTGCGAATAGCTTGTGCTTATTATTCTTAATGCAATCTCATGCCTTTTCAGATATTTTACTGCTTTTCCAGCCCCGTCAAGAAAATTCGCCCCACTGATGGCTATCTGGTGCAGATCACTCTCTCCAGCCCCATTAGCGATAAGAAATGGTGCAATCAGGGCCAGTGTGTCTCCCGGCTGGAAGTTTCCCCTGCCAGCCTCCAAATTGCCGAGCACATAATTGCTAAGTGTTGAATACAGCCCAGCACCTTGCCTGATAGAGTGCTGCGCAAGCTCGAAAGCATGGTCTGCAATAACCCAAGGCCCTTCCCAGTCCGAGAATAGCATTGGCCTTCGAACGCTCCCTGGCGCTCTTTGGGGGTCTACAAATTTTATTGCTACCATAATAGAAGTTGCATTGATGGTTATATATAAGCCTGGGTCCTTTCCATCATACGCTCTGCCTAAGGGCTTGCGTATGCGCTCTAAGTGCTACGAAACGCCTTATCACCGATTCCAGTAAAGCCCCCTAACAATTAGACATCTGCGTGCGGATGTAAGCTTTTTGACAGCGGACTCAAAGATCCAGGCCTTCGCTGAGCCTGACTAGCTCGAAACCGGTGGTCTCATAGCCCACTACCATCCCGTTCGAATTGGCTATTGTGCACAGCCCTATGCTTGATGCGCCCATATTGGCAGTTGACTGAGAGACGCTGCTGGAGAACTGCTTTATGACCTTCTCCTCATCCTCCTTAAGCTCTCCACTGACAACCATGCCCTTGTTCGTCAGGACATTGCTGGCACCTACCGTGCTGTAGCCGCATATATCCATCCTCACCGCCTCAACACCAAGCGTGTCCTCGATCTCCTTAGCCTCTTTTCTGCTGTATTCCGGATTGATGAACGCGACCTTGTCATTTGCAAGTATATTGTTTCTTAGCGCATTCAGGTCGGTCCGAATCACGCTTATGTTGACCTCTTCAAGCTGGGCCTTGAGATTGCTTATCTCAGACCTGTCTGCTATCTCAGGTAGAAGTATTCCGTTGGAATTTGCCACGGTATATATGCCTACCAGGCTAGAGCCGTCAACAGTGGATCTCACCACCTTCGTCTCTAGAGTGTCCCGTATCAGCTTCTCCTCAGAAATAGTGGCCCTGCTGCTGAGTATCGTGAACAGGTCAGTGGCTATAGCGTAAGCGCCGATGAAGCTGCTATTGCCAATGCCTGCCTTCTCAACACTCATTTCTGATCCTTGCCCTGGGCCTCGTTGTTCCCGCCTGTTGCCTTAGGCTTTGAGTTGGCTGCAGACTCGGCAGGCTTCTTTGCAGCAGCCTTGGTCGCCTCTCCCTGCGTCTTTGCTGCCTCCTTAGTGGTAGGTGCGGCTGCAGGCTTCTCTACTTTTGCTGCCGTTGCGGCCTGCTTATCCTCTGCAAGCTTGACTTCAACTCCGGCCTGCGTCTTTGTTACAGCCACCTTGATCTGGCTGCCGTTCTTCACTGTCTTGTTCATAAGATAGGCATTAACCTTCTTGTCGATCTTGACCACTTCCGGGCTGGCTGCGTTGAACCTTGCAACGTGTTCCCTTAAGTATCCTGCAGCCTTCCTATACTTTTTTGTCGAATGCACTCCTGCAAGCATGCGTCTGAAATTTACTGTCATGATAGGCATAATAATCACTCGTTCTTTATCCTAAGCTTCCTCCTTCTCCAATCGCGCTGGAACTTGTTCATCTGCACTCTCCTGTGTGTCTTGACTACAGCGACAACTGGCATCCTCCTATTCTGCTTCAGCTTCTTTCCGAGCCTCATCTTCATTCTAAGCGTCTTCTTGCTCACGAAACCACTCTATTTGCGTTTAAACTCAATCTTGCTTTCGGGCCTGTATGTTATCCTGCCCAATATGTCCTTGAGCTGCTCCTCAGTCAACAGCGAGCGCAGCTTATTGGACTGCGCCAGCGATATTATGAGGTCAATCAGCTGCCCGTACAACTCATAATTTGACACCCTGACATTCATAAGCCTTTCATACGCGCCAACGGTCATTACCTTCCTTGCCATTGCCCTCTTCTGCTGCTCTATCTGCAATGCACGGTACTTCTTTTCGAGGGCTTTCCTCTGTTCGTCGGCTCCTGCGGCTTCAGTCACTTCAAGCGCCTTTATTTATCTCGTTGGAAAGCTTGTCCAGAAGGGACTTCCCACCTGGGGTTATGACCCTTCCTTCCTTGGTCGACTTTATGTATCCCTTCTTCTCCAAGGCATCGAATGCGTCCTTTATGACGCTTCCTCCGGCCCTGTAGTGGTGATGCCTCTTCACCCAGTGTGCTCTCTTGCTGCCGTACTTTGTCCTGAGCTTGGATACTCCTATTGGACCATTCAGATAAACCTGTCTGAGTATGGATGCGCACCTTGTGTAGAAGAAGTCGCCGCTCTCTGGGACGCGTTCCTTGCCAGGGCCCGTCTTCACATAATCAACGTACTTTGGCTTTGCTATGCCTGACTCCTTGAGCTTCCCTGCAGCAAGGTCTATAATCTTCTGTGCTTCAACTTCTAATACATTCGCCATAGTAAAATTACCTCTAAAACCTCTAAAATTGCGATACTATATTATGCATTAGGTATATAATTATTGCTGTCTATAACCAATATCATATTCCGCATTTTATTCTCATCTTTATGCAATAACTGCAATGGTGCATCATATGAAACTCAATATAGCAGAGGACGGGGCTAACAGCATAGTAATAGAGTTCGTTGACATGGACAGGTCGCTGCCTGAGATGATCAAGTCAAAGCTGATCGGGTCGAAGGAGGTCACATTCGTAGGCGTGGTAAAGGAGAGGCCTGACGTGAATACTCCAAAGCTCATAGTAAAGTCCAGCAAGAATGCAAGGTCCCTCGTGCTTAAGGCAGTCGAAGAGCTCCAGGACGACATAAAGGAACTGTCCTCAAAGATTCCCAAGAAATGATTATGAAGCAGGGATTGCGGATACTCGCAATAAACGATTCGCCCTTCAGGAAGGGCGCGAAATCGTCGCTGCTAATAGGCGTAGTGGGCCGCAAGGATGCCGTTGAGGGCGTCATGTCCTTCAAGGTTTCCATAGACGGCACTGATTCTACCGAAAGCATATTGCGGTCCATAACCTCGTCGCGCTTCAGGGACCAGATACGCATCGTCTCGCTGAACGGGAACACTGTAGCAGGCACCAACGTTGTGGACATATGCGAGATAAGCTCAAGGCTAAGTGTCCCTGTGCTTGCAATAACCCGCAAGAAGCCGCACCCTGCAGACTTCAAGAAAGCCATACGGAAGGCTACTCCTGCCCAATACCGTTCCAAGGCGGCATTGCTGGATCGCGTATCAAAGTCCGCCAAGATCTCGAGGATGTCCGGATTCTATGTGCAGCACGTGGGCATTGGGAAGAAGGATGCGGCCTCGTTCCTCGAAACCTCAATAAAGCTCCTTAGGCTCGCACACCTGATAGCCAGCGGGGTGTCAAGAGGGGAGTCCCATGGGCGCATATGACTGCCCAATTTCCGTGCGCACATCACACTTATAAGCTATCACTGCCAATCACATATGTGTTTTCATGAAGGTGGGTTTTGAGGTCGTAGATAAGCTCATAGATTCGTACCGTGACCAGATGGTAGGCACGCTTTCAAGCATGATCCCGCTAAGGGCAGTATCGCCCATGAGCGGAGGCGAGGGGGAGTCCAAACGCGCCGTATTCCTGCAGGGCATGCTAGAATCCTGGGGCTTCAAGACCGAGCGCTACGATTACGTTGATGACACGGGCGCACACAGGCCCAACATAATAACCCGCTTCGGCACGGCTCCAAGGACCATATGGTTTGTCGGCCACATGGACACGGTTTCAGAAGGCAATACCGACCTTTGGAGCAGCGACCCCTTTACCGCAAAGATAGATGGCGATCGCATATATGGCCGCGGCGCAGAGGATGATGGCCAGGGTGTCGTATCTTCAATGTACGCGCTTAAGGCCCTGAAAGAATCGAAGGCACCGATGAAATATTCGTTCGGTCTTGCCCTTGTGGCTGATGAGGAGCTGGGCAGCAGGTTCGGCATGAAGAAGCTCATGGACGAAGGCATATTCAAGGAAGGGGACATGTTCATGGTCCCGGACTTCGGCTTTCCCGACGGCTCTGTGATAGAGGTTGGGGAGAAGGGGATGCTGTGGCTCAAGATAACTGTCACTGGGGTGCAAGTGCACGCAAGCATACCTGACCAGGGCAAGAACGCATTCCGATATGCGGCAAGGCTTGTCACCGACATAGACGAGATGCTGCACTCCAAGTATTCTGGCAGGAATCCGATATTCAGGCCTGACGTCTCAACATTCGAGATGACGCGGCATGACAAGAATGTCGACAGCGTTAACATAGTGCCTGGCACGGACGTTTTCTACATAGACTGCAGGATACTTCCGCAATACAATCCCGACGAAGTGATATCGGATATAGAAGCAATCGCAAGGTCCCAGAAGTATTCTGATGTCAAGGTTGCCGTAGAGACCTTCAACAGGGAAGACCCCGCCCCTGCGACAAGTGCTGATTCTGAAATCGTCAAGCTGCTGGAGTCCTCACTAAAGGACCTCCGCGGCATAAATGCAGTAAAGTCGGGCATAGGCGGGGGCACATGCGCAACCTTTCCCAGGAAGGCGGGCATGCAGGCGGCAGTCTGGGTAACAAACCTCGACCTTGCGCATCAGCCCAACGAATTCTGCGAGATAGCGAACCTTGTTAACGATACGAAAGTATTCGCGCACATGATGCTATAATGCGCCGATGCCGCTCTTCCAAGCCTTGATGCATTTCCTAGGTACTGGGGGCATTACGCGACACTATCACACAGAACGTTTCCACTTATGTACTCGTAACGAGTCTGCAAATCCGCGCACGTATGTGGTGGCTGTGGCGAATGCCGATCCATCATCCCTGCGCTTAAGCGCAATCATCTCCCTTGTCATGTCTGCAAGTCTTAGGAGGTCCCTTGCATCACTACGCTGGCTGGAGCCCGGATAGCTGTAGTCTCTCAAAAAGCGTGCAGTGCCCTTCAAGACGTGTACTGCATCCTTCATGGAAGCCACGCTGCCTGATCTTACTGCTAGTTTAAGCCTTTCTATAGCCCTCTCCTTCAAAATGTCTGGAGGTGTCACTATTACGTACGCCATCAGAATCAGAACAGGGTACAATCTTCTTATATTTAAAGAATAGCCATAGCTTCAATCGGGGTCGGGCCAGTCAGATTATGTTCCTGAGTATTGTGCTAAGTATGACATAGCCGTCCCTGAACGTACGCAGCTTGGGATCTCCAGCCTGCCTCTTCTTCTCCACGCTGGGCACCTCTATTGTCTTAAGCCCGCTCTTCACCGCCTTGATGTTTATCTCAGTCTCTATCCCAAAGCCCTTCTCCATAAGCTTCATCTTGCGCATTGCGTTCCTGCTAAAGCTCCTGTAGCCGTAGCACATGTCGCTGTACCTGGAGCCGAAAATGGCATTGACCATGCAGACAAAGAACTTATTGCCAAGGACTCTTAGGGGCGGCATGTCTTCAGAACTTCCACCAGACATGAACCTAGAACCCATGCATACGTCATAGCCTATCTCTATGCCCTCTACCAAAAGCCCCAGTTCCCTGGGCTCATTGGACAGGTCAGCATCCATTGATACCAGCACCCTCCCCCTGGCGGCCTTAAGTCCTTTCACAAGGGCAGACCCCTTTCCGGCATCATCGTACATGATCCTCGCTCCAAGCCTTTTCGATACCCTTACTGTATCATCGCTGGAGTGGCCATCTACTACTATTACCTCATACCTCCTTCCTGCCAGCATCCTCTTAACTCCGCTTATTACTTTCCCAATGTTCCTGCCCTCATTAAGTGCAGGTATCACAACAGAGATATCTATTTTGTTATCCATCGGCCTCCACACGTCGGTTTTAACAGAATCTGGTCTACCTTTTTTAATCGTAGCATACCTTAATTAATATTTTCGGGCAGACATTAATTCACCCAATAGTGCTCAAAATGAATTACACGAAACTGGCAGGACTTGGGCTTACTGCATTGAAGAACAACTTTGCCAGGCTTGACAGGCCTTACAAGCTGACATTTTCGATAACCTACTCATGCCAGTCTAGGTGCCTAACCTGCAACATATGGAAGATGAGGCCTACAGGCGAACTAGACCTTAGGGAGATACAGGCATTCGCCAGGAAGAACGATTACTTTAGATGGATAGAGATAACCGGTGGAGAGCCGTTCCTTAGAAGCGACATCGTAGACATAGTAAAGGCGTTCGCAGAGTCCTCAAAATCCCTATACGTCTTGACAATGCCTACCAATTCGCTGTGCAACACCGATTCAGTAGCAAGGCGCATAGAGGAGATACTGGCGATCGGCATACCAAAGGTCTCGATAACCATAAGCCTTGACGGATATCGCGAGCTCCATGACAGGATACGTGGCATACCTGGAAACTTCGACAAGGCTATGGCCATGGCCAGGAGGCTCAAGGAGCTCCAGTCCAGGTACCCCAACCTCTTCTTCGTCTTCGGATACACTATGTCAAAGTTCAACCAGGGCATGCTGGAGAAGACTATCTCTGCTGTAAAGGATGAACTGCCCTGGGCTGGGCCTGACAATTTCCATGTGAACGTGGGCCAGATGTCTGACATTTACTATGCAAATAAGGAGCTTGACCTAAGGCCTGATAAGGATATTGCTTCAGGAGAGATTTCATGGCTGGTAAGGAACAGGGGTGTGCACATAGGCACGATACCAATTATAGAGAAGGCATTCCTGAAGAAGCTAATAGATTATGTAAAGACCGGCAAGAGCCCAATGAAGGGCAAATCGATGGATGCATCACTATTCATGGATAGCTATGGCAACGTCTACCCATCAATAATGTGGGGCCGCAAAGTAGGCAGCATACGCGACACCGGCTACGACCTTGCACCCATCTGGAAGGGCCCTGACGCAGAAGGGGTCAGGAAGCTCATATCCGAAGGGAAGGAGCCTAGCGCATGGACTGCCTGCGAAGCCTACCAATCGATAGTGGGCAACATAGGTAGCATGATTATATGATTTGGTGGCTGCGATGTACATACTTGGTCTGTGGGATGGTCATGATTCTGGAGCTGCCCTGATAGCGGACGGCAAGATACTATTCGCATCCAACGAAGAGCGCTACACGGGCAGGAAGCTGGAGGTGCGCTTTCCAAGGAATGCCATAAAGGCCGCGCTTGATTACTCTGGCGTAAGCCCCTCAGAGGTCGGGATAGTGGCATTTCCGACGACCGAATTCACCAAGACAATGTCAAGGGTCTTCCCTTTCCAGAAGGAGGCATACTACCAGTTCAGGAGGAGGAAGATGCTAAAGCCCAGGCTTGACTGGCTTATGCATTACACTAAATATTCGATGACACGCATCGGCGTGACTCCGATGTGCTGCCCCATAAGCAGGCACATAGTTTCAAGTGAACTGCGTTCCATGGGATTCGCCAACTTCCAGACATATTGCATAGACCACCATTCGGCCCACGCTGCAACCGCCGCATTCACATCAGGGATGAAGAAGGCACTGGTCATAACGCTCGACGGGCTTGGCGACGGCCTGTCCGGGTCCGTAAGCATACTTGACAATGGCACACTGGAGCGCGTCAGGTCTATACCCGCGCGCGATTCGCTGGGGGTATTCTACGAGCAGGTAACCAACATAATAGGCATGCGCGAGCTGGAGGACGAGGGAAAGGTCATGGCCATGGCCGACTACTCCTTCCCGTTCGGCTTCGGCAAGAACAAGTTCAGGGATTTCTTCAAAGTTGAGGGAGTAAGCATAAAGGCCAAGTACGGACCTGTGGCGCAGTACGACCTTCTCAGCAGGATGGCATGGTCTATGCCAAGGGAGCAGTTTGCGTACATGGCGCAGCAGCTTGTCGAGGAAATTGTCACAAAGTTCGTTTCAAATGCCGTCGATGAGTATGGGATAGGCGCCGTGGCTTTTGCAGGGGGGCTCATGTCAAACATAAAGGCCAACATGAGGATACGCGAACTCGACGGGGTTAAGAGCTGGTACATCTTCCCGCATATGGGGGACGGGGGCATAGCGCTAGGGGCTGCGCTTCATGCAAATTACATCTACAGCGGCACCTCGTCATACGAATTCGCCAACGCATATCTCGGGAGGTCATACGGGGAAGACGACATCAAGTCTGCCCTCAAAGGGGAGAAGGGGATAACATTCGAGCACGATACGTCAAAGCATTCCCACGCCGCGGAGCTTATAGGAGATGACAATTATGTGATGTGGTTCCAGGGCCGCATGGAGTATGGGCCGAGGGCTCTAGGAAACAGGTCCATACTGGCCAACGCCGCATCGGATAGCGTAAAGGAGAAGCTCAACTTATATGTAAAGCAGAGGGAATGGTACCAGCCTTTTGCACCGTCAATGCTCTGCGAAGAGGCCGCAAGGCTTCTCAAGGACGTCAAAGGGCACGATAGGTTCATGACGATGGGGTACAGGATAAAGGATTCCGCAAAGGAGGTAATGAAATCGGTCATACATGTAGACAACACTGCAAGGGCGCAGATGGTCGGCGACGAAAATGAGAACTACCAAAAACTGCTCTCCGAAGTGAAACGCCGCTCGGGGCACGGCGTTGTTCTTAACACAAGCTTCAATCTCCACGGTCTTCCCATAGTCATGTCCCCAAAGGACGCCATACGCACGCTCAAGGACACTGGATCGAGGTATCTGTTCCTGGGCGACTATTTCGTTGAGAACAGTGCGGCAAAAGGTGCGCACCGATGAGGATCGCGTTCGTGTACGATGTGCCGTATCCTTGGCATGTCGGCGGAATAGAATCGATGAACTTCAACGAGGCCCAGGAGCTTGCCAAGTGGCATGATGTACACTATTTTACAACCCGATGGCCTGGGATGAAGGGCAATGAATTCGTCAAGGACAAGATACGATACCATGCGTATGTGGATGTCGACCAGCCAAAGATATATCCTAACGGACGCAGATCGGTGTGGCAGGCATTCCTCTTCAAGCTCTCGCTCTTCAGGATGTTCAGGTACCGTTTCGACGTGGTCATTACCAACCAGTTCCCCATACTGCATATGCCGGTAGTCAGACTGTTTTGCGCCATCACCGGGGCGAAGCTTGTTATAGAGGTGGCAGAAGCATGGGACGAGGCATACTGGAAGAAATACCTGGGGGCGTTTCCAGGAAAGCTCGCATACCTGTACCAGTGTGCAATGATCAGGGGCGCAGGCGCATACATAACCATATCAAGCAAGACAACTTCAGAACTGATGCGCATTGGCATTGGCCGCAGCGAGATAAGGGAATTTGCGCCGGCAATAGACGACAGGACGCTTGAGCGGATAAGGGCAAAAGGGGGCAGGAGGGAGAGGCGCATCATATTCTCAGGAAGGCTGATAAAGGAGAAGAGGGTTGGCAGATGGATCAGCCTCTTCGCATCTGCAGCCTCCATGGACAAATCCATAAGCGGCGTGATAATAGGCAAGGGTCCGGAACGCGATAGCTTGGAAAGGCAGATACGTAAACTCGGCCTCGAAGGTAGACTCGGGATACGTGATTTTTTTGGGAATGTGTCTGAGTTTCATGCGTATGTCAGGGATTCGTCAGTTATGCTGAACATGTCTGAAAGGGAGGGCCTTGGGATAATAGCTATAGAGGGCATAGCGCTCGGCACGCCTGTGCTGCTGCCCACGGACACGCCACTGCCAAAGGAAGTGAAGGACATGTGTGTCGTTGCGGACGAGAATGACATACCCTCAATGCTCGTAAAGATGTGCAACGGTAAAAAAGAGGCATACCTGAAACACAAAGGCAATCTGAACCTGTTCCGCAAATCCAAAGTGCGAGCGTTCTACGAATCCCTATTCAGGGAGATAGGCGCATCACAGAAACAGACTTAAAACTTATGTGCCAATAAGCTTGTGATACTCTTGATAAATTACGATGACATAGAGCAGAAGTGGCAAAAGGCGTGGGCCGATGCCAGGATATTCGAGGGTGACATAAACCAGAAGAACCCGTACATGGTCACCGTGGCCTGGCCATACGTGAATGGCCCCCAGCACATAGGCCACATGCGAACCTTTGGCACTGCCGACGTACTGGCGCGTTACAGGCGCATGTGCGGGTACAACGTCCTATTTCCAATGGGATTCCACGCAACAGGCACCCCAATACTTGCATTTGCCAAGAGGATAAAGAACAACGATAGGGACCTGATAGCTGACCTTGAGGTATTCCACATACCTAAAGAGGACATAGGCAAGATGACCGACCCCGTATACATCGCCAACTACTTTTCCAATGAGATCGAGCGCGGCATGCACCGTGCAGGATACAGCATAGACTGGAGAAGGAAGTTCACCTCTACGGATCCATTCTTCAGCAAATTCGTAGAATGGCAGTTCTCCATGCTTAACAAGAAGGGATACCTGGTGAAGGGAAAGCATCCCGTGGGATGGTGTCCCAATGAGAACCAGGCAGTGGGCATGCACGACACCAAGAAGGACGTGCAGCCTGACATAGAACGGCAGATAGCCGTCAAGTTCAAGCTCGAGGCTGAAGATTCATACATACTGTGCGCAACGTACCGCCCAGAGACCCTCTCCGGAGTCACAAACCTCTTCATCAGCAACGGATCCAAATACTCCCTGTGCAAGATAGACGGACAGGAAGGCACCTACTACATTTCAAAATCAGCAGTCGCTCCAATGAAGTTCCAGATGGGGATAACCGAGATAAAGGAGGTAGAGGCTGCCGAGCTTATGTCCAAGAAGTGCACCAACCCTGTAACCGGAACCATGCTTCGCATATTCCCAGGGTCATTCGTGAAGGAAGACGTGGGCACAGGCGCTGTTATGAGCGTACCTGCACATGCTCCTTTCGATTATTCAGAACTCCAGAAGCTCAAGGCGCAGGGCCTTGCCCTGGATGTAGTGCCTGTAAAGGTCCTAGATCTTCCTGCCAAGGAGGGTCAGCAGGGTGCTGCTGTAGATGCAGAGAGTTATGTTGATCTGCCTGCCCTGGCTTACATAAGGATGTTCGAAGGCACAATGGCAGAGACTGAGGCGCTCGAGGCGGCCACTAAACTGTCATACAAGGAGGAGTTCCATTCGGGCAAGATGTCAGCCAAGGGATACGAAGGCATGAGCATACCTGATGCCAGGAAGAAGATTTCGGACGAGCTGCTCTCAGGATCAAAGGCGCTTGAGGTATACTCCCTTGCCAATGCACCTGTCACATGCCGCTGCGGGCAGCGCGTGGTGGTTAACCTGGTGGAGCAGTGGTTCCTCAACTACGGAAACAAGGAATGGAAGGACCTTGCAAGAAATGCTTTTTCCGAAGTCGCTGTCCTTCCAGAAAAGACCAGGAATGCGTTCGACGCAGCCATAGAATGGATAGACCTCAGGGCAGTAGCGCGTGCGCAGGGCCTTGGAACAAGGTTCCCTCTCGATCCAAACTACATAATCGAGTCCCTTTCAGATTCGACAATCTACATGGCCTTCTACACTATCTCGCACTTCCTCAAGGGCATTGACGTGGAGAAGCTCAAGCCTGAACTCTTCGATTACATCTTCCTGGGCTCAGGAAAGCCAGAGGATGTTGAACAGTCCACAGGTGTGGATTATCAGCTCGTGAAGAAGTGCCGCGATTCGTTTGACTACTGGTACCGCATGACCTCAAGGCACTCTGGCCCGGATCTCATATTCAACCACCTCACCATGTATGTATTCAACCACGCAACCATATTCGCAAAGGAGTACTGGCCAAAGCAGATAGTGGTGAACGGCTCGGTGCTAAGTGAAGGGGAGAAGATGTCCAAGAGCCTTGGCAATATAGTGCCCCTTGTCGACGCCTTCTCAAAGTACGGCGCAGACGTTGTAAGGACGATGGTTCTTGGCGGGGCTGACCTTTTCAGCGATTCCGAATTCAGCGAGGATGCCGCAAAAGGTGTTGATGACAGGTTCTCCTACATATATGATCTAGCTTCCAAGCTGGCTTCGATGGATACGTGCGAGTTAAGGCATATGGACTATTGGCTGTATTCCAGGCTGAACAAGAAGATCAAGGATGCTAGCGCAAGGATGGAAAAGCTAGAATTGCGCGGAGTCAGCACTGCGGTGATATATGATTCCGTCCTGGAGCTCAGGAAGTACCTTTCAAGGGGAACCCCCAACGGGATAGTTATGAAGGACTTCCTCACCGGGATAACGCTGATGCTGTCACCAATAGCTCCGCACGTAGGCGAGGAGATATGGCATCTTCTGGGGAACAACTCCTTGGTTTCTACTGAAAGGTGGCCTTCTGCAGACGACTCCCTGATAAGCGAGGACGTTGAACGCGAGGAGGACATGCTCGAGGGAGTGATATCAGACACAAAGCAGGTAATGGCCCTGATGAGGAAGAACGGGAAGGAGCCCAAGCATATCACGCTTATTGTCGCAAGCGACTGGAAGAGGACACTGTCCGAGAAGCTTGCCAAGACACGTAACATGGGGCAGGTGATGTCTGAGCTGAGCTCAGATTCTGCAAACCTCAAGGCACTGGAGGCCCAGGGCCTGGGAAGCGGGGGCATGGAGGCGGTTGCCAAGTACCTCAAGCAGATCTCCAAGAAGCCAGTGACTGTCGCTGGCATCGGGTCCGGACAGGCAGACGAGTTCAAACTTCTGGAAGAATCCGCCGGCTATCTCTCATCATCGCTAGGCTGCACTGTAAGCGTTGAAGAGGAAGCAAAGTCAAAGTCCCAGAGGGCCCCGAACGCAGTGCCGCAGAGGCCCAGCATAGACCTCTCGGTCTGACAAGCTGCTGCTTATAATCAGAACAGCCTCATTCCAGAATACATCATGGAGAAGAACAGCGCCACTACAAGTGCAAATACCATGTATACCACGAGTTCAACCCCAACTATGCTGAATAGGAAGAGGAACGTCACTATCATCATCGCAGCATAAACTCCCTTGTTCCATCTCAGCACCTTGCTGCCGTCAAGCGGATATATCGGAAGCATGTTGAAGAAGGCAAGCCATACGCTTATGAACATCACTATGCCCACCATCTTCTGGATGTATGGGGCCGTGGGATGCACGCCCAGATATACGCTTATTCCCAGGAATATCAGGAAGACTGCAAAGTTAGTCAGAGGGCCTGCAAGTGACACATACCCCTCTTCTTCCTTGGTGAATCTGCTGGTGTATATCATGGTGGCTCCAGGTATGCCTATCAGGAATCCTAGTGCCGCGCTGACAAGGGTTATTACGACCCCCATCTCGGACATCTTGAATGCCGCTATGGCGCCAAACTTCTGCGCGACTATCTTGTGCATGTACTCGTGGAGCACAAAGGAAAGAGTGACTGCCACGAAGGCTATGGGTACAAAGTAAATGAATCCCGAAGGGCTGAACAGCCCGCCTATCCCTCCTGAGAAGATGAGTGCGAACGCTATGGTAAGTGCTGCGTCTGCTACCACTATGTCCCTGATCTCACCAGAAAGAGAAATCTTGCCATAGCTTACCTTCATGAAACCGCTAAATATATCTGCATACATTTATTAAAATGCACATCCAAATTACTCGCGTAAAGCCCCATAGTCTAGTGGTCAAGGATAGCGGGCTCTGAACCCGTTGACGCCAGTTCGAATCTGGCTGGGGCTATTGCCATCTTGTGTCTCTCTTCCTCTGTTATAATTCTAGTCATGTGGTCTAGCCATATGGCTCTAAGCCAGTACATGGGACATGCCAAGCCTTCCAGACGATCCGCCCTGCGTAGACATTATTCCTGGATGATACATGGTTTCATAGTCTACCCTAACGCATTAAATATGAAAACAAATCGTTGATACTACACATTAGATGGTTAGATCCCTTTCAAGACTTCTGATAACAAAAAGAATACCCTGCACTTGCCTGGCCTTAAGGTAGCTGCTCGTAGGGATAGCATAGCTCAGATTATGGGTGACATACTTAGAACACCGCTCTCAGTACGTAATTATACTGCGAAAATAGAAGAATGCATAACATGGGGCCCTAAACATTCTGGCATATTTGATAGGTTAATATCAAATTGGTTTCGAATAGAGTATTACGGCAGCCAAGTGAGTTTTTCACATTCTGGAGATTTGATATCCTTTTCAACTCCGAATTACTTCAGTGGTAATGAGACGTACGGCAGGGCAATAGGCAGCGCGTTAACCCAGGTCAGAGGCATTGACAACTATCTGGGAGTCATTGGTGGATTGGATCCTGCACTCATACAACTGTGCTGTCTTAGTGCCGGGAATTCCCTCAGAAGCGCCAGGCTAGTGGATATGGCTGCGGAGCAGGCATTTTATGCTATGCCAAAACTCATCTCATATGATAGGGGGATGATCCATGATCTTGAAGATGGGTTATTCGCCGACCTTGTGGCTTCTAAAACCATCGGGGTTTTCCAAGATTATCCGGTAAGACTACCACACATTACCTTATCTGTAGGAAAGATCGAAAATGAGGTGGCTTCCGTTGCAGTATCTGGGATATATTTTATCTATGTATCTAACGCATTCCAGATGAATATATTTGAAAACGGCCCGGCAGGTAACTACGTTATAAAGGGCCATGCTGGCCTTGATAAAACTGGCAGTTTGCTAAATTCAATACTTGCGAATAAAAATTTCGTGCAAGGTAGCCTGATTATGATATCTGAAGCAAATAGCCACGTTTCCATAATACTTCAGAAAAGCGCCGACGGGTTCAGCGTGTTCTCATTTGTAAGTAAGGACGCAAATCCCAATACCGGACTAGAGCACCATTCCCACACACTTGATCTAGCTGCACAAATTGCATTCGTAAACGACTTGGCAAGTCTTAAACGATTGGATTAATGACTTGCCTTGTGCCAAAAAGCCCGAGAGTCAGATTCAAAGTTCTAGCAATATGGGGCTACTGCAATCTTGCATAACTCTTACTGCCGTCCATACTGCCTCTGATAAAAATAGGAGTTTGGATAAGATTACGTGATTAATTGGTTTATATCATCTTGTCGGGCTACAAAAAGCTGATTAAAGGATTTGCTTAATGGCCGGGGGAATGGCGTACCTCTCCGCAGGGAAGATCCGGCCATATTACGCCTTCACAATTAATCTTATGGAATTGCTCATTTATACGCATTTCGCAATGGTTTGACAAATGTGCAGTGCCATTGGGCTCTTTTCAATGTTGTAGAAATTGCTTTTAACCACTCCGAAGCATAGTGTACTTATGGCTACAGTAATAACGTCCATTCTACCCTTGGATAAAAAAACGCACATGGAGATCATGCAGCTGGCCAGGATATGCGGCGCATCTCCAAACGAAGTGATAGCCGGCCTTGCGCGCCATGGGGTTAAAGTGCATGCAGCCAACACTGCGCAGGAAGCCCTCCAGGCACTAATGCGCCGCCCTATTGCTGCTAGCCTCCCAAAGCAACAACTCTCCGGGACCTCGCAAGGCGCCATTGACGAGGCCGATGGCATCCTGATTGAGATAGATGCAGAAACTGGCCGTAAACTGAATTTCCTGAGCAAAGCCGGTGGTAAGACACGCTCTGCTGTGCTATCGCATCTTGCAAGGACTATGGTGGATCTTGAACGCTGGCGCGAGCAGATATTCTACGATCCTGAGCTCTCAGCTTCTCTTGGCAAAGAGATGATGGTAATTCTAGGACTACCTGCTGAACGCAATTGATGCCAATTGCAGTATTTAGGGAAATTCAGAACTTCCACTAGCATACAAAATGTACACTGCTTTTTAAAGCTATCCAGCAGAAAAGAATATTGCGACCAAATATGTATTACAAATCATATGCAAGGATAAGGAAGACCGAGAAGCTCTTGGAGAGGGTCGCATACATATCAGTCGGCTCCGATATATTTATCGCAGTATCCACATACCTGGTGCTAAAGAATGTCCAGTACTCAAACTCACTCCTCATGCTCAGTGACTACGTCGATTTCCTATTCGTTGTCATAGCAGTATCCCTCTTCCTCATGGTCATACTGCTCAAGTATGCATCAGTCTTTCCAAAGCGCATTGACTCATTCGTTTTCAACCTGATGCATAAGAAGTACAGGCCTAGCGCAAGGTAAAAGTGCCTGCTCGGCCTATCTTCTCATTTTTGCCCCTCAAATAAACCAAAAGCTTTAAATATATTATCTCCTATACTGTATAGCGTTCAGCATCGACAGATTCTATAAAAGCTAGGCTTCTTCATGCTGTGCAAATATCAACAATAATACTTGGTGAATTAAATGGCAGACAAAAAACCGCACATGAATTTGATATTCATAGGCCACATAGACCACGGAAAGTCAACTACAGTAGGAAGGCTGCTCTACGAGACAAAGGCAGTATCAGAGCAGGACATGAAGAAGCTCAAGGATGAAGTAGCAAAGTACAACAGACCTACATTCGAATTCGCATTCGTAATGGACCAGCTCAAGGAGGAAAGGGAAAGGGGAATAACCATAGACATAATGCACAGGGATTTCCAGACTTCCAAGTACTACTTCACCATAATCGACGCTCCTGGACACAGGGACTTCGTAAAGAACATGATTACAGGGGCAAGCCAGGCAGACGCCGCAGTGCTTGTCGTATCAACTCCGGACGGAATACAGTCACAGACAAGGGAGCACGCATATCTCGCAAGAGTTCTTGGAATAAACCAGCTCATAGTCGGACTCAACAAGATAGATGCCGCTGGATTTGACAAGGCCAAGTTCGATGACACAAAGGCAAAGGTCACCGAACTGCTCAAGACCGTAGGTTACGATGTCAGCAAGGTACTTTTCATACCTTACTCTGCACTCGAAGGATCAAACGTGGCTGCAAAGTCAGACAAGCTTCCATGGTACACTGGGCCAACGCTTCTCGAGGCACTCGACCTGCTTGTGCTTCCAAAGAAGCCTGTGGACAAGCCTCTTAGGCTTCCAGTGCAGGACGCATACTCAATCTCAGGTTTCGGAACAGTGCCTGTAGGAAGGGTAGAGACCGGAACCATGAAGGTAGGGGAAAATGTCATAATAATGCCTGCAGGAGTAAAGGCTGAGGTCAAGTCAATAGAGATGCACCACCAGCAGTTGCAGCAGGCAGAGCCTGGTGACAATGTCGGTTTCAATGTAAAGGGAATCGAAAAGAAGGACGTGAAGAAGGGCGACGTGGTAGGGCCTGTCAGCAACCCTCCAACAGTGTGCTCAGAATTCACTGCACAGATAGTTGTGATAAACCACCCGACCGCAATAGCACCTGGATACACGCCTGTCTTCCACATCCACACTGCGCAAATAGCTGCCACAGTGACCGAGATAGTGGAGAAGAAGGACCCTAAGACCGGCCAGACGCTTCAGAAGAATCCAGAGTTCATCAAGAATGGAGACGTTGCAATAGTCAAGATAAAGCCTACAAGGCCAATAGTCATAGAGAAGTTTGCGGACTTCCCACCTCTTGGCAGGTTCGCAATAAGGGACATGGGCCAGACGGTTGCAGCAGGAGTAGTCCTTGATGTAGTCAAAAAGCAGTGATTGATTGCCTGTAGCAAGAATAAAGATAATAAGCAGGAACACCAAGGATGCAAGGTCCATAGCTGGCCAGATAGTGGGCATAGCGAAGGAGGCAGGGATCAAGTTCAAGGGTCCCGTTGCACTCCCCACTAGAAGGCTCAAGATCTTCACAAGGAAGACTCCTTGTGGAGACGGATCTCACACCTATGAGCACTGGGAGATGCGCATACACAAACTGCTTGTGGAGATAGATGGCAGTGACCAGGCGCTTAGGCATGTGATGAGGATACTTGTGCCTGACACGGTTCAGATCGAAATGTCGCTCTCCTAATTCTTGGGAGGCGCATTTTAACTATTTCTTATATTTTCTTTTTATATAAACTTTTTAGCCACGCTGCCGCTTTCATACCTTTCAATTGGTATGTTTGGGCGGAATCTTGTCCAACGCATCGCTCAATAGCGATCCCGGATCTCTGAATTCGGCCAGCAATGCCCTCTGTTTTTCCTGGTCTGCAGGATCCGCAGGCCTGACGCTATCTAGCAGTGTGAGTATCTTGCTAGTTATTCTAGTGGTCAACTTCTCCTGTCCATCGCCATGTGCTCGAAAACAATCAAGCAAATCTGCGTCAAGCCCACTACTTCTGGCGCGATCTGGATCCACTTCCTTCAAAAACTTCACTGCCCTGTGTGCAAGGTCTAAGCGTGCGGCCATTATATCATAGGCTTCTGCTGTTTTCTCATATTTAAGGCTGTTCTAGGCTAAGCTATGCCTAGAGCGTTTCATGAAAAAGCCATGTGCGGAGATAAAGTACGGGCCGCTAAGGCCCCGTACCTGCCGAAGAATGCTCTCAGAAAGTCTTGTACTTTCCTAGGGAGATATCCATCGTGAACTCTCCAAGCCTGTCCAGCCAGCTCTCTGCAACGTACTGCGCCTTCGACTTGGCATTCTCAAAGTTTGATCCGCCCTCAGTCTCAAGCTCTATGTTAAGGTTAAGCGGCTCGTCTATCCTCTTTCCGATCTGGGACATTATGGCTATGTTGCACTCTACGATGCCAGGGTACTGCTTTACTATGTCCATTGCCATCTCTGTTGCCAGGAGGTTGTATATCTTGCCTATGTGGTTGACTGGGTTCTTTCCTGCAGCCGCCTCAAGGCTCATCGGCCTGAATGGGGTTATGAGTCCATTTACCCTATTTCCCCTTCCTACTGATCCGTCATCTCCAGCCTCACAGCTCAGCCCAGTCTTTGTCAGGTATACGTCTTCACCCTCATCGGGGTCTGCGGCGTTTATGTGTACTTCAACCTCCTTGTTGACTAGCTTCTCTGCGAACTTCCGGACATCCTTCTTTACCCTTTCCTTGTACCCGAGGTACTGGTCCAGGTCCTTTGTATGCTTAGATACGAATGCTATTGCAATTGTGAGTACGTACTTGTCCCCATCCCTGAGGCCCATGACCTTGACGTCTTCCCCAACTGCTGGCATGGATTCCTTGTACGCGCCGCTGTTAAGGTATTTCTCAGTCTCTAGGACAAGCCTCTCTATGCCTGTGAATGGCGCAAAGCCTATTCCGAATGAGGTATCATTGGCAAGCGGTGCCCTCTTATCTCCCCTTGCAAAAAGGGCCGTAAGGTCCGCGCTTCCCTTAGCTATCTTTGACTCGAATGAGACCTCGCTTTCAACATCAAGGAACCTTGTATTGTTCTTCAGGTATCCAAGCGCCACGTCCTTTGCTATCTCATTCACGTCTATCTTGACGTCCTTGTACCTGTCCATGGCCCTGCCTGTTATTATAACCTCTATCTTCTTCGTGATCTTGGCATGGCCGAAGCCTGCTTCGGATGCCCCTCCAATGACCAATCCCTTGTCCACGTTGTGGTGAAGTATTGCTCCGCACTTTTCAAGATACTCTTTGCTCAGCGCGTGGCTGGTTGCGTCCACTATGCCGTCTATGAGGCTGTCTGGGTGACCCACTCCCTTCCTCTCAACATACTCTATCCTCTGCGATGCGACTGGTATTCCGTTCAGCTTGCCTATGGATATGTTCTTTGTCATTATACCATCTAAGACTATTCCATTAACTTTGGCCTGGAGGTTTTATAAATACCTATATAATTATTGTTGCACATATTATTACCGATAGTAATATGCCAGAAGGCATCGACTCCCTTGACCAGGTATCCCACAGGATACGCTTGATGCGCAAGTCCGGAAGGATAAGCCAGTCTAGGCTGGCGCATGCATGCGGGCTTAGCCAGAGCACCATCGCCAGGATGGAGAGGGACATAAAGAGGCTGAATCCCAGCTACAGCACAGTCTACTTGGTTGTTGAGACCCTCATAGGGATGGGCCGCAAGGCTGGCGACGGGGAGATACTGCGCAAGAGGGCTTATGAGGTCATGCACAGGAAGATAGCCTATGTGGGCCCAAGGGACACAATAGCAAATGCCATATCCCTGTTCACAGACCACGGGTTCCAGCAGCTTCCGGTCCTGGACCCTGACAAGAAAGTCGTAGGCACAGTTTATGAGAAGGATCTGCTGAGCATAGCGACCCAGTCCCCGGAGATGATCCGCAGGCGAATAGTGGCCAGCGTGATGAAGGCTCCACTGCCGCAGATAGACAAGGAGACCGAGATCATGAAGGTTAAGCCCATGCTTGAGAGCTGGGACGCTGTCATAGTCTCAGAGAAGGGAAAGGCCATAGGCATAGTCACCATCTACGACATACTCAAGAACGTCTAGGCCACGGCAAAGCTCTTGGCCAGTATGGATCGTGCAAGATCCCTGTTCTTCTGCAGTATGTCATTCTCCTCTGAAGCATCGTCCATTGAATATAACTCGTCCTGCTTCTTCCCGTAGAAGTGTATGAGCTTGTGGCCGTTGCTGAACACCGCAGTGGCAAAATTGTTGAAGTAGCGCTTCTTCCTGTAAACCATGTCAGCGTGCTCCGACCTCGACCTGATGAGCTTAAGGAGGTATGTGTCCCAGACCTCCGTTATGCCGAGGTGGTCCGAGACAACCGTATCCTCTGCAATCGCATTGACATTTATGCCCTTGCCGTACCCCATCTCAACCATCATCCCATTGAGCCTTGTCAGGCTAAATGGCTGTGCAATCCTCTTCCTGCAGTCCTGCTGCCTTTCTCCTTCAAAACGAGATATTATTAGCGGAACCTTCACGACCTCGTTGTAAGGGAAGACATTGTGGTACATCTGCCCATGCTCCATGAACGCCTGGCCATGGTCCGAGGCTATTATGACATAGGCATCATCCAGCCTCCCTTTAGCCTTCAATATACCGAGCAGGTCTGCGACCCGCCTGTCAAGGTATTCTATCCTCTTCAGGTAAGCCTCCTTCTCCACCATGGCATCATGTGTGCTGCTATACCCTATCATGTGCAGCCATTTGTCCTGTATTGTTTCCTTCTCATCTACCATATTTGTGGGATACCCTTCATGTCCTTCCATGTAGTTCACGAATAGGAAGTCCTTCCTGCCCCTATTGACGTCGAGGTACTCCCTTATTCGTTCGTTAGTGCCTACAGCGCCGCTGTCCATATTGTAGTATCCGCACACCTTTGAGTAATGCCTGTCTACCTCTTTCCTAAGTGCAATGTACAGCCTGTCCATCGCGCTTTTTGGAAATACCTTGGAAAGTTCGCTGGCTACACGCACTATGCCATTCCTTGTGAAGTTGTTGTTTATCATGCCAAGAAGCATTCGCAGGGGTATGTTGCTGCCTATTATCTTGTTCTCCACAAATTTATTGTCCAGGTATGAGAAGCCGCTGGAAGTGCCGCCATACGGTGAAAGGAAGGGATTGTTGGAGAACAGGGCAGTCCTGTATCCGATATAGGAGAGGTGCTTTGCCAGGGTTATCTCGTTTCCCTTGACGTATGTGGATTTCTTCAGGAACGGGTCTGTCTTTTCATTATAGTTCTTCATGTTGTCCTTCATCAGGGCCTTTATGGACCTTGGCCTCTTGCCCAGGAATATGGAGAGGTGCGATGGCAGAGTGTACGTTCCAGGGGCCACTGCGTTGTCGAACACCATGGACTTGCGTGCAAGCCCGTCTATATTTGGCAGCCTCCTGCCTCCGTATGTGCCTAGCGCATCCGCTCTGACCGTGTCGAGCATTATGAAGATTATGTCCGGCTGCGTAGGCATACCCAACCCTCCTATATCAGCTCAAGGTATGAGAACATTACCGGCAGTATTATCGTTATGTCGCCGTCTATGGTCGTGTAGTGTGCCTTCTCCTTTATCTTGCCCCAGGATACTGCCTCGGTGAGCCTGGCCCCCGAAAGGCTGCCATCATACTGGGATGCCGTGGTGATATACACCGCGTAGTCCAGGCCGCCCTTGAACTGGTTCCACCATATCACATGGTGCTTGCTTATGCCTCCCCCAAGCATCAGGGCCCCGGTTACTTTGTGGTCGAATGAGATGTTGCTCAGTTCAATCTCGTCTTTGAGCAGGTTAAGCTTGAAGTCATGGTCCTGTGCGAATAGTGTAAGCTGTGTGCCGAACGCCCCGTCCACTATCCCTGGCACATATATCGGGACATTGTTTAGGTATGCCTGCCTTAGTATGGACTTCGGATCCTTTATCCTCTTCCCGAATTCCCTCAGAAGCTCGCTTGGGCTGTACTCCTTCTTGTAATCCGCAGAGGAGTAGATGTCATTCATTATCTCCCCGAAGTACTTCTCCACTGCAAGGCCATACTGGTCGCTGCCTATGAATATATTTCCAAGCCGGTAGATGTCCATCTTCTTGAGTTCAACGTCATCCGCCTCGAACTTGCCCAGGCTGTACTTTCCGCCATGCGCCTTTGCAAGGTCGTGGTCCAGGGTCCCGCAAGTGGTCATGATTGCGTCGAAATGCTTTACTGCATCTGCTATCATGCCCCTCAGCCCGGTGGCTATTATGTCTGCAGGAAACGAGAGGAAGTTGAACGAGTCCTTGTCCTTGATCATATCTTCAAGTATGTCTATGCCTTCTATCATATGCTGCGCCGAGAATCCGCCCACGCTCCTCTGAGAGTCTATGAGCTCCTTCACGCTCATTCCCTTCTTAAGGTTAACATCCTTCACATGCTTTTCCAAAAGAGATGACTTCACGTCCTTTGCCATTCCATCACTATTAATAAATTGGTTCAGTTAAGGCTATAAATGATTGCAGGAGTGTGCTTCGATGATGGTAAAAGCGCCGGGAGTTGTAAAGTTGCTTGGTGAGCATGCTGTTGTTTACGGAAAGCTCTCGGTTGCTATAGGCATAAACCTATATGCCAAGGCCAGTGCACGTAGGACTAAGGGCAATGTGCTGCGCATAAATGCGTCGGACCTTGGGATAAAAGGCGAATTTGATGCAGGCATGCTCGAACAGATCTATTCTGCGTACGGGGCGCGTAAAGACCTGGGCAGCTATGTGAGGGCCCAGACGGTGCAGCATGAACTCCTTCCGTTTGCCACCATCGCGGCCAGGCTATTTAAGGAATTTGGGGTGAACCCGCTAGGCCTTGATGTGAGCCTGTCATCTGAGATACCGCTGAAGACAGGTCTTGCAAGCAGTGCCGCCATCTCCACTGCCTTTGCAGTGCTCCTGTTAAAGGCTTCGGGTGCAAACCTACCTGACGAATCAACAATAGACGTTATACGCGATGGAGACCGCATAGTGCATCTCAACGAAAATGCAGGTAGGATAGATGTAAGCACCTCTTTCTACGGCGGATACACTTCCTTTAGCTCTGAAAAAGGGGCTAACAAGGAGAAGGTTAAAGCGAGGGCAAAATTATTGATAATAGATACGGGCCCGAAGAAACCAACATCCGAGACAGTGGGCCATGTGGCTGAACTGTATAAGGCGGACGCTGCAGGCACTGGAGCTATTCTGGAAAAGATAAATGAGTGTTCCATCAAAGGACTTGCGGCTGCCAGGGAGGGAGATTTGAAGCTGCTGGGCAGATACATGTACGAGGATCAGATCCTGCTAAAATCTCTTGGGGTTTCCAGCGAAGGCCTGGATGAAGCAGTGTCCTTGGCCAGAGAGGGTAAAGCATATGGCGCAAAGCTCAGTGGTGGTGGGGGCGGTGGCATAGCCATAGCGCTAGTGCGCGGTGATGCAGAAGAGCTGATAACAAGATTGAAGTCCAGGGGCTTCACCGTTTCCATTGTTAAAGTCGCATCAAAAGGCGCAAGAGATTACCTCAAGGCAGGCCAGTCCTAATCCATTCCCTCTTCAACGGAATTTAGTTCAAGTACCTTAAGTTCCTTCCTCCCATTCCAATACTCCCTGAGACGTGAGCGCTCACTGTCGCTTCTGCACAGTGCGGCTACTGCATCTCTTCCTCCGGCACCTGGCAGCTTTGCAACAAAAGCGCCATTCTTCTTGCTATCCTCTATGAGTTGTGTGCAGTCATCTGGCTCTATTCCAACGCCGCTCAGAGCACCAAGTTTCTTAGTTGCGGCCCTTCCAATATCAAACGATTCCCTGAATGCATCTTCAGCTCCGTTCTCGTCGTTTTCCATTCGTTCCAGGGCGTTAATTGCATCCCTGTTGGCAGAGTCTATCTCCTTCATCAACCTCGAGTATGTCTTAGGGTCCTTTATCTTGAATTCGGACACGCTTCCCAATGCCTTGGTGGTTATCATGGAGTCTCCGAAGTTTGCAAAAACGAGTTTGAGCTCTCTGGGCAGTGTGAATTTTCTTATGCTATAATCCCAATCCCTCTTGACAAGCTCTGCAAGGTCCATCCCGGTGTAATCCTTAGGAAACGTGTTTAGGATGCTTGGTGAGTATCTGGTGTACAGTATTGTGCCATAAACTGCCGCAGCAATATCGAATCCGCTCCCCACCTTACCTGTAGCTATGCTGTGTGCGGCCTGCGAAAGCTTATGCAATGCACCATTCGGATCCCCATCAATTCCAAATAGCTTAAGTACAGACCCCACTGTGGCTACGGTCACTGCAGCGCTGCTCCCAAGCCCACTCTTAACTATCTTCCCTCCAGAAGTGCTGTATGCAAACGGGGAGTCGGAATTTGTGGTTATGTCCAACCCTGTTGTCTTTGCGCCCATCTCCATGGAATATCTGAATGCAATTTCAGCTGCGGTCTTCATCAGTACAAGTTCCGCAGGAATATTGCCCCTGAACCTTTCGCCATCTATTTTTCCGCTGAAAGAGATGCCCAACTGCGGCGCGTTCAACTTTACTGAAGCGTCATGGCGATCTGCTGCAGTTGCAGTTACGTATGCGTCTACTGCATTTACAAAAGAGATATTCGGCCTTTCCAGAACCGAATACCCGCCTATCCACAGTATTTTTCCAGGGGCTTTGGCGCTTACTTCCAACACAACACCTCATTCAATTTCCTGCCTTTGGCCCTAAAGCCGCGTCATCTATTAGCGAGAAGTCCTTCCCAAGCATCGATGGTCCCTGTCCTATTTTAGACTGCCTGACATCGAAAACGTCTCCAGATGCCTTAAGCTGCTCCAATGCTTCCATTACCTTTGCATTATGCTTTGACAGAGTTATTATGTGGGCGTTTGGACCAGCGTCGAACGTGTACGCTGCGATATTCTTTCCTTCTGAAAGATTAAGGCCCTCTATCAAGTCCATCACCTTGTAAGACGACCTATTGAGATATCTGATTGAAGGCCTCGTGCTAAGCATAAGCGCATGCATCTCGTTGCTGTCTGCCATTATGAGCTCTGCCAAAGACTCAAAGTCCTTCTTCCCATAAACCTCTGTCAGTTCAGAAAGCCGTTTCTCAGCAGCCGCAGGCCTTGACGCATATAGTGGATTAGATTGGACCGTCTGCTTCATCCCTGCCCTTGAAGGCACCTTCTTCTTCTCTTGGGATACAATTGCAATATTATCCATGAGTTCGGGCCAATGCTTCTCATCGAATACCTGTTCTGCGTACGAATCGCTGCCGTCAGGTTCCGCTCCACGCTTCCATTCTACGAGTCCGCCAAAAAGGCTCCTGCATGCACTTCCGCTGCCCTGGCGTGCCACTATAGACAGCTTCCTGGTGCTTAGGCCGAGGCCAAATGCCTCATTAAGAACATAAACCAGGGTGGCGATGCCTGATGCGCTCGATGCCATTCCACTTGCCGTTGGGAAGTCATTGCGTGATACTATCAGGACCTTCTCACGTATCCCTGCCATCTTGCGCATGATCCCCACAATGCCGAATCTTTCCGCAACGTCCTTGTCCTTTAAGTCCTGTATCTCCCCGTCAAGATAAAATCGATCTTCGTCCAGCTTTGAAGACACAAGCACGCTTGTAGTGGTATGCAACGTATCCCGAGAGAGCGTTAAACTTATTGAGGAGTTCTGCGGTAGTATTAGCTTCTCATCTCGCTTTCCCCAGTACTTTATAAGCGCAATATTCGGTGCACCTTCTGCAGTAAAGACTCTATTTGTGTCCAATTTACCATCCATTCAAGGCTGATATGAATATGCTGTGCAGCCTTTAAATTACTTGCACAGTAATATCCTACCATGATTATAGGGTATATCTTCACTGCAGTATACATAATCCTATTGCTTGTGCTCACGTCGTCAGTATGGGTGTCCAGAAAGTCTGTGAGGAAGGCATTCTCGGGCAGGGTAGACTGGAAATATGCAGCTGTTGCAGTAGCAATAACTCTTTTTTTTGTAATTTTTTCTCTAGTCTACGTGCATCCGGTGGAGCAACTTTATTTCGACGAGAACATATACCAGGGCATTGCGCTGAACATACTGCACAACGGCAATGCACTGTGGTGCCAGTATGGCGGGGCATACACAGCAAATTGCCAGGTAAACCAGCTTTACCATGATCCTGTAGAATGGTCTTTCTATCTTGCAATTTCATTCTTCCTCTTCGGTGCAGGGATACAGACTGCGTACGGCATGCAGCTGCTGGCCGGGGCCCTGTCCATATTGTTCGCGTTCCTGCTTGGATCCCTGCTGCTGGGAAAGAGGGGAGGCATAGCCACCGCGGTTGTATTGGCGCTTATACCTGAGATGTTAATATGGTCCAGGACGCAGGCCGTACCGGACCTCGCATTCATGACCTTCAGTACGCTCGCCTTCCTATTCTATGTGGTATACGATAGGGTTAAAACCGCAGGCACTCTTGCCATGTTCCTCTCGGCTTTAGGCATCGCACTCTATATGCGCATCGAGGGCGTGCTTCTTGTACCGATCTTCATTTTGATATACTTGTTCGGTGAGAACCGTTCGGAAGTGGCGAAGCGCCTTAAGGGCCTATTAAGCAGAAAGGCAGGCCATAGTGGTCTGATCCTGTTCCTGTTTTTCCTGGGCCTGGTGCCGCAGATATACTATATCGCATACCAGCTCAACAACCTTGACTATGGCGCAGGCCAGATATGCAACCTCACCAGCAATAGCACCTTCTCGATACAGAACTTCATGTGCAATGCCCCAGCCAATTTTGCATACTTCCTTGGCAACTACAACAGCGTGAGCTACTATCCAACCTACTTCTCGCCCATCACCACAATCATTGCAGTTGTTGGCGCAGTGGCGCTTGTCATTGCAAGGAGGCGTGGTGTGCGCAAGATATTCATAATGCTTGGCCTGTGGATATTCGTATACTACTTATTCTTTGACTTCTTCTACGCAGGGTCGGTTACATATGGCGTTGACGTACGCTTCATGCTGCAGCTGTATCCTGCCATAGCCATATTTGCCGCGGCAGGGCTCGACCTTATAAGCGAAGCGGTTCCAGACCTCGTATCCAAGGCCGCAGGCAGGAGAATGGGGCAGAAGCAGCATACTCTTCTCTCCGGTGCCGTGTTCATCGTCCTTATAGCCGCATTTGCAGTGTCCCCATTCATGGCAGCACTAAACATAACAACCATATCGCCGCAGAACATGCCCCAGGAGGGACAGGCCTTCCCGGCAACAAACTTCATATATGCAAACTACAATTCAGTGCCTGCCAACTGCCTTGTATTCTCATTCACTCCGGACATATGGTACCAGCTCAACAGGAGCGCTGCGCAGATAGGGTATCTCGGATCGTCAGATGCCAATTTCACGAAGTTCGCATCAGGCTACAGCTGCTATGTCCTTGATTACGGGTACTGGTGCGTAGTGCCCCCGTACCAGGAAAGCACCTGCCTAAGCGATATAACCCAGTACAATGTGACCAGCATAGTATCTGAGAATTATCCAGCCATAGGGACCAGCAAGGTGGCATTGTACTGGATAAACGACTACAATTCCACATGACATCACCTTTCTACATATCCCATAGCTTTAAATTGTTAATTTGCTTAATACTTGTGGGTCTGTGGTGTTATGTCTGGGAATAAGAATAATAAGGGCATGATGAAGGCTGTACGGATACACGAGTACGGCAATTCTGACGTCTTAAGGTATGAGGATGCCGAAGTGCCGCAAGTTAATGGCAACGACGTCCTTGTACGCGTAGAATATGCCGGAGTAAATCCTATGGATTGGAAAGTCCGTGAGGGATATTTCAAAGAAGCCATACCTTTGAAGATGCCTGCAACACTTGGCATAGACTTCGCAGGCACGGTCGAGAAGGTAGGTGATAAGGTAAAACGGTTCAAGCCTGGTGACAAGGTGTTCTCCCGGGCGGACTTCACACGCGGCGGAAGCTATGCCGAATATGTGGCGGTTGATGCAAACCAACCTGCACACGTGCCGAAGTCGCTGTCGGTAAAGGAGGCAGCCACAGTGCCTGTTGCGTATGGCACAGCATACAACGGGCTCTTCACCACGGCAGGGCTTAAATCAGGCCAGAAGGTATTGATTACCGGAGCGTCAGGCGGCGTCGGAATTGCTGCAGTGCAACTTGCGAAGAGTGCAGGCGCATATGTTGCCGGCACTACGTCCGCAGCGAACGTGCCCATGGTGAAATCGCTGGGAGCTGACCAGGTTATAGACTACACTTCAACAGACTTCAGCAAACAGGTGTCAGGGATGGATGTTGTCTTTGATACTGTTGGGGGAGATACCCTGGATAGGGCATATGCTGTGCTCAAGAAGGGAGGAGTGATAGTCTCCACCGCAGGGCAGCCCAACGCATCTTTAGAGGCCAAGTACGGGGTTGTTGCCAGGCCGCTAAAGAATGTGACGGACGGGAAGCTCCTGGAGGATCTGGCAAGGCTTTTCGATAACGGGAAGCTGAAGGTTGTGCTGGAGAAGGAGTTCACAATGTCGGATATCAAGGCTGCACACGACCTAAGCCAAAGCAGGAAGGCAAGAGGAAAGATAGTTGTCAGGGTGGAATGATCTACTGCCTGCAAGACAAGGGTATGCGGCACTATGAACCAGCACATCAATACCATTATAAAAGGTTCTTTTCGGTGCAGAGGGCAATTATAGAAAGATTTAAATATCTTGTCATACACAAAAGTATTGCTTATTTTTAAAAAGGTTTGTATTTGGACGTAACGCTCAAGGTGCTGAAAAATGGCAAAAATAAAAAAAGCTTCAAAAAATGAAACGGAAGAACAGACGGGAGATGTGGGACAGGAAGCGCACACAGAACCTGAATTTGCACCAAGACCGGCTGAGGGGCCGAGAATGTTGGATCAGGGCGCTGACATAAAGAAGTGTCCAAGCTGTGGTAGCAACGACATAATCTTCGATAATGAAAGGGGGGAGTATGTATGCAACAACTGCGGCCTTATAATAGAGGAGAACGTCACGGACGTAGGCCCAGAGTGGAGGGCTTTCGATGCCGATCAGAGGAATGCAAGGGCAAGGACCGGAGCGCCAATAAAGTACATGAAGCCCAACAAGGGCCTTGTTACTGAAATAGACATGTATAATAAGGACATTCGTGGCACAAAGCTGCCTTCAAAGAGACAGGCACAGCTCTACAGGATGAGGAAGTGGCACAAGAGGGCAAGCATAGCAAGCTCCAGCGAGAGGAACTATCTCATAGCCCTTCCTGAGCTTAACCGAGTGGCAAGCTATCTTGGCCTTCCTGATAACATAAGGGAGCAGGCAGCCCTGCTTTACAGGCAATGTGTCAAGAACAACCTGATAAGGGGCAGGCCAATAGAGACCGTGGTAAACGCCGCGCTTTACGCTACATGCAGGGATGCAGGAATGCCTCGCACTCTCGATGAGATAGCGCAGGTTTCAGGCGTGCCCAAGAAGGAGATAGGTAGGTCGTTTAGGGTCATAGCGCACGAACTGCGACTCAAGATACCGCTTACGGATCCATCAAGCTATGTGCCAAGGTATGTGTCTGCGCTTAAACTCAGCGGAGATGCCCAGGAGAAGGCGGTAATGCTTCTCAAGCAGGCCATGAAGAAGGGCCTCGTGAGCGGCAGGAGCCCTACTGGCGTATCTGCGGCTGCAGTGTACATAGCAGGCGCATTGGCCGGTGAGAGGAGAACGCAGAAGGAGGTTGCGGACGTGGCCGGAGTAACTGAAGTTACGATAAGGAATAGGTACAGGGAGCTCAAGAAGGAGCTCGACATAGACGTTAACCTCTGACATCTGCGATGGTAATCCAATGCAGAGATACGTGCTCGTGGTACTTGCCCTGGCCTTGATGCCAGGGCTTATTTATTCCTACAGCAGCATAAGCCAGCAGAATTACACGCCGGCGTATGCAAATGCGCTTGTGGCCAACGTGTCCAATTATGTGGAGCTGGTGAACCAGAGCTCATATCTGGTATTCCACCCCGATCTCTCTGGCGCTTACTTCAATCTTACTCTGGCACAGGGAAACATAACCTCCAATCCGTCAGCGTCTGTTCTTTATGCCCAGAAGGCCAACAAGTCTGCGTACAACCAGTATCTTGAACTGCAGTACAGCAAAGGCACGGCACTACCCGTGATAGTAGCTTTCACACTGGCAATGCTCATTGTGCTTTATAAGGTAATGGTGCCAGTAAAGAAGTCCCAGAGAAAGAGGTAACTGTATGGTGGCCAAAGATTCTGTTTTGAGCAGATGTCGAAATAAGGATGGCAAGTTCGAGGTGATGCCGATGGTGCGCCTTGACACTGCGGAGTCGCTCTCAGTCCATTACACTCCAGGCATATCCTATCTATGCGAGGAGATAAGCAAGGACCCTGAAAAGGCGTACGAATACACTTCAAAGTCTAACACAATAGCCATAGTATCGGATGGAACGAGGATATTGGGGCTTGGGAAGATAGGCCCAACTGCAGGTTTGCCTGTAATGGAAGGGAAGTCCGTCCTGTTCAAGAAGTTCGGCGGGGTCAATGCTGTTCCCATATGCGTCAACACAACTGACGAGGACAAGATAGTGGAGCTCGTCTCCAACCTTGCGCCATCGTTCGGAGGCATCAACATAGAGGACATAGAATCCCCGAAGAGCTTCAGGATAGCCAGCAGGCTTGAAGATGCCCTGGACATACCCGTATTCCACGATGACAGGCAGGGGACAGGAGTTGTAGCTCTTGCCGCGCTCCTCAACGCGCTTAAACTTGTCGGGAAGGGAAAATCTGCAAAGATAATAGTCAACGGCGCCGGATCCGCGGGATTCGGAATAGTCTCGCAGCTGGTCCATTCAGGATTCCACAACATAATAGCGCTAGACAAGGAAGGTGCAATATACAAGGGGCGCAAGGACACCTCCAACATCTTCAAGCAGCAGATAGGGGAGATGACAAACAAGGAGCGCAAGAGCGGAAGCCTTGATGATGTTGTGGAAGGCGCAGACGTACTGATAGGCGCATCGATGAAGGGGGCATTCAAGCCAAGCCACATAAAGAAGATGGCCGACAAGCCGATAGTCTTCGCACTTGCAAACCCCGACCCTGAAATAAGTTACGATGAGGCGAAGGAGGCCGGGGCATATATCGTGGCCACAGGAAGGAGCGATTATCCAAACCAGGTAAACAACCTACTGGCATTTCCCGGCATAATGCGAGGGCTGCTGGATTCGAGGGCCAAGAAAATAGACTATGAGATGCTCTACAGTGCGGCAGTCGAGATTGCCAACGGGGTGGGAAAAGACCTCAGCTGCGACAGGATAATACCGAGCCCTCTAGAAAAGGGATTTCTTGAGCACTTGGTGCCCAGAATAGCTGCGGCCGTAGCGAGGACTGCCGTGGAATCGGGCCAGGCAAGGGTCCACATATCGCATGAACGCGCAATGGAGAAGGCATCCGCCCTGATAGGGCGTTATTCCAAAATAGAGAAGATGCTTGACGGCATTCTTTATTGACGCAGTGCGCCATTGAAAAGCTGTTTTGCAGAGAGCCCGATAACTGCTGTTAGGGCATCGGTAGTAAAGCCTCTCCCGCTTTCATCTGGGTCACACCCGCGTACTGCTACCACTGTGCCGTCTTTGGAATTTTTCACTATAATCTCTACGCCAGGTTTAAAGCCAGGCAGACCCTCCAGTGTACTGCGTACTTCATCACCGCTAAGCCTTCCAGGCACTTTCACGAGCCAAAAGGGCATCTGCCCCTCTTCGCCCAGCCTCAAAGCTTCTTCTCTAGCCGAAAAGCGGCATTCAGGCCCTAGCTGCCGGGCCGGTCTTCTGAATAAGGCCATTGAAATCAGGTAGTCTACAAAGGCACGGCATTATATTTAAACCTTCCAGGGATCCGTATGGAGGGCGCACCGTTTTTAAACCTGCGCAGCTAATCATTATGAGGTATATGCATGGCAGACAAGGTTACACTTAAGCAAAAGGCGGCCGTAGAGGCCCTTGGCGCATTCCTTCTGGTCTTCATAGGGGGCGGAGCGATAATAACTTCGTCATATTTCTTTCCGGCAAGCTCTTCACAGCTCCTGATAGTTGCACTTGCACACGGAATAGCACTGGCAATAGCCGTCTCGATAGCCATGAACATATCTGGAGGGCACATCAATCCTGCAGTGACAATATCGATGCTGGTAACGAAAAGGATAAAGCCAGGCGATGCAGCTGTCTACATCATCTCGCAGGTAATAGGTGCAGTAATAGGCGCTGCGGCACTCCTGGCATTCCCTGCACAGGTTGGTGCAATGTCCAACTGGGGAGTACTTTCCGTGAATCCAATGGTCAGCACAGTTGGAGCCATAGCAATAGAGGCACTTATAACATTCATACTTGTGCTTGCAGTATTCGGAACTGCCGTTGACAAGCGCGCGCCTAAGATAGCCGGATTCGGCATAGGCCTTGCTCTAATGATCGACATACTGGTCGCAGGCCCGTACACAGGTGCGGCTGCGAACCCTGCCAGGGCATTGGGTCCTGAGATAGCAACGCTTAACTTTGCAAACTGGTATGTATATTGGATAGGCCCGATAATAGGCGCTGTAATCGCAGCACTTCTGTACGAGTACCTCGTGATAAGAAGGAAGTAACGCCTATGTAAAAATTGTTGTGCCTCACGGCCATACGCATGCCTGAGGCGATAACATGCCAAGAATGGCTACTACAAGCTGTCTCGATGAAGTATCCCGGCATCTTTCCGATGCAAGAGCAGCGCTCCTGCTAGCGTTCTCCAGGTCTTCGGATGCAGAGCAAAACATGGCACATACGTTTTATGCCTTGGAGTACTATTCGGACGCTGCAGAGGCGCTGAGAGGCACAGGGGAGCATGCGCCTAAATCATTGTATACCTATGTCCAGGTATGTCTTGGGGACGCCAATACCACGATGGCAAGGCTGGCGATGGTATCAGGCTATTGGGAGCTTGCCGCATCGTCATCCGTGGAGGCCGTGAGGGCATACAAAGAAGCGCTCTCGGGCCCCTTTGGCCCAGAGGAATTGGCAGGCCTTCCTGACGCATCCGTCCCTAAGGCAGGCATGATGCACATAGGGCACCAGGCATTGCTGGAAAGGATAGCAGGCGTTGAGGAAATATTCTGGGAGAGCGTGCAGGAAGCCACGAAGTGCATATCCTATCCAAGCGGATATTGGGAGGGCATGTTTCGCAGGTTGAAAAGGTTGTGATGCCGCCCGCAAGAAATAATAAGCCTTTTTCCCAAATAGTAGGCGTGTTTAATATGGTAGAGATAGGAGAAGAAATGCCCAAGGTAAAACTTGTTGATACGGAATTCAATGAGGTCAGCATACCTGGAGATGCATCAGGAAAGCCGGTAGTGGTGGCCTTTTTCCCAGGCGCATTCACAAGCGTGTGCACCAAGGAGATGTGCACTTTCAGGGACAGTATGGCCCAGTTCAACTCGGTCAACGCAAAGCTGTATGCGGTGAGCGTGGACGGGCCGTTCGCCAATAAGGTATTCAGGGATACGAACAAGCTCAACTTCCCCATACTTAGCGACTACAACAGGGAGGCAGTGGAAAAGTTCGACGTGGCTCTCAACGACTTTGCAAAACTGAAGGGATACACTGCAGCAAAGAGGGCAGTGTTCGTTGCAGACGCTAAAGGCGTGGTAAAATACAGGTGGGTAAGCAATGACCCTACAGTAGAGCCTGACTATGCGGAGATAAACAAGGCACTGCAGGAGATCCAGTAAATACTACAAGGGATTGTGGCATGAGGCCACATCCCTCTTATTCTCCCCCAAGCAGAGCGGCCCATCCGAATCTTTCCACAAGATATGTGGCTGCGCGGTCCCACAAGTAGCCCATCACCTTGTAACCGCCTATGGCGCCGATCATTATAAAGGCGGCTTTTGTAAAATTGAATGCAGGTGCAGGATTGGGCAGATTTGATGCCATGTAGAAATAACTTCCTGGAGCATAAGCCGGGCATCCGTTATGGTTATTGAAAGCGGATACGTCTGCGACAGAGCATCTGACAAGGCGCCCGCCGATAAGGAACCATGCAGAGCTATAATCTATGTTATATCCTTCATTGCTCACAAGCAAGCCTGTCCAGCTCCACCCTACCCCTGAACCCTTCTCGAAAGAAGGCAGGTCCGGGTTTACGACTTTTATCGAGCCGCCCGCTATCTTAACCTCTCTGCACTCGACCTTGGCTGATGATGCTTTTATGTTGCCTACGGTCCAGCACTGGTTTAGTTCCCTTCCGCCAGTCATAGCCAGGGTGCTGCTGCCTAGGGTGATGAAATGCTTGCTCTGATCGAGAGCCTCAAGCCCGATGGAATTTCCCTTTGAGATAAGGATGCCTCGGATCGCATTCCTGAACCCTTTTAGCCTCAATGCAACAGGTATGGAATAGCTGCGAGCAGTATGCTGTATTGCAGGAGGGGTCACTGCGCATGCGAATACCGTGTCACCCTTGGCAGTCTCCTCTGCACACCCTTTCCCAGAGGACCCTGATAGAGCGCCCCTGACTGCCTGCTGTGCGGCAGATAGCATTGCGCTTGAAACATCCGGGCGCCTCATTACCTTATATACCGATGTTGCTGATGGGCTGGAGCCATGCGTTGAGCCTGGTCTGTGATCCGCATGCCCATTGCTCGTGCACCCTGCCACAAAAATTGTGCCAGCAGTACCTACCGCAATCAATCCTCTTCTCAGATATTGTTTGCTAATTGCCATGATAATACAAGGCTCAAATTCAATCAAATTTTAAAAACCTTTCCTACGAATGCATGCTACCTTCACATACGAAACGGTAAAGTGTCTTTTGTAGGCATTCTGAAGATTAAGCCCGACAGGTTCAATGGCTATAGTATGGCAGAAATCATTTGCCTACAATTTTAAAAGGATTGCCTTGCTTCATCATTATCTTCTTGGACCTCAGGGTTGCATATTCAATCAGTTTTGACGTTCCGGCTGCTAAGCCAGCGACCATGGCAGAGAGGCTGCCTAGTATGACCAGCATATCGCTTGTGGACAACCACTCCTTGAATAATGCAAATGTGACTGCTGCTGATGCGAGGCCGACAGTGGCCGGGTGCGATGCAAATCTTTTAGACATGTTCTTCTTGGAGCTTTGTTTTTGCCCCTTCGCCTTTCTCTTCGCTACAAAAGGCGCAGTTACCGTTGTAGCCATGGCGAGCAATACTACGGTTGTTCTGGAATAGTTGAGGTCCCTCATCGCATACGCGCATGAGGCCACAGCATATGCCGATGATGACAAGACGAATGCAAGTGTTCTTTTATAGGTCTTTGTTGCAAGCTCCACTATGGCCACTTTGGCATGGGCTTGGCGCGCCAGGTCGTAGGCGATTTTGTTCCGTATTTTCCTAGTTTCACGTCTAAGTTCCTTCAATCCAGTTATCCCTACTGCCTCTAAAACGCCTGCATCTGATGCCTGCACATAAGACTGAGTTAGCCTTATGCCCCTTGTCATCCCCGCCCGGTACGTGTACGCACCGCTTCTGGCTGCAATCCGAAACAGTTCTGCCGTTCTTAGACTAGCATCTATACGCGAATTAGTCGTAGCTTTGCTATAGGTCAAATTATTGGCTGGGTCTACGCATGCTCTAAGCGCGGCAATGCACTGGTCTATTTCACGCATGTGCCTTATTTTAGCTGCTGAGCCTTCAGGCGGAGCAAGCCTAGTCTTGAATGGGATTCGCGGCATCTCTATCCATATCTTGGGGATTTTTCTGATATTTAACCTCTTGCAGTATATTTATAAACCATAAAACCAGATATCCAACATTATCTTAGAAATTCTAATAATTATGTGGTAACAAGTATTATATGTGCAGTATTTGAATTGATAACCCTGTTTAAAACTAAGCCAAAGGCAGTTGTCCCTCAAACTCCTGAAAAGGCTTTGATGGGAGTGAATAGAGGTGCTGAGACTGCAGCCACAGTTGTTGCTGCGGCAGCGCTGGTAGGCACCTTGCTCTTGTCAGTGCCTGTTCATCTAAGGCTGCACCATCAAGAACTAATTCTTGCCCAAGATCAGGCACAGGCAGGTTTTCGTCCCAAGCCAAGAGACTTTTGCAGAACGTACAGATACCTCAAGAAGAACCGGAAACTGCAAAATAAATGCAACATAGGGCAGCATAAGCGTGGGCTACCTTAAAGGCCCTTCAAAGTTATTGCGTCAAAAGGTGGACCTAGATTAGAACATAAAGGCCAGCAGGTGAGGTGGCTGCCATGGCGCATAACGAAAGGCGGTATCAACATGTGAAAAGGCAGTTTGTATTCAAGAAGGCCGAAGGATACGTGCCTAGGGGCACTTTGACAGACACTGTTGCATTGCCGCAGTAGTATCCTTATGCCTGGGCCATATGGTGGCAAACAATGCAGCTAAGCGCAATAGCTCGATAAAAGGCATCCTGGAGAGACTGCTAATGAAAATGTCAGCCCAATAAGTGCCTCTCCGTGAAAATTGCATTTGCTTAGTAAGCAGGCCAATATATATCTAAAACTTATTTAGAAATTCGAATATTATTTTGATTTCTCTAAATTTGCGTTTTTATGCATTATTTTGTCTGCCATATAAATTATCAGAATAAAAATAATGCGAAAAAATAGGCTTATTTACGCTCAAATTCTGTCGTCGGAAACAACTCCATTGCCTTTTCAGGGCGCCACAGCAGATCAATTTAGTGCTTTCCATAGTTATGGTGTTAATTTAATGATTTCCATGGAAATGATATGAATATCCCAATCACGAATAAAACAACCCTTTTTGGCATGGTTTCTGGGTCTAGCCATATGCCTTAACCAAAACAGCCTTAATTCCAAAAATCTGAAATGCAACGCTTTAAGGAAAGTAAATTTCATACCATAAGCATGGAATCTTCAGGATTCTGTTTCATTTTTAAATGAATTCCATATTTACGAAATTGCAATAGGCTATTCCGGGTTTTAGGAGAAATCTTATTCCACCGCTGGCCCCTTTCCCCAGTGCCCTTTTGTCAGGTTCTTCAACATCCCTCCTTAACGCAGTTATTGCCGTTGTAGTGTGTCCCCCATGGCTTATCAGTATTCCTTGAATGTGCTGCCTCCAGTCTCATTCGCTCAGTTATGACTTGCACATATATCTAGTTTCTTCTTTATACGCGGCGAAGCCATCTTATATCCATTCAGGATAATGCGTTGCTTCCTAGCTGAATATACTAAGTGCAGTCACTAGTGGGCATCCTAATCCTACTAAGATTATTTAAGAAATTCTAACTTTTTAATTCCTTAGCAGATCCCCTAGCCTGCTGCGGTCTCTTCCCAGCCTTGACTGCCTTACTCCAAAATGGGCATATGTGAAATTCCACTGGCTTGGGTCTATCAGGACTACTTCATTAGACTCAGTAATCATTATATTGGACGCTTTGGCGTCCCCATGGCCAATACGGCGCCTGTGCAGCGTTTTAAATGCCGCTCCCACATTCGCGAGTACGGCATCAAGCTCGCTCCTGCTCACTAACCCTTCTACGAACTCCCGGCTAAGAGCCTCCAGAGTCTTGCCTTGCACGCGCTCCATGGCATACCCTATCACCTTTCCATAATGAACTATTGCAGCAACTGGCTGCACTACAAATTTAGGTGCTGCCCGATACATCTTAGCCAGATGTATCAACTCATTGAAAATACCTCTGCCATCATATCCTATCTTATGCGTTTGCCTATCTGGGGTTACATCGAGTTTTAACCTGCAAGCGCTTGCAGAGGCATTGTCCAATTTGAAGAATATCCCTGAGTCAGCTTCAAGGCGCCTTAAATGCATTAGGTCTTCTTGACGCCTTATGTCTATTACAGGAACCCTGGCAATAAACCTGACATGTGTAGATTCCCTTAACATGCGCATACATTATCAGACATATTCGGAGTTTTCTGATATTAAAATGCGCCTATTAAAGAAGATTTTTAGAAATTCCAATATTTTCTTAGATTTCAGCATATCTTTAATGCTATTCTAATATTCTATTAGAAATTCTGATATAGTATGTAATATTAGTCCGTATTCTTATGGCCTATGCCTGCATTTTCAAGAAGTTCCTCTCCAGAAGTCATCCTTGCGATGCGCTGGGATAGCTCTATGCCATAGGATGCTGGAAAACTGGTTCCGTATCCAAGATATCTGCATAGGGACATCAATTCACCAATGCACTTATAAGTGCCTAAAAATTCGTCGGACTGTAGTAAGTTGACCTCCTCCGCAGAAGCAGCATTCCACATTTTCAAGGTGAGCGCATCTAGAAAATTAACTTCGGATCCCAATATGATGGATAGGGCCATTGTTACTATTCTCATCGAAGGATCGCTCATGCCCGGATGTACATCCCTCAATATGATCTCGAGATGGCTATAAACTGCTGCGTGCCATGTGCGCATTGAATTGAGCTTGTTTTCTGCTATTGCAACTGCAGACTCTTCTGTTGTCGGGATCCTTTCCTCTGGCCTAAATGTAGATTGTCCTAAGGAAAAAGTAGTTACCCCGTTTACCGCATCTTCTCCTGCCGACCTTCTTCTAATATTTTTCAAATGCTCTTCACGGAAGAATTCGCCAAATCTTTCTATAGCCTTAAGATGAGCCACCAAAAAGGTATCCATCGAGAGCTCCACATGACTAAAGCTCACCGCACTATAGTCTCTAAACACGGTCGAACAATCACCATAGTCTGATTTTTGGCCCACATTCATAAATGCATTGAATTTCTGCTGAATAACAAGGCAGTTTGTTAAACTTGCTACAGGATATGCAAATGCCTTAGTTTCCGTGGATTAATCATGAAGTGCAACTCCATAGCCATTGGTATTCCTATGGCGCAGAGCTGCCTTTACGGCTTCATCAGGCTCTTCCATGAGCATCTCCAGGAGATTGCGCAGTTTCGAATAGGATGAGTCTTCCCACAGCCTTGACTTTCTCGGATCGCCGTATTCTGCACCGTCCCTGAATATATCGACAAGATATCCTGCGGCAAGCGCACGCACTTCGTAACGCCTATGCAGTGAGAGTGCAGTGTACACGTCTATGGCAAGGGGATCGCGCGGATCTAGCTCCACCCAAGTCTCCCTGGCAAGAATTCGTATCTGCTTGTAGTCTAGCCTTTCTATCTCTTCTATACGGCTAGCCATTTGCAACCTGGACATTGGGCCTTCTGAAAAGCATTGCCTGGCCATAGTATCTGCTCGATTTGGGTGATATTTAAATGTTTAAGCAAGGAAGTCGTCCATTTATAAATAACCGTTTTGAAGCAGTTGGCTATCTGCTGCAGATAGGGTCATTCCTGCGGCGGCGTTTCGAATGCCAGTATGCGCTTTGATATGACAAGTATCAAGACCAGCACGCCGAATGCCACAAGTGTATACGCAGTATATGTCTTTCCGAATATCTCGATTATTATCTCCCTCACTACGAAGGAGATCGCGGCATCTATTATGTAATCCATGCTGTGGCTTGCGCCCTTGAGATAGTTTCCTACCCCCAAGTACACTTCTATTATCGCTATTGTCACCAAGGAGTTTAGGATGGCAGTCTCGGCAAACATGCTGAGGTTCCCAATGTTGCCATACATGCTCACCATGGTGTAGAAGAGATATGCGATTATGCCTATTATCAGCAGTACCTCAATCACTATGGATATTCCCTTTATCAGGTATCCGTTTCGATCGTAGCTCAGGGAGCCTGCAAAGTGCCTACTGCTGCTGTTGGTTTTGGGCATGATTAGTAATTGTTATTGCAATTTAAAAGGATACTGGGTGCATGCGCTCCGAATGCATTCTCACTGCCTTACTTCTGGCAGAAGTACTGCTATCACGGCAGCACCTTTTGGACTCCTGTGATGGTTTATGAGGGCGTTCTGCACGGATATTACCTCAGACCCGTCCATTGATCGGATAATCTGCTTTATGGTTTCCTTGGCTACTGTCCTCGCCGACTTGCTGGAAACTTCTGCAGCAATAGACATCTTCTGGCTATTCAGTGCCTGCGCTTTATCGGAGGAATCGCTTCTCTTGGCGAGTTTCAGGAAGGGCATGTTGGAGATGGCAGAGGTTACCTTTACTACAAGCCTTCTGCTATCGTCCAGGCTGTAGTTGCGCACAAGTTCTACCAGCGCGTAGACCAATACGTCTCTTCTTGAGATCTTGACCAGCTCAAAACCGAAACGGCTCTCTGAAAATGGGCTTTGGGCATATCTAAGAAGCGCTTCGTCATGTGCATTGAGCTTGCCTGCTAATCTCATGTGGCCTATTTTCTCCTGACCATACATAATAAGTTCCCCAGTTTATTTCTCTCTTTCATGATATTTAAGCATTATCTGCAATTATTGCGCGCGCGGCGCGTGCGCATGCACTTTATAAAGAATATTAATCAAAGTGTAAATTGACAAGCATGGCCACATTCACAAAGAGGGACCTTCAAGGCATATTCCTTCTGCTCTCCATCGCTTATCTGCTGATATCCTTTGTTGCAGGCTTCGAGCCCACTTGGGTCTTCGTATTCATAATCCTTGCCATATTCTCATGGTTTGGGGTGTATTATAGGATAGGGATACCTGCCAAGGATAGCGAGTTTGTTGTAAGGTTCTCTGTGGTTGTGGTGTTCTTGGGTCTTCTCATTGGAGACATGCTCATAATGGCAGTGGGCCTCGTCGCAGGCATGCTGCTTTTGGCAATGGACATAAGCACCATAACTGTTGATATAATGGCGCTAAAGGTCACTGCCACTCACGAGACTACAAAGAGGCATGGAAGCAGGGGCTGATTTCAGCCCCATCCACGCATTCCTGCAAGGCCTTTCCTGAGGCTATACGAACGTACGCCCATCCTCTGCAAGGCACTGGCTATCCTTAGGGAGGTATTGCCGTGAGGGCACACTATAACTGCACCTTCATATTTATCTGCCAAGCCCTTCAAATCTTCGTCGTCGCCAAGGCCCATTACAAGTGCCTTTGCCTCACCTATGTCAAGAGACTCTGCGCCATTCTTGCCATCTAGGGTCTCCTGCACAAACTCAAGGTCACCCACATTCTGTTCCAGGACAAATATCTTGCTCTTATCATTTGCCAGTGCTTTCGCTTGCTCTAAGTCTATTTCCAGTTCTTCAGTCAATTTATCACCTTAAGAATGCAATTCCAAGAAGCAGCATTGCCAGCGCTATTGTGATGGCGATGACATACATATTCCTCCTTGATATCGTCTTTCTCATCGCGCCGAACCCAGGGGGTGGGTCTGCATACATTATCTTGTCCCTGCCGCCTGTGCTGTAATCGCCTTCTATCCTTCCGGGATTGTTAGGCATATCAATAATTAGGCTAGGCAGATATAAAACGGTTTTGATAGCGCCATAGGCGGCCGTTAGCCCTGCCGCCCAGTCTGTCAGGGTATTCCAGACCTTTTTATAGGTTGCTTTTCTTAAAACCCATATGGGAAGACTGTCGGCTGTGATGAGGCTTACACGCATAGAGCACAGTGTCATGTTAGTTATCGCAGTGGTTGCCGCTGAGATAATCTGTGGTGGCCTGCCCAATGCAGGGACTCTTGCCTTAAGCTTGATAACACCTATATTCATAAGCATGGGCGCTTTTGCCATAAACGATTATTTCGACAGGGAAGTAGACCGGGTCAATAAGAAGATGCGCCCTCTTGTCACAGGGGAGATCTCACCCCGCGCCGCACTTTACATAACTTTTGTCAGTATGGCAGTGGGGATTGCCGCAAGCGTGGCGATAAACATATACTGCACGGCAATAGCAGTCGCATTTGCAGTACTGGCCCTGCTTTACAGCTACAGGCTAAAGGAGTATCCGCTTGTAGGCAACATTTACATAGGCCTATCCATGGCCATACCCTTTGCTTTCGGCAACTACGTGGTTTCAGTGCATGCAAACGCCGCGGTGATGGCCGTGGCAGTTATGATACTTATAGCAGGCACTGCAAGGGAAATAGACGCGGCAGTCAGGGATTATAAGGGGGATCTCAAGATCAGGAATGCGAGAACGCTACCCATAGCCATAGGCACTAAAGCGGCATCAGCAATTGCATTTGCCATGTACCTCGCCGCGATAAGCATCAGCATTTATCTTTTTATGGAGCTGGACCCGTTCAGGCACAATCTGGTATACCTGCCACTGATAGCAGTGGTAGATGCCATGCTTGTCTATTCAGGAATCATATTCTTGATGGGCAAGGAAGAGCTTTATGATAGGGTAAGGAATATGTCGCTAGGTGGCATGGCCCTGGCACTTGTGACGATACTCATAGCGTCTCTCGTGCATATTTGAATTCCTTCCTCAAGCGCCCGACCTCCCGGTCAACATCCTCGAGCGAGAATGAGCTTGCGTTAAGCTTTATGTCTTCGTATATGTTCTTATCCTCCCGCTGGTAGACGTCATCTTTCCTGCGCGGTATTATGTGCGCGTGGAGATGCGGCACGGACCTTCCTGAATATGGGCCTACCTGCAGTGTTAGGTCATAGGAATTCTCGGACGCCTTGTACATCTCTAATACTTTCGGCACTACGATATCGAACACTTTGCGCATGTCGTCCTTTTCAGAATTGTCAAGCTCCAGCAGGTCTAGGACATGCCTCTTTGGCACTATGAGCACGTGGCCAAGGACCACCGGCTTTATGTCATGGAGGGCCATGAACTTTTCGGATTCGTAGAATATGGTCCTGCCAAATCCCTCCTTGCTGCAGAATGGATCCATTCTATCCCGATTTCCTTCGTCTGGGCTTCTGCTGGGATACGTTAACTGCCTGGGGCTGCTGTGCCTTCTGCTTCGATAACATCATCAAAAGCACGCACAGGACCAGTGCAAGAAGTATGACAACAACAATCAGGGCACCGAGTGTCAGGCTCATTTCATATTGCAGCTGTGAAAGCTGTGCAGTAAGATTCTGTATATTATATGGGACTGTTGACGGGGAAAGGTTATTGCCGATGTATGTGTTTACGTCGCCAAGGCCCACGGATAACAGTGCAGTTGTATATGCGTTGTCAAGGTACTGCGGTGCAACTGTGCTGTTTGATACAGATGCCTCATAGAGGTAGAACTTTGACTGCAGGGCGAATTGCTGTGGCCATATCCCGTTAGGCGCCTCTAGAGCCTTTGCTACCGTGGCATTTACTGCGCCAACGCTCGGATACGCGTTGTTTGACCCATTATAGAAGATCTGGGCATATTTGGCCGAATACAGCGCTGCGCCATATTCGCCTGACGCATATTCCGTCCTTGACGCGTTGATGTACAGGCCATTGCCAAGGCCTGAAAGGCTCTGCACGGCCTGCAGTGCGGCAGTTGAGACGCTTGGGTTAAGCACAGTATAATTGCCCCCCATTCCGGATGCGGTATTGTACATCTGCCCGGCTGCAAGGCACCAAGAATAGGCAGGCGCCGCGCCCTCTAGCGTAAGAAGTACTGCGTCGCTTGTCTGCGATGCGTTTAGCTGCTGGTATGCGTTCTGAAGCGTTATCTCGGCCCATGTGACCCTTGCCTGCCCTCCGAAGACATATTCGTAGTTTGTGTTGGTGATGGGTGGAGCCTGAACAGAACTGCAGTATGCAGAGATATTGTCCAGTATTGCGATTGCATCAGGATATGTGGAATTCCTGTAATTGGAGAACATAAATGCTACTGGATATTCGTTGAATGCAAGGTCTGCAGCACTGTATAGATACCCTTTCGAGCCTATTGCCCTGTACTGATCCAATTGGCTCTGAAGCTGCGATTTTACAGGACCGAAGTCCGTGCCATTTATCGCGTTTATCTGGCTCTGTGTGAAATTGAATGTGAAGTTCATCAGGTTGCCAAATGAAGTGTAATTGCAGGAGGTGCAGTTGGGCGAAGCGGATGGGAGTCCGCTGGCGTAATAGTCTGTTGAAGGTATGCTGTAGTTGAGCAGTGTCACTGCAGGGCTGCCGAATGCAAAAGGAAGCGCCTGTGTGACGTTAGCAACCTCTATAACTGGCACCGAGTATGCCTGCTGTGAGAGGTAGTAAAGTGGATACTGGTAATTTAAAGTGCTTATTGCCGGAACTAGTATGTAATGCGCGCGTATGCTGCTGGCAGCCTGCACCTTGTCGAATACGCCTCCGATCTGGCCCACAGTTCCGTTTGGAGATATCGTGCCAGTGACAGTGAAATCCTGGTTTAACTGCCTATGCTCCAGGCCTCCTATCGCAAGAAGGGTCATCGCAAGGCCTGCACTAGGCCCTGAGACATTCGAACCATTGCTTTCTATCGTGTACCTGTAATTGTACCTGCTCTCGTTTATCGAGAGGCTGGAAGTTGCATACATCACTGCAGTGTCCGCAGAAGCCAACGTGTCCTGCGCTACTGTGCCGCTGCCCCCAGTGCCCACATATACTGTGCCGTTACCTGCAGTTATATTCAGCATTATTGTCGTAAGCGTGCCTTTGTCTATGCTGGAAAGGACTGCGGGCGCATGTATCGTCACGGTGTAAGCGTATGTCGCATTGATAAGGACCAGTGCAAGCAACATAGCAGCTAGAATGCTCTTCATGATAAGTATCTTACAAGAAAAGCTTAAATCTGTTGTTGAATGTTTAGGCAGCTAAAACTCGTTTATCCTCGATTGCTTTCCGTGTGCCTTCTTGGCCTTGGCCTGGTTAAGAACATCCACTATGCCAAATACGCCATCATATCCCGGCACCAGATTGACGCGTTCGTCACGCATGGCATCTATGGCGCTTCCCAGCTTCCTGTCCATGCTGCCCAGTGTATCGACATCGCACTTAAGCAGCACATCGAATTCCGTGCCAAAATTTGAGAGGAGCTCCTGATAGGTCCTCTTTACGTAAGGCGAAAGGACATTCTTGCCCATAACTTGTGCGATTATCTCCTGCAAAGGTATAGCGTGTATGTATGGCACCGCGCCCTTTGGGCGGTACCCCTCTTCCCTGTCTGCAAGTGCATTCACCCTATGGAGAACGCCTATGGTAAGCCTCCTGGCGCATTTAGGGCACCTGTCGCCATACTTTGCAGACTCTTCGGGAGACAAGGATACATTGCAGTTCCTGTGCCCATCGAAATGATACTTGCCCTCTTCAGGATAGAACTCTACGGTCAGCTTCATTTCCTTTTCAACTATCTTGCGCACCAATTCGCCGTACGCAGGTTTTTCCATATCCATGACTACTGCCTCACGGCCTATCTTGGGCAGCGAGTGTGCATCGCTTCCGGATATTAATGAATACTTATCCAAGGATGAAACTCTCCAGTTCATTCCAGGATCACTGGAAAGCCCAGTCTCCAGTGCACGTATCTTTCCCGCCTGGTCTTCATACGCATCCGAGATGGAATCGAAACCTGAGAATGCGCCCAGAACCCCGAACCACGGCGTCCATGCGTGGGCAGGGAATATGAACGTGTCTCTGCTGACACCACTTGCAATCTCCACCAAGGCCGCCGGGCTGAGATTGAGCGCGGGCCTTCCGTCGCTGGACAGGTCCCCGAATTTTGATAGCTCATGGCCAATGTGTTCTGCGGCTTCGAGGTCTGGCGCGAATATGCAATGGTGTATCTTTCTTGACTTGCCGCTCCTGTCCTCGAATATTGTGCATACCTCGCTGCTGAGTACAAACGCAGTGCCTCCCTGCGAATCCTTGAGGTAGTGCATCCCGTCTCGCTCTACAAGCTTTGATTTGAGTTCCTTAAGCCATAGGGGGTGGGTGAAATCCCCGGTGCCCATTATGCCTATTCCTTTTGCCTTTGCAGTGGAATCCATGTTTTCTAGGGTTAGCTGTTCGCTGCACGCCATGGCATATTTAGAGTGTATGTGAAGGTCTGCTATGTACTCCATCATTTCACCTTAGGGGAAAAATCAAGCTGGTATTCAGGTATTCCAACCAGCATCCCGTACCTTTTTACAACCGTGTATCCCTTTGGGTTTGACCTGTCGATCCTGAATACCTTTCCGTGAAATATGACGTAATGGGTCTTCCCATTCTTGTAATCGGCATACCAGGCATTTCCATGCGCAACAGTTATCTCCTTGCTAAGCAGCATGGCGTCGGCTTGCGCGTCGGCATCAGGGACTTCTACAGTATCCAGCGTCCACTTCTTTAGCCATGGCGTACGGTGCCTTTCAGTAACTTCTTCTACCTTCGTTTCAAGTATCCTGAATCTCTTGAGGATGCCTTTATCTACAAGGCTTTCCTCGATTATAATGCCAGTGTACACATGACGCACCTTCATGCATGCTTGGATACGCCATTCTTAGGGCAGATTTCCTTTATTATGCACTTGCTGCAGATGGGAACCTGGGACTGGCACACTGCTTTTCCATGGTTCTTCAGGACATATGCGAAAGCCTTCCAATACTTCCTGTCCACGATCTTGGAAAGATCACTTTCTATCTCTTCAGGGTCGTCTGATGGGCTGAGCCCAATCCTTTTTGACAGCTTGATTACCCAGGTGTCCACAGGTATGCCCTCCACTATGCCATATGCATTTATCAAGACAGTGTTGGCAGTCTTTCTCCCTACCCCAGGTAGTGACGTGAGCCCCTCCATTGTGCGTGGGATACTTCCACCGAAATCGCCCTCTATCTTCTTGCACGCCTTTACTATGTTCTTAGACTTGTTGCCGGCAAAGCTGACCTTTCTTATTATCTCCTCTATGTCCTCCTCTTTTGCGCCGGCGTAATCCTTGACAGTCTTGTATCTCTTGAAAAGGGACGGTGTAACTGAATTCACGACTTCGTCCCTTGTCTGGGCAGAGATTATAGCAGCCACAAGGAGGTCTATGTCAGTATCGAAGTTGAGGTAGTAATGCGCATTCTTGTATGCGCTAACAAGTGCAGATATGGCCTTCCTGGCATCTGCTTCCGTTAGGCTTTTGAAGGCAGGCATGAGTCATTTCACCTTATACCCTAGGTCCCTGACAAGCTTCATGCGAGTCTCCCTGTCCTTGGCAGTCTCAGTCGCCTTGGGCTTAGCGCCATCTACTATCCCCAGCACACTTATCCCTTGATCTGTCTCGGTTGTTATGACCTGAACCGGATTGGCTGTTGAACAATATATGGAAACCACTTCGGGAACCCCTTTAACGGCATTATTCACATTGATTGGATACGCACCTGTGAAAAATATCACGAAAGTGTGTCCGGCGCCTATCTTTGCGGCGTTCAATTCCGCTTCCTGTCTGAGCTTGTCTTCGTTGCCCTCACTTCGCACTATGCACGCGCCGCTTGCCTCCACAAAACCTATGCCGAACTTTATGCCAGGTGCAGATGACACCATGGCCTCGTATAGATCCTCGACGGTCTTTATGAAACCGGCATGGCCTATTATGACCTGAATCTCCGCGAGCTTTTCTATCTGAACTATCCTGAGGTCTGCCATGCTATCACGGCTTTAGTCTGACGCGGTCTCTTGGAAAGAGCGCGCACTCGCGGATGTTGTTCATGCCTGTTAGCTTCATGGCAAAACGCTCCAGGCCTATGCTCCATCCGGCATGCGGTGGGGCCCCCTGCTTGAAGGCGTTTATGTAGAAATCGAAGTTTGACGGATCCAGATTGCGGCTCCTTATCGAGCTCTCGAGAAGTGACGGGAGGTGGATACGCTGTGCACCGCTGGATATCTCTATGCCCTTGTATATCAGGTCGTAGCTGTTTGAAAGCAGCGGGTCTGCATCATTAGGCATGCTGTAGAATGCCCTTATGGCTGCGGGGTACTCCTTCACCACCACGACATCCCCGAAGATGCTGGAAATAGCCGCCTCATGCTCCCTGCTGAAATCCTCCCCGAATTCCATCTTCACGCCATTCTCATTGAGCTTTTCAACTGCTTTCTTGTATGTGACTTCAGTAATCTTCTGGTCCTTAAGCTCAACGCCAAGCCTCCTAAGGTCCTCAGGATTCTCCTTTATTACAGCCTTGATCATCCCCTTGACCACCTTCTTAAGCTCCATTATGGCGTCATTGTGATTGGCAAATCCAATCTCTGCGTCCATCTGGGTTATCTCATTGAGATGGAAGATCGTGTTGTGCTTCTCTGCCCTGAAAACAGGAGTCACCATGAATACCCTGTCCATGCCGCCTATGACTGCAAGCTGCTTGTAGAGCTGTGGCGATTGCGCCAGATAAGCCTCCTTTTCGAAGTACTTGACCTGGAAGAGGTCCGAGCCGCCTTCAGTCGCGGCTTCGACAAGCGAGGGGGTGCGTATCTCTTCGAAGCCGTCCTTGGATAATACAGACCTGAACGCGCCTAGCATGGTGGACTCTATATTGAATATCGAAGTTGTCTCAAGCCTCCTGAGATCTATATACCTGTAGTCCAGCCTGACATCTATCTCTGCAGGCACCTTCCCAGTCACTTCGAAAGGTATGTTGGATTGCAGCGGGTTTATGTCCTTGACTTCAAAAGGGACTATCTCAAAGCCCACTTTAGCTTGGGGATTCTTCTTTACGGTTCCCTTAACCTGTATCACGCTCTCCTTTGGCAGGTTCATGGACTTGATTATGTCATCGCTGACAACGCCTTCCTTGCCTATCACCTGCACTATGCCAGTATGGTCACGCAGCAGTATGAATACTATCTTACCTATGTTCCTTACTTCGTGCACCCAGCCGGCCAGGACTACCTCTTTCCCATCCATCTCCGGAGTTACATCTTTCACATAATGGGTCCTGTAAGTGGTCAACAGAAAAACACCGATTATAATTGTCCTGTAAAGGTTTTAAACCTGCACGGATTGCACGTAGATCTATACGATCCGATCATCAGTTAAGGCAATCTGGAATGTATTTAAGGGTGCAGAGCAGCATATATTGGGTAAGATGGCAAAGGTAGCTGACCTGATGGACAGTCACGTGGTAGGGGTATCTGTTGGCACGGCTATAGGATCAGCCAGGAAGCTAATGGCAGCAATGCACGTGGGGCTTATGCCCGTTGTAGATAACGGGGTGCTGAAAGGAATAGTGATTAGCAGTGACCTTGAGAGCATGGATGCCATGGAGAGCGTGCGTTCGGTAATGAGAAGGCCGGTGTTCATGCAGGCGGATGACGATGCCGAAGCGGCAGTGGCAAAGATGGTTGAGAACTCACTTGAAAGGCTTCCGGTAGTGAACAGCCGAATCGGTATGAAGTGCGTTGGCACTATAAGCGCAACTGACCTTGTCAGGCATGTAAAATAAAGAGAAAAATAAGGAAAAGAAGTAAAAAAGAGAATTAAAGAGAACCCTGGCCTTACCTGGCAAGGGTTATCTCTATTGAGCTTACTTTCGACTTTGTGCCATCCTCGTTTGAGATCTCCTCGGACCCAATCGCGATGTTGTTAACCTTTACATCGGTAACAAACCTGTTACGTGATATCTCGGCCACATCAACAGCTCTGGATATGGAGTTTCCCCTTGCCCTTATCTTCACGCTCTTTACGCCGTTATTAAACTGCGTAACTACAGCAAGAACGTAGTTCATTGGGGGCTTCTTTCCCACCAACACAACATTCTCAGGTATTGCGCTCTCAGACCTTTCTGCTTCCTCTCCTGCGTATTGTTCTGCCATTTTATCACTTTTTAAGCATGCTTACGTCTCATTAACACTGGCGTACGTATACCACGAATAGATTGGTCTGGGTGCTTATTTAAATGTTTTTGTCAATTTTCAGGCATCTCCAGAGGCGCTATAGTGATCTGGCGTGAAGTTTAGGCGCCTGTTTTGCAACCTTGGGCGTAGTCCGATGCGATGTAGTCGAAGCTGAGAGACCCTGGTTTTTAACTTATAACGGCAATAGGTTAGCATGAGGGACAGGATCCTGCAAGGCATAGAGTTTGCAGTGCTGGCGTTGATAGTGGCATATGACATTAGGATGATAGCCATTTATGGGACGTCGTGGGACAACATAGCCGCGTACTTCAATAGCCTCACCATGATTGGACAGTCAACCTACTACGAGATACTAAGGGAGCCGCTCATACAGCTCCTGATTGCACCAGTGGCAGTCTTTATCAAAAATATCGCAGAAGCCATAGGGATAGTTACCGTATCGCTATCATTTGCCTTCTTTTTTGCAATAAAAAAACTTGCCAGATCCCTCGGAATATCGAGGATGAGCGCATATGCGATATCCTTGTCAGGCATTGTGATAGGATACATGTCAATCCTGAATGCCACAGATATCCTTGGTGCAATAACGGTGATCCTTGCCCTTGCATATTATTACGAAGGCAAATACACCGAGAGCAGTATCCTGTTCGGGTTGTCTTTTCTCGCAAAATTCACCAACTTAATATTCCTGTTTTACCTCCCGTTCATCTTCAGAGGGAGGGGGTTTTTGAAAAGCCTTGGAATGATCCTTGCAATAAATGCGCCGTGGTTCGCCGCAAACTATATGCTGTATGGAAACCCGTTTTATGGATACCTGCTGGCAAACAAGGTATTCTCTTCCGCGCACACGTTTACATACTCGCAGTTCCTTAGTGCAGTGCAGTCTTTTTTTGTGCTCACATACCCCTTCATCATAGCTTTTGCCGCAATCCTTATTGCATTGTTTATGACTCGCAAATCCCCCGGCATGAAGAAATTTAAGAACGGGGTGGGTGTGCGGGATTACGCTCTGCTGGCAATAGCCCTGGTCGAGTATGTATATGTTGGCAGCGCACAGGGATTTGTGGCGTGGCTGGGCTATCCGCTTTACATTGCATTTCTTGTAATCACCCTGAAGGTTCTGGCAGGATTTGAAAATGAGCATGGCGCAGTGCTGGCTGCCAACAGTGCCGCAGTTGTTGCAGCTCTTGCAATGATATCCCTCTCCCTGATCCATTCCTCGATGTTTTATGTTGGATTTTCTAAACAGCCGACACTATGGTTTTCAAATAACCAGAATTATCCCTTGGCCTTAAACTATAGCTATCGCCTGGGCTGTGAGGACATATACTCAAATGCATGGCCTTACCTGATGGCATATGACGCGCATGTAAATTCGGTGTTCCTCCCAAACATACCAGCGCAATCGTGCGTAATATTATTCAACACAACCAAGGTTGGGAGCGAAGTGAACTTGACAGGGAGCTATGGCACCATCTTTTCTTCTACCAATTTCTCCATCGTCAGGAAGGATTAATAATGTGCCGTGGACAAGGTCCAGGTACCTGTGCATATCGTTTTAGCCCGACACGAAGGACTTTGAATGCACACAGCTACAAATCATGAAATTAACACTGTGAGCAGGAAATCCCTCACGCTTTAGGGCGTATGTGTGCCGGATTATTGCATATACAAAATACGCTTGAAGAAATGCGGAAGGAAGCCAAAAGCCCTGACAAGGCATGAAATTGAGGGATATTATGTCCGCAAAAAGGAAATATCCCGGTATTGATGCCATTTCTATAGAAAAAATATTGAGAAGTAAAGGCATATCCACATCGCATAATAGAATACATCAATATTTCAAGGCAAATGCACTCGCGAATACGGAACCGAAGAAGGGCAGGAGGAGAAAGTACGTAAGATACGAAAGGCATTACAGCAACAGTTTAGGGCATACTGACGTGCACGAAACAAAACTCGAAAACCACATAACATTCCTGGACGATTACTCCAGGTTCATCGTGTCTTACGGGATTTACAGAAATGCAACTACAAACAATTCACTGAAGGCGTATTTCGAAGCCATTGACAAGTAGGGGATTCCAAAACAGTTGATGTCAGACCATGGAACCCAATTTTGCAAGGATCCAGACTATAATTACAAATTTAGGAATGGAATAGAAAAGAAGGGGGCACAGCAATACTTGCAAGGGTAAAAACCCTCCAAAGTAACGGAAAAATGGAAAGGTTCTTTTACGCTTTCGAGAGGCTCATGAAGTACTTTGATGGCGTAGACAAAGCAGTGGAATATTACAATTTTCAAAAGGTCACACATGTCCCTTGAACGCAAGGCAAATCCATAACGCCGTATGAGGCATTCATACTCAGAAATAAGGCATTCAGGTGAGGTTATTAAATGAAAATGCGCAAACAATATTGTCGAGAGGAAGTTAATTCAGGACAATACAGTCTTGCCCATAAAAATGGACATATATATAGGAGAAGCAGGCAGATATAAACCGGTACGATGTCAATATCTTCAGCTCATATAGCAAAGATCAAGAGGATAAAGGGGGTTGCTAAGCTAGTGAGCGAAATCCGCGATAGGCAGGATAATGGTCATTATGATTTTATGAGCTCCGAAGGTAAGGCCAGATTATGGAGTAAGTTGAATGAATATGAGAATTATGCCAAAACTGTGCACTCCGGAAAGAAACTCAGGGCAATGGAAGTGGAATTGCAAGTTCTTCTCGGCAGCACATACTGATACCCGGCCTCCTACTCGAATTTATTGAAATTGTGGACCTCCAAGGTTTTTGGTTTGGATTGTTATGCTTTGAATGCAATGCCATAGGCTGATAGGTGGCATGGGGTTATTCTCATTTTAATAAACACTCATTCGAGCCTCTTTATGATGTGATAACCAAACTGGGTCTTCACCAGGCCAGACACTTCCCCTTTCTGAAGGGCGAAGGCAGCATCCTCGAAAGGCTTGACCATGACCCCTTTCCTGAAAAAGCCAAGGTCACCTCCCCTCCTTCTTGAACCGTCCATTGAGTACTGCTCCGCGAGCTTTGAGAACGCCTCGCCCTTCTTTATCTTCTCCAGTATCTCTTTTGCAAGCGACTCCTTTTCTACAAGTATGTGCGCACATCTGATTTCGTTTGACATAGTTTCACCATTATTCCCTCCATCTTGACTTCTTTATAGCCACATACCCTATTACCACGCTTATTATTATGAGCACAAGCCAGTTTGTTGCCAATTCTGCCTGCGTGAGCGGGAGGAAGCCTATGGCATTCTGCGCTATCTCAGCTGCGTACGTTGCAGGTGAGAGATAGGCTATAATCCTGAACTGCATTGGTATGTAGGTTATGGGATAATACACTGGCGGAAGTGCCGAGAGTATTGTGGAGATTATCCCGGTGTAGGCCCAGCTCTCCATTATGTCTGTTGTGAATGTGGATATGAAGAAACCGAGGCACGTTGAGAATGAGAACATCGCCAGGAACACTGCAATGAGGGTGACATAGCCCAGTATGCTGGTATGGACGTAAAGCGCCGCAAGCGCGCCCAATACCGCTATCGCAGGTATGGCATATACCAGCTCTGATACGGCCATGCCGAAGAGGTACATGCCTGCGCTAAGTGGTGAGCTGACCACCATGTCCTGGACCCTGAAGTCATTCTTCAGGTGTGCAAGGTCTGTCTGCAGGCTCATGCCGCTGTATGTCATGACCATGATCATGCCGCCGGTTATGGCCACAGGAAGAAGCGCCCCGTTGCTCACGAAAAAGGTGACTATGAGTATGGAGAATGGGGACAGGAACATGCTGACCATCATGGCAGGGTAGTTACCCAGCGCATAGACCGAATTGGCCAGTATTGATGCCGTGAATTGGCTAAGCCCACTCCTCTTCATCGTAATTACCCTCTTCTTCAACAGGCTTCCTTACTATGTGGTAGAATATGTCATCAAGCGATATCGGATTCATGGAGAATTTCACGCCCTTGCCCACCAGCTTCCTTGCTATTTCCTTAGCTTCCCTTTCGGTTGTGAGTATCTGCGAATGCCCATCTACCCCAATTATCATCTCGCCATTCTTCGGTTTTTGCACCTTGTGCTGGGAGAGCACGGTTATGCTGTAAGGATACTTCACCATCTTGCGCAGGTCATCAAGAGTGCCTTGCGCCATTATCTTTCCATTTTCCAGTATTGCTATGCGGTCCGCCAGCTTCTCAGCCTCTTCAAGATAGTGGGTTGTAAGGAATATGAAATGGTCCTTCTTAAGCTCTGCGAGCTTTTCCCAGAGCTCGTTCCTGGACAGCGGATCCAGACCTGTGGTAGGCTCGTCAAGGAATATTATCTTGGCTTCGGATGAGATCACGGTGGCGACAAGCACCTTCCTCTTCGTGCCCCCTGAAAGTTTCCTGCTAGCAGTGTCCATGTACCCGCCGATACCAAGCCTCTTCAGGCTGTCCACAGCCCTTTTGGCGGCCTCCTTGAAGCTATAGCCCCGCCATAGGAGATAGGCATATACGAACTGCTTTGGGGTTGTCCAGTTTATCGCCCTGGCCTCCTGTGGCACACATGCTATTATCTCCCTGAGCTTCTCTGGCTCCTTGACTACATCTATCCCGTTTATATGCGCAGACCCTGAAGTTGGGGACAGCTGCGTGGCAAGTATCCTTACCAGGGTGGTCTTCCCTGCGCCATTTCGCCCAATAAGCGCGAATATCCCATTGGATGAAGGCACGGTAAGGCTTACGCGGTTTAGCGCGAACTTGCCTTTTTCGTATCTTTTTGTGAGGTTTGTCACTACGAGCCGGTCCATCTTCGCATCCTTTCCGTTATAGTGGGGCACATTAAGATTATATACATTGCAGTGGCGAATAAATGCTTATGAAGGACAAATTAGACCACAAGGAGCTTGAGGAGCGTATTGCCAAGTTCTGGGAGGATAACGATGTGTACAAATTCGATGATGCTTCGGCAAAGCAGGTATACTCAATAGACACGCCTCCGCCAACCATATCTGGGTTGATACACCTTGGCCATGCCTTCTCATACTCGCAGGCAGACTTCGTCGCCCGCTATAAGCGCATGCGCGGCTTCAACGTGTTCTATCCCTTCGGATTCGATAATGACGGCATACCCACAGAGCTGTTCGTGGAAAAACTGCATAATACCACCGCAGAGAGGGAAGGCCGTGAGAAGTTCGTGAACCTTGTCAAGGGAGAGACGGAGAATTTTGAAAAGATGTACAGGACGGTGTGGAGGGGCATTGGGATATCTGTAGACTGGTCGCTTCTTTACAGCACCATAGGCTCGGACTCACAGAAGATAACCCAGCTCTCGTTCCTGAAGCTCTACGAGATGGGCAGGGAGTACCGCAAGGAGCTGCCAACCATCTGGTGCCCCAAGGAGGGCACTGCGCTATCGCAGATGGAGCTTAAGGACATGATGCTAAAATCGAAGTTCGTAAACATAAAGTTTGCAGAAGACGTGATAGTGGCTACGACACGGCCGGAGATGCTTCCTGCATGTGTAGCAATATTCGTGAACCCTGAAGATGAAAGGTATGCGGGCATAGTGGGCAAGGCTGTGAAGGTACCGATATTCGGCCAGGAGGTCAAGGTTATAGCTGACAGGCGCGTCGACCCCCAGAAGGGCACCGGAGTGGTCATGTGCTGCACGTTCGGAGACCTGACAGACATAGAGTGGTACAAGGCATACGGCCTGGAACTGCGAATAGTAATGGACAAGAACGGGCGCATGCTTCCAGAATATTTCAAGGGTGCAAAGATAAAGGCTGCCAGGGAGCAGATCATAGCAGACCTTAGGACCCGCAGGCTGATACTTGCAGAGAAGGATATAGAGCATTCGGTCAACGTTCACGAAAGGTGCAATACCGAGATAGAGTTCCTTGTGAAGAAACAGTGGTTCATAAGGTACCTCGACATGAAAGAGGAACTTCTTGAACTGGGAAGGAAACTGAACTGGAACCCCAGCCACATGCTGGTGAGGTACGAGAACTGGGTGAAGGGGCTGCAATGGGACTGGTCCATATCGAGGCAGAGATTCTATGGCATACCTTTCCCAGTATGGTACTGCGCCAAGTGCGATGAGCCGATATTCGCGGATGAGAAGGACCTACCGGTGAATCCGCTTACAGACAAGCCCAAATCAGACTGCCCTAAATGCGGCAGCAGCGAGTACGTGCCTGAAGAGGACGTGTTTGACACATGGGCGACATCTTCACTGACCCCATTGATAAATGCGAGGTGGGGGCTTGACAATAAATACATGGATAAGATATATCCGATGTCCCTCAGGCCCCAGGCACACGACATAATCTCATTCTGGCTCTTCACTACGGTGGTAAAGTCCTATCTGCACACCAAGCAATTGCCTTGGAAAGACGTGCTGATATCCGGACATGGGCTTGACTCCAAGGGCATGCCCATGCACAAGTCTGCGGGCAACATCATAGAGCCCAAGACAGTTATAGAAAAGTACGGGGCCGACTCGCTGAGGCACTGGGCGAGCCTGTCCAGGCTGGGTGACGATGCGTCATTCCAGGAGAAGGACGTGATGACAGGATCCAAACTGGTAAACAAGATGTGGAACGTTGCAAAGTTTGTGAAGATGAATGGGGGGAAGTACGAAGACACACCCGCCAACCCCGTAGACAGATGGATACTTGCAAAGGCCATGGGGACTGTGAAGAACGCTACGGAGATGTTTGACGCGTACAACTACGCTGGCGCAAAGAGGCTTATAGACGAATTCTTCTGGTTCTTCTGCGACAATTACCTTGAGTTCATAAAGTACAGGATATATGGCGGAGATTCCACTGCAAAAGGAACGCTCTCCAAGGTCTTCAAGGCAATAATAAAGATGTATGCACCGTTCATGCCATACGTAACTGAGGAGATTTATCAGGAGCTATTCGCTTCTGATGAAGGCGTCAAGTCGGTGCACCTCTCGCAATGGCCTGCTTACGAGAAAGAGCTTGATGACAGGTCTGCAATGGCTGATGGGGATGTGCTCTGCAGCGTGATAGTCGCTGTTAGGCAATGGAAACACGCAAACAAGCTTGCGCTCAACTCCGAAATAAAGGAGGTTTCGCTTAGCAGGCCCATCGCCGGCCTAGATGACCTGAAAGGGGCCATGAGCATAGGCAGCGTCAAGACAGGCGGAGAAGGGGACATAGAAGTGCCTGGAACAGACGTGAAAATATCCGTAAGCGCATGACTTGCCAGTCATGCCCGCTTTAGGGAAGCAACGGCCTCGCGCATCTGGAGACCTGACAACCCATCCGCACTTTTATACGCCACGAGCTCATGGTCGCCAACATTCCTTCCGTGACTGGGGACACCTGCAATGAGGTGTATGTGTGGGTGATCTTCAGTCTGAGACGTGCCAATGTTTAGCACTATGGTCCCTGTCTTCGGTGCCTTGCTGGATGCGACTGCCATAGAAAGGGCCTTGGGAACGAAACCGTATGCCACCTTATACATGCTGCGTGCAAGATCGTCCGGCATCAGCTCCCAGCGTTGGTGTTCCACAGTTATCACCAGGAGGTGAATGCTTGACTCTGGAAACTTGTTCACTATGGCTGCAACCCCTTCCTGTTCCATTATTACCTGATCCCCATAAGAGACAGAGCCATCGCAGAAAGAGTCCCTGCGCTTTGTGCATAGTGCATTAATGTTGCAAGGTTGCGAAAGCTGGCCGCCTTGGGCTGGAAATGATGATAGCATCTCAACTGCATTTTCGTACGCTACAGACACTTTGGACCCATCACTGTTCAGCCGCCTGGGCAGTACCGTGGATCTGAGATGTGCTTCACGGTCGCCCACCGCGACACTTATTTTGGCACCGCCAAGGCCGGATGTGTATGCTGAGAACAGGGCCATGCGCATGGACATTTCCATAAGGTCCACAAACGTATGCACATCAGCAATACCCTCTTGCGAATGCCTCCGGGATATTACCGAAAACCCGCCGAAGCCGGATTCTGAAGGCTTACGAAGAATACCAAGCCAGAAATCCTGGGTTGGAATTAGGGGCTTGCTGGCAACCATTGCAGCCGCAGGCATAGTGCAGTAATTGCACGAGTCCTTTGCTTTGAGGGCATGAGAAAACGCCATTGTCGCCACAGGTTATCAGCACATGAGAGTGGGACGCCTGCTATATAAGCATGCTGCATGGGTCCTCATTGCCAAGAGGCCTGTGGAACTATTGAGATTAAGACTGATTCAAAGTCGCTGTAATTAATACCTAAATGCAGGCAGGCAATACGATTGACCGCCTAAGATAAACCTTAAATTTAGCAGGAATTGAAAAGGGTTGCATGTTTCTTAAATATTCCCGGATAATTCATAACAGGTGTTATTGTGAGGAAGCACGTTATAGGGGTAATGGGCCCGAGAGATGCTACGGACGCGCAGGTTGATAGTGCATACGAACTTGGCAGGCTTATAGCCAGGAAGGGCTGGGTGGTCCTGAGCGGGGGCATAGCAAAAGGAGTCATGGATGCGGTAAACAGGGGCGCTAAGGAGGAGAAGGGTACAACAGTAGGAATACTGCCTGACAACGACACTTCCATGTGGTCAGAATATGTGGATATCCCCATAGTTACGAAGATGGATGAAGCCAGGAATTTCATAAACGCAATGTCAAGCGAGGTGCTCATAGCCATAGGCATGAGCACAGGCACCGCTACCGAAGTGGGGTTCGCCCTGAGAGCAGAGAAGCATGCAATACTCCTGGACAATGACAAGAACACCGTAGATTTTTTCAGTAAACTCAGCGGAAAGGTGCATGTCGCCAGAGACGCAGAAGATGCAGTCAGGCAGGTTGAGGAACTGCTGAAATGACGTGCTCATACAAGCACAGTATGCCTTCGTCTTGCAACTGCAGTTAGGTCTATTCCGTGGCTGGAAAGAAGGCCGATTAGTTCGCTCCTGTATTGTGAGCGCAGCTCCTCAAATCTTTTTGCATGCTTGCTTGGAATTAGGAAATTCGTTGGCGCAATATCCTTGAAGGCCCTGTTGCCATTTGTGCTAATTTCACTTCCCAGCATTATTTTGCGCAATTCTGTGCCCATGATGGCCTTGTTGATTACGGTTATATCTGCATGTCTTCCACTGGGCCGGGATGCCAATACCCTTACCGCATCTTCAGATGCCATGCCTATCACGATATTGGCCACAGGTATTCCATTCTCGTATAGAAAATCCATTATGCTGCCTAGGGTCCGGCCAGTAAAGCACCCTATCTCAACAAGAGTTACTCCTGATATGCTAGAATCCCTTTGCGACAGCTTTAATGATAGCACCCTTACCTGCTCTTTGGGAGACATTGCTTCCCCTACACGCGGCTTGAGAGTGCCACCCCCTGTGTCTGCATTTTTGGTAATATCTAGGGAATGCACAAATATTCCAGAAGCTTTGCCAAGAACCGGGTCCAAGGATACAGCTGGAGAGTTCTCCTGACTGCGGGCGGCCTCCTCAAGCAAGGACGTTACCACCTCGCGTATGGGACGAGCTTCTAGAGCAACGCTTTTTGGCAGCAGCGCACTGAAATCAGCCAGGAACCTGCGCTCGAGCGACTCAACCTGAATTTTCAGTGCAGGCGGTATTGCCACATGGTCTGCACTATAACGCATTATTGCAGCTTCCAGATCAGTCAGAATAAGATATGAGGCATGCCCGTGATAAGAGGTAGATGGGCTAAGCTCGGAACCACTAAGTCTCGATGCCATAGGATATGAGTGCTTAATAGGTATATAAGGCTTTGCTGCCATACGGTATTTACGACGGATATTCTGCCGTGGGCAGATATGCGTACGTAGATGCGCTCATGCCCCTACAAGCCCAATATGGCAGCATACGTTGCAAAGCAAACAATAATACTTATAAACGTTACCACTAGATATTATGTCTGTATCTCAAGAAGTCTAGTTCCTCTTGGATCAATTTGTAGTGTTTTAATGGCGAGGATGCATACAGGAAAGCATGGGAAGTCAAAGTCAAGGAAGCCCGTAGTCGAGCAAGGCTCAAAGCCAGAAGGCCTCGAACTTAACGATTCAGATATCACGAAACTGGTTGTAGAATATGCAAAGAAGGGCATGCACCAGGCGCAGATAGGCCAGACGCTTAAGGAGAAGCACAACGTACCTTACATCAAGCAGATATACGGCAAGAGGCTCAAGACGGTTCTCAGTGAGAGCGGATTCAAGAGCGAACTGCCACAGGACCTTCTTGATCTCCTGAAGAGGTCGGTAACCCTGCGCACGCATCTGGAAAAGAATCACAATGATGTTCATAACAGGACTGCACTTAGCAGAGTCGAGGCGAAGATATGGAGGCTGAGCAATTACTACAGAAGGACACATGCACTGCCTTCTGACTGGAGCTACGATCCGGCAAAGGTCGCACTCCTCATAAAGAGCTGAATCTATGGCACAAAAGTCAGGAGAAAAGTGGAAGAGCAAGCAATGGTTCAACGTTTATCCTCCAAAGCTCCTCGGGGAATCCGCAATAGGCGAGATACCTGCGGACGATGGGAAGAGCGTTGTAGGAAGAGTCATAAAGGTGAGCATGTCCTGGATCACACACAGGCCAGAACACTCGTTCATGGTAGTAGGGCTCAGGGTATCGAAAGTAAACGGCAATTCTGCAATAACCGAGCTTAACTTCATAGAGCAGACCTACAGCTACATACACTCGCTTGTAAGGAGGCATTCCAGCGCAATATACACGATAGACAAGCTTTCCGATAAGGATGGCAGGAAGTTCGTGCTCAAGCTTCTCGCAGTAACAACCACCAAGATAAGGACGCCTAAGCAGATGGCGATAAGGAAGGCGATAGGGGAGCTGGCAAAGGAATATGCGGCATCCCACACGGTAGACGAAGTCCTTACCGCAATACTTGACAATACGTTCAAGGGAGAGGCTGTCAAGAGGGTCACTAACATTGCCCCTCTGAGCAAGTTCGAGCTTAAGAGGATCGAATTCTGATGCTGGTGCAGGCACGCTCGTGCTTGCGCTGACATGGCATCTAAACGGAAGCGCCCGATGGGCGTATATAATCCCGCATACTTAGTTTTGGATAGCAGCAGGCTTATTGCGAATCCTTGCCTAGAAGAGGCTTTATGAACTCTTCGAGGGCCACTGCGTTGTTGTGCTCCATATCCTGGGAGGCGTAGAGGAGAGTAACATCATGGGTCTTTATTATGTGCACCAGCTCCACAAAGTGCTTGTTGCCATCCAGTTCTTTCTTGTACTTTGCCTTGAACTGGACCCATTTTGCAACATCATGGGCAAACCAGTGCCTGAGGTCGTCGCTTGGAGCGACATCCTTCATCCATAGATCCACATTGGCTGTGGAGCGCTTTACTCCCCTTGGCCATAGTCGGTCTACAAGAATCCTTTTCCCATCAGTTATGCTCGGTTTCTCGTATATTCTTTTTATCATGAGCATACGTAGCACTCGGATATAAATTTGACTAGGTATTTTAAAGGCTTTTCTTTTGAATTTTTAACCATGTTTACACACGTGTTGGACAGGATTGGGATAAATTAGTTCATTATTGCAATATAGAAGTTCAAGATGGCAGCGAATAGAACCCAGGCCAGATAAGGTGCCATGAGTGCCGCGGATGTGCGCGAGACCTTTGCAAACTGCAGTATGGTTACCGCTATTCCGATTGCAAGCAGTATTATGACCGCGAGGCCATAGAGGGGTGACTTTAGGCCAAAAAACACTGCGGACCACAGGATATTTAAGGAGAGCTGCACGAAGAAGGCGGACATTGCCCTGCTCCTCGCAGTTCCCTTTGACAGCTCCCATGCAAGATATGCAGACACGCCCATAAGAGCATACAGTAAGGTCCAGACCGGCCCGAATAGGTAGCTTGGGGGAGTGAACCAGGGCTTTGCGAGAAGATTGTACCATGTGCCTATTGCAGGAAAGGTGAAGAAGGATCCGACTATACCTGCGGCTTCGCATACCATAACGAAGAGCAACGCTCGCAATATGTGCAGCCTTACGGGGCGCTTAACCATGACTAATTAGCTGCACAGGCAGATAAATAGCTTTGCCAGCAAAGGGGATTGGCCATGCCCAAAATTACAGCGCTTTTCTAATCTTCAAACGCACTGATGGATCCCTAAGCAGAGGCGAGAGGTCAACAGGGGCTTTGCTTTGAAGGTCGTGAGAAAATGAGGATATGTCCACCTTGCTTCGTAAGGCATGCAGCAGCAACGTATCCAGATAGGGCTTGTTTGGATTGAATATTGGAGAAGTGGTGAATGTGCCATCATCATGAAGAATCCCCAAGGTTTCGGGTTTTCCGGTATCTAGGTTGCGCTTTCTTAGATATATTTTTCCATCGCGCCTACGCACCCCAACCTGCCCGTATATTGCATTTAGGATCTCAAAAGAAGTTTTTGCAGCATCTGTCAATGCTCCCACTATTTCTGATGTTGATATACTGCGTTTGCTCTTATAGCTCCCATCAGGATGAATGGTGCATATGCGCACCTTGTCCCTTCCCCTATTGGAATATTTGTATACCGACGCATTGCCATTTGGCTGTACATACAGCTCAAGCCTCCCGTAGGCCCTCATCAGAGAGTTAAAAGTGCCTCTGGCAGCATCCGTGAGATCCGCAATCTGTTCATTTAACGGCCTCTTTTTAGAAGGCTTCAACTTTGCAACAAACTTCCCGTCTGGATAGATGATACCCATATGTACCGGTGCATTCTTTTCGCTATTGTATTTTATGACGCGTACGCACCCATTGCCTCCGCTGCGCAGATGGACATTGCCATAAGAGCTTACTAGGCCATAGAATGCGTCTTGCATCGGGCGGGGCATTGCTGCAACCCTGCCTGCAGTAGACATCCGGAGCAGGCGCGATTCGACAAACATGCCGCTGAGATATATCCTTCCCAGGTACTCGCGGGTTTTTCCATCGGAAGCGGCAAGCCTTACGGGGAAATACCCCCTGGTAGCCCGGCCCAAAACCACGTGGCCATGCAAAAGCTCAAGTTTCTTTCTTGTCTCCAATACGGCAGGAGGATATACAGGTACACCGGGCAAGCCAACATCTGAACAGATTGGAACAAAAGTCATATTTAGAGCTATTGTACGGCATGCGTTCTGTTTTAGCCGCATCGCGCTTTATAAGTGTGCTAGATAGAAACCCCCACTGTTGGAGGATGCTGCCAACCAATAGGTAGCCAGGTGGTCCAGATCCAGTTTGGGTGTAAGCATTTCCGCCACTCCCTCAAATTGGACGCCCTGGGAGGGTCTTCTGGTGTTTGGGGGATGCTATTGCGCCTGCCACATTCTGGTTCTTAGTTAACTCGTCTGAGTGCCTTCTTGTTGTGGAAGAAAACCAATAGAGGTTAAGGTTTCTGTCAAAAGCAAACCAGACATTGCACACCCAAGCTTATCATTCACAACTGTTGCTAACTGCATGAGCTTTGCCTGTCTTAAGTAGTCCGTTATTAGGTCTCTGAGCTCTTTCATAAGAATATCTTTTAGAATAAGTTAATAACGGCAATTGGCCGGAAATTTGGCCTTGATTACTAGCGAATTGAAAGATGCGAGTGCCGGGATTTGAACCCGGGCCCTTGACTTGGCAAGCCAAAGTCCTACCAGGCTAGACTACACTCGCACGGCACTATTCTAAGCTATGCAAGGAATATATTACTTAGCCTCACTTGCGAAACCCGCATATACACACGGAGCTTCAACGTACCGTTGGGAAAGGCTTATTTAATGCGCACGTAGATATAGGGGCTTATGGAATTCAGGAAGGTGCTGGGCTTCTGGGACATATTCTGGCTAGGCATTGGGGGGATGGTCGGCGTGGCGATACTTACATTCCCTTCACTTACGTACCAGCAGGCTGGTCCGGCAAGCCTTATCTCGTGGATCCTTGCAGGGGTATTCTCATTGCTGATGGCTGTAGTCTATTCGGAAATGGTAACTGCTTTCCCCCGTTCTGGAGCCCTCGTGGTCTTTCCTTATGAGGCATTTGGAAAGAAAAAGATTGCCAGATATCTTGCATTCCTTGAAGGCGTAGGATATTACATAGGCACTGTCTTCGGCATAGTCATATCCGCAATAATACTTGGAGACTATCTGGGCCCCCAATTCAGCTCCGGGATAGGCCAGTTTGCCATTGCTGAAGTGGCACTTGTCGCGGTTGGAATCATAAACCTGATGGGGGTAAAGCTGACCAGCAAGATAAACCTGGCCATGAGCGTCTTTTTCATAGCGATATTCGCTGCCATAATAATACTAGGCATAGCGGGAGGCAGTACTACGCTTCTGCATCCTTTCCTCCAGTCTGGAGGGATTACAGGGATAGTCCTTGCGATACCTGTAGCTATACTCGCGTACGGATCGTGGACCGCGCTGCTTACGGTTCCGGAAGAGACCATCAATGTCAAGAAGGTGCCCAAGGCGATCTTCTGGTCCATAGTCTTTGTCACGGTCTTCTACGTGCTTCTGGTGCTTGCAGTGTATCTCAACCTCGGCGCAAGCCAGATGCAGACGCAGTATTCTCAAGACCCGGTCCTGGGCCTTGTCGCATCGCTAGGCAGTCCGGCTGCAATGATTGCATTCCAGATGGCCGCGGTCCTTTCCATAGTGGCAGTCATGCTAGTCATGGTCCTTTCCAATGCGCGAATATTATATGCATTGACAAGGCTCGATTTCCTTCCGAAGAAGATGAACAGGATGTCCGGCGCTTCCGTGCCGCTCTATGCCACTCTGCTCTCCCTCTTTGTGCCCATGGCGCTGTCAGCATTCCCTGGATACTACTTCCAGTATGTAGTCATAGGCGCAATAATAGGTACGGGGCTGCCGAGGCTGATTGATCTTGCCTCTTACTTTAGGATACGCAGGAAGAGCCATTACAAGCCTGCATTCAGGGTAAGGCATGGAACAGCAATTGCAGCAGTCGCATTTGTAGGATTGGTGATTTCTGAGCTCTCGCTTGGGGCAAGCGATATACTATGGTCGGCGGCAGCCCTTATCGCGCTCACAGCAGTGTTCTATCTGGCAGACAGGAGAAGATAAACCAAGGGTTTATGCGAACACTTCAAATTGGACGCGCGCACCGTCTTTTAGCTTTAGCTTGTCGCGCAGCTTTTCTGAGGATATGAGCTCTGCAACGGCAGTATGCTTGGACAGTTTTGGCACTATGAGTGCGCATCTCTCCCCGCGAAGCATGGCATCGTAGCAGAGGACTGCGCCGAATGATCTGCTGCCTTCCTTGAAACCACTTACGAGTATTGCCTTCCTTCGCTTTATGGAAGATAGGCTTGCAGAACTTGCTTTGGACAGCTTTATGTTGAGCGTGCCCAGATAAGGGTTTATTTTGAGCCTGCTGACAAACTGCTTCCTATATTTTGGCTTGCGCATGAAGTACCTGCCCTCACCCAGCCCCGAGGACACAGACCCGCGCAGGACAAATTTTTTACCTTTTTTAGTAGATGCCATGCAATCAGCCCGAGTCGGCCCTATTGAAAGCGTATGCAGCTATCGAAACCATGATGAGTGTGGATATAAGCATGGCAATCAGGTCAAGCCAGATGGGGAATGTAGATGCGCCTATAAGAGTGCCGCGCAGGCCGTCAACGCCGTATGTGAGTGGGTTCGCGTATGAGATATACTGAATATACCACGGGAGTGAACTTAGTGGGAATATTCCATTTGATAGGAAGAAGAGTGGGAGGGTTACAAATTGCGTTATCAGCTGGAAGCCCTGGAAGTCGTTTATTATGGATCCAAAGGTGAGGCCGAGGCTTATGAAGGTTGACGCTATCAAAACCATGAAAACTATGGCGAGAGGGGTTATTGCAGTCAGGGTCATGTGAAAGCCTATGATAAGGGATATGACCACCACGATTATGCTTTGCATCACTGCGGTAGTTGCGCCGCCTGCAACGCGCCCCAGGACAACAGAAGCCCTGGAGTTTGGCGTTACCAGTATCTCTTTCAGGAAGCCGAACTGGCGGTCCCACAGGACAGCCGTGCCGGATGCTATTGAGGTGAACAGTAGAGACATCCCGAGTATGCCTGGGACTATGAATTCCAGGTAGGTGACAGTTCCGCTGATATGCACGAGCCCGCCCAATCCAAGGCCCAGGCCGAGCAGGAAGAAGATGGGCATCATGAGCATGCCTATGATCCTCGATCTTGCCCTAACAAAGCGCTTCATGTCCCTTAGCCATAATACGTATATTGCGTTTGTGTCCATGTTCACCTATTCCTCGATGCACGTATTGACCGCATGGTATCCTTCCAGCTTCCTTCTTCCTCCCTTATCGTCTTTCCGGTATAGTGTATGAAAACGTCCTCCAGGCTAGGCTTGTGCAGGCTTACCGAAGATATCTTAACGCCATTTTTTCCGGCAAGAAGTATTACCTCCGGGATCCTCTTTTCCCCCTCTTCCACAGTGAGGTCCAGATAGCCATCATGCTTGGACATTGACTTTATCCATCTGATCCCTTTGAGTTTCTTTTCAAATGCAAGCACCCCATCATTGATGCTCAGGGATAGGACATCGCCGCCAAGCTTGTCTTTGAGGGACTGCGGAGTGTCAAGCGCAACCAGTTTACCATGATCTACAAACGCAACCCTGCCGCAGAGATAATCTGCCTCCTCTATGTAGTGCGTGGTCAATATCACAGTGGTACCCCATGTGCTGTTAAGTTTCTTTATGTATGACCACATGTGCCTCCTTGTTTGGGGATCTAGCCCTATGGTGGGTTCGTCAAGGAATAGGACCTTTGGCTCATGGAGAAGTCCGCGCCCGATTTCCAGCCTGCGCTTCATGCCTCCGGAGTAGTTCTTTACCAGGACATCCGCTTTATCCGTAAGCTCCACAAGCGATAGTATCTCGTTTATGCGGGCTTCTGCCTTTTTCCTGTCCATTTTGTACAGTATTGCATGGAAGTTGAGGTTTTCCCTGCCAGTCAGTTCATCATCAAGTGAAGGATCCTGGAATACAATGCCTATGTTCTTCCTTACACCGTCTTTTTGCAGGGCTATATCGAAACCTGAGACAGAAGCAGAACCTCCAGTAGGCTTCAGAAGCGTAGTGAGCATCTTTATCGTTGTTGTCTTCCCGGCCCCGTTGGGTCCGAGCAGTCCGAATATCTCTCCAGACTCCACACTGAAAGATATGCCATCAACAGCACGGAACTTGCCGTAGTCTTTTGATAGATTCTTAACGCTCACAGCAGGCATAGAGACACGCAGTTGTGTAAATATAGGGTAACAGACATTTTTATAAGGTCGTATCACGAATCCGAAAGAATTAAACTGTTAAGTTTATTTTGAAGATAACATTTAAATAGGAGATTTTGGATGATACCTGTTCAGGGCATAATTATGGTATTAGCTGGAGATATGCATTCAAGCATTTATACCTGCGCTAAGCCCGCTTCTGATGTAGCGCATTTTGCGCTCCTGGCATATTAGCCGGCTGCAAACGTATTTTTGTGGTTGATATGCAAAAGTACTCGGAGATTATCGATGGGGAGATGAGCCTTCAGATTGCGTCAGTTAAACACATTGGCGGAATTGGAGAACCGACATCCATGCGCCATCGAAGACGAATAGATGCGAGAGTTATATGTGCTAAGAGGTATTGCAAATGAGAGCCTTAAAAACATCTGGCAAATGCGATTATCCGCTTGGCGGGAGCGAAGGACAGAGGACGGTGGAACCTCAAGTAATGATAGACCTTAGAAGAGTTGCAACGGGAGCATGCCTTCCGGCAAGGGCAACAGAAATAAGGACCATACGCACCACATTGGCGAACCTGACAAAGACTCTTGAAAGGCTCGGGATTGGGCACGATGCGTTAGAAAGGGCAGGGTTAGGCGGCCTTGAGGCTGAAACCAATGCAGTAGTGGCCGATAATGGGATGACTACGGAAAGGCTAGCTACAAACAGCCCGGGGCTGGTAGCCCTTGGCATTATCCTTGGCGGGCATTTCAGACAATCGACATGGAACACATTTACGGATGCAGCCAAGCTGATTCAGACAATAAAAAACATATATAATATGGCTCCGATAGAATTCAGCTGGGCTACAGTAAAACTGGGGCCAGATGCGAGCTTGTCGAACAAGCCGGATCTTGGAGAAGTAGGCGAACTCTTATTAGTGACAAGGGCAATAGATGCAATACGCAACCTCACTGGCACCGGACCTTCGGGAATAATCGTAAGTGATGAGTCGGCCGCGTTCTTTGAATTCTCTTCAAGAACAGGAATACCTGCATTCCCATTTGACAATACACCATTCAGGAATGAAATGATGGCCTTGATGAATTCTACAAATGGGCGAAGATCGCCAATAGTTTTTGTGTCACACCACGTAGATAAAGGCAGATTTTTATCCTTGGAACATACCTACAGGAATGATGGGGAACGTAATGAAAGAGTAGGACGTACCAGCAGGATAATAGCAGAGGCAATATCCGCAGGGTCAGTTCTCCTGCCACACACGCTGACTGCCCTTCTCGACGCAAGAATAAGAGATTTGCCGCGAGATATGGCAGTTGACGCGGAGACCATGCGGCAGATGGATGGAAAGACCATAAGAATTTCCGGTAGCGAAGATCCGGTGCCGTTGGCCCATAAGGTAGTGCATATAACGAAGATAAATAGGCCTGGGGAGTTAAGCGGGTCGTCTTTGGGCACGGAAACTGCGCATGGAGTGCCTGTTATTGTTAGCAGAAATGGGAATAAACCAGTCATAAGGATTGTTCCAGAATCAGAGTTTCTCGCAGAAGTGGAGGGCAGAAAGGATATCGGCCTTGCTAGAGTAACCGGCCTGGACGGGACATTTCTGTGCTACCATATGGGAATGCCTGGAGAAAGTTTGACCGCGCCTGAGATGGAGGAAGCCATACTCAGAGTATTTGACGGTGCGGCGGTCGATCTCAAGAGCGTCAGGTCCCCACGACAGGTCGTTATGGATTTTTCGAACCAATTGCGCAGATAGGCCTGTTGGGCAGGTAATATAAATCCAAAGTAACGCAATATACTATGATTGCATGAAAAACGTTGCCACCTCAAATACATCTTCGGCCAAATTCAGGCATAGCATAAGCAAGGCGCTGCTTGGAAAGGACATAAGCATGCATAAGGAGAATGTATCAAGATTAGAAATTGCAGATTTACTGGAGTCGGACATCGAAGCCTATTTTGGCAAGGGCCTGGAAGATTTGGAGAGTTTCCTATGCAAAGGCAGCTTTACATCTTATGATGGCAAGTTCTCAGGGCTTATGGAGCAACTTGAGGGTCGCGGCAGGTTTGAATTCCTCATGCTTTCTTATCTGGGCAAGATGAATAACGGACTGCGCGTGTCACATACAAACCCAGATTTGTCCACATTGGCATTCCTTAACAGAATTAATGCATTCGCAAAGGTAATGAAGTCACTGACAGGCAAGGCAACAAAAGTTACGATAGCTGCTGAAAACCATGCTTTCGACATCTCGATTTTTTCGCTTGGAAAATCCGCCTCGGCAAAGATGGAGGCACAAACGCGAAAATTGCTGAGGGAGTTTAAGCTTAGCAACATAGCCATAGAACCCCTTGAAACGTTTCTTGGAGGTGATGACTATTATGACGAATTCGAAAGAAACCTTGATGCCCAAAGGGGAGATAGAAAATTGCTCAAAAGCAGCGGCTTCAGGCACCTGTCCTCAATATTTTATTATGCCTATCCGACCAGAGACTTTGAGAATGCAGTGCGCATGTACACATCGCGTGCTGGAAAGTCGGAAATATCCCAATGGGCTAAAGAAGCTGCACTCAGATACATTGCTTTCCATGAGGCACGTGCAAAGACAGGCTTCTGGGAAAAAAATAGTAGGTACATACGCAGTAGCGTAAGCTCTAGGCCAGGCATCTTAGTTTTCCAATACGGGCCTGGAAGAGTTTCCCCGTTTCAGGGAGTATCAACATTGAAGAAGGGTGCTATAGGCACCGAAAACTTCAGCGACTTGGTATATGGGTGCAGATTGAAACAGGCAGACTTTAACGTGTCATGCTATGACAGTATGCCATTCTACTTTGACATGGACATAAGAAAGAGACAACTATGATTGCAGGTTTATTATGGATAGCCACCGTAGGGTATTTGCAGGATTAGACATAGGGAAAACTAAAATGGCAGCTTCAGTCATAACTGAAGATGGGGATATGCTAAGCAGCATGATAACAGCCACAGATTTGGAGGATGATGGGTCCCATGTCATGGATCAAGCAAAAGCACTGATACGTGAGGCTGTGAGTAAGGCGGGCAGAGAAATAGGCGGAGTCGGAGTATGCACAATAGGCATAGTTGATACAGCTGCAGGTAAGGTTAAGTACAGTTCCATCAGAGGCATAGTTGGGGATATGCGTAAATCGTTTCAAAATGAATTCCACGTACCAGTACTTGTAAGCAATGACGTTGTCACGCCGGCATATGGGGAATACCTTTACGGCGCAAGCAGAAACACCAGCCTATCAGCATACATGACAATCTCAACAGGCTTCGGCTTGGGCATAATTCGTAATGGGGAAATCGAACGTGGAAGCAGCGATATGGCAGGGCTCCTAGGCCCGCTGGATTTGTACGGCAGGGGCAAATCCATAGAATACATGCTTGGAGGAAGAGGCATAGCGACCAGAGCAAGTGAGGCAATGGGAAGAGAGGTCAGCACACGGGATGCCTTTGAACTTGCAAAGGATGATAGGAACCCATGCAATCAGATAATAGCTGATGCAGTCAATACTGCTGCAGGAATAATTGGCATAATTCAATGCGCAATAGACCCAGATGTTATAGTGCTCGGAGGAAGCGTAGCGACTAATCAGCCAGACTTTGTAAAGAGGATACAAAAACGGGCAGAAGAAATGCTCGAACCGTATAAACAGCATGATGGACTTAAGCTGATAGTTTCAGAGCTTGGCCAGACTAACGGCATGCTCGGAGCGGTAGGCTTGCTTGCCCGAAGCATGGGTCAGGACGCGTAGGCATTGGCGTGTCACCTGGAAATAGCGGCACTGCATCAAAACGGGTGTGCGGCAAGCAGGTCATGGCAAGATGCGCAGGCTTGCATGTGCATTGCTAAATTTTGAAGAAAACCTTTAAATAGGAGGCCAGAAAATATGGTAAAAGATAACATGGCAGGCAGGTTAGGTGCTATTGCATATTCTTATCCTAAACCTAGCGTAAGCCCTGTCATAGCTATATTGCAGCTTTTGGTAGTAGGTATAATACTTACTGCATAACGGCTGCATACTCATCTTTTGTGGTTGTTATGCAAGTGTGCTTAGTTACTAGTGCTATTGATGTTGAAAGTGGTAAAAATGAGTAGAACCAGATTTGCGATGCGGGATACGGCTGCTGTAGTTGACCTTACAGAGATACATAGGGCCATATTAAATGATGCCCATATGAGGCATCCGCCTCTTGAAGAGCTGCAAAGGAGCTATGCTGATGGCAACGCAGCAGTGGCAATGGATGGCGATAGGCCATTTGCATTTGTCAGGCTTGTGGAGCGGCTTCATGCAGGATTATATGGGGCAGTAGGGCTTCCCCAGGAACTGCCCACAGTATATGAGATAGGCGCGGGATTTGTCCTTCAAGGGTATAGGGGGAGAGGGCATTATACCCCATTACGCAATTATCTGTTAGGAGCACATGGCAGAGCCATAAGTAATGGATCCGAGCTCGTGGTAGGCATAACAAACAATGTGCAGGTGCTTAATGCAGTAAAACAGGCTGGGGGCATAGGCATATCGTTCGGCTCCGGGAGCATATTCGATTTCCATGTCTCATATCAGATGGTAAGCCAGTTCTTTTGCAACTGCAGTCCGCAAGAGGGAGACAATACTGCAGTAATGTTTACCCTTCCTGGGTGCACAAGGGATGGAACTTCCGAAAGGGAGGAGACGCCGATGGAATGGGACCCCAATGGGACGATGCCATTTTATACGGTGTATTGGTCCAATACCCGTCTGATGGCCGGGTTAAATGGGGCTATGGAGAGCCATTTTGGCGATGGCACATTGGAAACCCGTTCAAGAGTGGCATCCCTCAGGTCCGCACTTAGGGGCATAGGATATTACTCGTGACGGGCAGCGCTTTTGCAAGGGCATGCTTAGAAGGAAGAGAGGAACTCGCTGTAGATATCGTATGCCCTTGCAATTTCGGAGAATGACACGCACTCGTCATAAGTGTGCATCAGGCCGTAGTTGCCGGGCCCAAATGCCACTACTGGCATCCCTTTACTGCGGAAATATCTGCCATCAGTACCGCCATTCTTAATTATGAGGCGCGCATTTGGCGCGTGCTTCTTTGCTATCCTTATGAATTTTGCAACTTCCGGAATAGTTGGTGAAGTATAATTGGGTTCGGATGTTATCAGAAGGGATACGTCCACCTCCTTCAGGAGCCCTTTTATCCTTGACAAAGCATTGTCTATGCTTATGCCGGGAGGTATTCGCATGTCCACATCGGACTCGCAGGCGTCAGGAACCACGTTGAGCTTTGTGCCCCCGTTTATTGTTCCAGGGTTGAACGTTATGATGCCTACGTCCTTTCCATTCTCCTTTATGCTTTCCTGGAGTATTTCTTTGAGCTCAGTAGGAAATTGTATGTCGATTTCGCCAACCTTTGAGAGGCGTTCGAGGTCCCTCACCACCTTCATTATTGCGTTGTCACCTAAAGACGGGCGGCTTGCATGTGATGTTTTTCCTCTTCCACTCAGCCTCACGTCGAGAAGCCCCTTCTCGCCTACGCCGATAAGCTCAGACCCGCCAGGTTCCCCCACTAGGACAGTGTCCACCAGGTATTCTTCTGCCAGATGCTTGGAACAGTTGAACCCGCCTGTCTCTTCGTCGGATACCGCAGCAAATATTAGCCTGAAGTCGGTTTTATCGGCAAAGTCTGAAAGGAGGCGCATTTGGACAGCAAGACCTGACTTCATGTCAACACTACCCCTGCCAAAAACAGTCTTCCCCGAAATTAACCCCGAGTAAGGGTCATGCCCCCATTTGGCATGGTCACCTTCTGGGACCACATCAAGATGCCCATTTAGCATTAGCGATCGCGATCCGCTGCCTGCTTGCGCAATCACGGTGGGGAAACCTTTTTCAAATTCCTTTATTTTTGCGGAAACACCGTTTTCCCCCAGCCATTTTACAATAAAATCGGCTGCCTCGCCAGCTTTGGCGGCATTGCCAGTAACTGACGGGATCTTGACTAAGCCAGATACCAATTCTGCAGTTTCAGCAAGGGATTTTGGTTCCATCACAAAACAAGGTTAATTCTCAGTTATAATTTAAAGAGCTATCTGCAGCTTGGAATGAAAGGCTTTTGAATCTGAAGCGGTATTGGATAGCTATTACAGGAATTAATAGGGGTTATTAGGTGTTTGACAAGATACGCGAAAAGTTCAGGGATGTTGAGAAGAAGAGTGAAAATAACAAGACAAACAGCAATCAGGTATCATCAGGATCCGCATATAGGTGCTCAAGGTGTGGAAAGTCACCCCTATCAGGCCCAGTCCTTTACTGCGATGGATGCGGACAATACATGTGCTACGAATGCGGAGTCCCTAGCGGAGACATGGTGTGGGACTGTCCCAACTGTGCAATAGTGGCACGCAGAGTTGTGCTATGAAATATGCTGCCACTGCACAAGATTCATTCTGAAAGAAATTGGATAGACAACCTGTTGAACGTTTCAGGATCTTCCATGTTGGACATGTGGCCCACGCCGTTGATGAACTCTAGCCTGGAGCCTTTGACCGACTTCGAAAGCAGGATGGATTCGTCTATGAAGTCAGGTATGTCCATTTTTCCCACAAGTACAAGCAAGGGCATTCTGATATCGTGAAGATGATTTATGGCTGGCACTGGGGTGAAGAGTTCGGGGTCTTTGTGCATGAAATGCCATCCAGAATAGCCGGAGACCATTTCGCGTATTGGCCCGATTACATCCGGCTTTAGTTGCGCTGGTGCAAAAAACGCATGTTTCAACCATGCATCCTTAGATGCGTTTATGCCACCTACAGCAGCCATTGACCAGATGTGGTCAAGCTCTTTCCTATAAGAATTGGACACGCTGAATCCTGGGACTTCCGCATCTGCAAGCACAAGTTTTGATACCATTTCAGGATAGGCGATTGAGAAGTTTATTGCCACGGCGCCGCCCTTTGACAGCCCGACAAGTGAGGCGCGATTTATGCCCATGCTA
>JAJZNA010000021.1 GCA_021848065.1 Microcaldota archaeon
GAGGGCAGGAATGATAGAAAAGGAACTTCTACTTAAGGCAGTTGTGTACAACACATTCATCGTGTAACGACTTATCTGGCCTTAGTATGGGATTGCGGTATTTACACCTGTTTATTGGACAACGCCCCCTAGTTGAAAGGCTTAAATATCACCCAATTTTTAATCCGATACTGGATTCTATGGCCTTTAGGGAACGAGCCTTTTACAATACATTACACCTGGCAAGGCCTGATGGCACCCACGACATCCTGGTGCCTTTGGTCAGGGACGGCACACCATTGCCAAGGGGTGCATCTGACCCAACGTTCCTTGTTTCTCCTGCAAACAAGGAGCCTACCATCATCGGCAGGATGATGGACGCCATAGAACGCACGTATCCTTATCTGATGCCTGGGCAACCTGATACTGCGCGGCGGGCTTTGGAGGCAAGGGCTGCTTCTGAATGCATGCTCTACGTGAATTTCGGCACGCAAGAGGACCTTAGCTATTTGGTGATAAATGCCTTATGGCTCATAGGCGCCAGGAGGGATGCCCAAGACGGCCTCTCCACAGCCAGGACTGAAATCTCCAATGCCCTGGATGGGGTTTGCAAGAGCCTGTTCGGCTCGGAGAACATGCCATCAGATCCCGCCGGCGCCATCGGCGCAATTTCAAGGCTCCTTGGCCTTCATGCAGACCGCTCAGTGGCATTCTATTCCAATCCAAAAGGCTATTCCAGAAAGCGCTACTGGAAAGACATGGAACTCATAAGGGGCCAGGATCCGTATGTCGATCTTCATAGCCTGGGGCTTGAAGAGAGGCGCTCAATCGCGATGCTTGTTGCGGATGCACAGGTGGTTATGGGCGCGTACGCCTCCATAGGCCTATTTTGCGATGCGTCATACTGTGCAAAAGTGGCAGGCCTCACAACTGCAAGCAATGCCTTCGCTTTCATCGAGAATGCGCTTAAAAAATATGGCCTTAAGCGTATGTAAGCCTACTTGCCGCAGCCCACATGCGCCTATTTGGTGTATCCGTGCAGTTTCAAATTTCCAGAAAACGCCTGCCTTCAATGCTTTTCATGTGCCATTGGTGTCTACCGACGGCCCACCTGTACATAAGCCTGGGGAATTCGCCGGGATGACTATTACCACTGCAGCGCTGCGGTTTATGGACACAAGCTCAAACGAGGTGGCATTGGCATATGCCCCCGAAGTAGCATTCCCATAATCCCAGCATATTCCAAGCGTGTTGTCGATAGGCAATCCCACTACGTTTCCGCAATCGGTATTGTACGTGCCAACCGGCCACGAGCCATTGCAGCTTGTATACTGCAAAGCCCTGACAAAATTGTAGTCTATCTGCAGCAGCTTATATCCTGGGAAGTACTGCCCCTCTTTGCATACGAACATGCCTGTAGTATTGGCCTCTTGCGTGCACCTTCCAACAGGTGTGAGCTGCGTGGCGCTTAGTGCCTTCGCTGTGCTGTTTGAAATTGCCGCGGCTGGATGACCTAGTCCGTTATGCAAAATCATGAAGGCGGCAACCATTGCAACTATGGCAATTGCCAGGATGGCAGCCTTGTAGTGCATATACTTACTGTGCCAAAACACCTTTTTAACGATTGGCATGAAGCCTCGCAAGCTTTATAATGGAGGACATGCAAGGCTATTCTTTGTAAATTGAGCACCATGAGACACATCTATGCCGGACGCCTTCACATCGGGATGCGCCCAGGCGACGAAGACGGTATTCGCAGAGGCAAGGCATTTGACAGGTGTGATGACACTATTTTAAGGCTTCAAGCCTCGCTTAGGGAACTCGAGGACATGCATGCACAATCGCCGGACAATCTGAAGCGCCCTGCGATTGTTGTCCTATCTGATGCTGAAGAAATCGAGTCCAGCCTGCTGCATCTCGGGGACTTGCTCAGGCGTGAAAGAAACGGGCTTAATCCAGCCGCACTGCGTGATCTCTCACTACTTGCAAAGCGCGCTGGGCGCATAGGGCGCGAGACCAGGCTTCTCTCAGCCGCATTGGACGGGCACTTTGCCGGAAATTCATTTACCATAAGGGCTTCGAAGAAGGTGAAGCTCTTCCCTGCCCTGTACGTCACCATAACCGGCACTCTGGCCGCCTCTGCCTACGCCCTTTCAGGGGCCATGAGGGATATCGCAGGCATAGCCACGGCAGGCGCCATTATAACCGGCATAACCTATGCAAAGATGCGCTATCTGATGATCAAGGGCAATTTCGCGGCAAAAAGGCTATCCAAGTCAGTTTCCGGAAGTAGCCTATAAAAGCCTAGAATTGCACTGTTTTTCACAAAATCCTAAACTTGAAAAAAAGCCATCATTTCTCCCGGCTCCATTGACCTGGCGTCCCGCCACTTGCGGCCGCGGCCTTGGGCAAATATCCGCAAGCCTTAACGCTTAGCTCCGTTTTCGCATAAGCGCCAAACCCGCATAAATGCGCAGGGGCTTTGCACGGATCGCATTACCTGTAGCCGGCGGGGATAAGCGACCTTTCATCCAAATGTGCAACCACTCCATCGAACGCAGGGGCGCTATCTCCTGCGACAAATAACGCTCCATTCACCTCCACAGCAAGCGCGAATCCCCTATTCCACACGCTCCAGCGTGCTGCCGCATTACTGATATGCATTGGCGTCTCCCCGTTGCCAATGTCTTCCATAAGCCTTGCGCTTGCCAATATCCCGGCGTCCGTGGCTGCAGCTCCAGCCATCCTATCAGACATCGGATACTTATCATAGCCTGCAGCTGCAAGGGCCCTATTGGCAGCTTGATATGCCTCATCAACTGCAAGCCTTTTGACCGTTTCAAGGGCTTCCTCCCTGCCTCCCCTTCTGGCAAGCATAAGCATATGCCTGAACGCGATGTTTGCACGGCGGTTTGCCGAGCGTCCGTCCCGGTTCGTCCTAAGCCCTTCCCTAAGCGCATCGCCGAAGTTTATGGGCATGCTCCTGGCACAGAAGGAGTTCCACTGCGGGCTTGGATCTCCCGATGGGCGCATCAACCTAATTTCCGTAATGGCGTCCAAGAACGCATAAACCCGGTGGCTAACCGCAGTTGGTACATTATCCAGCTTGACTCTTTCGGCCATACTAAAACATGTTAGGTGGTTATTTTCTGATATTTATAGCTAAACCTCGCGCCCTGCAAAAATGTTTATATATCACAAAATGCCCATTATAACTGTGTTAATATGTCCCTAAGAATATCTGCGTCTGCGCACGCTACAAACCCTTCCACTTCGCATGTACCTATTGCGGCAAAGCCATATGCGCCTTTAAAGGGGCTTAGGCGCGCCGGGGCTCTAGCCGCAGCTGCAATTGGGGGAGCAGCATTGGTGGCCGCGTGTTCCACTGCCCCTTCATCTGCGCCTGCAACAAAACCTGCTACCCGATCCCATGCAACTCAAAAGGCTACAAATACAATGCCAGCCTGTTCCTACGCAGTCACATCTGCAGTACAGCCCATCATGGGCGCAGCGCTCAGTGCTGCGCAGCCGATTCCTGCAAGATGGAAGCTGTCCATCAGCCCTAATGGTACTGTCTACGTCCAGAACCTTGCCAGCGGCCAGAAGAGCTACCTAAGCCCTGCCCAGGTGATGAACCTGCACATACCTGCAAACCTCGCGCCTTCAATAACCGCAACTGGCACTTACGCTTCCGGCCAGGCAAACAGCGGCACTGTGGCAGTATCGCTCAACCTTAACGGCGCCGGCGGGCAGTCAGCTACACCCAGCTGCTCAATGGCCTTTTCAGCGCAATTAAGGCCATGAACAAGCTTGGGTATCCACGCTTCGTAGTGCCAAGCGAAATCAAGGCCTACGCGAGCGCATAGGTGGCTGCAGCACATCCGGATACGGTTCGATGGATAAAGATGCACTACGCCTGCGGGCAATCCCAAAGCAGGGTTTACGTCTTTTGTCCAGCCCTACTTCGCCTCCAAACCTTTTCATCAATTATCCTTCCCTTTCGCTTGATTAAAGGCCTTCTTATCCCGTAGGGAAGAGGGGCGGCGAATTCCATTGCGCGATTTGATTAAAGGTTTAGGCCATTTATCTGATACTGCATATTCGAGTTTGACCAACATTTTGAACTGCCCTTTCCATTACTTGCCTTATCCATTCCACCTTCTGCGTCCCTAAGCTGCAATTGCCCTGTTCAATTGTGCTGTTTGGCCCATCCACATGCCAATTGCATACTGTGCATCTTATGGTGGCCGTTTTTGAAGATTCCCCAAGCTGCCAATTCCTGTTCAAGGCTCTCCTCCTGCCCTGCATTCACGCACTACAGCAACTCAGCGGCAAACCAATCTGTCGACGTAAAAGCGCGAATTCATGGAATTCCACGGCCCGCGCCAAACGCTTTTTACCGAAAAAATAACAAAGTTATATAAACGTTCTGCAAGTCGCCCAGCAAAACTATATAAACCACCAATTCCCAACAAACTTTGGGGAATTTGCAAAGTGCTTTTTTCATAGCCTAGACATTTCTCATCTCCTAGACTTTGCAAAGGATTGTCACGTTCAAATGGGAATCTGAATGAATAGCGGGAATGCAACCTTGCACGGGTCATCGTACGGCATAAACAATAGTGTGAGGTTCACGGTAGTGATGCTGGCAGCTTTTGTGATATTTGCGTTTGGCACGCTGCATGCAATTGCAGCTCCTGCCTTTGCCGCTTCAAACCCTGTAGTTGATACGGGCCAATCTGAAGCATTTACTGCCAACATCCCGCTTGGCAGTGGGATATCCCCATACACATTTAACGTTTACATTGTAAGTTCACTTTCCTGCAGCACATTACCTTCTACAGCAGCCTATTCACAGGTTACTCCCTCAAACAGCGTGACATTCAGCAACATACAAACCACTACATCTGGCACGTATTATTACTGTGCAACAGTGACAGACAGCAATTCCATCAGTCCTGAAACAAACACCTCCGCACCTATATCAATCATAATAAACCCACAACTGACAGTAAGCATAACTTCTCCAACTTCGCCACAGACGATAAACGGGCCAATAACAATAACTGCCTCTTCAACAGGCGGCACATCTCCAGTATCTTATTCATGGATAGGCTCTAGGGGATCAAACTGCCTTGGCTTCTCTAATCCAGGAAACACTGACTCTTTCACATACACTCCAACTGGGCCTACACCGGGATGTACCTTTGAAGTGACTGCAACTGACGCCGCCGCAACTCCCGAGACTGCAAGCGCAACAACGCCTGTGCTTACTATACCTAAACTTCAAATTGTAAGCTTCACAATAAGCAACACCTCCATGGATCTTGGCCAGAGCGAGACATTCACTGCTCAGGTATCTGGAGGCATATCACCTTACAACTTTGGGATACTCTCGCCTGCATGCGGTCTAAAAATATTAAATATCTTCACGAGCCCTTCAAACACATACAGCAACGTATACACTTCGCCTAAATGCGCTATTGGAACCGATCAGTTTAAGCTCACAGCTTCAGACAGCGCAAACCCTATAGAATCGCTTACTGAGAACCAATCCATAACTGCTTACAGCACGCCTTCGGTATCTGGGCTCCAGCCGAGCAATTCAAGCCTAGATTACGGACAGCATGTAACATACACTGCAACCATATCTGGAGGAAGTGGAAACTTCGATGCAGTTCTTGTGGATTCATCAAATACTCCTGTTGTATCTTTAACCAACCAGAAGGACGGACCAATAACATTCCCATCATTCGAACCATCCAAAGGATCCCAGACCTACACTGTTTATGTTACTGACGTAGGCACAACAACGCATTACAGCCTTGCTCCAGAATCAAGCACAATACAGGTAAACGGGACTCTACAGCAGCCTCTGATAAACTTTACTGAAGGATCAAGCCCTATTGACAATGGCCAATATGTGGTAATATCATGCAAAAACTGCGACAGGACATCGTTGCAGGGCAGCGGCGCTTACCACTACCAGTGGCTTGTTGGATATGAGTCAAGCGCTCCAAATCCAAAAGAAGCAATCACAATGTGCGGTGCAACCTCAACAACATTGAGCTGCGACTTCAACACATCAGGCAACAAAAACATTGGAAACTACACTATAGAACTTCAGGTAACCGACAGTGCAAGCACTCCGCAAACAACTCTCTCAAATTCCACAAATGTTACAGTAAATCCTGCTATGCTTGCTCCAGAAATAACTCCATCAAGCATAGTCGCAATTCAAGGCAGCATGACAAAACCTGTAAGTGCTGTGCTAAATGGCGGAGGCACACCGCCATATAGGTTTGTATGGTATATAAATGGCAATCCAATAAATTGTAATGCCATATTACCAGTTGCTGGATTCTACTGCAAAGCAAGCACAAATGCATATAAAAACGACACACTGGAATTCTCAGCAAATGCATCAATGATTGGCAATGATACTATAGAAACTGCAGTTGTAGATTCTTCTAATGGCCTGCCTAACTATCCTGCAGGCTCTTTATGCAAAGTAGATATTGCACGAATTTATATGGGCATATTATATCTGAACTGCTCTGGAGCTGATCTTACTTTTGGAAATTTCAACCTTTCATATACTGACGCAATAGTGTTGCCGACTCTCCAAACACACTCCATAACCCCAAACGATACAAGCCCGCTCCAGATAGATAACGGGCAGTCCTTACATCTCACAGAGGCTGTAACTGGAGGTTCAGCTCCATACACTTATAGTTGGTACTTGAACAATAACCCTGGCAGTAGCGATATTTTTGTTTATAACACCTCTTTCAAATCTTCAAATACAATACTATTCAATGGTAATGCATCTACACTGGACACTTTCACAGGTGGTCTTGATAGGCTAATAGTCTGTGTAGATGAAGGCCCTTGCGGTGCATCTACTGGCACATTTGCAACATCCTATCTTAATGTACACCCGTCTCTAGGCATACCTTCTATAGCAGCTGTACCTTCAACTTCAACAGTGCCCCTGGTCATGGACGTCGGACAGAAAGTAATACTCAATGCGTCAGAGACTGGAGGAACAGGCAGCGCAAACTACACATATACTTGGTATGATAATGGCAATCCCATAACAGCATGTCCAACTTCATCATCTCCAAAATGCACCTACCTTGCCTCCACACCTGCAGCTTCAAGCGGCACACTCAATGACATAACCGTAAAGGTAACTGATACTGGCACTGATCCAAGTGCAACTCCAACGCCTCCAACAGCAACATCGCAGAACTTCGCAATAACAGTATACCCATCACTTGGCACTCCAACAATTGCACCAACCGGTGTAAAGATGGACCAGGGGCAGTCTGTGACCTTCACTGCATCAGAAACGGGTGGAACAGGAAGCAGCAATTATGTATACACTTGGTATGATGGCGCAACCGTGATCTCCGGATGCACCTCATCTGCCTGCACATATGCAACTACAACCTCCACAAGCACAGGAACACATGACATAACCGTCAACGTGCGTGATTCCGGAACGACAACGCCTCCAGCCGAGCCTCCAGCAAACATGACTTCGGCAGTGGATGCAGTCACTGTCAACATGCCTCTCAATGCAGGAAGCATATCAATAACCGGAGGAACTGGTGCAAATTGCACTGCATTGCCTTCATGCATAAACTATGCACATGCAACAAGCAGTTCTACTACAATGGATCAGAATAGCGGTGCAATTATATCTGACGGCAGCGTAAGCGGCGGCACAACGCCATACTCATACCAATGGGTAGCTGAGGCTCCAGGCCAGACCTCGTACACTGCATCAGAGGCCGACACGCTATGCGGATCAAGCGCTCAATCTACTACATGCAACTTCCTCACAACCACTGCAAACCCTATCGGAACCTACAAGTTCGAGCTTCAGGTAACCGACAGCGCATATAGCCCTTCAGTTGCTACCACTTCCAGCCCAGTAACCATAACCCTTAACGCTGCAGCTATAACCAGCCCCATACTATCAAATGCACTGGTAATCGATGAGGGTCAGAGCTTTGTACTATCAGACATAATGCCTACTGCCGGAACGCCAAGCTACTATGCTTCATGGAAAGTTAATAGCCAAACCATATCTTCATCATACTGCTCTTCACTCGGATTGGCAGCAGGATACAATACAACATGCACAGTAAGCACTCCTGGAAGCATCACGCTGCTCTCAGGCACGCAGCCGCTTAATCCTGGAACATACCAGTTCGGTCTTAGCATAGGCGACAGCGAGTTCCAGTCACTTTCAATTGGGTACATAATATACGATTACCAGGCCGCAGGAAATACTGTAACTATAAACCCTGCGCTCGGAATTACTGCAAATGCAAATGCAAGCTCCATGCACGCCGACCAGGCAGTTCTCCTGTACAACACGACTACAGGTGGTACTCCATCCTATTCGTACCAGTGGTACGTTGAAGCCCCTGGAGCTACAAAGTACACTGCAATAGCTGGCGCTACATCCAACACATTCAAGTTCGATGCAAGAACAATGGACATTGCAACTGGCGGAGCATACAAATTCATGCTTCAGGTAACTGACTCGGCATCACACCCTGTAATTCTTAACTCGACGCCTGTTACTGTGGACGTGAATGCGACATTCGCAGTGCCAAAGCTTGTGCTATGGGTTCATGGAAACATAATCAACGATGCGGACAGCGCAAATCACGGCAACTGGGCTCTGGACACCATAACAAGGACAATAAGGGCATACCAGACAGGAATACGCAGTTTTGACATGAACTTCTCAGATAAGGGCACAGCATACACGTTTGCAGGAGTCTCCAGCCCAGGCAGCGGCACGCTCGAGCCTTACAATGGCAACGCTCCATTCACGGGATATGACAACCTTACTTTCAACGGTACATTCACCCCTGGCGCAAATGCCGTGTCACTGTCCAACGCATCCATAGGGACACTTAACGAAGGCGGAAGCATAACTGGAAACGTCATAAGCGCTGGAATATCAACATTTGACCATTACATATACAGCTACTTCACACTTGACGCTTCGTATTCCTACACGAAATGGGGCGACACCTATACATATGGCGTATACCCACTTTCAGGACAGAGCTGGATTGACTCGTCTTCAAAGATAGCTGGCGACATAATAACCTACCAGGCCCCTGCAGTGAACATGTCAGCACCATCCAATTCCGTTCTTGACGCAGGTCAGTATGAAACCTACACTGCGACAGTCTACAACGGAATAGGTCCATTCTCAGTGGAACTGATGCTGAAGGGATCATCGAGTCCTGTGGACACGCAGACAGTCTATGCAAACACAACAGGAAACGTTGGAAGCAATACCGTCACATTTAACTTCCAGCCTCCTCAGGGCATTGACACATACTACATAAACGTTATGGATAATGGTGCATCTGGATACACCTTCAATTCAGTAAGCAACACCGTAGTGGTAAACGCAGCGCCTCAGTCAACTACCTCTGCAAACCCTGTGTCCATACATGCAGATCAGCAATCTGAAATATCTGGAGTCGTAACCGGAGGCACTTCACCATTCGCGTACCAGTGGTACATTGAAGTCCCAGGAAATACTATATTCACACCAATACCTAAGGCCACTGCAACAACATTCGCATTCAACTCCCTGAACATGACTACTGGCGGAAAGTACACATTCGAACTAGTCACCTCAGACTCTGCATCAATACCTGAGACCTTCAATTCAGTAGTAAATGCCACAGTCACAGTAAACGCGATGTATGCAAACCCTGTGCTTGAAGCATACGTGCATGCAAACGTAGTAAATGACGAAGATAGCAGCGCATACGGATATTGGGGACTTGACAACTTCACAAGGACCATAATCATACATAAGATCGGAATGCAGAGCTATATGGTCAATCTGGTGGACACTGGAAACACATTCATACCTCAAGGTGGCCTTAGCCCTGGCAGCGCTTCTGTAACTGAACCATACGATGGCCTTGCCTCCCTGACTGGCAAACAGACCATTACCCTTAATGGAACACTCGCTGGTTCAGCAAGCTTCCCTCTGACCTCATCCAACTCATTCCTGGGCAAAGTTAACTTTGGAGGCAATGTGAAGGATATTCTCCTGAGACTCTTTTCAAACGGGCAGAAGGGAGACATACTAAACGTAACAAGCCCTGTATTGGGTGAGCCTTCATTCGATTACTTCCTTAATGGCTACTTCACTGGAATAACTAATGTCCAGCAGCCTAACAATTGGACATACTCTTACTATTATGGCACATATCCAACCTCTGGCCAAACCTATACTGATGCTGCATCTGGAATAACTGGTAACATCATTACTTACCAGGCCCCTGCAGTGACCATGTCAGCACCATCCAATTCCGTGCTTGACTTCGGCCAGTATGAAACCTACACCGCTACAGTCTACAACGGAATAGGCCCATTCTCAGTAGAGCTGATGCTGAAGGGATCATCGAGTCCTGTGAACACGCAGACAGTCTATGCAAACACGATAGGAAACGTTGGAAGCAATACAGTAACATTTAACTTCCAGCCGCCTCAGGGCACTGACACATACTACATAAACGTTATGGATAATGGCGCATCTGGATACACCTTCAATTCAGTAAGCAACACCGTAGTGGTAAACGCAGCGCCTCAGTCAACTACATCTGCAAACCCTGTGTCCATACACGCGGATCAGCAATCTGAAATATCTGGAGTCGTAACCGGCGGCACTTCACCATTCGCGTACCAGTGGTACATTGAAGTCCCAGGAAATACTATATTCACACCAATACCTAAGGCCACTGCAACAACATTCGCATTCAACTCCCTGAACATGACTACTGGCGGAACGTACGCATTCGAACTAGTCACCTCAGACTCTGCATCAATACCTGAGACCTTCAATTCAGTAGTAAATGCCACAGTCACAGTAAACGCGATGTATGCAAACCCAGATCTTCTTGTACATGTTCATGGCAAGGTAGTGAATGATGAAGATAGCGCATTCTCCGGCTACTGGGGCGTGGATAATTTCACAAGGAGCATCTACATCTGGCAGCGCGGAATAGGCTTCTATTCGATCAACTACACTGACCACGGGACCACATACATACCTGCCGGAGCACACAGCCCTAACGCAGGCATAAAGCAGCCATACACTGGCAATGCAACCATGTTCGGGGTGCAGAACATAACGTTCAACGGCACATTTGATCCAAAGCTTCCTGTAGTGACAGACAATGCTTCCATACCAACCCTCAACGAGGGCAACAGGGCCTCTGCAATAGCAAACGTGATAAATAACATTGGACCAGGAACCTTGGATACCTATCAGTACTACATAAACCAGTATTTCTCCAAATCAGCCAATGAGAACTGGCCAGGAGGTTATGGCGGATACTACTATTCGTACACCTATGGCACATATCCACCAGCTCCAAATGAGCAGGTATGGGTTGACGCAGGCAATGTAGCGCAGGCAAATTCTGGAGAGATAGTCACTTACATGACGCCTAATGCAATTATGTCTGCGCCTTCCAATTCGGTCCTAGACTCTGGCCAGTATGAAACCTACACTGCGACAGTCTATAACGGAATAGGCACATTCTCAGTCAATTTGATGCTCCAGGGGATGAGAACACCGGTAAAAACTGAGATTGTCACTGCAAACGGAATAGGAAACACTGGAGGAAACACAGCCACATTCACATTCCAGCCGCCTCAGGGCACTGATACATACTATGTAAATGTGGTGGACAACGGCGCATCTGGATACACATTCGATTCAGCGACAAACACTGTTGTGGTAAATGCTGCACTGGCTGCATCTGCAACTGCGTCCAATTCATCTATACATGCAGACCAGGAGTCAACGCTCAGCGGCTCTACAACGGGCGGCACACTGCCCCTATCGTACCAGTGGTTCATAGAAGATCCATCATCCGCGGCATACAAGGCAATACCTAACGCTAACTCCGTAGCGTTCGTATTCAACTCACTGAATATGACTACAGGCGGCACGTACAACTTCAAGCTGCAGGTAACTGATTCCGCATCGCTACCTGTTGTGGTAAATTCGATATCAGTCCCTGTAACAGTAAATGCAATGTTCAAGACACCAAAACTTGTGATATATGCAACTGCAAACATAATCAATGACGAAGATTCAGGAAACGTTGGATACTGGGCAATGGACAACTACTTCAAAGTAATAAAGGCATGGCAGACTGGAATATCTGCAAGCACAGCAGCATATCCATCAAATACATATATGGCAAATGTCACCTACACTGGCAGATGGAACACCTTTGCAGGAGCTCTTAGCCCTGGATTAGGCACAATAGAGCCTTACAATGGCGCAGGCACAATGGTTGGCGGATACAACATAATCTTCAGTGGAGTATTCGCTCCTGGTAGCAATGCAGTAGTAACTGACGGATCGCTGCTAGGCACATTCAATGACCAGGGAAGCGTAAGTGACATACTGAAAGGTAAATATGTTAATGGACAGACTGGAGATGCCAAGGCATGGGACTGGATAGCATCATACTTCCCGGGTTATTCCTCTTCAAGTATCAAGTATCTTGACGGTGGCAACGCATGGGGCTGGACATACAACTACAATATATATCCAAACACTGGACAGAACACTGCAGGCCAGAACTGGGTTAATGCAGTAGGTGGCGGCGGAGACATAGTCACATACAGGACGCCTAGCGTAGTCCTCGCAGCTCCAAGCAACTCCACACTTGACTACGGGCAGACTGAAACCTACAACACCACAGTCTACAATGGAATAGGTCCTTTCAGAGTGCAGCTCTTCATGTCGGGAGATACAACCCCACTAGCTACAGTAACCCTGAACGCAAACGGTATTGGAAACAATGGGGGGGTCACTACCACATTCACATTCAAGCCGCCTCAGGGCACCGACACCTATCATGTGGCAGCAAACGATCTCGGAAGCACCCCAGGAGCAGTGGCACCAGCAAACTACCTGTTCACCTCACAGTACAGCACCATAACTGTAAACAAGCCTCTGGGTATTCCTACAATAACGCCTAATGGGCCTACGATTGACTCTGGTCAGTCAATAACCTTCACTGCAAACGAGAATGATGGAACAACCCCCTACTCATACAAATGGTTCGTAGATGGCACGTCTGAAGGTACGAACAGTGCCTCATTCACAATGACTCCATCAATGTATGGAAGCGCAAGCCATGCGAATGTATCTGTAATGGTAACGGATTCGGCAACCACTCCAGAGACGCAGACCTCTGCAAACGATGTGGTAACAATCAACCCGCCTCTGACTGCACCTGGAATACAACTCTCTGGAAACAAATTTGATCAAGAGGAAACTGGTGGCACTGTCTATGCAGAACCTCCAACAGGCGGCACGCCTCCATACACCTACACATACATAATATCGAATGCCTCCAGCGGAGCTTTCTATTATGAATGCCATCAATCATTATCAAAAACTTGTGCAATACCTACTGACCGGCCTGGCAACTACACTGTGAATGTAATAGCAACAGACAACGCACATTCACCAGAATCCACGAATTCGCTACCTGCCAACTTTGTAGTTAATCCTACGTTCGGATTCAATCCATCCACAACTGGATCCCCGTTAGTGATTCTTAACAAGACGGTTGTACCATATGCTGGAGATAATATTCTGATCTCTGCAAATCTAATAGGTGGACCAGGCACGCCTCCTTATGTGTACTCCTATTCCATATTCAATGCAACAACTGGCAAGAAGGTTGGCAGCACAGTCACAGAAGACAACGGTCTGGCTACTAATAGCATAGTCTACACCCCAACTGAAAATGGGATATACTATGCCGCAGTTACAATGTCTGACAATGCAAGTGCACCCTTCGTAACTACTGGCAAATCCCTATATTTCATGGTGGGCTCAGGGAAGCCTACAGTTACTGCATCTATCTATAAGAATACAATAGACAGTGGAACGAACGAGCCCATAACGCTGGAAGTTTTGGGCGGAATAGGGCCGTTTAATGTAGAGTTCTACAACATTACTGGGGGAACACCGGTATCTAGCGTGCTGATTAGCGCCCCTGGAGGGACAAATACGATAATCTACAGTGCAGAGAAGGTGGGCACATTCGCGTACAACGTCATAGCTGTTGATACTGGTAATTCGGGCTACACCTTCAACTCGCAGCCGTATGTAATGACTGTGGCTCCACCTCTTGGATCCCTCTTGTCTTCGTCAAACAGCATAGTGGATCAGGGAATGACCACGACGCTGACTGCAGAGATACATGGTGGCACTCCTCCATACACATTCACGTTTGGGCTCTATGACAGTGCAAACTATCTTGTAGCTACCAACATGACTAAGGATGTTATGGCATCTGATCCAAGCAATGTGATGATGCCTACAAGCGTATCAGCATCCTTCACAAGCAACGTGTTCTACCCTACTGGCAACTATGTGATAAACGCAATAATAACTGACAATGGATTTGGCCAAGAGACACTGACAAACACCATAATGGTCAACTCAGACCCTTCAATAACAATTGCAGCTTCAAAGTCGAAGGTTGAGGCTGGCCAGCCAGTGACGTTCACCAATACCACTACGGGCGGCACACCACCATACACCTTCTCTTACAATGTCATAGGAGGGAACTATGTGATAAACGGCAACTCAATCCTCTTCGAGGATGTGGGCAACTACTCGATTACCGAGAACGTTACCGACAGCCTAGGGTTCAGTGTCCAGTCAAAAGCCGTAAACGTGACAGTAACAAGCGCACCTGTAGTTGCAATATCTGGCACCACTTCGGCTACCGTGGGCGATTCAATAAGCTTTGCGGCTACTGTGAATGATGTCGGCTCTGGAAATGACATATACCAGTGGTACAATGACAGCGCAAGCACACCAGTGGCCATATCCGGGGCAAATGCAATAACGTTCACAGAGACTGCAGGCGCAACAGGTACCTTCAGATACTACATAGAAGTGACTGACCTTAACAATGGCACCGGAATATCAAATGTCGCATCCGTCACCGTTTCGTCAAAACAGAACACTCCACCGGGTACTGTAACTTCAAGCGGCGGAGGCGGCGGAGGGGGTGGCGGCGGAGGAAACTTCGTGCCTACTGTGCTCAGCAGGACATCCGGATCAACGCAGTGCGTGACGATCTACAACTTCTCGCAGGACAACTCCGAGAAGCTGCACATCCTCAACAACACGCTTGACATCACGGAGAACTACATAACGCCATCAACCGCAGGCATCTCGATAAACGGCAATGTGTACGAGCTTGCAGTCAACCAGACTGAGAGCGCAGGAAGGATGGGCAATGTCAACTACACTGTCCAGCTTACCCACCTGTCGTACCTGCCGATAATCGACACCGTGACTGTGGTCGTATGTGGAACAGGCCCTGCACAGACGCCTTTGGCAAAGCCTAATGTGACAAGCAACTCGACTGGCACAACCAATACTACGGTTACCAAGCCAAAGCTTACCACATCCGTGCCTACTACCACTGTGGCTCCGAAGACTCCTTCGAAGCTGACACAGACCAACACCACATCCACAGGAATAGGCTCGGTTCTTGGAAGCAGCACATTCCTGCTCTACGGCATACTCGCGCTGATAATACTGGCGCTGATAATGCTGTATGCATACTCGCAGGGAATGTTCGGCGGCAAGAGCGGAAAGCCGAAGGGCAAGTCCGGAAAATAGGCGTAAACTGTTGAAATCACTGGCATGGGCTTTTGCCCATGCCTTTTTGTTATTCTAAAGCTTGCAGCATGCAGTTTGCCTGCCTAGTGGCTTACTGGATAGCACACCTGCTAGAGCTAAATAAAAAACCTAGAAAAAAGCCTAATCGAAAAGGGCTCAATCTCTGGCTGCCCTGCGCAATATCTCTGCCATATACCCTGCAGCCAGTATACTTCTCTCCCGTACCATCCCAAAAAAGCCTAGCTCCCTACGGCGCAGTGCTGTCCTGGCCCTGCGTATATCCATGGTGATGTCAACGCCACCTTCGTTAGCGATCTCTTCTGCGGATCTTATGCAATCGTGCGCCTCATTTATGCCGCAGCGTTCCAGGGCCGCAACTCCAAGGAAGCTCTGCGCAGCGTTCTCATAATCCTCAAATTCTCCAGTCATAACTGCCATTAAGTATGCCTGCCTTGCGCTTCCCATGTCTGCAAGGACCTGCGCACGGCCATTTATGTGCCTGTCCCTCCTCGCGCTCTTAAAGCTCCTGCTGCGCGCAAGGCGGCTCCATTCATTCCCAACGCCCCTATGCATCCTGTCAACCTCAAACCCAAGTGCAACGTCATCACGCACCATGCGCTCCATCTCTAGAGCAATGGCGCTATTTATGGACGTTACCCTGGCAGACAGGGTCTCTTCAAAATCTGTTGATCTGGTCTCGATTGCAAGCTCATGCGCCCTGATAATGCTATATGCCCCAAGGGCGCTGCCCCTGCCTGCCATATCCGCTATTGACATGTGCCGATACATGACCTGTATAAGTTCCAGCCTTCTTCCATCCGGATCGCTCATTCTCCTTGCATTCCTTTCCATGCGCTCCGCGCCTGCTATGTCTGCATTAATCTGCCTTTCCCTTCCTGCTAACTTATTCTTGTCCCTTCTCACTATTCCCATTTGGTCATCTCAGTCATTCTTTGCCTTTCCTAAAAGCCTACGAAGGGGGTAGAGCATGTCCCTGCGCACATTCATGGCTACAAGTTCCCTTTCGTGCCTTTCAGAACTTATCCACTGGGCCGCCTTCCTTAGCTCTTCCCTCACGTCAGGCTTAATTCCCAGGGTGCTCAAGCTCTGCGCCTCATATGCCGCATCAAGCATGCCTGTGAATATCATCGAACGTGATTCAGAGCCCTTGTTGCCTTCTGCGAAAGCGTATGCAAGAGCGTATAGCTCCAGCCTCAAGTGGGGCTCGTTGGTGCGAAGGGCCGCAGTTCTAAGGGTACGCGATGCATACTCCGACCTGCGCATGCGCTCATCTGCTTCTACTTGAGGCTCAAGCGCTGCTTCAACAGCCCTTCCTGCCCGCAGCCTATCGGCATAGCCTATTCCGAAACTGCGTCTAACCCCTTTTATCATTAAATCAGCTCAATGGGGCATTATATCATATTTAAGCCTGTTTGAGCGAACTGCAATGCCCTTATAAATATGCATCCCATTGCCCTGCCTTAAACCCCTAATGCATCTGGCCCTACTCGTTCAAGGCTGCAATTCAACATCAACCTGTATCTTCATCCTGCTGCTGCAACCCCTTTAAAATATCATCAAGCTCCTGGTCAGATGCATATCTCAAAAATTCGGCAGGGTCAAAATCAGATGCGTCCGGCGCGTAACCATCGCGCCCAGCATCCCGTTCCCCCTGCAGCCTTCTAAGCTTGGCTATGGCCGCATTCCTTCGTGCGGGAATATCCTGCATGCCGGATACCATCTCTTTAAGCATTCCTGGTGTAACGCCATTCCTGCGCAGCTCTTCTGCATACTTTGTCACCCCAGTCTCCTTTCCGTCCCCTGTCCTTATGTTCCCCCTATCACCCCATTCTGCATCCAGAAACGACTTTATGGCATGGTCAAACAAGGGTTCAGAAAGCATTATCCTCCCATCTCTTGCAATACTGCATATGGGGTAACCTGCAGATTTAAGGTACACATTAACCCTACCTTTCCTCATTTCCAAGTATGCATTGTCAAAAACTGCATTGATCTGCTCGAATGCCAGGCGTGCTGGTTCTTCCAAAGCCATGTGGCCTACAGCGCTTCCTCCCAGGTTTCCCAGGTCCGCCTCCCTAACGCTGTCAAGAGCGGTAAAGAGTGGGCTCTCCCATACCCTGCCATCCTGATACACCACCCCCATCAGATACCTCCTATTGTCCCGAATACCAACAACGTAAAACCCTAAATCCGTTCTTTTAAACATGTCTATGGGCACTACATACGGGTTTCCACTGGCGCTGTTGGCTCTGCTCCTCATCATTCTAAGAATCTGTGTTTCTACCTCCTCTGGAAGGTCCATAATTTGGTCATGAGAAAGCGCATATGCCTTACTAGGTAAAAACACCCCGTCTGGAAACAGCGTGCCTAATGTCTTGTCATTAAGTCTAAGCGAGAAACCGCCATCTGTCCCAATCGTTCTAAAGAGCCCAATTTTTATATCGGTAAGGCTCTGGATTCGGGCCAATGTCCCGGCCTGTTCACGGGTCAGGTCCTCTCTTCTAATCCGAGCCCTCTGTGTCATTTAAATCCTTACCCATCTATCCTAAACTTGGTGAAATACGTACATATCCTCTCTACTCGTCGTCCACCAGCCCTCCAAAGAATATGGCCTCTGTTTTACTTAGGGCTCTGCTATCCCCAGCCATTTCTTTCCTTAGAACAACTTTGGCTTTCTTCCTGGTGTTCGGGTTGACTCCTTTCGGCCTAAGAAGGCCTTCAAAAACGGTCTCTGCAGCACGCCTGATGCCGTCTGCACGCATCATGCCGTTACCTGCCAATTCCTCCAGGGAGTCAACAAGCCTTCCCATCTCAGCCAAATTTTCCAAGGCCCTATCGTATGCCCTTGCGGCCTGCTTGTTAACTTGGGATCTTAACGCTCCGAGCTCTTCTGCTATGGCTGTATAAGTTGCCTGGGGCTTGTAGTCCGGCACGGGGCGGTTGCTATGGCCATCTCCAAGCGCGTCTCTAAGCTCGTTTCTCAATGCCGCAAGCCTTTCCAGATACTGCAGCATTCCCCTCGGGGTACCATGCCTCCTGATAAGTATGTATGCCTGCAGCGGGGTCAGCAAAGGCTCGAATTTTGCATACAGCGGATTGAGCCCCCTGACGCTTCTATCCAATGCATCTATGCTTTCCGCACGTTTCATTGCCATTTCATTATACCTGGAATTGCCTAGCCGCCAGTAATATTTAACTCTTGTTCCCTTCCTGGGCCATTTTTGGGCAATGCATAGTTTTTAATATGATGATTGCGCTAGCTTTACTCACAGCACATTTAAGCAAGGCCAAGACTGATAGCGATATGATAGCCCTAGAGCTGATAGTGTCCATATTTGTAGTGATATGGGCCCTGATCAACGTTTACAATATATACCCCCTACTCAAGAGTTTCGCTGCGAGAATGGGTGAGTCAAGCCGTAAGGATACAAAATACTTCTACCTTCCTGACAAGCTGCCAAGGATATCGATAATGATACCTGCATACCGCGAGGAGGGCGTACTCAGGCGCTGCGTGGACAGGATATTCGATTCCAAATATCCCCAGGACCTTATAGACCTGATAATACTTACTGAGAAGGATGACAAAGCGACCATAAAGGTCGCTCAGGAGTGCATAAGGAAATACGGCGCGAGGCACGTGATGATAAGGGAGACTGACGAACCCAAGGGAAAGCCGCGCGCCCTAAGGCAGGGCTATATCCATGCAGATAATGAAATAATAGGCATAGTGGATGCTGAAGACATCGTAGACCTTTGGCTCCTCAAGAAGGTCGCCGCAATGATAGACCAGGGCTACGATGTGGTCCAGGGCACACTTGCGCTTACGAACGATTACGATGGGTGGAAGAACCTGCATTCAAGGGCAGAGTATGGCTACTGGTACAAGAGGTACCTTCCGTCTCTTGCAGTTTCAGGGCTTCCGGTCCCTCTGGGAGGCACCACGTGCTTCTTCAAGAGGAGTGCACTAGAGGACGTGGGCCTGTGGGACGCATTCAACCTGACCGAGGACTTCGACATGGGCCTTAGGCTCTACAATGCGAAGAAGAAGGTAGGCATAATAGATGGCATGGAGACCAGAAAGGGTTATGATGAGATATTTGCCAACAGGTATAATATCGGCACCTTGGACTCTGTCACGCGAGAGGAGTCGCCTACAACATTCATGGGCTGGCTTAGGCAGCGCACCAGATGGCAGCGTGGAAAGATACAGACGCTCAAAAAGTTCATCAGGAAGCCCCCTGCAAGCAGGAAGGATGCGCTCCACACCTATTTCATAAGCTTCATACCCCATCTAGGTGCGATAAACACGATGGGCATAATCCTATCGATTTACGCCCTGTCCATAGGCGTTCAGCTTCCTTCTGCAATTTCATATATTGCCTACTTCGATATATTCTGTTTATTCTACTATTGTTACTCACAAGCGATGGGGTTCATCTATTCGACGGATGGCAGGAACAAGCACAGGGTGCTCAAGGCCTTTGCAATAGGCCTTACCACGCCGCTTTACTGGGCGATGCAGTGGGCCGCGGATTTCAGGGCCATGAAGCATGAGTACATTGACAGGAGCATCTTCTGGGAGAAGACCGAGCATCTCGGAAGGCACTATAAGGTCCGCACCCAGGCGTAGCATTACTGGCGCACTGCGCACAACTCCGTTTCTAGTCGGGGCTATGCATCCAAATCCATAAATACCATCAAGAGCCAAGATGGGGTGGTGATACCACGGCCCAACGGGTATTGGCTCATGCTACTCCTGAACAGATGGATACAATACTCGAGCTCCAGCGAATGCTAGGGCACATGGTTAGGGCAAGGCGGCCGCATCCCGACCACCTTCCTCTGTACTTGGAAAATAGGTACATCGGCAATGTTCTTCGCGATGGGGTGTTCCTTCCAAACCCCAGACTAGCACTCAATGGCAAGCAGTTTGATGCTCTCCCTGACCCTATGAAGTTACACCTGGGGACCCTTTCGATGGGCATTGGCAGGTGCACCTATCTGGTTCCAACCGATTTTTCAAGCTATGATGGTAAAGCCGGTTTCTTTGTTGTTGCAGGAACTTCTGATTGGAGGCACCTATTGGGTATCATGCATCTGGATGGCGGCCTGGAAAAAAGCGAATGGTACTCTCTTCACTATGGCATACGCAGCGCCATAAGGGATAATGAAACTCAAGCACCTCTTCCAACAGCAAAACATGTGGACCCTGAGGGGTGCAACGAAGAGGTACGCTTGGCATTCAATGGGGTAAATGGGGTCTTTGGCGATTGCCACATGCTTCCAGGCACTGGCGATGCGTTGGATGTGGTTTCGGCACATTACGGCATTGTGATATGCACAATACTGCCTGACGGTAGAATCATGCCCGACGAACTTTTCATAGACTATGCAATAATTGTGTTCTCAAAAGTGCGCGGTTTCGCAGGCCTAGCAGAATACGCAGAAGGCCTGCGCAGGGATGGGGTCACTCCGGATAAGCTTGTAAAACTTGTCAAAGCGAAATACGCCAAACTTGCCAAGTCTGCGAAGAGGCCCGACTGAAGATGCCGTTTTACATTGCGCAAGGCATATCAGCTTACGAACCTATCTGCATATTCCACCAACGCGCTAGCCAGCCCGCCTATGAACCTGATCCTGCTGCCCGTCTTGCTTACGAAATCAAGGTTTTTCCTGCCTATGGCGCCGAAGAGCGCAAGCAGCGGCGGATACACTACGATTGCTATTACTAGGTTAGTGACAATGATCTCAACTCCATCCTTCAACGTGGCTGACACCATTAGAAGCACTGCGCATAGGACTGCAGCAGACGCCGCCAGCCTGGCAAGCTGCCCTATGTTCACTGAGAATGAGAACTTGCGTGAAAGGGCATGCGCATACAGGGCATCGGATGCCACCGGGCCTATCACATAGAAGGATGCGAGCAGCCCCAATGCGCCAAGCCACGGTACCAGAAGGACCATGGCGGCAATCTCTATGAGCGCCACTGACACCTGGTATGCCATGAATCTCCTTACGCTGCCATGGCTCACCATGAGCGTGCCCGCGTAGGTGCCTACGGTGCCTATGGCTATGCCTGTTGCTATTATTGCAAAGTAAAATGGCGCGTATGTGTAAGCGTATGAGAACAGGAGGCCGCTAAGCGGCACTGACACGGATATGGCATAAGCAACTGCCGCAAGAAGGAAGATGAGGGTGTAGTAAACGCTGCCATTATAGACTGATGACATCTTCCTGGAAAGGCTCTTATTCGAGAACGCATGGGAGAATGCAGGCAGAAGGACGAACGTGAGGGAGCTTATTATCACGGTTGCGAAGCTGCCGAGCTTGTACGCCGCGCCATAGTTGCCAAGGATTTCACTGCTCACATAAGCCCCAAGGAATACTATCCCGAAGCTAGTAACGCCTATGTTTGACATGTTTGATACCAGCACCGGAATGGATATGTGCGTAAGCTCGCGCATCGTGCTTCTTTTCGGCATCACCAGCCTGAAGCCCAAAGACCTTACAAGATAAGCTAGTGATACTATGGCACCAACGGCATAAGCCATCAGTATGCCTACCAGCGCTCCTGGAACGCCGTATCCAAGCAGGATCAGGGCAGGCGAGAAGATTAAATTGGAAACTGCATAAGCGACATTGGACACTGCCGCGTGCCCGTTCCTCATGGCCCCCACAAGCGCCGCCGTGCCTGTATTGAACAGCACATCCGCTATAAGTGTCATTGATACTATCTCAAGCAGGTCCGCTACAGCAGGATTATGGTATATCTCCACAGCCAGGTATCCGCTGGCAAGAAAACCTGCAATGGCAAGGATTGTTCCCATTGCTATGGAATATGCATACCCGCTGCTTATTGCCGACCTGACCTCAGCGGTGTTTTTGGCCTCAGGTATTCTCTTCCTCAGGGCAGTCCCTATGCCGAAATAGCCTACCACTTCAATGATTCCGTAGAATGCCACTGCAAGCGTGTAAAGGCCGAACTGCGCGGGAACCAGCATGTGCGCAAGAACTATAAGGAGAAGGACTAGCGCCACTGCCCTTATGACCGAACCCACCACATACGATGCGCCTCCACGCGCAGTCCCTATGCCGAATTCCACTAGGTTTTTGGCATGGGCCCTTTCTTTGTCACGTTTCAGCTTCCTTGCGGCTGAAGCATCATGTGTCTTGCTGCCACGGCTCCTCACTTCGGTGCACCAAAAATTAATGCCAGTAAACCCATTTATTACTATATCCTCGCAGCGCATACAAGCAAGCTTCAAATACGCTACCTGCGCATGGCAACGGTCAGTGCTGCATGCATTATTTCTAGCCTCATCCCGGCCGTTACCCACATTGCCCTATTCATTTCCGCAACCCTGCCTGCGTAATATTCAAAGCCAAGGCCATTTTGGGACACCTGCCTGTCAAGCGCAAGCATAATTGCCGCAATCTCCGGCCTGACTCCACGGGTATCTGCCTTATGCATTATGCCGTTTGCGTGCATCAGCGTATCTTTTGCAAGAAGCTCCCGCCTTTCATGCTCTTGAGCAGATATGCGCCCAGCGCGCAGAAGCCTATCATTCGATACCATATACCCTGCGCATACCTTAATGGTAGAAGGCAAGGCATTATCTAATATGTCCCTAAGTGCCTCTCTAAGCGCCTTCTCGCTCACATCCCTAATGCCCATAACTGCCGCTGCCTTGGTCTGCGAGGAGACCAATGTCTTTGGGTACGCCATTGCATCATCTCATAGCCACTCAACAAGTCTCCAATATAAGGATTAGCCCAGCCTATCTGTGATAATAATCGGCACATATTTCGGGTTTGCATGGCGTAAAGTTACGACTTCAAAATATTGGCATACGACGATGGTGCATATTTAAAAACCTATGCCTGAAACCTAGGCAACCCTTATAAAGGTCTAAAGCAGAATTTACCAATCGGGGAGACTAGAGTAATCCGGTCTGCATTTTGTAATGGTGGAGAAATGAATAATATTAGTTATGAGAAACACAATGCGATACATGCAAATAATATTATCCTCTACAGTGGGATAATGCTTGCATTCATCTCAATGCTGCTGCCGCAGGCGGGTTTGAATACCCTCTTTTCAGGCATCTCTGGGATGTTTTCAGGGCTTGGCATGGGCCATTTCCTGCTCTCTGTAGGCAATCTAAGCTCAGGTTCCAATAACCTGACTTCAAATACCCTAAACGCCTCCAATACTGTAAACACCAATACAATAACCACCACCCCAACAAACGACATAAAGGATTTCACACCGCAAACCCTTCCCGCCCCATCTAATGCCTTCTCAATAAACCTTTCTGCATCCGCCGCTTCAGCCGCTACAAACCAGTCCATAATGCTAGAGAACACAACTACAGGCGGCATACCTCCGTTCGTTTACTCATATTCTGTTTATCAGGCAGGCGCATTGGCATCTGCTGGCAATTATGTGCTTCTAAACAACAGCATATCATTTACACAGCCAGGCACATATAACGTATCAGAAACAGTATCCGACAGCTCCAATTCGCTTCCAGCCACCTCAAATAATGTGACGATAGCCATAACTGCACCAGCCCCCCAAACGCCTGCACTTACGATATCGCTAAATCCTTCATCAAGCAGCATCTACGTGAACCAGTCCGTCAATTTCACAAATGAGACAGAAGGCGGCTCGGGCAATTATATTTCATATATATACTATGTGGCAAAGGAAAATTCATCAGCATCAAGCTCATATTCCGTAAACGGCAATTCAGTTACCTTCACCGCTGCAGGCAATTACATAGTAACTGAGACAGTTACTGACACCACTGGTATAACTGCATCTTCAAATGCCCTTGTGGATGTATACGCGGAAACTCCAAAGCCAATTTATTCTTCAAGCATGTTGACTACTAACACGCTTTCAGGCTCAGATTCATCAAATGGCCAATCCTCAGAACCTGACAATCTAAACGAGACTAAAAATACAACAATATCCGGGATTACTGCATCGAGCATGACAAGTTCGGACACAACCTCAGAATCCGAAACCACGACAACATCTGTGGAGTCATCGGAAGCAGATTCTGAAAGCGAAAAGGTATATTTGTCCCCATCAAGCTATACTGTGGACGGGACGCAGAAGATAACATTCACTGTGAAAGGGGATCTGGATGACAAGGACGACCTCGTGTTCAAATATGCTTACAATTCAGGCAACGGGTATAACTACGTATGCAGCAACAACTGGGATTTCCAGACATCAACTTCCTGCACGTTCACTGTAACTTCAAGCGGCACATTCCGTGCCAAAGTGGCTTCAAAGTACGATACTGATGACATCCTGCATACATTATACGCAAGCGTAACAGTAAACCCTAACCTTAATACGCCAACCATAAGCCTATCTCCAAGTGCGATAGAGATCGGGTCAAATGTATCAAGCTCTGCTGCAACAGTTAAATGGACTGGTGGCACAGCCCCTTACACAGTTACACTTCACTCAAGCAGCACTCCGACCTGCACTTCCAACTCCCTAAACGTAAGCAGCACAACAACCTCTTCAGAAACAGCAACATTCAAGTCATTGGACCCTACCTCAAACACATTCTACTGTGCAACTGTATCTGACAGCGCTAAGGAGTCAAAAACGAGCGACTCTTCAAAACTGACTGTATATCCAGAGCTCTCAATATCATCATATTTACCTTCCATTCCAACAACCGTTGATGCTGGTCAGAGTGTTCAAGTATCTGTGCAGCCTTCTGGCGGATCAGGGACGTACTCCTATAAATGGTCCAGCAGCAACTCAGCAAATTGCCCCGGATTCTCTCAGAGCACTGCGCAATCATTCACATATATGCCAACTTCAACTTCAACTGACTGCAAGTTTACTGTAGAAGTAAACGATAAATTTGCTTCAGTATCAGCAACCACTGCGAAAATCACGGTAAACAGCGCATTCAACAACTCTGACATACTGGTAATGATACCACAGTCAACACTTGACGTGGGCCAGTCTGAGGCGATAACCGCATCAGTCAACGGCGGAACTGCGCCTTACGGATACTCATGGACTGTCAACGGCAACCCTGTAGGGACAAACTCACCTACACTGACGTTCTACGGCAACTCATCCACACTCGGAAAGGATGCAGTCTCAGTGCAGGTAACCGACTCACTCGGAGAGACCGCAACGGGATCAAACACCGTAACGGTAAACAGCGCACTCACACTGGGCAACCCTAACGTGACCATTCCGAACAGCACAATAGACGTTGGACAGACAGAGCAGATAACCGCAAACGTACTCGGAGGCACATCACCTTACACCAACTTCGTGTGGAAGGTAGGCGGAGTGACCCTCAACCAGAACACACAGACAATAACGTTCACAGGAAACTCCACGAACGTGGGAACTGACCAGATATCAGTCACAGTAGAAGACAGCGCGCACAACACCGCAAAAGGATCAGGACAGGTGCAGGTGGACAATGCTCTTGTATATGGTGCACCTAACGTTACCATACCTACCACTTTCCTGTACGTAGGGCAGAACGAGATAATAACCGCAAACGTAATTGGCGGCACGTATCCCTACTCCTATCAGTGGATCTTCGATGGCAATGTGCTTGGATCAAGCTCCAATACCCTCAATTTCTATGGAAATGCAACTACGTACAACGACTCACCTGATACTATAAATGTGATGGTTACCGACGCTGTAGGGGAAAACGCAATGGGATCTGGCATAATATATGTCAATAAGCCTAGCACATGCGGTCCTATTACTTCACAGACCCCACAAGGCATACCGCAGATACCTTGCATACCAACGGTAGATCTTACGCCAAACTCATCTACGATTATTCAGGGAAGCACCCAGACGCTCACTGCCGTAGTCACCAATGGGACTGGCAATTACATATACACCTGGTACAACACTACTTCTGGAACAAACACCATAATAGCCGGCGTATCTGGAAACACGTTCACATTCGATGGGAAGAACTCTGGCACATTCGACTACTTCGTGCAGGTAAATTACACGAACCTTTTCAAGAAGAATGCCTCAGTATACTCTGACCTAGCATCGCTGTCTGTCACGCCGCCTACAACCACCATCCCTGTCTATAATGGCGGTGGCGGCGGAGGTGGAGGCGGCGGCGGTGGCGGAGGCTTCAAGCCTACTGTGACGCAGAACGGTAACTGCTACACGATATCCAACTTCACCCAATTGAACCAGGAGACCATAAGGCTTGACAATATGTCGTTCAACATTGTCGAGAACTTCATAACGCCTACAAGCGCAGGCATAACCGTAAATGGCATGTCGTACACCCTGATGGTAAACCAGACCCTGACATTTAGGTTCAGCAATGGCAAGAACTACACGCTCAAGCTCAAGGACCTGTCATACATACCTATAATGCAGACTGTGACCATAAACTTCTGTTCACTGGACAACAACCCTGTGCTCAAGCAGCCCAAGAACACGACCCCTACGACCGTGCCTACTACCACCATAAAGCCGAAAAACATAACCACGAACCTGCCTCCTGCAAACGTAGGGCCCACGAACACTATGGTGACGCATAATTCGATACCTCTCACAAAGCTGAATCAGACATCGACAAAGCCTAACGAGGGCAACGTGCCTCTGCAGACGCTGCTGCCTGCGATAATGGCCATAATAACCTCCATATTCACGGCTATGCTGATACTGATAAGGCTGCATAACAGGATATAAACCAATTCAGAATATGATATAACGCTAACGGTGTAATAAACATGGACAAGAAACAGGAATATTTGCTGGCATTCGTAGGGCTCTCTGCAGTAGTTATAGCATTTCTTTCTCTGCTATACGTGAACGACACAATGGCTCTAATAGCTGCCGTTCTGGCCATGATAGCGATGGTAATGACGGTTGCATTCGTCTATCTGGAAGACGAGGAGCTTTCAAAGGAGCTCGAAGAGATCGTGATGGAGAGGAGAAAACAGAAGGGAAGGAAGGAAAAGTCATCCGAAGAGTAAGCATCTCCTTTGCACGCCCTCTGGGATAATGCCCTTTTAGTATTTTGGTCAAATCTCCCAGCCTTTTCGGCTTTTTATTCATTAATCCTGCAGTTTTGGGCACTATCGGCAGGCTGAATAGCACTGGCTATCGATATTCGCAGTAAAACTCCAAGCATAACCTTTTTATATAATGGCTTATATATTAACTATAGGCGATATATAATGGTAGAGGAGGTCACTACAATACAGCTAAGCAAGTCCGTTGTAAAGATGCTCAAAGAGATTAAAAAGTATCCAAGGGAGACATACTCGGAGGTAATACAGGACCTTATAAAAACTTCACAAGAGGCTAAAGAGTTCAATAAGTTCGTGCAGGAGGCGCAGAAGGCAAAAATGAAGGAGCTTTGGGGCGAAGGGGACTACAGTGCGTGGGAGCATGCCTAGATCTGGCGATATCATAATAGCTAGGATGCAGTTCACTGACACTAACGAGTCAAAAATACGCCCAGCCCTTGTACTATTTGAAGAATTGGGGAATGTTATAATAGCCGGGATAACAACAAATTTGAAGATGAAAGGCATTCCGATAACCGTAAGGGAAGGGGCTGCACAGGAAAGCGTATTGAAACTCAATTACATACTTACGATTACGGATGAGGCAATAATAAAGACAGTATTCCATCTCAACACAGAGAAGAAGCGTCTGGTATTTGCAGAACTGGGCAAGAGATTGGGGATGCTTGATGAATAGACTAAGGGCTTCGCATTCATGACGCTTATTGTAACATCTTTAGGACTCTCTATATTGCCTTCACAACTTCCAGGAATGTCCTGACGTACTCCTCGAGCATGGCCTTGAACTCCTTGTCCCCTATATCGTCCCTCATGCCAACCATGAGCCTGTTGAAGTATCCGAACCTTTCAGCGGCAGAAGGGTTTATTGCGTATAGGAATTTCAGGTTCGTGTCCCTTGCCCTGAAATTGGCGTCAGGAAGCGAATGCCTTTCCATATTGCTTATCGCGAAAGAGTTGCTAAGCATTATTATCGCGTTGTTCCACCTGTCCCTTTCGGAGTTGCCTGTCCTGGCAGGCTTCTCCTTGACCCATCCCTGTATGAACCTGCCCAGCATGCTTGGCGAGAGCGCCTTTCCGTTTATGAGCGCCATGAATGCGATGTCATCCGCATAGAGGTCCTCCAGATGGTTCATGATGCCTATCACCGCATCCTTCTGGTAATCCCTTTTGAGCTTTCTGCTGAACTTGCGCAGCACGCTTGAGAATATCCTCCTATTGTGCGAAGGGTGGTTTATGGAACTCCTGTATATGTGCGCTATCTCGTGCACAAGCAGCCCTTCCACGAATCCCGACTTAAGCGCATTTTCAGAGACTACGATAAGGTTGCCATCCCTCTCGGGCCTTGTGTATCCCATTATGTCCAGCTTGTTGTCAACGACAACCCCAACGGCCTGGCTTACGTTGAAGCCACTGCCTCTCATCATATCCATCGCCCTGTCGAATGCTTCGTCAACGGATTCCTGGGAGGGGTCGTCAAAATATGGCATAATCGTATTCACAGGAGAAGCTATATAAAAACGCCCTTCAAAGTTCGGTTCTTTTAGGCTTCTTTTGCCCATCTACCGAGCGCCACAGGTATATCGTCGCTATGGACCTGTAAGGCTTCCACTTCCTTGATATCGCATGCATCCTTCCCTTCCCAGGGAGCCTGCGCATTGCGTACTCCTTCTGCATGGCCTTCATTATGACAAGGTCGTCCGCGGGAAAGATGTCCGCCCTGTTCAGGCTGAATATGAGGAACATCTCAGCGGTCCATCTTCCAATGCCCTTGACTTCGTCCAGCTTTTTAACAACATCATCATCCGCAAGGGCACTGAGCCCCTCCAGCGATAGCCTGCCGCTCTCAAGCCTCTCGGAAAGGTTCTTTATAAAAAGTGGCGTAAAATCCACCACCTTCAGTGGTGGGATATAAGCCACCGCAACATGTAAATACTTTCTTGCCATAATATCGTCGTGAACTATTCTGTTGAATAGGGATATAGGTATAAGGTTGGCAACTGCCGTAAAACCAAAATCAATCAAATATTCAATATGTTGAACTACCGAAGGACATTCGGGAAGTCAAGCCTCCGGAGACTTCGACCTACACATGCCGCAAAGGGGCATGCAAGTCGTGCCGATGAATCAGGAACTAAACGCTTCGCAGATGAGATTCTGCGCAGAAGGAAACTTCGCAACGCAGGATGGATGAAGCTAAAAGCCCACGAATTCATTCGTGGGAGGATGTCACGTAAGCGTACTTCTGCGGGGATATCCCTGCCCTGCGCACCTTCCCTTCTGGGGTTTCGAGGAATTCCCTGGGCCTTGGGAAGCGGCCCCCGTAGAGCTGCATAAACCTGGAGAATATGGAATCTGCTGCCGAATTGGATATCTGCTGCGATATGAAGGAGCGTACCCGCGCCTCATAGCCGTCCCTCCCCCACTCAAACTTTATGGCGCCGAACCTGCCTATTATGCCTGCCATGACCTTGTCCCTGTCAGCCACATGTGCGGCACCTTTCTTCCATGTCTTTTTGTCAATGATGGATTCAAATGCGTTGGACTTCATGGCCAAAGCCACCTTGATCTATCCTATATGCGCAAGCATCTGGTTGGCGCACCTTTTCCCAATGGGATGTGGCTGCGTACGCATTTCAAGCGGACACTTGCCTGCCAACCAGCCTAAGGATGATTGACCTGATGCTGCTGTCCTCTAGGTGCTTGTTGAGCAGGACTTCCTTGTCAAGCAGTGGCGTGACTACCAATATGAATGCCGATGTGGTCAGAAGGTGCATGGCTGTGAATGGTATCTGCCCTATCAGCGCCTGCCAGAAGCCTATGGGCGGATATAGGAAGGGGGTTGCTATGACCCCTGTTACGAAGTCGAATACGAGAACTCCGAACACACCATATCCAAGGTACCTCTTGATCCCTACCCTCTTCCTGTCCTTAAGCGCATAATGGAAGATTACTCCAAGAATCCCGTATGTGAGGCTGGTGACAACTGTCCAGGCACCAACATAACCCGTGACGAAGTCAAACGACGCCATTGTTATGAACGGGAATGCGAACGATGTCCACACCGAGCTCCTCCTTGAGAACGGGAGGGCCATGGACATTATGGGATCGTTGTTAGGTATGACTCTGAGGAGCCGTATCGCGTTTGCTATTACCATTGAAAGGACGAGCCTCGCAAAGTTGTTTCCTTTCCCATCGGACTTCATGAAAATCAGTTTCTTATAAGTTAAAATCAAGCATGATTATAAAATGAGAGATGCTGCGGCTTTCGGCCACAGCATCTTCCGTACAATCACTCCTTGAGCTCCATCTTGGTCTTGTCTGCCCTGAATCCGGAAGTTGCATGCGCGCCATCGCACAGCGGCTTCTTGCCGGAATGTCCGCATCTGCAGAGAGCGAACTCTACCTTATCATCCTTCTTTATCAGTACTGGCCCATCCTTTGTGAATTCAAAATCTACTTTGGACATATTCTCACGCCAATATTATCCCTTATGAATCTATATAAGCGTTGCTGCTTTGCTGCTATTCCACTGGTGCCAAATATTTATATCTGGGTTTGCTATGGAATACCTGTTAATATGGACGGCACGAACCACATGCATCATGTGCGAATTTACCGGGCCAGTCCCGGAATCTGCCTTGCAGTGCCTGAGCCTGTAAAAAGCCTATCCAGCGTGAAGCTTATATCAAGGAAAGAGTCACCAATAGATGTGCACATATCCAAGCTCGTGAAGTCGCTGAATCTGGCAGGAATGCGCACCAACTCGTCCTGCGAAGGCCATGAAGACCCTTCAAAGCCGTCATTCCCCTATGTGGACTTTACAGATGTGCAGCATGGTCTTGGCGCACTCATAGCGCAGTTCAATGAAACTGATCCGATAAAATGGCAATATGTGCCTGGATCCTCACTTTCCCCATCCCCTCTGGCACGTCATAGGCCGCTAGCAGAGCTTCAGGAAAGTGCCGAGAGGCTTGCCGATTTCCTGTTCACGAACTGGCTGAAGCCGCAGTTGAGGGACGGCGCCGCTAGAGATACCTGGTGAACCATTCGGATGCAAGCCTTGAGACCTCTTCAAGCTTCCCCGCCTCCTCGAAGAGGTGCGTGGCCCCGTCCACTACCTCGAGCTTCTTCTCACACCTGAGCTTTTGCATGGCCTCCCTGTTCAGCTCTATTACCTCCTCATCAAGCCCTCCCACTATCAGCAGAGTGGGGCACCTGACCTTTGGTAGCGAGCCTGCGGCAAGGTCCGGCCTTCCGCCCCTGGAGACAACTGCCTTGACGTGCGCGCGCATGCCTGCGGCAGATATGAGGGCGGCAGCAGCCCCTGTGCTAGAGCCGAAGTATCCGATGCCCAGCTTCCCTGCCTCATTGTTACTTAGGGCCCATTCAGTAGCAGCAGGCAGCCTTCTTGAAAGAAGGCCTATATCAAACCTCAACTGCCCTGTAATATCGTCAATCCTGCCCTCTTCCTCTGTAAGGAGGTCGAATAGCAGCGTGCCGATTCCTTTGCGGTTAAGGTAGCCTGAGACAAACTTATTGCGCGGGCTCAGCCTGCTGCTTGCGCTTCCATGCGCGAAAAGCACGAGCCCTGATGCGCCTTGAGGTATGGCGAGCGTACCCCTAAGCGACCCATCACCGCCAAGCCCTATCCTGACTTCGGTTTCTGCCATGACTGGAATTGCACATTAAACGAATATTAATCCCTACAGCACGTCAAACCGAAACAATACTCCCCTATTTTAAAGCTTGGCTGCAATTTGATTACCATGGAAGACTACTCCTTGCGCGTGAGCAACGTATCAAAGGTCTACCATAGCGGGGAGGTTGAGGTCAGGGCCCTTGACAATGTCTCATTCACTTTCAAGAAGGGCGATTTCGCTGCCATAGTGGGCCCTTCGGGAAGCGGCAAGTCCACCCTCATGAACATACTGGGCACCATAGACAAGCCTTCCAGCGGGGAGGTGTACATAGACGGGCTGCCAACTTCCGAGATAACCGGGGACAGGCTTGCGGAGTTCAGGAACAAGAAGCTGGGCTTCGTCTTCCAGGCATTCAACCTGATAAACGGGCTGGATGCTGAAAAGAACGTGGAGCTGCCTTTGATGGTAAATCCAATGGATGAGAAAAGGCGCAAGGCCAAGGCCGACAGGCTGCTCACAAAGCTGGGCCTGGGCGCCAGGCTGCAGCTCAAGCCCACGCAGCTTAGCGGAGGGGAGCAGCAGCGTGTGGCAATAGCCAGGGCGCTGATAAACGACCCTGTGATAGTCCTTGCGGACGAGCCCACCGGCAACCTTGACACAAAGTCCGGCGACGAGGTGGTAAGCCTTCTAAGGAAGATAAGCAGGGAGGACAAAGTTACGGTAGTGATGGTGACGCACAATTTGGAAACTACAAAGCATTGCGATAAAATAATCTATATTCGGGATGGGAAATTGGAAAAAGAGGTTGTAAAATGAAAGCGTATTTTGCATTTGCGTTCGCACTGGTGCTGATGTCTGTTGTATATGCAGGGACAGGGGGCCCTTCCCCGGTTCCCAGCCCTCCAGGATACTCCATATCCACATCCAATCCTGTCCTTTGCAGGGGCACTACCAATAACGTGCAGATGCTTGTAACAAACCTGGGCAGGGGAAACCTCTCTGCCATGCAGAACATTCAGCTTGGGGTGACGAGCTCCAAGAGCGTGCTCTCCAGCACCATCAGCGCCGGCACAATAAGCGCAAACACCACCAAAGCGATAACTGTCCCGGTATTCGTCAATGCAAACGCATCTTCCCTCATACAGGTCACCGTGCTGATAAACTACTACTATTACACCTATTACACTGACAGCGAGACGCAGAACGTCACGTTCCAGGTGCAGAGCTGTGGAAGCCCCCTCTCGGTCAAGGTATCCCCCCTGATACTCCAGGCCGGGGGAATACAGAACCTCACGATAAACTTCACAAATTCCGGGAACACCTCGCTGAGGTCAATAATAGCGTATGCAGGGCTCCCTTCAGCCGACGCCGCGCTACTCACCCCAATGCCAATGCAGATACCTTCCATAGCCCCCCACACGTCCGTGCTCAGGTCCATAAGCGCATACGTCTTCTCCACCGCATCCACCGCGTTCCCGGTGAATGTCTCAGGCAGCTACTACTCAGGAAACGCGCTCAACGAGATACTCAACAGCACGGAGCTCCTCTCAAGCGGGATAATAAACCTCAGCGCATCAAGCATAGCCATATCGCCATCGTCCCCGTCCGCGGGAGGGGTCCTGTCCATATCATTCATACTGACCAACATAGGCACTTCAAGCGCTACGGCAGTGTCCGCGGAGCCGATACTGCCTCCAGGATTCACCTCATTCGGCTCAAATTCCGTATTCGTGGGCGACATAGCCGCGGACAGCCAGAGCCCGGTCACAGTGACTCTTGTAACCGAGTCATCGCTCAAGAGCGGCAATTACAACGTGCCGATAAAACTGAACTACCTTAACAGCCTGAGGTACAATGTGAGCAAGACTATATACGTGCCAGTCCAGGTCTCCAAGCTTGCTACAAACGACACCACGCGCCTGCGCACCCAATCCGGATCAGGGGAAGGGCTGCTTGTGCTGGTGCTCATAATAGTCATCATCGCTCTTGCGCTGCTGTTCTACCGGGAGAGGAAGTCCATAAGGAAGCACCTCAAGGCCGTACGATGAGCATACCTTGCTGATGATCGGATGAGCATAAGAGACATCTTCTGGCTGAGCTACAAGGACCTTAAGGAGAAGAGGCTAAGGACAGCCCTGACCATAATGATGGTAGTCATCGGGGTGGCCTCTATAGTTGCCCTTATGTCCCAGACTGCAGGCATAGGCGCATCGATACAGACCTCACTGGAGTCCCTGGGCCCCACCTCGATAGTACTCACGTCTACGCGCGGCGCAGGCTTCACTGCAGCAGACCTGTCCAAACTCTCATCTATACCCAACACATCTGCAGTCATACCAATCCTCACCGGCAGGGGCAACATACTTTCAGGAGGGCAGAACGTCTCTGTCACTATAATCGGCATCTCTTCGCAAGACCTCCAGCAGGTGCTAGGCAGCGTAAACTTCTACCAGGGGGGCATGTACCAGGATACCATCACCCCTTCAGCCGTGCTCGGTTACGATGTGGCCTTCCCGTCATCGGCCTCAGGCAAGCAGGTGGCATCGGTGGGCCAGCCTGCAACGCTCATGATCACGGGCCAGAATGGAGCCGCACTCACACTCCCTATAGTTGGAATACTCCAGTCATACGGGGCCTCAACAATGCCCACAGACACCGGTGTCATATTATCAATGCCTGCAGCGCAGCTCCTGCTCCACAGGAGCTCATACAACATCATCATGGTCAAGGCCTCGAACACCAGCACCGTGAACGGCGCAGCGCAGTTCATAACGGACATATATGGCAGTTCAGTCAGCGTCACCACAACCCAGCAGCTCCTCCAGACGGCCGCATCGGTGATAGGGTCGATAAGCCTCCTGTTCCTCATAATAGCCGGCATATCCCTAATCGTCGCGGCCATAGGCATAATGAACGTGATGCTGATATCCGTTTTCGAGAGGACGCATGAGATAGGCATACTCAAGTCCATAGGCTTCAAGGATTCGCACATACTTACAATCTTCCTGTCACAGGCCCTGCTAATCGGCGTCATGGGCGGCATACTGGGGATACTTGCTGGGGCGGGAATATCCTATGGGCTCACAGCCCTCGCACACCTGGCGGCATCGCATCAGACCACTCCAACAGCGCAAAGCGGCGCGGTTGGGGTAAGGGCAGGCGGTGCAGGCGCAGGTGCGCAGTCGCAATCATCTGGCTTATCAAACCTCTCATATGAGCCAGTGTTCGATGCAGGTACCATAGCCATAGCTCTCATAGTGGCAGTGGTCGTCAGCCTTATCGCCGGAGTATACCCTGCGTGGAGGGCATCGAAGCTGCAGCCCATAGACGCGCTAAGGGAGCTCTAACCCTGCATTTAAAAATTTTCATGCCAATAGCAGTATCGACGCGTGCTTTCGATGAAGTGGTATGGGTATATAGGCATAATCCTCATGGCGCTCACGGTGGCGAACTTCTTTGCCGGAATAAGGCCTTTCAGCGAATGGTACATCATATTCATATGGTACGGCTACATACTCCTGGCAGACAGCGCAGTGCATTACATAAGGGGAAAGTCAATGCTGACCGCATACCCAAAGGAGTTCGCGTTCATGCTGGCCCTCTCACTGCCATACTGGCTGATATTCGAGGCATACAACCTCTTCACGGCAAGCTGGATATACACAAACTATGTCTGGTACGTGCACCTTTTCGATTTCACAACCATAATGCCCGCAGTGCTTGAGACATTCATGCTCGTAAGTGCCCTAGGGATAGGCAAACGCTTCGACAGGGCTGCAAGGAAGCTCTCAAAGGCGCAGTTGCATAGGTTCAATGCGCCGGTGTACCGGAAGTCCGTATGGGCCTTGGTTGCCCTTGGGGCTGTGGCGTCCGCAATGCCGGTTCTTGTGCCAAAGTACGGGTTCATGTTCATGTGGGTGGGGTTATTCCTGCTTATAGACCCGCTCAATTACCTCACCGGCAGGCCCAGCATAGTGCAAAAGGTCAGCAGAGGGGAAAAGGGAATAATACTGCGCATGTTCATGGCAGGCCTCATAATGGGGCTGATGTGGGAGTTCTGGAACTACCAGGCCTTTCCAAGATGGCACTACAACCTCCCCTTCTCAATCCCCGGAATCAGGCTCTTCGCCATGCCCGTGCTAGGGTACTTCGGGTATCTCCCGTTCGCAATGGAGACCTTCCTATTCTTCGCATTATTCAGGTCCTTCATCTTCAAAGGGGGCAACGACCTTCTCGAAATGTGATGCGGAGATACCTTTTTTGATAGCTTCCCAGTTAAATACTCGGCCGTTCCCAAATAAACCTGCAGATAGCCCATTGGCGCAGGCAAATCAAAAATAGCGCTTATTCCTAAATTGCCAGGCATGTAAATCCCAATGCATGCCTGGCGCCATCTTCATTCATGCCTTGCCGAGATGCCTGCGAGGGTCCAGTACCTCATCAAGCCTCTTCCTGTCCATTACCTTCATCTCAATGCACACCTGCTTCACGCTCTTTCCTTCCTTGTATGCCCTTCTCGCTATCTCCGATGCCTTTGCGTATCCAATGTATGGCGACAAGGCGGTGGCTATGGATATGTCCATGTCAACGTACTGTGATATCTTCTCCGCATTCGCCCCAATCCCCCTGACACACCTCTCGCAAAGGGCGTGCACAGCATTGGACAGCGTCCGTATGGAAAAGAGCAGCTCGTAACCTATCAAAGGCGTGAAGACGTTTATCTCAAGCTGACCCCCGTTCGCCGCTTCCGTGACCGTTGCGCAGCTGCCTATCACCTTGTGGCATACCATGTTGACCATCTCAGGTATGCTCGGGTTTATCTTTCCCGGCATTATGGACGATCCCGGAAGCACTTCCGGAAGCGTTATCTCTGCAAGCCCCCCTCTCGGGCCTGATGCCAGTAGGCGCAGGTCGTTGGATATCTTATTGATTGCAGTGGCGGCCTCCTTTAGGGCGTCTGCGACTGCGAGCTCCTCGAGCCTCTGCTGCATCATCGCGAACCTTCTCTTTGCGGCCCTGAAGTCCGCGCCAGTAAGCCTGCCAAGCTCTTCAACAGCATACTTCATGTACCTCTCATCGGCGTTTATCATGGTCCCTACTGCCGTCCCTCCCAGAGGGAGGTCTAGCAGCCTCCTCTGTGCATCCAAGACCATCTCCCTCGCGCTCTCCACTGCCTGATAGTACCCCGAGAACTCCTGGCCAAGCGTCATGGGGACAGCGTCCTGCAGGTGCGTCCTTCCCACCTTTACGATGTCCTTGAACATTACCGATTTCCCGCGAAGCGCCTCTTCCAGCATGCCGAGCTCGGGAAGAAGCTGCTCTTCAAGCGCAAGGTATGTTGCTATGTGGACTACCGAAGGGGCCGTGTCATTTGTCGACTGCGACATGTTCACGTGGTCGTTGGGATGCACCCTCTTATACTCCCCTTTCTTCCCTCCCAGGATCTCGCAAGCCCTGTTCGCAACAACCTCATTAACATTCATGTTCGTGCATGTCCCGGCGCCTGCCTGGAATATGTCTACTACAAACTGGTCGTCAAGCTTGTGCGAGAGTATCTCGTTGCACGCCTGCGATATGGCTCTTGCAACTTTCTTGTCAAGCTTCCCGTCCCTCACGTTTGCAACAGCGGCTGCCTTCTTGAGCAGGGCATAAGCGCGTATCATGCCGAAAGGGACCCGCACGCCAGAGGCGTAGAAATTGTTCAAGGTCCTCTGGGTCTCGGGGCCATAATAGGCGCCCTTGGGCACCTTGACCTTCCCTAGCACATCCTCGTCCGTCCTGTACTCCATCTCATTCCTCCTCGAGCATGTTCTTCATTATGTCTGACTTGAGCAGCTGTATTGCAGCCGCAGGGTCGACTCCCTTGGGGCATGCGCTAGAGCATGCTCCTGCGAACTCGCAGCCCCACGCACCATCCGCTGTGTCCGCATCGAAGAGCCTTCTCTTGCCGCCCTGGTCTCTCTTGTCTGCATGGTATCTGTATGCCTGGGAGAGCGCCTGGGGGCCCACGAAGTTGGGGTTCGAGTTGACTACCGGGCATGCATCAAGGCACAGCCCGCACATTATGCAGTACGAGTACGGCAGGAACTTGTCCGTGTCCTCTTTAGACATCTTGTACTCCTGTTTCGCCGCGTACTTCTCCTTGACGTCCTTCCTCTCAAGCGTGGGCGAAACCGAGATGTGCCTCTTGAAGAAGTCATCGAAGTTGTCCGCAAGGTCTTTTAGCATCGGGTGGCCAAGCATCGGGCTTACTGTGACGCTTCCGTTCTCCGAGCTCTCGAGAAGGTTGGTCTCGCATGCGAGCTTCTGTTTCCCGTTAACCACGACTCCGCACGAGCCGCAGATGCCCATCCTGCAGTTGCACCTAACCGAAAGCGTGTTGTCGCTGTAAGACTTTATGTCAAGGAGCGCGCCAAGCACCGTCGTGTGCTTTGTGGCGTTCACCTTATATGATGCCTCGTCAAACTTGTTGGTCTCGCTGTTGAATCTTCGCACATTCAGGGACACAACTTCTGCTCCACGTATCGGCCTCCCCATGTGCGGGTAAACCCTCCGTTCACCCTGCAATATTGGCCTGGCGCCTTCCTGATAGCGTGCGTGTACGAACACCTCCTTTGCGCCTGTCACGAAGAAGACTGCCATGGCTATGATGAGAAGATACGATAGGGCCGATGCCACTGCCGAGGCCCCGGCGTATGTTGACAGGAATATCAGGAATATCAATGCAGGCACTGCGGCGATGCTTGCATACATGAATATCTCATATCTTGATGCTCTCATAACAACCACAAAACGCAAAGCCATGCAAGAGCGGCTATCCACACTGCGGTGGCTATGTACGGTGCGGCCCTGTAGGCCTGCAGCATCGCATTGCCCCTGGATTCCGCGCTCCTGACGAATGATTTGTTCAGCTTCCCGAAAGCTATCCCCCCGCTTGATATTATCGATCCCGCTTTAAGCGTCTCAAAGAGCTGCGGTATGAACAGGACGCCAAGGACAACCACGAAGCGCTCTGAGAATGGTGTGAGGACGGCGCCATAGGCATAGGCGGACCATAGCATCGCCACAACTGCCAGGGGCGCGAAGAGTATCGCCGCCCTGTAGAAGACCATGTGCACGAAAGCCTCCCTGTCAGAGCAGTAAAGCCGAAATATCAGGGACTGCTTCCCGCGGACATCGTACGCCTCATTACCATCCATAAACCATCAACTAATACTTCCTCTCCTGGGGCTCGAACTGCCCCAGCTTTACCGGTATGTATGAAACCTTCATGCCCCGCAGGGACCTCTGCGCTATCGTGTGCTTAAGGTAGCGCTTGTCATCCCTTTTCGGGTGCTCTAGCACTACGTGTGCTCCCCTGGATTCCTTCCTCCTGATCGCGCATTCGGTTATTATCGAAGCAAGGTCTATGAGGTTCCTGAGCTCCAGCACGTCCCTGAGGTTCGTGTTGTAAGTATTGCCTTTGTCCGAGACGTACACCCTGCCATACCTGTTGTATATGGACCTGAGCTTCTCCCTTGCATATGCCATTCCCTTCATGTTCCTGTAAACGTAAAGATGGGTGTCCATGACTTCGTGCATCTCTTCCTTTAGCTCGTAAGGGTTGACATCCCCCTTCCTATCAAGCAGCGATTCCAGCGCAGCCGCCTCCCGCTCAGCCTCAATTGTGAACCTGCCCCTGTCATGGCCAAGCTTCATGGACTTCTTCGCGGCCGCTGTGCCTGTCATCCTGCCCCAAACCGAACACTGGCTAAGGGAGTTGCTGCCCAGCCTGTTGGCTCCATGGACGCTGACGCACGCACACTCTCCGGCAGCCCATAGCCCATCATGCGGCTGCGTAGGGCTCTTCATCACCCTGCCGTGTATGTCCGTGTGTATGCCTCCCATGGTGAAGTGTGCGGCGGGACGTATGGGTATCTGTTCCTTGCTAGGGTCTATGTTGAGCATCTTTATCGTCATCTCCTTTATCATAGGCAGCCTCTCATCGATCTTCCCGGGCTCGAGGTGGCGCAGGTCCAGGTAGACATACTTCATGCCGGACTCGTCATCCACGAGCCCCTTGCCATTATTTATTTCAGTTATTATGGCCCTTGACACGATATCCCTTGGTGCCAGCTCCATCTTGGACTTTGCGTAGTCCTCCATGAACCTCCTGCCGTCCGAATTGCGGAGATAGCCGCCCTCTCCGCGCGCGGCCTCAGTTATGAGTATGCCGCTTGGAACAAGGGCTGTGGGGTGGAACTGCACGAACTCCATGTCTTTTACGGGTATCCCTGCGCGGTACGCCATCGCAGTCCCGTCCCCCGTGTTAGAATATGAATTAGTGGTGAACCCGAAGACCCTGGATGCGCCTCCGGTTGCTATTATTGTTGACTTTGACCTGAATGCCTTGATCTCCCTATTCGCAAGGTCCATGGCCACGAATCCTGAAGTGCCGTCCTTTTGCAATATCAGTGATGTGGCAAAATGCTCGTGGAAGATGTCAATGTCCTTGCATCCGAGCACTTCGTCGTACAGGGCGCGCATCATGAAGAAGCCGGTCTTGTCCGCGGCGAATGCCGTCCTGGGCACTGTCATCCCGCCGAACGGCCTCTGCATTATCCTTCCCTGCTCCCTCCTGTTCCATGGCACGCCTATGTGGTCAAAGAACTTTATCTCCTTTGGTGCGCCCTTGACCAGGACATCCACAGCATCCTGGTCTGCAAGATAGTCCGATCCCTTGACCGTGTCGTATGCATGAAGCTCTTCAGAATCCTTGTCAAGCTGGGGATAGAGGACACCAGACACTCCGCCTTCAGCCGCAACCGAGTGGCTGCGCATTGCGTGCAGCTTTGATACTATCGCAATCCTTACCTTTCCTCCAGAACTCCTGTATGCGTGTATCGCAGCAGTCAAACCCGCTATCCCGCTTCCCAATATCAGGACATCGTAGTCCAGAACGTCCATTGATCCTCTTTGGAATGTCAAAGGTAATAAATGTGACTCCTTTCAGGAGATGCCTCTGCGTAAAAGTTTGTATAAATGCGCGCACATAATTCCGGGAAGCGAAGCCAGGTATAATAAATGCAGCATAATATTATAATACAAATTGTGCGCAAGATGCGCATATCAGGTGGGCTTTGTATGGCTGATGATGGGTTTGCGTCTCTCGAGGCAAGAGTATTCGACATGCTTGACAGCAAGCTTGGCAAGATGCATGAGGAAGAAGACATAAGGAAGTACATCGAGGGCGTTGTAAAGGCCGTAGATCCTGCCGCAGACCAGTCAAAGATAGAGCGCATAGTGAAGGACGCCAAGACATTCGAGCCCATAGACAGATATCTCTACGATGAAAGCGTAGAGGACATAATGGTAAACAACACGAAGAACGTGTTCACGTACAAGTCCCCTGATGGGGACATAATGGCCCCTGAGAAGATAGCTACAAGGGAGGAGCTGGAGATGTTTGTTAGGAAGCTCAGGATGTATGCAACATCCGAGACCGCAAGCAAGCACATATACGACGTCCACCTCCCCAACGGATCGAGATGCAACATAGTCGACTCCCCATTAGGTCCGGCAATAACCATAAGAAACTTCAAGCCAAAGGCATTCAGCATAATAGACCTGATAAACAGCGGAGAGCTCAGCTATCAGCTTGCCGCAAGATTCTGGCTGTATGCGGACGGGCTGGGCGTAAGGCCTGCAAACCTTCTCGTAGGGGGAATGCCCGGAAGCGGAAAGACCAGCATCATAAATGCGATGTTCAGCTTCTTCAGGCCTGAGGCCAGGATCCTCGTCCTCGAAGAAACTTACGAAATCAATACAAGCACCCAGGAGAACTGCGTCAACCTTGAGACGAGCCCAGAGGTCTCCCTGGAAGACCTGCTAAAGAACGCGCTGAGAATGAGGCCAGACCTTGTCATAATCGGCGAGGTGAGGGGCGCAGAGGCAAAGGACATGATAGCCGCAATGACCATAGGAAAGATTGTCATGAGCACCATACACGCAAACACTGCAAGGGATATAGTCACAAGGCTCGAACACGACCCGATGAAGATAAGCAGGGACACCATACCACTCATAGATGCCCTAGCCGTGGTGGCGCAGGTCAACATAGAGCACAAGAAGCACAGGAAGATAGTGCAGGTTGCCGAGACTTCAGGCATAGAGACCCAGGTGCTGCTCTCCGACCTTTACACTTATGATTACAAGACCCAGATGGCCTCCGACATACTGCCAAGCGTCACCTACAGGGACGTCCTCTCCAAGGCGACCGGATTCTCCCCGACCGAGATAATAGTGGAGGAGAAGCGCAGGGCGAAGGTCTTGGAGAAGCTAAATCGGGCCGGAGTCAGGGACCTCAGGTCGATAAACGAGTTTTGCAGAGGCTACTACGACAACCAGGCAAGGGCACTGGCCAAGCTGGGGCTCCAGGAGCTAGGCACCATGGAATGAACTGGCGCCCCGCGATACCCTCCAAGCAGCAAAAATTATAAAAATTTTCATGCTTAAAGCAATACGGTACATGTGGCCACCTCAAAGAGAAAGGACGCCAAAGCAAAGGCTGGGAAAAACAAGGCACAGACATCCGTAGAATACCTTTCGATCTTTACGGCAGCGCTGATAATACTTGTGATAGTGCTGGCTGCGGTAGGGATGTTCCTGCTAAACAAGGGCCCTTCCACAAATGTCCCTTCATCATGCTACATCTCCGCGCAGATCAACTGCCAGCAGCTCACTGTTGCAAGCAACGGAACCCAGTCAAAGGCAATAATCGCGTTCACCAACAACCTGGGCCAGACAATACACTTCGCATCCAATTCATTTGTCGTTGCACCGACCTCCTCGCAGAAGCAGTATGTCGGAAGCTGCTTCCCCCAGAATGCGCTTCCAGGGGCCGAGGTTGTGTGCAAAGTCACAATAGGCGATTACCATCCCTCCCTTGGCACGCAGCTGAATCCACGCTTCCAGGTCACTTACTCGCAGTGCACCGCAAACAACTGTGGGCATACTGTTGCAACTTACAGGTCTTCAGGCTCCGGGACAACCTATGTCTCATCTACTATAAGCGACCTGTTCAAAGTGGAACTGCTGACAGACCCTGCAGGAATGGGCTCTATAAGTTTTGACGGAGTCCCATATCCCTCTGGTACGTACGTGCAGATGGTGAAGGGTGCCGATTACAATATACGCGCAAACCCACCTTCGGGCTACTATTTCAACAGCTGGAATGAAACTGGCAGCGCATTTGTAAATAATCCTGCATCGCAGGGATCCACTGCATATGCCACATCAAACGGGGTAATAACTGCAACCTTCAATGCAATACCCGTACCTACGGTGCCATCGGTCACGCTCACTTTAGAGAGCAGCCTCAATGCAATAGGGAACACTGACGATGCAAATGCGATAACCACCGTCCCAACCGACAGCGTCGGCATAAGGTACTGCCCTACGTCGTCATTGGGCGGCTCATGCACATCCGCGGCAACGAGCCTTGGCAGCGGAACGGGCTCGTTCATATCCAACGTCGGCAACCTTGCCGCAGGCACATAC
>JAJZNA010000004.1 GCA_021848065.1 Microcaldota archaeon
CTATGAAAATCCATGAATTTATTGCAGAAATTCCTTTCTTCCCAGAGGCTATTGAATTCGGAAGTTGCCTTCAGAGAGAATTCTTTGAGAATGTTTCTTTTGGAAACAGTTATGCTATCAATCTGCAAAAGTATAGCACGTTTCACTTTATCAACCGAACATATTTAGCTACAAGGAGTTATAACACTTGCACTCGACAATTCATCCCACCTCTAAAGAGTGTGGGCTTCCTTGTCGAGATTAGGTGAGAAAGTGTCGGACGTAATATTCAAATCCAAGATGTTCAGCCTCGAGAAGTTCAGCTTCAGGATAAAAGGCAAGAAATTTACCTTTGAAAGAGTGAAGGGCCCGGACTCTGTTGCGGTGCTGCCGATCCTGGAAGATGGCAGGATACTCCTCGAATGGCAGCGCAGGCATGCAATAGGCAAGCACATATACGAAGTCCCTGCGGGGCATATAGACGAAGGCGAGACCCCTGAGCAGGCAGCTGCCAGAGAGCTTGGCGAGGAGACGGGATACAGGCTCGGGCTCCTGAAGTTCATGTTCAAGGGTTATACGAGCCCGGGGCTCAGGACGCAGCTTGAGTATGCCTACGTTGCCACTGACCTGAAGAAGACAAGAATAAACAGGGAAGAGGACGAGGTCATGGACATAAGGGCATTCACCATCCCCGAGGCAGTGGAGATGGTGCGGAAAGGCAAGATAGAGGATATGAAGACTGTTGCCTGCATAATGTACTATGTCTCATCATACTGGGAACTCTCCGCGCATGCGGCACGTAAGGCGGCTAAATGGTAGGTACAATAACAGATAATATGGACGTAGCAAGGCACAATGGCAATGAAGATAGCACCGCCAAGGATATAGCACAGGTGCACGGCAGTTCTGCAGAGGAATTGGTAGACATACTAGACGAGCATGGTGAAGTTACAGGCATAGTGAAGACCAAGAGCGAAGCCCATGAAAAGGCATTATGGCACAAGGCAATACACATATGGATATACAATTCGAAAGGGGAGATATTACTACAGAAGCGTGCAAAGACAAAGCTCACATGGCCAGGACTGTGGGACATCTCAGTTGCAGGCCATGTATCTTGCGGTGAGGATTTTGAGGAGGCTGCAGTAAGGGAATTGCACGAGGAATTGGGTGTTGGAGTGAAACCAGAAGAATTGGTTGAAGTGGCAAGGCGCAAGACCACATACGACAATCAGAAGCTTAATTACCACAGCAGGGAATTTGCCAGTACCTATTTATACAGGCTTGATGAATTGCCTACAAACCTCCAAGAAGAAGAGGTTGGCGAGGTCAGATTTATTTCCATAGAGAAGCTCGAAAAAGAGCTCGCGGATCCTGAAGCTGCTAAGAAGTATACGCCTTGGGACTACTACGAGATGATAGATGCCGTGAAGAAAGTGGCAAAAACGGGTTCTGACTTTTAGCTATTTACGAGGCAATGCCCTTTGCGGCCATCGCACAGCAGCAGTAAGCGCATAGGTCGAGGGTTATTTTGATTATGCCGCAGGGTCGGCAAACACGGGCCTGCGCCTACTGTCGTAATTCTTGAGCCTCTTCCTCAGTGTGCGGTATTCAGGGCATAGCCTGCCCACTACCTCCCAGAACCTGCGCGAGTGGTTCATCTGCGCCAGATGGGCCACCTCATGTGATATGATGTAATCGCGCAGTTCGGCAGGGAGCATGCACACGTACGTATTGAAAGTTATGGTGTTGTTTGACCTGCACACGCCCCATTTCCTGAAGCGCCTCGTGCGGGTTGAAGGCTTGGCCTTGCCTATCGCACATGCCTTCTCGCATGCCACACTTTCTGTGGCAAGGATGGTCTGCCTGGAGAGCCATCGCTCAAGCGCACGCTCGGCTGCATCGTTTGATCTTGATAGCACGAGTATGGAGTCACCGGAAATCTCCACCCTGGGCCTGCCATAATGCTGAGTGAATCTGACAGGCATGCGGGTCCCGTTGAAAAGCATTCCCGAAGTGGAGAACATGCGCACCGAACTCTTTATCTGCGAATAGTGCTTCATTATCCAGTCGTGGTGCTTGTCCAGCACACGCATCGCATTGCCCTGGTTCCTTGACACTACCACGAGTTTCTCGTCTTCAAAGCGCAGGTACGTGTTTCGTATCCATGGCTTCTGGACAAATACGCAGGGTATGGTGTAATCCCCAACGGTTATGTTGTCCATCCGCTCACCCGGTGTTTCCAGAAGCAGAATTTATCTCGGACAGTTTGTCAAGAAGCAGCTTCTCATCATCATTGAGCATGCTGCTGAACTTGAACTTTAGGGCGCGTATCTCCTCGCTGGAGATGAATGTGTAAAGCACGTCGTTCTCCCGTATCTGCCTGCCGAACGTGACGTCCTCCATTGAGACGGCCACGCTATCTTTCGGCTTTGCCTCGGTCTTGCTTATGCCATTATCCTGTATCTCCTTTACCCTCCCAACCATTGTGCCGTTTTCCTTCATCATCATATACGATGGCCTTATTCTTCCAGAGATAACTTCCACACCGAATACAGCCGGGTGTGACATCCTGAAGCATGAGTTTGGCAGTATGCGCACCATGCCAGGGAACTTCAGGGTCTTCTCCAGCATCTGGCTCTCCCTTTTCTTCTCATTGTCCACCCAGGCCTTGTAATCCTCTATGAGCTTGTAGATTATGTCTGCGCGTATCACATCTATGCCAGTGGCCTCGGCCTCGGCCCTGGCATCGTCTTCCATATCCACATTGAAAGCGAGTACCACCGCGTGCGCCGGGTCTGTTGCGCGCATGGAGAATGCGTCCAGTATGTCCCTCTTTGTTATCTTTCCGAGGCTCTTCTTGCTTATGGTTGCATTTATGCTCTTGAGCAGCCTGGAGATGGCCTCTATGCTGCCTATGGTATCTGCCTTCAGTATGACGCCGACCTTGTCAGCCTCGAACACCTCCTTTATCTCGGAGCTTATCTCGCTCTCATAATCCTTGCTGCGTGTGGATATTATCAGCGATCCGGCAAGGGCGTTGTCAAGGCCAGAGCCGCTTATCTTCACTCCGGCTGCGGCACTGACGGAATCGACGTAGTAGAACTTGCTCGATGACTCCCTAAGCTCTTGCATTGGCTTTGGGCGCAGAAGGGCCCGTATCTTTGCGGTCTTCACACCCTCGGGTGTAGCAAAAGCTATCGTGTCATTTACGCTAAGTGTGCCGTTGTATAGTATCGCATCTATGGTAGGGCCAAGCCCCTTCTCCTCCTTGAGCTCTATTATGCCGCCGACTCCTGGATCCTGGGGATCTATCTCCAGCCTCTTCCCAAGGAACCTTTGAGAAAGGCCGGTCGCGTACATCAACAGCTCTGCAATGCCCTCCCCGGTCTTTGCACTGAGAGGTATTATCGATATCTCCTTCTTGACATCCGTTACCCTGTCGAACCTCTCGCTTGCGAATCCCAGTTCGCTCAATTTCCCTATAAGCGAGTATATCTTGGCTTCAAGGTCTTCGACCACGTTCTGCTGCTGGCTCTTTATGGATTCCGAGAAGGAATATGTGGCCTGGGACCTCCATCCGGTCACGACGTCTATCTTGTTTGCAGCCACTATGAACGGAGTCTTGTACTCTTTTAGTATTTCCACGGCCTCGTAGGTTTGCGGCTCGAAGCTCTTTGTCACATCTACAACGAGTATTGCCAGGTCTGATATTGATCCGCCCCTCTTCCTCAGGTTTGTAAATGCCTCGTGCCCAGGCGTGTCTATGAACAGCAGGCCAGGTATGCTTAGGCTTACGCCCATCTTGGCCATTAGCGGGCCGCATATCTTCTGCACCGCATCTATTGGCACCTCGCTCGCGCCTATGTGCTGGGTTATTCCGCCAGCCTCCCTTGAGGCTATGGCTGTATTCCTGATCTTGTCGAGCAGTGAAGTCTTGCCATGGTCCACATGGCCCATCACTGTTATTATCGGTTGCCTTATCAAAAGTATCGCCTCTGAAGCTGTGGTGCTGCCTTAGAATTATGAAGCAGTCACATATTTAATAGTTTGATTGCAATGTATTGATGTGAGAAAATGATAGACCCTAAAGATGCTGCCATGAGAATAACCAGAGCTGCCATTGACTGCAAGGATTTTGACATAATAGAACCGGCAAGGATAGGGGAGGGGGAGTGGAAGAATGAGCTGCTGTTCTTCATAAAGCCAGAGGTTTTCATGCTTGGCGAGGAGAATGCGGCCAAGACAGTGCAGATGGTACTTGACACGCTTAGCAAGTTCGGCGCAGTCGTAGATGGCATTTCGGCTGTTGGAGGGAAGGCGCTGGATAGGCACAGGATAATGAGCAGCCACTATGGCTTCATAAACGTGCTATCCACATCTGCGTCAAGGACAGTAGACACTGAGGGGAAGAAGAAGATAGAGGAGGCATTTAGCCTTTCCCCTGGAAGCTATGAGATCCTTGGAGGCCACGAGTACCTTGACCATTATCCAAAAGAGGACAGCGACATGCTGGATACGGCCTGGTTTGCGGAGAAGTCCACAAAGATAAGAAGCGGATTCTATGTGAGGCTGCTCGACAAGGATGGGAAGAAGGTGGTCTTGGTTAACGGATTCCACCCCAAGCAGCTGGCATACTTCACAGACCCTTCGCACAAGATAGTGCTAATGCTTATACACTCTAACACGGACTGGAAGACGCTCAAGAACATAATGGTTGGAGCCACATTCCCTGAAAAGGCAGATCAGCAGTCTATTCGCGGAATCCTATACAAGGATGCAAAGGAGTATGGCTTCGAGGAAGTGACAATAGCGAACAACTGCGTGCACCTCTCTGCCGGGCCTTTCGAGGCTGTGGCAGAGATATCAAACTTCTTCGGCAAGCTGGCTGGAGCGCGCCTTGAGGACCAAAAGCCCCTGCTCATAAGGAAGATGATTTCAGGAGGCATGACATATGCAGAGGCCGCAGAATGCCTGGGCAACCCGCAGGTAATGCGCGACGGGAAGCAGATGGACCTGTTCAGTGCAACAGAGGACATGGACAGCGAGCCTGCAATAGGCATATACAAGTCGTCCCTACGCAAATAAGCCTGGATTGTTTTCTTAGGTGCTGCAGCGCTTTGGCCTGGGCATGTAGGTAGCCGGCAGTACATGTTGCATAAAAACAATGCGCATGTGTAAAATTGTAAAAAACGCCAATATTTAAATAGGACTCTAGAGCTAGTTATATTGCGTGGCGGCGCATTCGCGACCAGGATGGCTACACGATTTGGCCCGCAGAACCAAAAGATGCAAAATGTTTAATTCGACAGGCTTGAGCCTGCCTTTTTCGAATGGTGCTTTGCATGAACCTAATGAAAATCCCTGCCAATATGGCAATACTTGCCCTCTTTCCAGTTGTGATGTTCTTTATCCTAGCTAGCATGGCACAGGCAGAGACGATTAGCCTGCATGCAGCCAATACAACCCAGGCTGCTGCAACAGCAAACGTACAGTCAGTCAATGTCCAGGAGAACGTGCCACCGGCACCTGGGGCAGGAATAGTGGCAATGGTCTACAGCAACCTGATGTGGCTGCTTATCGCAGTGTTCGCACTCATGATGATGCTGCTATACGGAAAGAAGCCTGTGGGATCGGCGCACCCCACAATCAACATGAAGTAACTCTTTAGAGTATACAGCGCCCTGCAAAAGTCTTGCCTGGAGAGCATGATCAGTGTTGTTTGATGCCACAAAAACCTAAGAATTCGCGGCAAATCCCAATGCATGACCGAATGGGAGTGCTCAAAGATCTTGAAAGGAGGGAACTGCCCAGGCGCGATTCAATTCTTATAGGTGAAATGGGATTCGCATATGGATCGCCGGATATGCCTGGTTCTAGATACATAGCCACTAGCGGAGTTCTTTCGTGCATCGTGCTTGCAGCCTACAATCATCAATTTAAGGTAGGGCTTATAGCCCATATCACTGGAGACGTATTTGTACCTGATGCACTGTCCAGAGCTATGCAAATAAGAGCGGATAGCGTGGCATTTTTTGGGGGAAGCGCCATGGACAAACAGACATCTGGCACTAGCATAAGCACAATAATAGCGCTTGAGAAAGGGGTCAGAGGCAGCCCAATGAAAGTAGTTGGGAGGGACGTGCTTAGAGGCGATGAGATTAGGGGTGATGCCATAGCCATGGACACTGAAAATGGCACGTTCTTCGTCCCATCTGGATGCGAAGAGCCGCAAGCAGCATGGTACTCCAATGAATGGGTAAAAATAGACGAGCAAGGAAATCGAAGCTACAGGATGGTTTATCAGGGCACTTTGCCCCAGGAAGGCTTCGCTGCACTTGTCAGGTCTTAGTTCCAGCCCTTGCACCAACATTTACTTCGGCATCCCCGGAGAAGATGTCACCGAAGCACTTTACGAAATATAGCTTTGCATCATTCACAGCAGTCCTTCCCTTCTCTGTGAGGGTGTATGTTATGATCCTTCCGGATTTCTTGCCTTCTATCAGGCCCTTGTCGCTAAGCTCCTTCAATGCCGGATAAAGGGTTCCTGCCTTTGGTTTCTCCCCGCGCCTACGCTCTATCTCAACGGCTATCTCTTCGCCATGCATATCCCTTCTCGACAAAAGCCATAGTATCTGGAATGAGAGGAAACCCCTCATATCGCATCCTTCGACGTAAGCCATGTTGACCTTCGTACATATAGGATATACTATATATTTAAATAGATATTATAGCATATCCTATATTTGGTGATAGAAGATGCACGGAGATGGAATGTGTGGATGTGGAAGCGGCATGCGAAATTTCCTGACGAAGGAGGAGAAGATAGAGATCCTCAAGGAGTACAAAGAGAACCTGGAGAAGGAGGCGCAAGGAGTCTCTGACAGGATAAGGGATCTCGAGAAGAACAACTGATGGCACTGTACTGCGATTAGACGGTTTCTTTTTCTTTTTTGTTTTTTAAGTTATAATATCTCGAATGAAAGAAGCAGTGGCAGATGGTCTGAGACTTCCTCATCGGGCACTGAGAAGCCAGTTACTTTGATTCCTTCTGAAACAAACATGTAGTCGGCAAATAAGCCTATGCCCGGCCTGCATAACCGGCTGCGCGTTGTCTTTACACCGTATTCTTTTACAAGGTCCCTGAACTTTTCAGCAATCATGCGCACACTTTCAGTATCGGGGTTTAGGTTGAAGTCGCCGCATAGGATTTTCTGCCCCTGCTTACCGTCCATGAACTCGAGCAGCGTCTTTGACTGGCGTATCCTCTGCGGTATATCCCCTTTTCCATCAGGAGTCCAAAAACCATGCACATTGCCTAGCGTGAGCGTCTTGCCGTTGACAGAGAGTGAGAGCCACTGCATCCCGGATCCCCTTTCGAACCCTCTGGATGCGAAGTCTATGCGCTCCCTTTCGCACAGGCCCAATTCTCCACTGTGGCCTACGGTCAGGCGTTTTGAGACGAACGTCGCCTTCCTTTGCCCGAAGGATGATTGTGCCGGACCGAGATACCCATCAAATCCGTCAAGCGCCTTCGCAAGCCTTGAATAAGTGTCAGGCACAGAGCCTTCTATAGGATTGGCTTCGATCTCAGAATTTGAAGGCGCCTCCCAGACCTCCTGGAAGCAGAAGATATCCGTATCACTCTTTTGTCTCTGCAGGAATTCTAGAAGCGGTTCAGTAATCTTACCCATGAGAATGTTTAGGGATACAAGCTTCATGCAAATACGCCATAGGCATGCTAGATGTTCATGCTCATCCTGGCCTCCTCGCTTATCATCTCTGGAGACCACGCAGGATCCCAGACAAGGTCTATATCTACAGAACCGACATCGTGGAGGTGCTCAACCCTGAGCTGAACGTCTGCAAGTATGACGCTGGTCACAGGACACATGGGACTGGTCATGGTAAGCTTCACCTTGATGTTGTTGCTATCATCTATGCTGATATCGTGTATCAGCCCCAGATCCACTATGTTTAGCCCTATCTCAGGATCAACGCATCCTTTGAGGGCCTTCACTACTTCGTCCCTAATTATCTTGGCCATGATATCATCATGTGCAACTACATAAATAAAGGCTTTCCCTTTCAGCCTTGATCAAGGCTGGGAATAGCCTGAGGCCCATCCAGAGGAGTATGCCACACTATATGCAGTGCCATTATTGCCATTGCCCGAGTAGTCATTGGTGTTGCCATTGAGCGGCCACCAGCCTATCAGGCTCTGCAGGTTTATAGGGGCTCCTCCGATGCCTTCCTGATACAGCGACTCGATGGAGTTTTGAGAAAGCGCAGTGTCATACACTTGGAAATTGGATATTTGGAAGTTCCCATAGTTGCCTGATCCGGGAGCATAGCTTGCGTCGCCTGCACCCAGGTTCATCCTCAGGTTTGGCGTTATGTTTCCAGACCCGGAAACCGCATAAGGCGTGCCATCGAGATAAAGGGTGAGGGTGTTACCATCGAATGTTCCGGCCGCAAAATACCACGTGCCCGAGGATATTGGCAGTGATGAGCTCACGTGTGAGGCCGACGAATAGCCACAGCAGCCGTCAAACCTTTCGAAGGTTACGTATCCAACATATCCAGATGAATCCGAAACATAGAGGTCGTATCCTTCCCTTGTGCCGGCATTTGTATCCCCGAATACCATTGGCCATGCAGGCATAGTGCTAGGAAGGGAGATTGTATTGAACCATACAGTGAAAGTTATTGAATTCGTGTTACCCTCCTGGCCTATCTCTGACAAGACCGCATTGCTGGTCTGCCCGTTGAATTGCGCCGTGAACTGCGGTATCTCATTGGTGCAGATTCCCTGCAGGGATACCGGATAGGAAGCCTTTGATACCGAACATGAGCCTGGCTGCGCCCTGGGCGCGTAGTTAGCGCTGTTGAAGACCCCAAGTTCGAAGAGCGCTGCAAGGGCGATGCCTATGATA
>JAJZNA010000001.1 GCA_021848065.1 Microcaldota archaeon
ATAACCCAGGCCCTGGCGCTGACCGTTCTGCTCCCATTGACCATAGTGATAAGATCATGGCCCTTCGGGGGTCCCAGGTTACGGGAGGCAGCAAATTCCTTCTTGGCTATAGCGATAGCCTTCTATTTCATCCTGCCGATCACGATAACCCTGAACAATTACGTTGTTAACTGGATGTATTGCAGCAATTATATCGGGACTGGAACCCCGCTGCAACTCACTTCGCAGAACTGCAACCCATACGCAGACTATGTGCAATTCACCCAATTCGCGAGCCTGCCGGTCAGTTCTCTCTTTACTGCAAACAGCGCAGCCAACATAGTCGGCCCTGGCGGCGGGGTGACACAGGTGCCGGTGGCGTTTTACAGTGGAGTATTCTCAGGGCAGGGCGGACTGGGCTCAATTATAACTGGTTCGCTCAAGATACTGTTCGATGTCCCGGACATCATAGCTGGGTTCGGATATGAGATAGCCGAATATATGTTCGAGAGCATTGTCCTTGTAGCTTTAGACATAGCGATAACTATAGGGTTTGCACAAGGACTGACAAAGGCGCTGAATGCTGCCCCCAACATATTAGGCGCAGGGCCTTTCTGGGGTAATGTTTGATGCACATAAAATACACTTTCGTATTGCTCGGCGCATTCATCTTCATAGCTGGAGCCTCTAACCTGCTCTCTGCAAGCGGAAGCCCTGTGCCCAGCATTACAAACAGTTACCAGGCATTCACAAGCTGGCTGCCGGCCGTATTCGCTGCCATTCTTCTCTCGTTTGCCCTGACCAGCGTGTACTATTTAATAGGCGTGGTGCTGAACAACCAGAAGGCCAAGACAATGGCCATAACTGAATTCTGGCAGGCAGTAGGCACGGCGATCTTAGTCATAGTGATAGTGTGGGTCCTTGGAGTCTTTGGGGCTACTCTGACCTCGACAAAGAGCCTGGTGGTATCGCCAACTGCGATAAGCAATGTATGCACAGCGGCACCGCTGGCTGACTCGCAGTTCCAGTTCACAAGCAGCACATATACGTATCCAGGCGGGCAGCCAAGCCCGACAAACATTGTGTGCTCCGACATAGTGGAGAAAGCGGCTAAGAGCAACAACATAAATACGAATCTAGATTACGGCCTTGCCGCTGCCTACGTAATCTCAGCCAACATGACCAACCAGACTCTGGGCAACCTTAATTCGCTGTATTATTTTGAAGGCACCTCCGGATGGCTGAGGAGTCTGAAGTCGCTAACGGTATTTTGTGTCGGGTATCCAACTCCTCCGTCAGGGCTGGCTAGTGCGCTGCAGTGCGCCAACCCGCTCAACGGCAACGACGCGTTCAAGATAATGTACTCTTACACACCATTCGTTGGATACTACTACCAGAGAGTGTCATTACCACCAGTAGAAATAACTGCCAGTCTGATATTCTACCTTTTCTTCCTGCAAATGACCGGAATCCTTGTAATGCTTTATTGGTGGCCATATCTTCTTGCTGCGGGCATCCTGCTCAGGACGTTCTCATACACCCGCAGGGCAGGCGGCCTTGTCATTGCCTTGGTGATGGTTGCTTTGGTGATATACCCTATAATGTACCTGTTTGAGTACACCTCTCTCTCAAATGGCAACCAGCTCTGCCAGTATAATCCTAGCGGCATAGTGAGCACGCTGACACCGACCCCGGCCACGACAACAGGGCCTGGAAGCTGCATAGAGCTCATAGGAGCCAACTCACTGCCAGACATGGCAATAAACGAGTTGCCTCTCTCGAGTCCGGGGCCGGCCGCAGGCTCAGCCTCAAGCATGGCAAGTGCAATACAGTACAATATAGATTTCTTCAATTTCCCCAGGGTGTCAGAGGTGCTCAACTATTACGGCTGCTATCCGGACAGCTCCAACCTGCTTGCCATGGAAATGCTCTATTCGTCCGAATACCTAATACCAGGATTAGGGGCGGGTACGTCTGTGGTGACAGGTGGATTGTCAGGTTTCATAGGGAGCATAGTCGGAGGTGAAGGAGCTGCGCCAACCCACCTTCCAATACTGCCGGCGATAATAACAGGAGGGCAGCAGCAGAACTGGAACTGTTTCACACCGCAGAACATGGTCGCTGCAGACGAAGCCATCTGGCACGTTTACGGTGTTATGGCTGTGACAGGGTTCATAGTGCCGATACTAAACGTGCTTATAGCATTATCAGCAGTGGTAGGACTCTCTGGACTGTTGGGCGGGGACACAAACATTATAGGCCTCGGGAGGTTCGTATAAAGTGGTTAGATGAACAAAAAGAGCTATATGGCTGTTGCCTTCCTGATGATGGCAGTAGCTATAGCCGGAGCAGTATCCCCGGTTTCCATGCTCCTTGGAAGCACAAGCGCAGGCCCCTCGAGAATACCCGCAGAGGCGCCGGGGAAAGGCATAGCCGAGGCTGTTTTCAACTGCAATACGCTCTTTCAAGAAGGCGCTGCGTACGCCGGCGGCACGCCGCTCGTGAGCCAATGGCTTACAAACGGATCAAACTTCAATTACTTGCTAGGCATAGGCCTGCTGATAATCCTTCTTATTCTGGCATTGGATGGCATATTATATGCCATAGGCAGGGCCTTCGGCATTAACAAGCTGGTTGATTATGTAAGAAGGGAGTATGTAGAGGTACTCGCGAACATAATCATAATAATAGTTGTCCTGGTAGGTGGATTCTATATATTCAACAATGCTTCCATCTTCTTCGGAAATCTTGCTGCTGCGGGTGCAGGAAGCAGCTCAGTGCTGCCACCGCCGCCATCTGGCGCAGCTGGATCCAACGCTTCGCCAGGATTATTCATAAACGTATGCAACAATTACGAAAATTCCATAATAAATAATAACTTGTATAATTACATCAGCGTTGTGCTCTATCTCTTCTTTGTGGAAAGCACTACTAGCACCATAGTCAACGCTGATCCAAACGCATTCGGATTCGCAATCAAGCCATTCACAGGAGTCCAGACACTGCTGACAACCCTATGGTCTGAAGAGGCAATTTCTTTCGCCATAATAAGCATGGGTGCGCTGGTTGTGATACTCTTGTTTGTCATATATTTCCTCTTCCCGATATTCTTCTATGTAGGCATAGTGCTGAGGTGCTTCCCGTGGACGCGTGCTGCCGGAGGGTCAATGCTGGCCCTATTCATCTCGTTTTACATTTTCCTGCCTGCGCTTCTCTATGCATTCTCACAGGTAAACGTGAATAGCATTACATTGTGCGGTGGAACCGGGACATTCCCTTCAACCCAGTCCCTTTGCAACAGCGGGCAGGCCATTGGAAATCTTGGGAGCAGCATTTACTCAGATGCAAAAGGCTATCTCGATGCGGTCTTTTCGATAATAGGCGAGACTTCATTCGGAGTGACGATGTTCGAGAATGTAATAGATTTCACCAATGTGGTTGCCTATGCCGTCTTACAGATGATCGGACTGATAATTTCATTCATAATAGCGTACGACCTGCTGGAATTCCTTGGAGATATTCTTGGAGCGCCTTCGCTGCAAAGCAACAGGATCCTTGGCAAGGTGCTATAATGATTACACGTGTAACCGTAAAGAGAGGAAGCATATGAGAAAAGGGAGCTTCGTGATAGTGATGATAGTTGCCCTCGCGGTATTAGCGTATGCGCCGCAGCAGGCTGCAGCGGCAGGATCTTGCACTGGCATATGCTATGACATAACATCACCGTATGTCATAGGAGCAGGCATAGCAGCGATAGGTGTCATACTGGTCGTAGCAATACTTGCAATGATGTACATGCTAAGCCCAGCATTCGGCAACACGCAGATGAGAACGTGGATACGCACAAAGGTATACGACGAGCTTGCGTCTCTGGTGCTGATCTTCATCTTCATAGCCTTCGGCGCACTGGTTGCCACGCTTCCAGTATATGGCGCCATGAACGGCATAGGCCTTGTCAGCAGCGAATGCGGAAATGCCATAACAACGCTAAGTGCGCAGCCTCCGCCACCAGGGCAGGCGGCCGTAAGCTACGATAACCTCTATTTCCTCTCGGTCTGTGACACCTACCAATTCAACCAGGATGTGCAGAATTTCGCAACATCCACATTCTATGTCGCTTCCCTAGTTTCACTTACGCCTACAGCCACATTGTACTTCCCTTCACAGCTGGCAACCAGTGCGATCTTGCCTAGCGTGGTGGGTGGCGGCGGGGTTGGCGGGATAGGGGCGTCTGACGGGCAGGTAGAATCTGGAGAGCCAGATTATACAGACAGCCCAGGTCCGATAAATACGGGTTCTTTCGCCTCTTACAACATAGGCCTTGTGATACCCTTAAATTTCATGCCGATACAGCCCGTATTCCACTACTTTGTACCGTTACTGAATTCTCTTTACCTATTCTTCATATTAAGCCAGGTGCAGCTCATGCTCATCTCGGCTTCAGGGATAATATACGCCATACTCATGGCCGTAGGGCTTATTGCAAGGTCGTTTGGAGTGACCAGGACATTTGGAGGCGCGCTAATCGCATTTGCGCTTGGCATAGGGATTATATACCCGCTCATGACTGCAGTAACACTTGGATTCTTGACGCATGCGTTGGACACGGCCGAGGTGCAGTTCTGCCAGTTCTCATTCGGTATAGGAGCGGCCTTTGGGGCTACCTGCCCTGCCGGAAGCGTAGTAGGGACCATTGTCAATATGATTGCCACATGGGTTAGCAACACCTTCAGTTTATTCCTGGGGCACTTTAGCAATGCGGCTTATGCACAGTCATTGCTCCCGGTCATTGTGCCGCTCTTCAGGGCATATGCGATATACGGGGCATTCGTGGCCATAGGGCTTACTTTCCTTCCGTTGCTTAGCCTTACCGTGGTTGACGTATTTATAGTAGATTTCTCAACAGCAATAGGGGAGCGCATGGACTTCCTTTCCCTGCTTACGAGGCTGGTATGATGAATAAGATCGCGCTTGCAATGATACTTGCTCTCATCTTAGTGGCAATGCCACTAGGAGCGCAAGGAAATCCCATATCGCAATATTGTGGAAATGTAAATAAGCTTGGGGCCAATGCAATAGTAAGCGTAGTTGCGCCGTGGTATTGCAACACCATAAATGCAGCTGCAGTAAAGGTATGGAGCAATTGGGAGCCCATAGCAATAGCGGCCACGCTCTTCTCTTTCTCGATAGCGGCGCTGATCATAATGATTGGCATAGGCATAAGGAATGACCGTGTTCGCATTTTCGGCATGGGAGAGCTCTATGAAGCCATAGCAACTGCAACAATCGTAATACTGTTTACATTCGTAGCGGCGCTTATGTTCGGGCTGCTGCCGGGCTTCTTCGTGGGCAGTTATAACCCGTACAGCTATGCCTTAAATAACATAAATTATACCATAGGCCAGACAGATGGCCTGGTAGCGCAGCTCTATGCGATAGGATCTGTAGATTATTACTATGCTTCGCAGGTGTACTCAACGTGCATTGCTGAAACAGCATTCAAGTGCCAGTTCCAGAGCAGCTTCTTCCCGCCGATCTTCAAGTACGCGGTAGTGTACTTATTCTTCTGGCCGGCATCTGCTCTTATAGAGCTCATAGTGCCGGGACTGATGGCCCTTAACCTGGAATTTTACCTAATAATATTCATGATGTATGCCGCAATACCCGTATTCCTTATACCAGGGGTAATCTTCAGGGCGTTGATACCGACAAGGCATCTCGGCGGAATGCTAATGGCGATAGCCATAGGATTCTATTTCTTCATGCCGATATTATTTGGCATTGCATTTGCCCAGATAGCAGGAACGCAGGGAGGCACGGCCTCGCAATTAAGTGCAATTTCAGGAGCCCTGGGACGCTATGGCGGGTGTACCCCAGGCTCGGCGAGCTGCAAGGATGCAGTGCAGAACTCAGCGTCTCCGTCTTCTCCTCTTGTCGAGGAGATTAGCACTGCTTCCAGCGCAATGGGCGCCTTCTGGCTATCCGTTCTCTTCTATCCTGCCCTGATCAGCGCCATGACTTATGCTTTCATAACCCAGATAGCAGAACTGCTGGGCGGCATGGCAAGGACTTCATCTAGGCTCAGGGGACTCTGATATTCTCACACAAATAAATTCTGTAAGCTCCTCTTCTCCAGGTTAGGATACTTATTGAATGCATCCTGTAGCTTAGGTATTGAAGATCTTCCTTGCAGTAGCACGATCCCTAAGCCTGCGCGTCACGTACAATGCGAATACTAATGCAACAGCACCCAGAGTGCCTGCAGCAGCAGGTATGTTGGACTTGGCAGGATACCTGTACGAGTAATTGACGCTGCATGCCTTACCGCCAATGACTATCGTACCGCGCTCCATTACTGCAGAAAGCTTCTCGTCTGAGCTCCAATACGCATATATCTTCATGTTTGCACGCTGGTTCCGGCTCCCGGCCATGAAGGCGCGCGCCTTGTTCGGAGGGAAAACGGACAGGAATCCGGGAAGCGGCCTGTAGAAAGCTACAGAGTTGCCTGACACAACGCCGTCGACTTTTGTCTCGCTTGGATAATCGCTCGCAAAATCTCTTGCGCTCTTCGCGTATGCATACCTTATTCTGCGTTCAAGGCCTATGGATGCGCTTGTGCTGCATGCTTGCAGGGCCGGACGGCCTTTTGGCACTGCAATGGCCTGCGGGTACTCTGCTTTTATGTCGCATGAGATGCCGTTTGTAGCAATATTGCCGTATTCGCTCACTTTCACAGTGCCTGCGGCTGCATGTGCAGTGAAGTTTATGAATCCTCTCTGGCTTGCAGGCCCAGGGATGTTGGCCTGAGCAAACCGTGATCCGGATTGCGAGTCGTAGTATGAAGTGGCTAAGAGCAGGTTGCCTTCTATGATTGCGTAGCCGCTTGCAGTTGAGTTGCTCGGTATTAGGGTCTTGCTGTCCTGCTGCAGAAGCGTGTATAGGGCGGTGCTCACGCCTTTTGATGCAGAAGGCTTGCACGCAGGAGCCGAAGGCACGTTTGAGCCGGCGTCGTTATGGGAGGTTGGTGCAGCATATGCAAGCGTTGCAGGGGCAAGCGCTATTGCAGCTGAAATTGCCGCAGACCTTGCAAGCGTCTTCAAGGCACTGCCTGGCATGGTCCTGTAAGCCGTTATCGTCATAATCTTCCTTTACGGTTTGGTTTCCTTGCTATATAAGAGTTTGCTAATGCAGGTTTGCACCTTGGATTAGAGTCAGTTAAAGCGAGGCGGCAATGCCTATATAAAGTTTAACAGCGTGATATTCTTGCGATGGTGGAGACTTGGCCTTCGAATTCAGGTGGATATTGTTCATTTCTCTGGTGGCTGCCTCACTTGCCTTCATATTAGTGGGGGTGGCGGCTGGGCCCGGGCTCGGGATACTGAAGTTCATAATGGGGCTTCTAGCAATCCTGTGCGACATACTAGCGATGGCAAGCCGCTACTACACGTACCTTTTTGATCCCCTCAGGAAGATGAAGGGAAAGAAATTGGTGCTGGATAGCGGAGATCCATATATAATGTCGCCTTCAGGCACTGCGATAATGAAGCGGGTTGGAGACCTGGTCTATGCAACTGTGTTTGTGAAGATACCGATATACAGGTCGGGCACGGAAATGGAGGACCAGGAAAAGATAGACTTTGCCACAAGCTTTGGCAAGATGCTCTCGATAATAAAGGAACCGTTCAGGATAAGCACGCAGCTTTACGTGCTCAACAAAGACGAATATATAGAAAAGATACGCGCAAAGCTAAACGAGGCGCAGGATAAGTACAACCAGATCATGAATAAGGAAGGGGGCGGCACGGCCAAGAAAGAGGTGGCTCCAGAGGTAGAGCACCTGAGAGGGAAAGTAACGATGTGGAGGAACATGCTGGAGAGCGTCAGCAGGGCGAAGTCGCACTCGATGATGTCTTATGCGATGGTGAGTGCCACCGGAAGCTCAGAGGAGGAAGCAGTAAACCTTGCAATATCCAAAGGGGACGAACTAGCGGCAGGAATCAGTTCCACGTATGGCATCAGCGCTTCGCTTGCGACGGGAAAAGAGATACTGCAACTCATTGAACCGGAACAGATGATACCGATAGCAAACCTGAGCTCGCAGATAAGCGTGAGGAGCGGATTGAAACAGGTGTGAGAATGGTAGATGAGGAATCAATTGTATACCTTGCAGCAACGGCCCTTGTAGCCCTGCTACTTATACTTACAAGCACTGATTATGGGATTCTTGGTTACGTAATGGTGATCCTGACTATATTCGGCATGGGCATAATACTAGCCATAAATTACGTTGACTTCCTTGTCTTTCCTGCCATTATGAAGGCGTTCCACCTGAGGATCATACCTGCAAACGGCATAATGCTCTCGGAGGGCAACGATGCAGTAGTGAAAGTAACGAACGGGGTCTATTATGCGACAGGTTATCTCACAGGGAATGTGTACGGATACGTATTCACTTCCCAGCAACCGGAACAGAATGAGACGGACCTATCGGGTGCTGTGGATAGGTGGGAAAGGATAGCAATGAACATAGACTTCCCGTTCAAGTTCAATCTTATAACTATACCTGAGGATGTGCAGAAATACAGGGACGAGCTTGACGGCCAGAGGGGGTATCTCGAATTCCA
>JAJZNA010000027.1 GCA_021848065.1 Microcaldota archaeon
TGGATAAATGCCAAGTTCAATAAAAGGCATAGTCATGTCAAAGATTTTGCAGTTGCGAGGAACATTGAATTTGACAGTAATCCCTTTAGTCTTGCTCTTGCTTCTCCAAACGGCACGTTCCAAAGAGACATATACCTGAACATTGAAGCCAGTTCTCTCTTTGGATTCGGCAAAGGTCTTCCTATGAAAATCCATGAATTTATTGCAGAAATTCCTTTCTTCCCAGAGACTATTGAATTCGGAAGTTGTCTTCAGAGAGAATTCTTTGAGAATGTTTCTTTTAGAAACAGTTATGCTATCAATCTGCAAAAGTATAGCACGTTTCACTTTACCAACCGAACATATTTAGCTACAAGGAGTTATAACACTTGCACTCGACAATTCATCCCACCGCTAAAGCGTGTGGGCTTCCTTGTCGAGATTAGGTGAACATACAGGATGCGCTTCTCCTCAGGTAAAGAGGATGCTTGTACTTTGCGATCAGCCGAGCCATATCCATGGCAGTATGTTGACAAGCAGGGATACGACCACTATAACGGATATGGCAAGCACTATCTTCTTGTTCTTTATGCTTGAGTTGAATACGCGCCAGCCGTCAAAGCTTGGTATTGGCAGGTAGTTGACAACAGCCACAAGGAAGTTTAACAGGAAGGACAATGCAAAGAAGGAATATATGAACGTGAGGATGTGGCCCAGAATGCCGCCCGTTGTCTCTGCGCCCTGGTTTACAAATACGCCGACCTTGCCTGTGCTGTTTGCAGTGAGGGTGTAGGAGCCGTTGTTTGTCACTATTGATACGTGTGCACCGGAGATATCATTTGCAGCAGCCACCTTGAAATCAGACAAGGTGCTTATGTTGTACCCATTCCATTTCAGTACTACAGAGCCGGGTGAGATTATGCTATTTGCAGGAGAATTGGGTACTGTGGCTACAATGTACACGTACGGCTTCTGCACGTACGGCATCACGAAGTATATGAACAGGAGCATGAAGAGGAAGAATATCACCGAGAGCAGCATGTTTGAGGCCACCCCTGCAGCGGAGATGCGGTTCTGTGCCTGCACCTTTAGCTTTTCGATGCGCTTCTCGTCGGGCTCGACGAACGCGCCGATTGGTATGACTCCGAAGAGGAGCCCTCCTGAAGAGGTTATCCTTACCTTTGATATGCGGGCAAGTATGCCGTGCGAGAATTCATGCACTATCAGAAGCAATGCCAATGAGAGGATGCCTGCGAACAGGGGGATTGTTATTCCAGGGATTATAGGAGCGACGCCAGGTATGCTCTGGCCCAATCCACTGTAATTGGGATGGGGGGTGAATGAAGTTACCAAGGCAATAAGGAGTGCGTATATTATGGAAGCGGCATTATAGAGCAGGGAGAAGATTATGTACGCTGTGAATCCGCCTAGTACGCTGAGTGCATACATGGCATATGCAAGATAGTCCAAGCCTGCGGGAGCCTGGGCGGTCGTAGATTGTATGTGTGAGGTTATCTGGGGTATGTCAACGAAATTCAGCCCCAGCCCGAGGTTTGGTAGCACAAAAAGCAGCAGAACCACGATGGACGCTGTGCCGAATGCCACCATCCTCTTGCTCACGGATTTGCGGAAGAGCACGAGCGAGAGAAGTCCGAAGCCCATCACAAGGCCCCAGTCCGCCAGCCCGTTCCAGAACCATGGGGCTCTCTTTGCGAGCCTCTCCATGGCATTAAGGCCGAGCTTGGTACGGAACATGTAGATCCCGTAGAAGAGCCTCTGCGACGCAACGAGCATTGATAGTATTTCGCCGCTCACTACAAGCAGCGCTACTGAGAGAAGCAGCTTTGGCAGCAAGGAAAGCCCAGAGGTTACTATTACTATAAGAAGCATGAGGGAGATAACTGCAACTCCGAGGCCGAGGCTTCTGGAGATGGTCCTGCGCCTGCCATTCTGCACCTGTACACGCTTCGCATGCGCGCGACTAGGTCTTACGGTTGACATGAATTAATGTACTGCACAACAACTTATAAATAAACGCGTGAAAGAGTAATATCAGGCCGTTTTAGGTGTATGCATGGAGGAATGCGACATATGCGGAAGGAAGTCTGAAAACCTGTACCTTGTTGAGATAGAAGGGGCACAGATGGTAGCGTGCACAGAGTGCTCCAGAGGCGCCAAGGTAATAGAACAGATCTCGTCCTCTCAAAGATCGGAAACCCAGCGCAGACCCAAGAGGGAGCGTGAGGAAAGCCAGGTGGTTGACGGCTTTGGCAGGATCATAAGGCGGGCCAGGGAGATGCGCGGGCTTACGACCAAGGCGCTTGCGGAGAAGATAAACGAGAAGGAGTCTACGCTGACAAGGGTCGAGGAAGAGCATATGCTCCCTGAAGACAGGCTCGCCAAGAAGCTTGAAAACGAGCTCGGCATAACGCTTATAGTCAAGGTGGAAGTGGACGCGTCGGCGCGCACCTCCGGCAAGCCAGTGCCCATGACGCTTGGGGATGCTGCACTGCTCAAGAAGGACAAGAATAAAGGTGCCTGAGTGGCAGTAGATATCAGCAAACTTGTTTTTGAAGTCAAGGAACAGATAACGCTGGACCAGATATCTAACAGGGTAATAGTTGTAGATGCCTATAATACGATATACCAATTCCTTTCGATAATAAGGCAGCCTGACGGTGCCCCGCTGGTCGACTCCAAGAACAGGGTGACGAGCCACCTTTCAGGCATACTCTACAGGACAATAAACCTATTGGAATACGGGATAACGCCTGTTTACGTCTTCGACGGCATGCCGCCACTGCTTAAGAGGAGGACGCTCGAGGCGCGCGCAAACAGGAGGAGGGAGGCGCACGCGCAATGGGAGAAGGCGAGGGAGCTGGGCAACATGGAGGAGGCCAGGGTGCATGCGATGGCGAGCACCAAGATAAATGAGGGGATTGTAGCTGGGGCAAAAGAGCTGCTGACTTGCATGGGCATACCGTACGTGCAGGCCCCTAGCGAAGGTGAGGCGCAGGCGGCAAGGATGGTGAAGGAAGGGCTTGCGTATGCAAGCGCCAGCCAGGACTACGACTCTTTCCTTTTCGGCGCGGAAGTGGTGCTGAGGAACCTTACCATAAGCGGGAAGAGGAAGCTTCCAGGGAAGAACATATACATAGACGTCAAGCCGGAGCGCATAGTGCTTAAGGAGCTCCTCGGAAAACTTGGGATAACCAGGGAGCAGCTGATCATGGCCGGGATGCTCATAGGCACCGATTTCAATACCGGAATAGAGAAGGTTGGGCCGAAGACTGCACTGAAGATAGTTAGGGAGCATTCCACGCTTGAGAGGATGGTTGGCTATGTCAAGGAGAAGTACGGAGTTGAGTTCGATTCGGATCCCCGGGAAGTCATGGAACTATTCATGAATCCGGAGTCAAGGGCAATGACACAGCATGAATTCGAGTCCATGCTCAGGGAATCCAAGCCAGACAAAGGGAAGATACTCGATTTTATGTGCAATGAGCACGAATTTTCGTCTGAAAGAGTCACAAAAGTGGCTGACAGGCTTATGGAGCTGAAGGGAGTCAAAGGACAAAAGGGCATAAATAACTGGATGTAGAAATAAATATGGTGCTGAAAAATGGTGCAAAAGACCGTAAAAAGAAAGCATAGGAAAGTGGGACATGGGTATAGGAAGGTTGCAAAGTCTAAGCTGAAGAAAGCAGCAAGGGCAAAAATGAAGAAAAGCAGGCGCTGAACGCCTGCTGGCACGGCATATGCGGCGATTCCGAATTTAGGTATTGCCGCATTGTCGCAGCCATATTCCTATATCCTGGCGGAACCCTGGCCGAGGCCATTCTTCGGGCTTTAATTGGAGCCTTTTGGAGATGACACCGGCCACGGGTCCGCTCTTACTGAAATGATGCGTCGTGCGACATGAAAGCTATAAAGGCTTATCTGCGATACTTAACCGTGTGTTGGATGGCTACAAGCGACGAGAGAATATCTAATTTTATGTTTGAGGTAGGAAGCCTCAAGAACATCCCGAGGACGGGATGGCTTAAGGCAGGAATAAAATTCCCTGAGACAATAGCAGAGCATTCGATGAGAACCGCGCTGCTGGGATGGGTAATAGCGGCTATGGAAGGTGCGGACACATCGAAGGTTGTGAAGATGTGCCTGATGCATGACCTGGCGGAAAGCAGGATAGGCGACTTCGACAAAGTTGCAAGGAGATACCTCGAAAAGCATGATGCGGAATTGAAGGCGCAGCTTGACATAGCCAAGAACCTTCCGGATGGAATGGATGATGAGGCTTCCGAGCTGTACAGGGAACTTTTCGAGATGCGCACCAAAGAGGCCAACATAACAAGGGACGCTGACAGGCTTGAGATGTTCATACAGGCGCACGAGTATGAAAATGCGGGGCACAGCAAGAAGATACTGAAGCCATGGAAGGAGTCAGGAAGCAAAAACCTCAAGACAAAGTCGGCAAAGAGGATATGCAAGGCGATTTCCGGATCCAACTTCAGCAACTGGTGGAGTTTCCTTTACAATAAACAAAGCTAGCATTCCTGTTCTGACATCCCCCACCACTGAAAGTGATGGGGTTCCTCTTGGTTCGGTGTCTCTTTCGTTCATAGAGTTGCACCTCTGGGCGTATCAGTGCTGCCCTTGAATAAATCCCTGTCTTTATTCAATTGACCAATGCCATCACGCTTAGCTATATTGAACGAGGCATTTACATCGGCATTGTCAAAGTGCCCACACGACTGGCACGCAAATTCTTTTTGTTGTCTTGACCCTATGATGTTTGATCCTATAAGTTAGAATCATTGTTTCTCCTTTGCTTCGTATAGCATTCCTTGTTCAACATCCTCTTCTTCATACATCGGAGGGATTGTTGCAACAGGCTGTGAATATTTTGCAGGGTCAATATGCCATTTCCGCATATACCATTTTCTTGTGTGTAGATTGGGTCTATCCATATTTATACCATATCCATTATTGTTCTATATATTTCTTTATTGTTGAGGCAGATACATTACCTGCTGTTGAAAGGAAGTATGAACGAGTCCATAGTGTTGGCATCTTCAAGATCTAATATACTGCACGTCACCAAATTCATCCCACCAATGAATTGATGGGCTTTCTTTGGAAGCATATTGGCAGTTTCAGGCTATGTCACGATACATGCGGTCGTTGAACTCATAAGCTGTCGCATCCCCATCAGTCTCGACCCCCATGCCCTTGAGCATGCTATCCATATTTTCGTATTCATTTATTCCATTCTCGAGATCCATGCATATCAGACGGCCCTTGAATTCGGAATACACTACAAAGCGGCGTTCGGTATCCCTGACAGAGACGACCACCCTTGAGGGTATGCAGCCCAGGGCTATGAGTATGCTGCATAAAAGCACAGCCTTGTCGAATATGTCGCCAGCGCAGTGCCTTATTGTCTGGGCAGGCTTGAGCCAGAATTGTATAGGCAGTGAGATTGATGAGATGGTCTGGGTAACGTACTTGTATGCGAGTGATGCCGCATCCGGGAAATTATCATCGTAAGAATACACTGGGAAACTGTTCTTTATGCCCATTGCTGCCAGTATTACCGCATCGTCGGAAGGAGTGACCAGCTTTGGAAGGTCTGCTACATAGAGCCCCTCCTTCTCCTCTATGTAATCCCTATGCCGCATTATTATCTCTAGGTATATGCCATTGTATGCCTTGAGCGTGTCTGCTTCTGCCATAGTCTTTACATTTATTGCTGGAAAGGTTATTACGCCTATTGTGCAGGCGATGGCCTTCTGCAAAATGTTTTAAATGAAGCCTCCGATGATTAATCATGCACGGGCCTGCCATGAAGCACAGAGCAACATCGCATAATGCAAGTCAGGTAGATTCCCACAGGCCTGGCAGCGCAGGCTCTAAACATGTGCTTGGAAAAGCACTACGCCATGATGGTGAATCCGCAGGGAGAGGAATTGCATCTAGTGCGCTTGTGCTGGCTATGGATACTGCAGCAACAGTAGGCCCGCTAATAGGGCTTGGCTTCTTTCTACGCGGAGCCAGGCGCATGGACGGATTCAGGCCCATGGATAACACGCTCAGCCAGACCATGCAGGAAGGAATGTCGTTCTCGCTTGGGACATTCGCCTGCGGCCTCTCAACCCTTCTCCTTGCACACCGCCTGCGCAGTGACGAATCGGTTAAGAGCAGCGTGGACGTTGCTGCAATAAGGGGCCTTGAAGCCACTGGATACGTAATAAGCATGATAGGACTTACAAAATGGGGCTTCATGAAGCGCGCGCACATAGGCATTGCCGGCACATATTTCCTGGGCAGCCCCATAGCGGTAAGCGCATTTGGAATAGATGCGGCAATGCGTGGACTTAAGATTGAAGGTTCTGAGGCCATTGTGGCTGCAGCAGTTGCAGGGGCCGCTTTCGCAGTAGGTTATGATGCCCGAAAACAGGTAATACCAGCAGCTTTCGAATTTTCCCATGCGGCCGCGCTCTCACTGCTCGAAGTGACGATTGCAATAGAGAGGCTCTGGATACCGCGGCTGAAAAAATTGGGAAAAGTAGGCGCATGATGCTGCAGCGGAGTTGCAAAATAGTATATATTACTTTGTACGGACATTATGAATAATGGTTTTATGAAGTCCTCTGATATAGCCCGCGCCACAAAGAAGCTCGGGGTGGATGTGCGGATAGCAGGATGGGTACACAGGAAGAGGGAGAGCGGAGGCATAATATTCATAGTTCTAAGGGATGTGAGCGGCCTTCTCCAGGTAGCCGTAAAGAAAGACAATGTTAATGAGGAATCGTGGAATTCTGCAAGGGAAGCAACAGTGGAATCCAGTGTTGATATTTCCGGCACCATAAAGGAGGATCCCAGATCGCCAACAGGATACGAACTGACAGCCTCATCATTCAAGGTTGTGGGCATATCCGAACCTTTCCCGATAACAGAGTACCAGAGCGCTGAGCTTCTGCTCGACAAGAGGCACCTATGGCTCAGGAGCCAGAAGATGATAAACGTTATGAGGGCGAGGTCTGCGATATTCAGGTACGCAAGGGAGTTCCTTGACAGGCGCGGCTTCTATGAGGTCACGCCGCCTATCCTCACCACGGCAGGAGGGGAGACTGGCGCGGACCTCTTCGAGACGGACTTCTTCGGCAGGAAGGCTTACCTGACGGAGTCGTCGCAGCTGTACGTGGAGGCCATGGAGTTCGCGCTTGGGAAGACGTATTCACTTGTGCCTTCTTTCAGGGCCGAGAAGTCGAGGACGGTGAAGCACCTTGCAGAATACTGGCACCTCGAGCCAGAGATGCCGTACTTCAACAACAAGCAGGCCATGGACCTTGAAGAGAGATTGGTAAGCAGCATAGCGAACAGGCTTGCCAAAGAGAATGCTGAAGTGCTGGAAAAGCTTGGCGTCAACAAGGATGAGCTGCTCAAGATCAAGCCACCTTTTGAGAGGATATCTTACGAGAAGGCCCTGGGAATATTGAACGGGAAGGGGATGCCCAGGGTGTGGGGAGACGATTTCGGTGTGGAGGATGAGCGCGCACTCACAGAGGACAAATCAAAACCCATATTCATTTACAACTGGCCGCGTGAGATAAAGCCGTTCTACATGCCCATAAACCCGAAAGATACCAGGACTGTGATGAATTCGGACATGCTCGCGCCGCATGGCCATGGGGAGATAATAGGAAGCAGCGAGAGGGAGTGGAGGTTTAACGAGCTGATGCAGAGGATGCGAGAGGTTGAGGAGAAGAAGAACATAAAGTTCAACATAAAGAGCTATGAGTGGTGGATAGAGCTCAGGAAGTACGGGTCTGTGCCCCATTCGGGATTCGGCATGGGCATGGAGAGGGTCATAAAGTGGCTGCTCAACCTGGACCACATAAGGGACGCAATACCATTCCCAAGGATGTCCAATAGACTGGAGCCGTAACTACGGCGTGTGCCAGGATAACAGATAAACATGGATATTTTGGACTTAAACGCTAGCTTTTAATATTACAAATTGGCAGCTGGATATCAGGTAAATCGATACCACAAGTGTAAACTATGTACATATTTAGAAAGCCAAAACCAGCAGATTCTTTTAGTTTAGGATGCATGGACTTCAAGTTGAACGGGACTTTTGAAGGTCTTATGCGCGGAGCTGAAGGAGCGGCATTATCAGTCAGGAATGCCGGAGGATTTGCGGATGGGAACACGCTTGAAATTGCCAGGCGCATAAGGCCAGGGTCTACAATAAATCTCCTTATGCACGGTGGTGGAGCTGAGGGCGGAGAATGTGGCGGAGTGGTCTTTATGCAGTCGGTGTTTGCGGGCAGGCAGCCTGAAACGACCAAGCTTGGGGCAGTAGCATCAGATTTTGCTGGTTTTCTAGTAGGAAAGAACATCGATCCTGAGAGGATGATTACAGTAAGCTCAAGGCCCGAATTGGTGGGGCTATGGTGGGAGTATCAGCGTGAGCTAGTCTGGGGGGCTGTGAGAAGAATCAGGGGGGTGGAAATCAATGACCATGGAGGGCCAGTAGATGTAAGCTCTGAGCATAGGGAAGGAAAGAAGGTAGTGCTTGCAACAAATGATCTTACTATGCGCCCAGGCGAACTTGCAGCGCATGCAGTAAGGCATGATCGCAGCGTTAAGGATGCGCTGCACTATAGTGTAAGCGCACCGGTTTCTGCTGCGCATGCGCTGGCAAGCATGGAAGTTGCTGCTTTGATAGGCATGCAGGAGGTTTATGCGGTAGCTATGGTGAGAGGATATGAATTGCGTGAAAAAGAGCCGGAATTCCTGAAAAATATGAGCATAAAGGCAATAAGGACCTAACATTAGGCTTTTTATCGAATAGAAGCGTCCTTTCGCGTTATCTTTTCTTTGAAAGCGCTTCGCCTGCCTTGAGTATGCCCAGCACGAGTTCGTAAGGTGTGGGAGGGTTTCCAGGTACATTGACAGCCACAGGAACCACGTCGCTCACCTTTCCGCTCTTGTATACGACTTTTGACTTTCCGAAAAGACCCCCTGACACTGCACCGTCACCTGCAGCAACTACTACTTTGGGGTCAGGCATGGCATCGTATGTACGTTCAAGCGCAAGCTTCATGTTTATTGTCACAGGGCCGCTGGCTAGGAGCACGTCAGCATGCCTTGGAGACGCCACATAATGTATCCCAAACCTGTCGCAGTCCACTTGTGGAGATGTAGTCATTACCTCCTCTACCTCGACATCATTGGAAGAGCCGCAGTCTATCATCCTGACGGATATTGAGCGCGCCAGGGGAGACATTGAGCGCTTTTTCAGCAATGCCGCTATCTCCCTGATTACAGGGGATTCCGAGCCAGAATATATCTTGTCAGTCTTTGGATGGCGCAGCAGTGGAAAGAATCTTTTCATTGTATCATCTTTAGAGATCTGTTCCTGAATATGAGAGGTTCATGCTCTTGTTTACAACAGGGAAGTCCGCTATGATCGTATTGCCCAGCACCGCTTTCTCTATGGCCCTCCAGTTGCGGAATGAGGCAGTGCGTACGGCAAGCCTTGCTATCTTTCCGTCCTTGCCAGTCTGAACGAAGAAGGTACACGAACCACGCGCAGCCTCGCACAGACCTATCCCACTCTCATTTGAGGGTATGGTGTTGGAAGCCTTCCTGCGGGTGGACTGCTTGGGCATGCGTGCGATTTCGCGCTCTATGAGCCTTGCAGACTCCTTAATCTCATCTACCTTAACCATGAACCGTGACATGACGTCGCCATTCTTTGCCAGTGCCTCGTTCACGCGGTTGGCTTTGTAAGCCCCGTATGGGAAGTACTTTCGTACGTCGCAGCTTACGCCTACGGCGCGAGCCACGGGCCCCACTAGAGAGAGGTTTGCTGCAGTCTTAGGGAATACCATGCCAGTTGTGAATACCCTGTCTATAAATGTTGAGGATGACATCGTTATGTCCTCAACTTCGCGAAGTTCCTGTATGAAAAGTTTAACGCCATTGGATATCTCGGACAGTTTCTCTTCGGATAAGTCGGTTGACACGCCACCTATGGAGATCATGCCCTTTAGGAAGCGGCTGCCGGTAAGCTTCTCGTTAAGGCGCATCATGTCTTCCCGGATTATGTGATACTTGGATGATGCGGAGTAATACCCCACGTCCAGCGCGATGCCGCCGATGTCAGCAAGATCGCTGTAAATGCGCTCCAGCTCGAGCAGTATCAGCCTGATCGACTCGTCCCGTGAAGGAACATCCATATCTGCAAGATACTCTACAGCCTGGGCGTAGGCTACAGAATTGGCAACAGATTCGTCCCCGGATATTTGCTCTATGAGAGGGAATATGGATTCGACATCCTTCCCTTCCGCAAGCTCCTCGATGCCTTTGTGCATGTATGACATGCGCACTTCCAGTTTGTTTACCTTCTCGCCTATGACGTGGAAGCGGAAATGTCCAGGCTCGATTATGCCTGCGTGGACAGGGCCTACTAGCACCTGGAACTCGCCCTCTTCCCCAGTCCCCGATATGACATAAGGTCTGCTGTACATTTCCTTCTGCGCGTTGTTTAGGCTGCCGCGGTCCTTCATGAATTTCAGGTTCTCTGAATGTATCATTATTGGGCGCTCGTCCTCAAGGCCCTCGAAAACTGCTCCTGTAAGCTCGTGCATCTTTCGCTCGTCCCATAAGGCGCCAGGTATTGACGGCGATACGGCTATGAAGGATTTTGCATGAGTCCAAAGTATCAGTACCTTGCCCATGCCTTGCATGCGGAAAAGGTACAATGCCTTGAATTCGGACCGGCCTTGATACGGGAGTATGAATGCAGAATCGAACTTGCCTCCAGCATTTACGCTTGATACGCATGCGCCCTTTAGGTCCTCTGGAGATGTCTCTATCCAGACTGCGTCGCCCTTATATGACGGCTTTGAAACAGCGCCTACGGACGCCTTTGCAATTTCCTGTATCAGTGTGTTTATCTTGGAATCCATTACACTACCCCATAATCACCGCAACTGCGGAGTTGACTAAGCCGATCAAAGGACCCGGAGTCAAGAAACCGGAGAATATTGCTAGCAGGAGCAGGCACCCTACGCATGCCATGGTGGCCAGATCTGGCGAGTATTTTCCGGGCTTTGTGATGGTCTCTCCGAACGCCATGCCGGACGACTTGAACAACATGTTACCGAATGCTATTGTAGTAAAGATAACTATGAGGATTGCTATTATGAAATGGCCTGCATACAGTGCAGCAGCAAGCAAAGCTATCTCCGCGACAAATGTGCCGAAAGGCACACTGCCAGCAACGCCTATATTTGCAAGGATGAATAAGCTTCCCAGAAGTGGGACGTTGCGGGCTATACCACCTATCTTTGATATCTCCTTGGTGCCGAACTTTAGGCTTGCAATGCCGCCAACCAGAAATGCCAATGGCTTGGAAAGTGAGTGCGCTATGACAAGGAAGAGCGCCGCAAAGAGTCCCAGTGGGCCGCCTATGCCAACCGCAAGAGCGATTATGCCCATGTTTTCTATGCTGGAATAGGCAAGCAGCCTCTTGTAATTGGATTGCGAAAACAGCCTGAGGGCAGCAAATGCCAATGAGACAAGCCCGAATGCAATGAATAGTGTAGATGCGAACGAGCTGACCGCAGAGTTCTGCATGAGAAGCATGTACACACGCAATATTGCGTAGAACGCCGTGCTTAGCAGTACGCCTGATAGTATGGCGCTGACAGGTGTTGGGGCTTGGCTGTGGGCGTCAGGAAGCCATTCGTGCAGAGGTACAAGGCCCATCTTGGTCCCGTACCCCACGAATATGAATGCGAATGCAAGCTTGAGGTAAAGCGGCAATATGCTATTTGAGTTCTGAAGCATGCTAAAGATGTTGAGGTCTACAGGAAGCCCCGCCTGCTGTTGCCCATATGCAAGTATTATTATTCCCACCAAAGCCAGAGTTATGCCCAGTGAGCATATTATGAAGTATTTCCAAGCAGCCTCCAGAGATTCCTTGGTGTCGTAGAAACTTATTAGGAAGACTGAAGTTAGGGTCGTTGCCTCAAGCGCGACCCAAATGGTCAGGAGATTTGACGCCATTGTTACAAGGACCATACACGCCATGAATATGAGCAGCAGGGAATAGTATCTCCATAGCCTGTCTTCTGTGAATTCGTGCTCCTTTATCTCCTCCCTTAGGTACCCTACAGAATATACCATTATGAAGAATGTGACTGCTACGACCATGAGAGTGAACAGGAAGCCTAGTGGGTCTAGGTACAACAGGCCATAAAATCCGCTAACAGGCTTGGTGAACATATCGCTTGATGAGGCTGCCAACAATAAGAACAGGAGGGACAGCAGTACTGAGACTGAGGCAAGCACCTCAACTGTGCGAGTGTGCTTGCGCAGCACAACGCACAGTACAGCTGCAACAACAGGTATCAGAAACACAAGGTCTATCATTTCATTGCACCTCTTCGGTAAGCTCGGATAGGCTGGCAAGCTTTGAGCTATCTATCACACCCACCACAGTCTTCATCTTAAAGGCCAGCATCAGCGCGATCACGACAAGTATCACTATGTCGAAGAGTGCCGCGATATCGCTCAATATAGGCAGTTGCACAGATAGCGCTGAAGCCAATAACACTATGCCATTTTCCATTATCAGGAAGCCCATTATCTGCAGAATGACATTTGTCTTTGTGGCTATTATCAGCCCGCCAATCAGTATGATTGAGAATACAACAGGGAGAAGGACATTGTGCACGCCAAGGATCGCTGCAAGGAAGAATGATGCACAGATAAGGAATCCAGATATGAAAAGGCTCCTTACCACATTGAGCGGTGCACCGAGGAATATCGGATCCACGTCCAAGGTGTTCTTCGCTTCGCCTCTGAGTCCCATGTATGCCTTTAAGAGAAGAGCAGGAATCAGGATTACCTTGAATATGATTGTCGATGCGAGGCTCCAATAAGACCCTATGCCGCCTATTGAGTAGGCAGTGTATGCGAATATGAGGGCGAGCACAATCGACTGGACGACGTATATCTGTATCCTTCTTCTCAGAGTTGCACTGAACAGGAAGTATATCGCACTAACCAGCATGGCGAACGGCATCAGGGATGAGAATCCCTCCTGTGGCACAACTGCGAATAGCTTTATCAGGAAAGCTACAAGCGAGAGTATGAATGCGAACACCATAAGGTCAGGGACTTCGAAGAGCCTGAGTTTTGGAGTTATGCTCTCTATCGCAGCCATGAAAGCAGAAAGCACTAGAACTGCAGCTATGAAATCTATTGTTGACAGAAGCCAGTTGCCAGAGAATATTGGGAGGCCGAATGGCAGGAATATGGTTATGAAAAGCCCTAGGAATACAACCATCTTAGCGGAATTTGCCCATTCTATAAGGCCGAGAAGCGGGCCGGAATAGTCGAGCACCATTGCCTCATGCACCATAGTAAGTTCAAGGTGGGTATCCGGATTGTCGAATGGCAGCCTGCCCATTTCTGCAAGGATAACTATGAAAAGTGCGGTTCCGGCAAGCCAGAAGGCGGGGGATACAAGTATGCCAGGCCAGTTCGATGCCATGGTGTTAAGCACGGTGCTGAAATTTACACTGCCTGTCAGCGTAAATGCCGCCACGAAGATTACTGCGGAGAACAGCATAGGTTCTATCAATATTGAATAAAGGACCTCCCTGCTAGCTCCCAGGCCGCCGAACGAGCTGCCGATGTCAAGCGCCGCGATGGCAGTCATGAATCGGCTTATTGCAAATATGTATATGAACAGTATCAGGTCGACCGCTATTAGGTGGCCGGGAAATATCATTGGAAGCACTGCAGCCGCAATTGCGATGGATGCGAAGAACAGTACTGGCGCCGCAATGAACACCCATGAAGTAGTGGAGCTTATGACCATGTCCTTCATGAACAGTTTCCACACGTCAATGTATGGTTGGTAGATGGGGGCACCTACGCGTGATTGGAATCTTGCCTTCACTTTCTTCATTATGCCCACTGCCAAAGGCGCTATTAGGAAGATTATAGCTACCTGGAATATCGAATTTGCTATTATTGAATAATCCATATCATCGCACCTATGCCAAGGCAAACAGCAGGACCACCATGAGGGTTATAAGAAGGTATACCAGATAATGCATGAGCTTGCCGGTATTGATTATTCTTGACCATGAAGCCACGCGAAGATAAAACTTCTCAATAGGCGCGTAAACAACGGTCTCGAAGAACTGATGCCCGAAATTGCGCCTCTTTCCCAGAGGAGCTATTGCAAAATTGAGTGCGCGTACTATAGGCATTGAGAAGCCCTTTGCAGAGTACTGCATCGTGCCGTCGCCTTCAGGCTGTCCGCAGCCCCAGGTCATATCCCTTCTAATTCGCGTCTTATACACGGCCTGAAGGACTTTGAGGAGTATTAGGACTAATGCAACCATCAGTACCAATGCGCCGAATATGTAAAGTATAGGCAAGCTTGATGCAACAGGGACTATGCCTGCAGCGCCTTTCATGTTTAGCTGAACAAGTATTGGAACTGTTGCACGGGAAAGTATACTAGGGAATAGACCTGCAAGTATGCATGCAATTGCGAGTATAACCATGCCTATTATCATACTGGCAGGAGGATCCCTTGCTTTTGAGACCTTATTGCTCCTTGGAGTGCCTGAAAAAGGTATGCCGAATGCCTTGATGAATGCGGCTACGGCAAGGGCACTTGTAAGGGCAAGGCCGAGGATCGCAACAACTGACGTAAATGATACGGCTTTTATCGCACCTATTCCGCCAAAGAGGGCTATGAATGTAAGCCACTCGCTTACGAACCCATTTAGTGGAGGTAGCGCAGCTATTGACGCTGCCCCTATTAGAAAGAGCAAGGAGGTCATAGGCATGCGCTTTGTGAGGCCCCCTAGTTCATCTATATTTGACGTGCCTGTAGAGTACATCACAGATCCGGCGCCAGTGAACAAGAGATTCTTGAATAGGGAATGATTTAGAGTATGGTAGAGTGCTGCAAACAGTGCCACTGCTGCGAATAATGTGAGACCTGCGTAAGAGAATAGCACAGCGGCGCCTAGGCCTATTACTATGATGCCGATATTCTCTATGCTATGATATGCAAGCAGTATCTTCATGTCATGCTCCATGAGCGAATAGAGTACGCCCAATATAGCCGACACTATGCCTATGGCAAGGAGCAGAACGCCCCACCAGAATGGCGGAGGAGTGACGCCCACTGCCAGGAACCCGAATATTACACGCACCATACCGTATATTGCAGTCTTTAGCATTATACCAGACATGAGCGCGGATATATTGCTAGGTGCCTTAGGGTGGGCAACAGGAAGCCAGATGTGGAAAGGTATAACGCCCGCTTTTATGCCGAATCCCACAAGTGCCAGTACAAAGATGAAATCCCTTGCTACTGAAAGATACTGCGCTGTGGTAAAGGCGCTGAAATTGAACGATCCTGCACCTGCAGCGAGTATGAGATACATTATAATGAGGCATGCAGTACCGAAATGTGCCATGAGCATGTATGTAAAGCCTGATCTCTTCGCAGCGTTCTCCCGATTCTCAAACGTTACAAGATAGAATGATGAAAGCGTCATGAGTTCCCAGAAGACTATGAACGCAAATGCATTCTGGGCAGTTATAACACCCAACATGGCTATGAGGAAGAGGTTGAATAGGAATACGAATTTAGGTATGCTGTACCCCTTGCGCTCATATACGTCCAGATAACCAAGCGAATATATTGAGGCTGATATGCCACCTATGCCAAGTATTATTGCAAAGAAGCCGGATAGGGCATCCATACCGAACCCGAATGTCCCTACAGGCTGGAAAGATGCAATTATTACAGGATTTATTGTGAAACCAAGAAGTGCAAGAACCCCACCACCAACCATGGCAATGCTTGCAAGAAGAGATAGCAGCAACCCTAACTTGCGGGCAAGGCCGCTTATGCCCCATAGAATGAGCGAGAACAGAAGCCCGCCCACGAATAGAGCCATCGATATAAATAAAATGTCAGACGCAAACGACAACGGGGTCATGAGCATAGAAAAGCCTCAACCACCATAGATTTACCATAACCTATCTAGAATAGCATAGATTAAAAAAGCTATGCCGGATTTTTGTAGATTTAAAAATGCGTTACGACGTATTGTCGACTATAATAATCGAGAACCGGTGTAATTTGTGCTCGGATAGGTAGCCAAGCAGAAATGCTTTGGAATTGGCAAAAGGTGTTGCCACTGGGGCATAAATATACTTGCATGCATAAAGAGATGGTATGAAAAGAGTGCCGAAATTCACCAGGCTTCTCACAAATCCCGAGGACCTTAAACGGGTTATGAAGGCAAGAGAAGTGTTTTCAAATAAGTACAGCAACGGAAGGCTGCTGATAATAGGGGGTAGCCATGAATACTACGGTGCTCCGGTAATAGCATTCAGCGCAGGCAGGCAAAGCCTCGCTGCACTTCGTGCAGGTGCGGGATATGCAAAGGCATTTGTCCCAAACTCCATACTCGCTACTGCAAGGACATTATCCCCGAATACTATAATAGAAGGGCTTGGGAAGAATGATATTGTGTTCGAAAAGAGCCTTAAAGTGGAGATAGAGAAGGCTGATGCAATAGTTATAGGCATGGGGATGAGCCGCAAATCGCTAACAACCATAGCCAAAATAATATCTTATGCAATTGAACGGGGAAAGAAGGTTGTTGCAGACGCTGAGGCAATAGAGGCAATAAAACTTGTCAGGAACAGGGATCCGAAAAACCTCGTCATAACCCCTCATGACGGGGAGTTCCAGAGACTTGCTGGATTGAAAGTTCCGATTAGAGATGCGAAAGGCAGAATAAAAATGGCGAAGGAAGCTTCAAAGAAATACAGATCAACCGTAGTTCTGAAGGGACATTATACGATAATAACGGATGGAACTCGCGCAAAACTCAACGTGCCAAAAACTGCCGCGCTGGCAACGATGGGTACGGGAGATGTCCTATCGGGAATGATAGGCGGCTATGCAGCAGCAGGTGCAGGATTATTTGAAGCGTCAGTTGCAGCAGTGTATCTGCATTCTAAAATTGGCGACATATTACGAAATAAACTTAGATACCACATAATTGCAACAGATATCATAGATATCTTAAATAATATTTTATAGTGATTGGCAGATACAAATTCGTATTTTAGTTTGTAAAAAGTTCTATAGTTCTATGGATATTATTAGGATATTTTAAACATAAACTATAAATACCAGAAAATACTACAGGTATAGTAGGTAGATTGGGATATGTTAAAGGGTAGTATTAGGTATGTAAATTCTGGACAAGGTTATCCAACAATCTGCCTTAGACAAGGCAAGATAATATGATAACTAAAAATCTACGAATTTCACATCTTTATTCAATGACTAAAATAAATCGCACAGTTATACCTTTTTCTAGCTTTTTATGTGGTATACTAGTTATTGGACATGTGGACTTGGTGTTTATTCTCCTTTCCTTGATAGCCATAGGGTCAATTTATGCAGGTGCTGGAGTAATTAATGATCTTTTTGACTCTGATATAGATGCAAAGGCTAGCCCAAATCGACCACTTCCTTCAGGAAATACAAATAGGAAACAAATTATTATGTTATTTTTTGCATTTTCAATTATTGGGCTATCGGTAGCTTATGTGGCATCGGAATTGTATAATAGTCAATTGTTTCTTTGGCTCATGTTAATAGAATTTGTCTTAGGTGTTTTATACTCGGCCACATTATCCAAACATTTTATTACTGCAAATGGGGTTTTGGGGATGTCGCACGGAGTAATACCATTCTTAGCTGCAACACTTACTGCCAATATACAACCAAATGCAGAAATTTTAATTATTTCAATACTACTTTGGACAGTATTATTCTTTACGTATAATTTAAAGGATATGAAGGATTATGAAGGGGATGCTCTTAAAAGAACAACTTTGCCAACATTATTTGGACCAGATAAAGCAAGAGGTATGAATGCTATATTTTTAGGTCTACCATTAGTTGTTAATATGTTTTTATTTTTATCCAGCGATATAAAACCGTTGGGCTTTGGATTGGGTATTCTGCCAGCAATTTTACTATTTGTAATAGGGTATAAACTGCGCGCATTTTATAAACAAGAACACTATGTTTGGGCATTAAATACATATAGGATACTTATGGCACTTTTTCTAATCAGTTTGGCTTTTGTTAGGGTTTTTTAACGTAAATATTAAGACTTACAAAACCCCCGTCTAGTGACTCGCTAGCTATTTCTAAAATGGTTTTCTTTCCGCTGAATGATGAAACAAATCCAGATAGTATGCCTAAAAATATGTGTTTTTTGGATTCTGAGTATAATCCATGCCAAGGGTAGTATTTGATATTTATTTTGTCTAAGTCAGAAGTGATCATCAGGTCACCCCACCCTTGAAAAGACATGAAATCTGACATAAACTTAGTGTTAATAGACTTTTCATTACTAGCAATTTTTATACCGCAGTCATATGCAACGGAAAATAGAACATCTTCGCCATTTGGCAAATTTTTAATTTGGCTTTCAAGTAAGTAGAGTAACTCTATCCGAATAGGAAGATAACGTTCGCCATTATAGGTCATAATGCCATTTTTGTATGAAACGATATTAGTTGTAATCAGTTCTTTAGCAGTAAGTTTGGAGAACTGAATGGGCCTAATTTTATTATAGAGTGTATAATTAGATAGTGATGAGTTTGTTTCTATTTTATGGGTTACTTTATATAGGTTTTTAACAAGTTTGTCAAGTATTTCTGATGGGCCACAAATTGTTCTGCATTCTGCATCTTTTCTACCTTGACATTCTTTTTGGAATCCTTCAATAGTAAAATCAGCAACAATCCAAGCCCACAAACCAGCTATACTACCACTATTTAACAAATAGCCCAAACCATTATACCTACACACTACATAATTTTTAAAAGTTATTTCAAAATATTTATTTTTGAGGTCCATTTCTACTATTTCCGATTTTTCTGCCCATGTGCCGCCTATAAATTTTGAGAGGAACATTGCCATTTGGCTAACGTCTATTTCAAGTGCATTTTGTAAGTTAGGTATGTTAAATGATTTGCCGTAGTTCCATCCAAAGTTCTTTCCTACAGAATATAGAAAAAATCTCCCTTGATCCCCATATTCAGCTATTATTTTGGATTCTAATTCAGATATGAAAGATTCTGGTATGAAAACGTCACGTTGGTAGGTGCGCCCAAATTTATTTGTTGATTCAATTATCACAAACCCAGGAATATCATACTTAGCAAAATTAGGTATTATCACATTTTTAATGTACCAAGTAGTAAGTACTTCTTTTAATGGAATACAATCATCACGCGCTTGGTAGTGTTATACCTTTTGAACCTATTTCGTACGATTTTACACCGTCATCTATTTTTGTACAGCGCATTTTACTTACTTCAAGTGTCCTGTTCACAGTATCCCCTATTGCAAGAGATTTTAAGAGGATTAAACCATCACACACATATTCACTTACACCATCCACAGTAGACATAGTGCCCGGAGCTACTTCATCAGTTATTATTAGATTCGTTGTGCCGAGCTTGGACAGTTGATTCAGTGCCAAGTAAGTTATACGTTTTTCAGAGTTTCCAGTATAAATTAAACTTCCATCAGATGATTTGGACCTGCCCAATACACGAGTTACTTCATCATCGAAGGATAATGGAACAGCAAATTGATCTATATTTATTGAAAATGCGGCGAGGCTATCAAAAACAAGTCTTTTTGCATTTAATTCTTGTACTGTGGCTTGTATCATGTCGAATATTCTAATTTTCTCCCTATCTAAAGGTATTTTCAAAATGGATATTTTTTTTGAATCCTGTAGTTTCTTGAAGTCCCATTCGAATTGTTTAGATTGCTCAAATATCTTTTCTTCAGACATATCTAAAGTTACATAGATGCCAGGTTCTCCTGAAAGTGCACCGTTGTATAGGTATTGCATACCATAGATGCTCTTTCCAGCCCCAGCTTGACCTACAAGCAAAACATTGAAGCCTTTAGGAAAGCCCCCTTCAACCAAAGTATCGAATCCAGGTATACCTGTCTTTACCCTATCCATCCCAATCACAGTTTTATAATTGCATAACTCTCATTTAAAAAGGTTATGCCGAAAATTAATACAAACTTTTAAATAGCAAATCGACCCATAATTGATGGGTTAAGGATTAGTAAATTGGTTGGGTGTTGGGATGATGAATGGAATGCAACTTGATGGGTACGCTCAGGTAAAGAAAATAGGAACAGGCATATCTACACTTGATGACATCTTGTATGGGGGGCTTCCAGAGGGAAGTCAAAATGTGATCATGGGTCAGCCAGGTACAGGCAAATCCATACTTGCGTTTCATATGGCTTATGCTAATGCAAAATTAGGTATACCTTGCACAGTTATACTTATAGATCAACGTAGGGAGGATTTTATCAAAAATGTGGTCAGCGCCTTCCCACACTTAGAAAGTTTACATGATTTGATTGACAAAAATATGATAAACATATCGGAAAATCCTGCGTATGATAAATTCACTACGAAAGAAGAGATGATGACGTTCATAGCTGGCATAATAAAGTCAGCGCAGTCTAACAATTCCAAAATAGTAGTAATAGACGAACTAAGCATTCTTCGTGCATTGCTATCTGATGATAGAGAATTTACACGAATGATGAATTACATAACGGAAAATTTGCACTTGATAAATGTAACAAGCATAATGACTATAGAACTCCCATCTAGCGGTACTCGTACAAAAATACCGGGATTGTTTGAAGAGTCAATGTTTGATGGAGTGATAAGACTTGCAAATCTGGTTGATGGCGACGAAACGGAGCACGTATGTGCTATAGTGAGAATGCGCTTCTCTAAATTTAAGAGCACTTCCAATGCCATGAAAATAACTCCTGATGGAGTAATAATGAGTCCGTTAAAATAGAGTATAGTGACCAATCAAATTTATTGGGTATAATCAAATAGCTTTTCTAAGTATTGCAATATATTCACCATTTGATTTGAAATTTTTTTCATTAATGAATTTGGTTATTTTCCACCCTGTCCCATTAATTAGCGATTTCATCTCGGATTTGGATAGGTATAGGTAGTCATACCACGGCGTTTTATACTGCATGAATCTGACACGTATTTTAAGTTGACCAGGCATTCTACCTCGCTTGATGTTGTAAGAATGGTATTTGAAATGCGTCGGATTGGTAGTTATGTAGGGATCTCTATCCTCGGCGATTATCACAGCATTTTTAGAAGTTATTTTATACATATTTTTAAGTAAGCGCTTTGCTTTTAATTTGTTTGCTAGTAGACCAAAATTATTCCCAAACAGTATAATCGAATCGAAAGAATCCTCTTTGAATTTACTAATATCAGTTAAATCCATTACTTTTGAATGTTTAACACCACGCATTTTACACACTTTAATGGCAAGTGGGGAAGAATCTATTCCAAGGCAAAACAGACCCTTAGATTGCAGATATAGTAGAACCCTCCCTGCACCACAACCAATATCCAAACACCGCCCATGTGCATACGATATAGCTTCTTTTTCATGGTTGCGCCAGTCAATATACTCTGAAAAATACATTTTCTCAGCATCATCCACATTTATGTAACCGTCTTCACGTTCCACAATGTCGAAAGTATGTTGCTTTTTAAAATAACTTAGGATAACATTCCCGGTAGCGTCAGTAATGTTTTTCATATAGACATCTAATTGTAGTATAGACTATACAAAAGATTTTAAATAAGAAGCAATACAATATTTGTGAGCGAGGTGAATGATGTGAATGGATCATACTAATCCACAGAGTACAGTAGACATTATTCAACTATTCATATTTTACAGGCCTTTTATAAGGTATTATACCTCTTTCTGCTAAGGATGTATATTGTCTGGAATAGGTATTATCGAATCTCCTGTAACAAAGTGATCCGACCAGAATATTAGTAATTATGAGGCTAGTGATTATAGTACCCTTAAAAGAACGTTTTAAATTTGCTATATATTTATCTAAATCACCTTCCTCCAGTATAGGGGAAAAGAGCATTATTCCTTCAGGAATACTTATATTGCCTATAAGCGCGTATTTGTTTGTAACTTGGCCATACTCAAGTTCATCGAATAGCAACTTATCTCTTGTTTCCAAAACGGATTTTGGATCTGTAGTATATACGATCAGAACTCCCAGATAGAGCATTTGTAGGTTTTTAATACTTATAGTTGGTCGTATAATTGTTCCATCGCGTACCAGACTATAGTAAGTATATCTAGCTGCACCATTACTTAATTTATATTTGCTGTCTATTTTAGCAAAATCAATTGAAGCATTATTATTCATTTCTTTTAGTAATATTGCCTCCCTATTTTTTAATTTGTTATATTTAACCTTAAATGTGCTATAGATCTCGTTATCCTGTCTTTTATTCGTAATTGTTCCCACAAATTCCTGACGGAGTGGTACAAAAGAATTAATCTGGCCAAAAGGTATTAAGTACCATCTTGCCTTATACTTATTAAGAGTATTTCCAGACATTATTTTCCATAAGTCATCTTCTGCTTTTACAGAATTTTCATCCAATAGATAAATTAGTAAGTCATAGTCTCCTCGAGAGGTAGCAGCAAATTGCACACGATATTCGTGTGCCAATACCTCTTTTAATTCGTTGGGAGTGGGGATATTATCTTCAAATTTTACTAGTATCAAATACGTTGTAAAACCAAATTTTTGAACGTTTAATTCTAGAATATAATCTATTCCAAAATTTTTTTCTAAAGCAGTTATTCTTGAATAAGAGTATTGTTCTTTTATGTTTGAAAGTTTAGCAATTTTTGATATGGGTAATCGTGAATTCATACTCAATGCCATCAATATCTTAAGGTCAGTTTCATTAATTGGATCTTGTATCATTTGAGAGCCATATTGACCCATTTCTTGATTTTTTATTTTAGGCCAAACAATCTCGCCGCCATGCTCGGCTATGAGGGCCTTTGCGTTTTCGAGATCGTCCCTTGCCGACATTGTCTTCTTTAAGAAGGTGCCGGTCTCTGTTATCCTGCCCAGATATTCCGATACGGTCTTGTTCTTTTGCTTCTCCTTGAGCCATACTCCTTTCTCCCGGTACACATAGTACCTCCCACGTATCCTCTTGAGGACTAGCCTTGATGACGAATTTGCCTTAAGGCCATCGAAAGTGGCCTGAACAGCACCCGCAATACCCATACAGTAAATAACGTAAGCCAATTATTTAAACATTACGTTAAAATGTCTCGTCGGGCAACGTAATGGAAATTATAAAAATATAAAAAATATGGCAAAAAATTTATAGAATTATGCTAAAAGTGCTACAAAAATAAGGCTAAGTTTATATAGTACCTGCACAATATCATTCCTTTGGGTCGTGGTATGGTCTGCAATAACGTTCTAACCCTTGGAATATCCTTTACCCAACTTAGAACTAATCCCAATCCCAACAATTGCGCCTGCCAGGCCCATCATGCTTAACGCTTGGAGAAGAATACACTCAAGTAAACACAATAAAGTAAACACAATACAGGTAGATCTCACATGGGGAAACAGATAAAAATGAGGAGCCTAGACTGCAGGATGTTTTTTGTAAGGCCGGGCAGGAATAGGAACGTGTATAGCACAGCAAGCAGGCTGGCTGGAATGGAGAGGGTCAGGGAAGTGATAATAGCCGAAGGGGATGTAGGGTTCATAGTCAAGACGGATGCGCTTGCCGAGAACGACACCGAGAGCCTGCTTAGGCAGATATCAAAGGTGACTGGCGGAAGCTCTGCAAAGGCAGTGTGCTACTGCCAGCTAAACAAGTGATGCGGCTACCTGGAGTTTATGCTGCTGAAGGCGGCATCCAGGTCTTTCCTTGATGCGTCCAGCCACTTGGCAGAAGGCCCCGCGCCTATCTCATACACATCGTTCTGAAGCCCGCTTATAACAGCCTCTGCCATTTCTGAAGCGGACATGTTCCAATCGGCCTTTTCAAGAGGGTGCCCTTTAAGCTCGGTGTCATAGAGGGTTGGAGGCACCACTTCAAATACGGATATGCCAGTGCCCTTAAGCTGCTGCCTTAGCGAGAGGGTAAGCGAGTGTATTGCGGCCTTGGTGGCAGAGTATATGGGAAATTTGGCCATTGGGACAAAGCCCAGGCCTGAAGAGACGTTCACTATTGCTGCTGCCTGGCGTTTCATGAGGAGCGGCACGGCGAGTGCGGTCATGTAGATCTGGGATTTCAGGTTTATGTCCACTTCGTCATCGTGTGCACGTATGTCGGCCATGCCCTTCCTGAAGTCCACCTCTCGCTGTATTCCTGCATTGTTGATAAGCATGTCAAGGCCGTCCAATTCATCGCTTATGCGGCTAAGAAGGGCCTCACGCTCATATTCCTTTGAGACATCGCACTTGAGCACGCGGATACCCTTGAGTCTTGATTCTGCGCCCCTGAGCCGGTCTTCCCTCCTCCCGCATATTATCACAGTGTTTCCCAGCCCTACCAGCCTCTGCGCTATTGCAAATCCCAGGCCGGTGGCGCCACCAGTTATCAGCACGTTGCTTGAGCTTATTTTCATCCAACACACCGAAAGTAGCTTATTGGCGAAAATTATTAATTCTGCGCTGGTGCGGAATGCAAGATAAGGTATAAATACATTTGCAGGTCTATTTTATTGTTTTGCTATAACTCGGTTATAACAGGGCGGGACCAGGATGAACGGATACGAGAGAGCGACTAAGGAAGTTGTACCCGCTGCGCGGCTTGCGATAGCCAGGGAGCTTAAGGCTAGGTACAACATGACAGAAGGCAACATAGCCAAGATCCTGGGAGTCGCGCAGGCAGCCGTAAGCAAGTACCTGAATGGCAACTATTCGGAGACGGTTAGTGCCGCGGCAGGGCACATAAGCATGGAGCTCGTTAACAGGCACATAGAGCAGATAGCCAAGGGGAACCAGGAGGAGCTCAAGAAGCTTGTGTGTACCATATGCTGGACCATGAACAGGTTCGATTGCAGGTTTTCAGGCGCGGATGCGGCTGTTGCTGAGAAGGCAAAGGAGGCGTAGTTTGGATGGTGAACGAGGGCTTAGAGCAGATAGTCGAGAAGAATGAGTATACTGAGAAGTATGGATTCTACCAGGATGTAGAGTATGAGGACTTCCCAAAGGGGCTTTCGGAGGACGTCGTCAGGAAGATATCCAAGATAAAGGGCGAGCCGGACTGGATGCTTGAGAAGAGGCTTACTGCGCTTAAGATATTCAACAGCAAGCCCACTCCGAAGTGGGGAGCGGACCTGGGAACGATAAATTATGATGATTACTACTACTTCATGACGCCTAAGGCACGTGAGTCGAGGAAGTGGGAGGATGTGCCGCAGGACATCAAGCAGACGTTCGACAAGCTGGGCGTCCCTGAGGCCGAGAGGAAGTTCTTCTCCGGCGCAGAGGCGCAGTTCGATAGCTCGGTAGTATATTCACACATAAACGAGGAGCTCGAGAAACTGGGCATAGTCTTCACAGATACGGACACTGCAGTCAAGAAGTACCCTGAGCTCATGAAGAAGTACTGGGGCAAGGTGATACCGCCCGCGGACAACAAGTTCGCAGCGCTGAATACGGCCACGTGGTCTGGCGGGTGCCTGACTGAAGATACGTTTATATTCACTTCAAATCCTGGAGGTAAAGCCATAAAAGACATTGATGAGGGGGACATGGTCTTCTCGCTGACTGAAGATAATAAAATAGTGCCTGCAAAAGTGTCGGCAAAGATATATAGCGGTAATAAGGAAGTGTTTGAATTCAGAGTTGCGGGACGCACGCTCAGAGCCACTAAAAACCATAAATTCCTTACGTTAGTCAACAAGGGGAAGTCTTGGCACAAGATTTGGAAAAGCCTTGGAGAACTTGAAGAGGGCAGCATTATTGCAATTTCGAAGAAGTTGCCAGACTATGGCAAGCCCTATAAGTTGCCTGGACTTGAACATTATGATAGAAATACGCACCATGAAAAGCACATTAGCATTAAGGAGACAAACAACGACTTGATGTGGTTCCTAGGTATCCTCTTAGGCGATGGCAATGTATATTTTCCAAACAAAGACATGTGTTTCGTAAATGTAGCGCTGCCACTAACCGACCCCACGAGAAATGAGGCATTGAGAGTTGTTAAGGAGATATTTAACATAGATGTCAAAACTCAGAACAAAGTAAGCTTTACGATCCATTCTAAGGCTCTTGGAAATTGGATTGAAAAGCTTGGGTTTGCAGGTAAGGCAAAAACAAAGTCATTGCCACGTTGGGTATTCGGGCTTCCTAAAGAGCAGAGGCTAGCGTTGATTGGCGGATTGCTGGATTCGGATGGCTATGTCGACTCGAATGCCGGGAATGTAGTCAGATTCGAATTGGCAAATAAGCAATTGATTGAGCAGATAAAGCTATTGGCCCTGTCTTGCGGTCTGTTTAGTGATGGAAAAATCCTACAGCGTAAAAGAAGACCGGCATTCTTCAAGAAAGAGATGCGCAATATTAATTCTGGAACTAGTTATTCCTGTAGGCTTACAGGTGCCGTTAATGAAATAGGATTTAGGAGCAGCAAAATTAGGGAAAAACTGGGCCGCAGGAAGTATACATCTGACAAATATAACGTAGTGGATAATGCCAACGGCAAGCATGACTTTAGATATCAGACAAGTGAGTGGGTGGGCTTTGCCCCTATAAAGGAAATGCGCCCTGTTGGAAATATGGATGTCTATGACATACAAGTCGAGAATCATGCAAATTTCATTGCAAATGGAGTGGTGGCGCATAACAGCTTCATATATGTACCCAAGGGCGTGAAAGTGCCTATGCCGCTCAATGCATACTTCAGGATAAACGCCAAGAATTCCGGGCAGTTCGAGAGGACGCTCATAATAGCGGATGAAGGCGCAGACGTAACTTATCTGGAGGGCTGCACTGCCCCAGTCTATGCGTCTAACTCTCTGCACGCAGCCGTAGTGGAGCTGGTGGCGCTTGAGAATGCGCATATCAGGTATGTGACCATACAGAACTGGTCCAAGAACGTTTACAATCTGGTGACGCAGCGCGCGCATGTGGCCAAGGGCGGGCGCGTTGAATGGATAGATGCAAATATAGGCAGCCGCATAAACATGAAGTACCCGAGCATCTTCCTGCAGGGAGAGGGCGCCAAGGGGGAGGTGCTCTCGATAGCACTTGCAGGGGACGGGCAGGTTCAGGACTCCGGAGGCAAGATATACCACCTCGCATCCAACACGACGTCCAAGATAATATCCAAGAGCGTCTCTAAGGGTAGCGGAGTCACCACATTCAGGGGCCTTCTGCACGTCGCAAAGGATGCCGAGAACGTGAAATCGCACGTATCCTGCGATGCGCTTCTGCTTGATGAGAATGCCAAGACTAACACTTACCCGTACAACCAGATAAACAGGAGCGATGCCATCATAAGCCACGAGGCCAAGGTGGGCAAGATAAGCGACGATGAGATATTCTACCTGATGTCAAGGGGCATATCAGAGGACGATGCAGTGGCAATGATAGTCCTCGGGTTCATAGACGACCTTACGAAGGTACTGCCTGTAGAGTATTCGCTTGAACTTAAGAGGCTCATAAAGCTTGACACAAGCAAGGGAGTCGGTTGATTTTTCCGGTGCATTTAATTGAGATCACACAAGGAGTTTGTAGAGGAAGCGCTTAGGAGCTACGAGGAGCTTCCGCTTGAGACGAACGAGATATACAAGAAGTACACCGTACATGTGCCCCTGGACCCGGAACCTGCGCAGGCTGACATAAACCTCGCGGAGAAGGAGATGGAGGAGCTCTCCAAAGAGATATCCGCAAAGACCAGGATAAAGTTCGATGCAGTCATATCCGAGCATGCGGTCAAGTCCTTCAATGCCAGGCTCAGGATCATGGGGAAGGATGATGTTGACATGGTGCTGCTTGAAGGCAAGATGTTCAAAAGCGGGGATGACAAGCTTGCGGCATTCGCAAACGCCAGCTCTGTGCGCTTCGTTTCGATAGAAGGCCGTGAAGGCGAGACGATGAAGCTTAACCTGCTCTTCATAGGGCACAGGAGGCTTCCGGTGCAGGTCATGATAAATGCCCCAAAAGGGGCCAGGATAGAGGTCTTCGAGATGTTCGCATCCGGCAGGGATGGCGGCGGGCTTGTCTCGGCTCTCCATGAAGTGAATGCGGCCGAAGGGGCCGAAGTCGAGCTTGACGCATTGCACAACGAGGGCGAGGGATTTGGGGTGATCAATCTGTGCAAGGCTGTGGCGGGAAACAATTCAAGGATCAATGCCAACTTCGTTTACAGCGGAGGCCAGGTGACAAAGACCAGGTCGCAGATGGACTCTGCGGGTTCCAACAGCGTGGTTGATGTGTGCGAGTTCGCCCTTGGTAGCAAGGACCAGAAGTTCGATCTAGGGGCACATATGGCGAATACCAAGCCCAAGAGCCAGGCTTACCTCGAATCCGGAGCCGTGCTTACGGGAACGTCACGCTGCATGCTCAAGGGATTCGCCAAGGTGGAGAACGGCACGAAGGGATGCGTATCAAGGATAACCCAGAGGGGCATACTGCTCAGCAAGGATGCACACATAGATGCATTGCCGGACATGGCGATAGATTACAGCAATGAGGTAAAGGCGACGCACTCTGCTGCTACGGCCCCCATAGACAGGGAGGCACTGTTCTACCTGGAGTCCAGGGGGCTGGACGAGAAGGCGGCGAGGAAGACATTCATAACGGCATTCATGGCAAAATACATATCAAAGATGAGTAATGGCATCGCCGGAGAGGTCGCGATGTCGGTTATGCTTGACAAGCTCGAGAGCGGCAGCATAGGCAACCTGCCGGAAGTGAGCACGAGCGGAGTCTGGACTACATGGTGAAGACATGATACTAGAGATAAAGGACCTGCATGCAGATGCTGAACAGCGTAATGTGCTTAAGGGAGTGAATCTTACGGTCAAGGAGGGCGAGCTGCACGTGCTTATGGGCCCTAACGGGTCCGGGAAGACAACGCTCGCAAAGACAATAATGGGGCATCCCAGCACGAAGATAACGAAGGGAGAGCTCCTGGTTGATGGAAAGGTTATAAACGACCTGCCGGTCAATGAGCGTGCAAAGCTTGGCCTCTTCCTTGAGTTCCAGAACCCTGTTGAGATAGAGGGGCTAGGACTGGTGAGCTTCCTGAATACGGCAAGGGGGGCCCTCAATGCCCAGAAGATAGGATACAGGGAGTTCATGGGCGAGATAAAGGCCAATGCAGAGTCCCTTAGGCTCAGGGAGGACCTCATAGGCAGGTCGCTAAACTACGGCTTCTCCGGAGGGGAGAAGAAGAAGATGGAGATACTGCAGATGGCAATGCTTAAGCCCAAGATGGCCATACTTGACGAGCCTGATTCGGGGCTTGACGTTGATGCGGTTAGGATAGTTGCCGAGAACATCAACCAGTTCATGAAGAAGACAGGCGCCGGGGCACTGATAATAACCCACTACAGCAGGATACTTAACTACATGAACCCGCAGTTCATACACGTCATAAGCGACGGGAAGATTGTGCGCGAAGGCGGAAAGGGGCTCATAGAGGAGATTGAGAGAGGAGGGTACGGATTCGGGGCGGAGCAATGAGCGAGCTTGATGTGGAGAGGATAAGGGAGGACTTCCCGATATTAAGGGCCAGGCAAAACGGCAAGGAGCTTGTCTACCTTGACAGCGCCGCCACATCGCAAAAGCCCAGGCAGGTCATAGATGCAGTCACCAATTTCTATACGGGATACAATGCCAACATACACAGGGGCATGTACGACATGTCGATAAAATCCACTGAGGAGTACCAGAGGTCCAAGGAGCTTGCGGCTAGGCTCGTGAATGCAGGCTCATGGACAGACATCGTTTACTGCAGGAACACTACGGATGCAATAAACATAGCGGCATTGTCATGGGGCGAACCCAACATCAAGAAGGGAGACCATATACTCATAACGGACATGGAGCACCACAGCAACATAGTGCCATGGATGATGCTGGCGAGGAGGAAGGGGGCCGTGCTGGACCATGCAGGGCTTGTAGACAAGTCGTTCGTTGACATGGATGATTTCGAAAGGAAGCTGGAGAGCAAGCCCAAGATGGTCGCGTTCACCCATGCCTCCAACGTGCTGGGCACGATAACCGATGCCAAGAAGATGACAAAGATGGCGCACGATGCAGGCGCACTTGTGCTCCTTGACTGCGCACAGACAGCCCCGCACATGCCCATCAATCTTAAGGATATAGACTGCGACTTCGCGGCCTTCTCGAGCCACAAGATGCTAGGCCCTTCCGGGATAGGTGTGCTATATGGGAAGGAAGATCTGCTTGAGCAGACCACCCCTGCCATAGTTGGAAGCGATATGATAAGGAGCGTCTCCTTTGACCACGTAGACTGGAACGAGCTACCATGGAAGTTCGAATCTGGCACGCCCAACATAGAGGGAGCGATAGGCTTCGGCGCCGCTGTGGAGTACCTTAACGGGATAGGGATGGATCGCATAAGGGAGCATGAGAAGGAGATAACGCAGTACGCCATGAAGAGGCTTGCGGAGCTCGGCAACGTCAAGATATACGGCCCTGGAGTGGACCGCATGGAAAGCCGCGGAGGAGTCATATCATTCAATGTTACTGGCGCGCACCCGCACGATGTTGCACAGATATTCAACAGCGAAGGCATAGCAATAAGGGCAGGCCACCACTGCGCCATGCCGCTTGTGAACCAGGTCCTTGATGAGACGGCAGTATCGAGGATGAGCTTCTACATATACAACAGGCATGAGGACGTTGACAAGGCAGTAGATGCCATAGCCAAGGTGGAGAAGGTCCTCAGGCTAAAGAAGTCCTGAACATAACTAAGGCCTTTGCATTTGCAGATAATATTAGAGCCATTGCATGTAGAAAACTATCATGTTACGAAAAAGGTGCCATTAAACTAGCTCTGAACTAAACAAACAACCCAGTAGTTAGGGTTGCATATTAAAAAGGAAAAATTAGGAGGACAAAAAGCCCTCCTTTAAAATTAGAAGCCTTAGGGTCAGTAGAGCCTTCCGATGGTGTCCACGTTCATGGCCGTTGCCATCTCACGCTCCTCTTCCCTGCGCTCTCCGAACCTGGCCTTTACTCCGGTCACAACTGACATGACCCTGAGCTCGTCTCCCAGTTCTGGAACCATCCTTGCGCCGAAGATCACGTTGGCATTGCCTGCAAGCCCTTCTGTTACGCCTTCGCCTATCTGAGTGGCCTCGCTTATGGTAAGGTTTGAACCGCCCACCACCTGTATGAGTCCGCCCTTTGCGCCATCGTAATCTACTGAGAGCAGAGGATGCGTCCTTGTAGACCTTATTGCCTGTGCTACCCTGTCAGTGCCTCTTCCGTATCCAAGGCTTATGACAGCAGTGCCAGTATTCCTGACCACGTTCTTAAGGTCAGCGAAGTCAAGGTTTATCAGGCTCGGAAGGGTTATGCAATCTGCTATGCCTTTTACGGCATTGCCAGTCACATTGTCCACGAGCTCGAAAGCCTTCTCTATAGGCAGGTTAGGCACGTAGGAGAGAAGCTTGTCGTTCTCTATCACTATTGTGCAGTCAGCCTCCTTGTTGAGCTGCTCGAGACCCCAGTCAGCCTTAAGCTTCCTTGATCTCTCTAGTGCGAACGGGTACGTGACAGTTGCTATAACAGTAGCACCAGTCTCCCTGGCGATCTTTGCAACGGTAGGAGCTGCACCTGTCCCAGTACCACCGCCCATTCCTGCAGCAACGAAGATGAGATTGTACCCAGTAAGGGCTTCCTCTATCTCGTTCCTGCTTACATCAGCGCACTTTGCAGCGACTTCAGGAAATCCTCCGGCCCCGAGGCCGTTGGTTATTGCCTTTCCTATCAGCAGCTTCTTCTTGGCCTTTATCATGTTCAGGTGGCCTATATCCGTGTTGAGCGCGACAGTGTCCGCGCTCTTAAGGCCATGGCTAAAGAGCCTGTTCACCAAGTTGCTTCCCTGTCCACCAACCCCGACAACAGCTATTCGGGGGGTGAACGAATCATAATCGAACTGATCCACCATTCTTTTCACCAACGGTTTAGATCATCTCCAGGCCGCCGTATCTGACCTGGGAAGGTTCGTCCGCGAACTTTCCGACTATGCTTGAGCCCTTCACTCCTGTCACTATGGCAACTATCTCTAGCTGGCCTTCGTAACCAGGTATGATTCTTGCGCCCCACTTGACGTTCGCCTTAGGGTCCATCCTCTCGGTTATGATCTCACCGGCCTTTATTGCGTCTCCAAGGCTGAGGTCAGATGCGCCGGAGATGTGTATGAGTGCGCCCTTTGCGTTCTCGAAGTCCACATCAAGAAGCTTGTTCTTGAGAACAGCCTCGGCCGCAGATCCTACCTTGTCGTTGCCCTTTCCGGTTCCGACTGATATGAATCCTACGTCTCCGCTGCCCATTATGGACCTTACGTCCGCGAAGTCTATGTTTATCAGGCTTGGCTGTGTTATCGTCCAGACCAATCCGCCGATTGCCTTTGCCAGAATGTCATCTGCAACTGCAAAAGCCTCGTTCATAGGCAGGTTAGGCACCAGCTTTACCAGCCTGTTGTTGTCCAGTATGATTACGCTGTCGCTGAACTTCCTGAGCTTGTTTATACCCTCTTCGGCCTTTACCTTCCTTACCCTTTCCAGGTCGAATGGATACGTTACCATTGCAACCACGATTGCGCCCTGCTCCTTTGCAATCTGCGCTATCACAGGTATTGCTCCGGTTCCGGTTCCTCCTCCCATTCCTGCACACAGGAATACGAGCTGAGCGCCTGAGAGCACCTCCTCTAGCAGCTGCCTATCGGCCTCTGCAGCCTTTGCGCCAACTTCAGGAGCGCCTCCAGCACCAAGACCCCTGGTCATGGCCTTTCCGATGAGGACCTTCTTTATCCTGTCATCGACTATCTTGAAGTGCGTTATATCCGTGTTTACCGCAACAAGATCGGTTCCTTTCACTCCGACCTTTAGAAGCCTGTTCACGGTGTTGTTTCCTCCGCCTCCTACCCCGATTGTCACTATCTTTATCTGTGGAGATGAACTGCTGGTCGCAGTGTCATCACTCTTTCCCAAAAACTCATTTCCATACGAGTCTACCATTACGATCGCCTGTAATATTATTTGCCCATATATACGTTTAAATATCTTTTGTAGTGCTTTTAGATAACGGAAGACTGATAGCTGTATCCGAATAATGGAATGAAGGTAAATACCATATACTTTGGTAAAAGCGGCAATATGGCATTTGGTGGAGTTTGGATGGACAAAAAGAGCCTGATAAATCGACTGCAAAATTATAAGCTCACGGAATTCCAGAAAAAGGTGCTTGAAGAGACACTGAACATACCGAAAGGCGAGACACGGACTTACAGGCAGATAGCGATTTCCATAGGGCACCCAAACGCGTACCGCGCGGTGGGTTCTGCGCTTAGGATAAACCCGCTGGCGCCCATGATACCCTGCCACAGGGTGATAAAGTCAGGCGGGGAGCTGGGCAATTACTCTGCCCCAGGAGGCACGGCAAAGAAGAGAATGATGCTCAAGGCGGAAAAGGCGATATGAGTGCCTATTAGGCCCAGGCAGTACTGCGTGGATCTCAGATCATTCATTTCGGTACGCACATCAGAGTGCGGCGAGGAGATGGTTGAGCTCTCCTCCAGCCGCGGTGGAATCGTAGTAGACATCGAGGATACGTCTAGGAAGGCGCAGGGGCTTGGCCGCGGAACATGCTACGTCAGGAAGTCGGTTGCCGAGAGGCTAGGGCGCATCCAGTCGTCTCTGGAGAGGCCGTTTAGGCTCAAGATCATAGACACATTCAGGCCCGTTAGTGCCCAGAAGGAGATATGGAACCAATTCTTTTCCCAGATAAAGAAAGACAACCCAGGGATAGGCGATGGCAAGGCGGGGCTTGAGACGGACAGATGGGTTACGAATCCATACAGGATAACAATCCCACCGCATTCCACCGGAGGGACCCTTGACCTGACAATAGTAGATGCGAAGGGAAATGAGCTTGACATGGGGAGCCCGGTGAACAGCATGTCACGCAAGTCCATAACAATGGCGCGGCTTTCTGGCGAGCAAAGGATGAACAGGGATATGCTCATAGGGGCAATGTCTGCAGAAGGCTTCGCGAATTACAAGGGAGAATGGTGGCACTGGTCTTACGGTGACTGGGGATGGGCGAGCGCGTATGGCATAAAAACAGCAAGATACGGTGCTGCATCGCAGAAGTGATGGATGAATTGATGGAGGGGATCAGCTGCCTATCTTTACCTTCTTCTGCATCTTATACATTTCGAGTATTTCCTGCGTGCTAGTGGCATCTTCAGGGCTCTTGTCCTCCCTTATCCCGTCGCTAACAAGCCTCGGGAACCTTAGGGCATAGCCAGGATTTCCTGATCCCGGTTCCTTGCCGCAGGTGTGCATCGGTGACTTCGTGATCTCGTCTGCCTTGACGGTTATCACATACCTGGGCTCCACCCAGAAGTTGGGTTCAATTTCCGCCTCTACGCGGGCAGGCTTCTTGTCCTTCCTTATCTTCTTGAGCATCTCGCTGAAGTCTTTCATATTCTTCTCGGTGAAGCCAGTGCCCACCCGGGTTATGGTCTCAAAGACGTCCTTCTTGTCATTGTATACCGCACACAGCAATCCCCCAAACCCGAATTCTGCACGCTGCCCTCTCCCAAGATAATAACCGATTATAACAAGGTCCAGGGTATCTGAAAGTTCGCCCCTGTAACTCCTCTTGAGCTTTATCCAGCTGAACTTCCTTGCGCCGGCTATGTAAGGGGCACCTAGGTCCTTTGCGACTATGCCCTCCAACCCCCTCTCGACAGCATCCTCGAAATACTTGTCTATCTCCTTTGCATCCGTTGCTATTATCCTATCTGAAAAGCGTATAGTGCCCTTCCCGTTCACTACCTTCTCCAGGGTCTTTCTCCTTTCGGAATAAGGCTTATGGAGATAATCCTCCCCATCAAGGTACATCAGGTCGAACGCAAACATCCTGAGCGGAAACTCGGCACTCTTCTCGGCTATGCCATGCTTGCGCTTTCTCTGTATCGTCTCCTGGAACGGCCTGAACTCCCCTGTTGCATCGTCATATGATAGGGCCTCCCCTTCAAGTATAGCTTCCTTCGCGTCAATCTCCGTAAGCGCCGCCTTTGCTATGTCGGGGAACATCAGCGTGGTGTTCTCAAGGTTCCTTGAGAAGAGTTCCACCTTCTTCTCCTTGACATTGACATGGGCCTGCACCCTAAAGCCATCGTACTTCGCCTCAACCGCGCACTTGCCACCCATGCGCTCCAATATCTCCTCTGCAGTAGGCAGTCTCTCCGCAAGTGCCGGCCTTATGGGACTAAACAGCGACACCTTGAGGCGCTCGACCCCGGTTATGCCTTTCTCTGCGAGTATCTCTGCCACACGGCCGAGGTCGCTGCATATGTTATACGCGCTCTCAAGCACTGCCTTTGCATCCCTTTTGCCCGTAGCCATCTTTGAGAGCGCTTCCATTATGGTGGCATCCCCTGCGCCTAGCCTTAATGTGCCCAGGGAGAGCCTTGTAAGATACCTTGCCTCAAGCGGGGTGGAAGACGCCAGGAGCTGTACCATCATGCGTATCTTCATCTCCTGGCTGCCGGTACCACTGGTGTGCGCAATCTTGAGCATGGATTCAGAGATATGGTTTATGCCCAGCTGGGTCTTTGCCATGGGCCTAAGCTTCATCCTTGAAACGAAATGCTCAGCGGCAAGGCCCATGTCGCCAAGCTTCCTGTACTCGGCTACTACATCCTCCTTTGAGAATCCGCTGGCAGTGGCTATTGCGCTTTGCGCAAACTTCTCCGCTATGCCTATCTGCACCCCTGCAAAAGGGGGCGCCAGTACGCCCTGCGTTATATAAACAAGGTTCTTTATCTCTCCCTTGTCCGACTTTGATAGCATCTCTGAAAGTATGTCTACCATGGAAAGCCTTGATGATGTAGCCTCCAGCTTTTCATAGTACTTTGACACTTCATCGAACAGCACTTTACCACACAGATACTTACCCGGAGCAAGTTATTTATTCTGCTGCATGGAGATGTCATTACATGCTGCTTGGGGGCCGTATGCCCGAGGAGCGGCGCCATGTGCTTTGATGATAAGCTACGAAGACCTTTCAATAATCACAGACAAAGAGGTTTACCCTCCCGCTGAGGATTCCTATCTTGCAGCAGAGGTTATTGAAGAAGAAATCAGGAGAATGGGCCACGAAGGGGTGTCTGTTCTTGACATGGGGACAGCCACAGGCATACTTGGGCTTGTGGCCGCATCCAGCAAATCCGTAGACAGGGTCACAATGGCAGACATCAACAAAGACGCAGTGCGCATATGCAAGGAGAATGTGGCATTCAATGCAAAGCGCCTCCACGCCCAATGCAGCGTTGTGGAAAGCGACTTTTTTTCCAAAGTGAGTGGCAGATTTGACATCATCACATTCAATGCGCCTTACCTAAGGACAGAGGAAGGTGACGGGAAGCTAGGAGGCATAGGAAAGGCAGTGTCAGGAGGTCCGAGCGGAATGGAGGTGTCATCTGAATTCCTGCGCCAGGCACCGCAGCACCTCAACAAAGGCGGCAGGATCATCCTTGTGGTCAGTTCGTTCGGAGACCTGGAGAGGCTCGTGCGTGAAATACGGAATAATGGATTTTCAAAGGAGCGTGAGAAAAAGATCCATGTCTTCTTTGAAGACATAATTGTGATGGTGCTTGCAAGGAGGGAGGATTTGGTCAGGGAATAAGGATAGGCAGTTGCCAAACCCAATAAAGTGTGGAGGCAGAAGCGGATTGAGTGTTGGGTTGGACTCGGCTATAGCCGAATGGGATTATGTTCATTCGACCTGCATTCTTCACGCCTCCACGAATAAAGGAATTCGCATCAGTCCAATATATCCTTTTGTGACAAATAAGTATGGAATTTTTGTAACTTTGTGACGGTTTAAATTCTTATGTACCAATAAATGAAAATTGGGTGTGGACTGTTTGACAGTCTAGGCCACAGATATTGACAGAAAGCACCTTCCAACACCATATTTGGAACAGGACTCGAGAGTTCGAAGATAAAGAGAACTAATTACCAATGTCAATACAACAGAAAACTGCTGCACAATTAGTTATGGTTATAACCTAAAAAATGGGAGAAACCTAAATACCCTGCTGCTTATTATTGTGCTAGGACCCTCTTCACAGTGTTTATCATATCTGAGTAATCCCAAGGCGCATATTTCCTAGCAGTATCTGAGTTTGAAAGTTCTCGCTCTAGTTCATCAATGGAGATAAATCTCACTTCATCAACTTCTTCTGTCTGGAGTTTTGTTGGGAGTTCTTCAAGCCTGTATAAATATATGCTAACAAGTTCTCTGCTGTGGTAATTATGCTCAGGATTATCATAAGTAGTCCTGCAATTTGTCACTTTCTTCAGTTCGCTTAGTTGTACTATTATGCCTAATTCCTCATGCAATTCGCGTGCCGCTGCTTCCTCAAAACTCTCTCCTGAAGACACATGACCTGCAACGGAAGTGTCCCATAGACCTGGCAAATTTAGTTTTGTCTTTGCGCGTTTCTGTAGTAATATCTCGCCTCTAGAGTTGTATATCCATATGTGTATCGCTTTGTGCCATAGGCCTTCCGAATGCGCTTCGCCCTTGGTCCTTATACTTCCGGTAGTTTCACCGTGCTCGTCCAGGATGTCGACCAACTCATCAGTAGAACTTCCGTGAATATGTGTAATATTTTTGCGGGTGTTGTCTTCGCCAATATTGTTTGTCGCTTCGGGCATATTATCGCGCTTATTATATTTTATCATTTATATCCCTTATAAAACATACCATTTATCATGCGCGCAATATGCTTCTAACAATCTCTTGGACATTTTCTTTCGTATCTATCCTACCAGATAGTATATCGTCTGGATTTGCCCATATTACATCAGCTACAGCATTACCTGAGTCAGATACCCATGCATAGGTCTCTGTGCCAGTAGAAACTGCGAGTTGCTGGAGCTGCGGTGCGTTGGGATCTCGCAGATTGTTGCCTTTTTCCACACTGTCCACCCCATCAATTCCGAAAAATGTGAATTTATCTTCAAGTCGCAGTCGTCTGAGAAGAATTTCGCCATCTTCATTTCGTATAATTGACGAAACCGCAGCATCAGGGTGTGGTTTATTGCTTTCAGGTTTATTCCCTAAAAATACCTTGGCTTCTCTCTTGACATCTTCCAAGGATCCGATAACACGGCCGCTCTCGATGGACTCGTAAAAATCCAGTACAAGATCCCTGCGTTTCTGAATTATCCACTCATGACTTGTGCCATCCCCAATTCCTGCAGCGCATTTAAGTAATTCCATTCTGAGTCCTATAAGCGCCCTGCGCAATGCTTCAACACTACGGTCGTTGATGGTATTCCCAACCCCTCTTTCATGACTTTTTAATGCGTAATGAAGGTTCGCCTCTGCATCTTCATATTTTCTTACAATTTGATATATTCTACCAACCTCTGCATCGAGAAATGGGACGTCGTGATACATCAGATCATTTATTGTAAATCCTGCTTCCAAATTGTAATCAATCTTGCCGTTTTCTACGTAATGCTTTAAGATCTTTTCATCGGCCGCACCAGCACGTACCATTAAATTCTGAAGTAGCTCTGAGATATGGAATATGTTATCTCCTTCTGACACAAATTCTATGTTGCTCTTAAGCATGTCTAAAGTCATGCGCCAGGAAAACATAATGAACCCAATCTCATAGTCTAGACCATATTTCTTTGCAGTCCATATTGCTCTCCTTGCTTCTTCAGCAGTTATCCCTTTACCTAAAAGTTTAAGGTACTCATTAGATCCTCCTTCAACCCCGAGAAAAACCTTGTCTAAGCCTACCCCCATTAGGGACTTAATTAGACCTTCTTCTTCCAAATTGTTAAATTCGTCCACCCTGAATGATGCCCTAAAAGATAATATCGGAAAGTTTTCATTTGCAATTGCTTCGACTAATTTGCGAGTAGCAGCTATGTTCACAAACGCTTCTTCGTCAGTAAACCCAAATGTTGTTACATTGTACTTGTAAGCAAGTTCCCTAATTGTTTCTACAACTTTATCCTCAGGCACTACACGATAATCTTTTCCACCCATTTCTAGCCTAGAACAGAATGTGCAGTGTCCATAGCCACACCCGCGCGACCCTTCAACGAGTATTGCACCTTCAAGCGCAATGATATCCCCAATAGTTTCATCTCTGAAAGGTATTTCATATCCATTCAAATTGGATTTTCTAGCATAGATCCTATTAACTGGATCACGTAAGGCCACTCTTTGGGCAATTTCAAGTATGGCTTCGTCTCCCTCGCCTTTCACAAGAGTAATATACGGAAATTCCCTTAGAAGTAGCGCAGGATCTGCATAAGTAGGTATTGTATTTCCAATAACTACTCTCATGGAGGATAGTGGAGGATTCTTCTCAAGTTTCAACAATAATGATTTTGTGTAGCTGTAGGAGTAAATAGGAACACTTAGTCCTAAGAGCATGGGCACTTCTTCATCATTTCCGAATTTGCGGATAAGCGCAGCTAAATTAGTTGTATCGATTTTCCCATAACATGCTCTTTCAGGTTGCGTGTCGTAAATTAACAGGTCTGCTTCAGGAAACCTTCTTTTGACTCTAGCAGCTAAAAGCTCTATAGCTATTGGTTCGTATATGGCAGGGTTCCTCTCGCCCACCATATTAACCAATGCAACTTTGAATCTTGCAGGTGTATTGGTGCTTCCCATATCTAATCACTTAGTTAGGCATGTACAGAGATAGGTAATGCATGCGACGTTGCTCGAAGCAAAATCGAATGCTAGAATATATCCATAATCTGCATTTCTCCATAAGATATGAGGTTACACCCAACTGAATTAATTATTTTGTGACAATTTTTGTTGGAATTTTTGTAACTTTGTGACGGTTTAAAAATGTTTGGCGTTGAAATCGGAAGCTTAAATAACCAATAGCGGCTAAAGGGGATTGGGTATGGAAGGTCATAATTTCAAGAGCGAGTTTAACGAAAGGTACGGCCTTGCATGCAGAAAAATTATCCGCATGCTCTCCGAGAACTCCAGATGCTCCATTTCGGAGATGGCAGATGCCTTGAACATATCGAGGCGCTCTGCGGCAGGGAAAATTAGTATCCTGGAGCGTGAGCTTGGGATGAATTCAGTAGTTGGTCATAGCCCTCTCTAAACATCATCCATTTGATGGATAAAGAACGGTGAGTGGTGGGGTGTTTGTCACTACTTCATAGACCATTCCTTCATCCAAACATGTTTGCATAAGTCTCATCCGCTCCTTTAACAACGGTGTCACTAATCCATTGGACTGTAGTTGCCAAACAACAACGCCCTATTTCCCTATCCCTGTGTTTTCCCCATAGTGTTTTCTGATCTGGTAAAGCAAAATGTCTGTAAAATCCCGCAGAGTTATCATC
>JAJZNA010000005.1 GCA_021848065.1 Microcaldota archaeon
AGTCTGCATAATTTACTGCTAGGGCTACTCGGGTATCTAATCCGATTCGTTCTCCTAGCCTTCGTCACTCACCGTCGGATGTGTTCTGGTCAGGCGCCTTCGCCACCGGTAGTCTTCATAGGATTACGAGATTTTACCCTTACCCCATGAATACTCCTGACCTCTCCCACTCCCTAGCCGAAAGGTATCTTATGCACGTATTGATGTCATGCACCAATATTTCACACAAGACGGTTTCAGCCGGCTACTAACGCTTTAAGCCCAATAATTGTGAATACCACTCGTGCCGCCGGTATTACCGTGGCGGCTGCCACCGGTCTTACCCAGCACTTATTCTCCAAGCTTGCTAAACTTGGCAAAAGGTCAACCGAAGTCGACCACTCAGATTCCCCCCATCACGCGTATGCGCATTGTGGAGTTTGCGCGCCTGCTGCACGCCGTAGCGCTAAGGCCATTGTCTCAGTGCCCTTCTCTGGGCTCTTACTCTCATATCCCATACGGGTCAACGGTATGGTGGGCCGTTACCCCGCCATCTGCCTGATCCGACGCAGTCTCATCGTAAAGCGGTAATTCTGCAATTCGAGTACCTTTTCGATTAGGGCTCATTCCAGAATCCCTAACCTATATGGTATTGACCTCAGTTTCCCGAGGGTATCCCCTTCTTTACGGTAGATTGACCACGCGTTACTGAGCCGTACGCCGCCCAACGAAGCCGTTGAGCTGACTTGCATGGCTGTCGAAATCTGATAGCAGTATCCTCCAGCAGCATCGACTGGAGTTATGCTTCTTAATAGCAATTGCGTTGCGATTCCTTCTTCCTTTGCATCACTCAAGACTACATCTAATTCCATCAGGAATTTTCACAAAATTGCACAGCATTTAGCATGGCTAAATACTAATGCAACAGTATAATTGCAAGAAAGGATTTAAAAACCTTACTTTCAAAACCGCTACTTCTGTGTGCAGTATGGGATATGGTGTATTGGTTTAAATACGAGAGGCCGTAACGCTATCATAGACAGCTATATCGATAGGTATCTGTCAAGCGAAGCGATATGCTATGTGCCAATGCCATCAAGGATGCGCCACAGCCTGCTATGGCAATAGCAGCAAACCCGACCCAATGGACCCGCTATTGATGGTGAAGGTGATCTTATGAACCTTGACAAGATCCGGCTTTACTACTTCTCATTCAACATGTATGGCTTTTCGAACAGCCTTGTGGCGGTATTCATAAACCTCTTCGTACTTTCCACATCATCCATAATGGGTGTGGTATACTTCAATATCCTGTTCTATCTCGGCATAACCGTTGCAGTATTCGGATGTGCATACCTATTAAGCGTATTCGAGCCCAGGGACCTTTTCTCGTACGGTGCCGTGATAAAGGCAGTGATGTTGATTGCCATACTCGCAGCTGCCGGAATAACTTCTAACGTGCCTCTCTTCGGGCTTCTTTATGGGGTCTCGATGGGCATGTTCTGGCTTGGAAACAACGTACTGACTTCGGACATAACGAAAGGGGCTGATAGGAAGGCGTTCGTGTACAAGAACAACATGATAACCAGCATCGTATCATTTGTGGCTCCGACCACGGCAGGCGTTCTTATAGAGTACTCGCAGTTCGTAGGGCCCATGAAATTTATTTACGATTTCGCTGCCGCTTGCGTGCTCCTCATAGCTTCCGCAGGCATCATGAGGCTGGCGAAAGTGCCGCACCCAGTAAAACCCAAAAACTTCAGCATAATAGATTCCAGGATAAATTCCATGGGATACAGGGACTACAAGATATACTTCCTTGCATGGCAGATGTTCAATGTCCCATTCATACTCATACTTCCACTTTATGTTTTCAAGCTTACCGGAAATTACGCCATTGCGGGGGTGTACGGAAGCTATACGCTACTGATTGCAATAGTTGCAAATTACCTAAGCAATACAAGCGACATGCGATGGGATAGGCTTATGAAGGTGCTGGTCGCAGGCACAGTTGCGTCTGCGCTGCTTTTTGTAATACCTGGAGTGATAAACCAGCTTGTGGCCGTGTTCGTCTTTGCTGGCATGTATATCATGGCATCTACACCACTGAACAACCAAGCTTCTACGAATTTCCTTGAGCTGATAGACAGGGACACGAAGGACAGGATACATTTCTGGATAAACCGCGAGTTTTATCTTTCTTCTGGAAGGTTCATCATACTTGTAGTGCTGGCCGGAATTCTTTTCTGGTTTGGGAACAATATAGCGGATCTGCTATACGTCTTTCCAGTAATGGCGCTTTACAGCATAATATATTTCAGCGTGTCGGCAAGAAAAGGCACTGGAAGAGAAATGAATGCTGCTGGGATGATTCACAGCTGATTCAATGAAAATCGCGTTATTCGTACATGGCTTCGTGCAGGGGGTAGGCTACAGGCACTTCGTGAAGAAGAATGCAGATGCGATCGGGGTGAATGGGATTGTAAGGAATCTGGAAGACGGGTCGGTACTTGTAATTGCAGACGGGGATGCTGGCACTCTAGCTGCATTCGAAAAGAGCATAAGCGTATCCACGGAGCATGGCGTAAGGGTCATGCATATAGACAGGATTTCAGAAGGCAATCCGGAATTCCCTAAGGAGAAGTATGATGGAAATAAATTCAGCATATCCAAATGACGTAGCACCCAGATAGTGAAGACGGGCAGTCAGCCCATACGAAATACATCACGGCCCTCTGAGACTTTATAATTAAGCTTTATACCTACAGAATCCCCTGCCCCGGCTTCCTGGACGTCATTCCCATCCACCTGCATGCTCGATACCCGCTGCCTTATTGCATCGTATTCGTCGCCTATCTCTATCAGGTCGCCTACCCGCAACTGTTCGTCAAGCCTGACGGCCACAACATTTATCCTGTTGAAGAACTGCTCCACGACACCCACTTTGACGCGTGAGATCGGGTGCCCTTGACCCTGCGCATTGCGCATTGAGTCCTGCCTTAACTCCCATTGGTTTACCGATTCGACATCATCGTCGATATAGTCCATGACAATAACTCTTCAGTAAAGTATAAAATATGGAGACGCTGGCAGGACTAGCGCCATCCGTAGCTTGAGATTACCTGCACTTCGCCCTTCTCCAGCCGGTACTTCTGCTCCATAAAGTCGAATACCGCATCGGCACCGTACTTCTCCATGCTAGCACTTATTATGACTGCCATTAGGGGTATGTGGCTGCCTATTATAGTCCTCCTGTTTGCGTGGAGGTATGGGGACAGTTTTAATGCTATCTCATTTATTGCCTGCCTGTCCTTCTTTGTCCTGCTTAGGTGCCTTATGGTGGTAGGGAAGAGGTACTGGCTTAGAGTGCTGACATAGCCATTGTTGGACAATGAGACCCCTGAAGAGAGTAGTATGCTTGCGTACCTGAGATAGCCATAGTAGCTTGTCCTTGACGCTTTCTCGTTGAACATGCTCGCCTTGGAGAGGTTGTCGTAGGCCTCCATTATGCTAGATTTGGACGAATACTTATTGGGTATGTTCTGGCCCACCCAGTTTATCATCATTGATATGTCAACGTCTGTGGAAAAGAGGGCGTTCCTTGCAACATCGAAGTTTCCTGAAGTGAATATCTTGTCAAGGACCCTGAATATCTCCGCCTTCCTGTCCCGCATCCCGAGATATTCTATAAGTTCAGGATCAGCATTGAACATTATCTCCAGGTCATTGAGGGCTGCACGCACGTCACCATTGCTCCTCTTTGTTATGCTCATGATTATGTCGTTAGAAAGCTCCTTGCCCTCAGACTTCATTATCCTTTTCAGCAGAGCAAGCACGTCTGCAGGCTCTGGCCGCTTGAATTCGACCTTCTCCATAGAGTCTCTGAGGAAACTTATCTTCTTGTTCCAGAAATCGTTTGCTATGAAGATTATGGGGTGCTTGGACTCCTTAACCAGAGACATTATGACCTTTTCCGACCCTGAATCGAATTTGGCAGATAATTCGTCTATTTCATCCAGCACTATGAGGCAGTTCTTGTTGAAGAGGCCCCTAGTCTTGGCAAGGGGGAGAAGCCTGTTGCGCAGAGTCTCCGAGTCACGGTAGTCGCTTGCGCTAAGCTCTACAATGTCAAACCCGTTGGAATACGCAAGCGCGTGGGCTGCTGCAGTCTTGCCTATCCCTGATGCGCCGCAGAGCATGAGTGGCCTTGTCCTGTTTCCTTTGAGAGCCTCTATGCCGAATGAGATAAGCCTGTCCCTGGCAAGATTGTTGCCTATTATGCCGTTTAGGGTATTTGGGGCGTACTTATCAGAAAGGAGCATGTGACCACTACGAAAAAGCAATATATAATAATACGGTATAAACAAGATAAATGTTTGCTCCGATAATCTAGTCCGGTCAAGGATGCAGCCCTCTCACGGCTGAAACCCGGGTTCAAATCCCGGTCGGAGCATTTCACATTGATAGATATAGCCCGTTAAAATGCCCTCCTTTTTAGCATAGTCTTAGCGCAGAAGGCATTGCACATAGAAGATGCTTTTCCAGATAATGACAGGACTGTGACTGCCATGCAGTCAGATTGCGGATATTATCAGGGTTGCGAATATCCGGAGGTCCATGAGTTGATGTATGAGATGTCATTGGCAGAATTGCCATTGTATCCATTTCCCGAGTAATCGTTGGTGTTGCCATTAAGCGGCCACCATGCCACCAGGCGGGGTACGTCTATGGGCGATCCACCTATCCCTTCCAGGTAAAGGGAGTGTACTGAGGAGTTTGAGAGGGATGTGTTGTATAGCTGTATGTTGGATATGGATCCGTTGAACACCATGGAGCCCTGCCCTCTTGCCATGCCTATATCAAGTGGATACGGCATGGGGAGGGTTACTGCAGAGCGGACAATATTATTGGCTACGGCTGCACCGTCAACATACCCATTGGCTACATAGCTGCCTGCGGAGTGTCTGTATGTGACGACCACATTATACCAGGTGTTGGTATTCACTTTGAACTTCATGTCCTGCACAGTGCTATTTGTTTGGCGTATCCAAAAGTCTATAGCGCCAGGGCCGGCCATAAGGCCCCACCCGGCAGAGCCGTTATCGGCATCTATTATTCCGCAGTAGAAGCTGTTTTGAATGCATCTCCCATTTATGTTTATCCATGCAGATACGGAGAAATTCTCCTGGGTAGTTGCAGATGGGAAAGTTGTTGGAGTTCTTATGATACTGCTATAGCCGTTGAACAGAGCAACATATCGCGGTATGGCATTGTTGCATTGCCCTTGAAGGCTTATGCCTTCTATGTTTCGTACGACCTGGCATGCGCCTGCAGTTGCCCTTGGCACGAAGTTGGTGGAATTGAATACACCCAATGCAAACAATGCAACTACTACAATAGCAATTATTAGTATGGCCCAACCATATGTCATAAGGTACTCCATTGCCGACTGAAGTTTTAGCATCTTGACAATCCCCGAAGGCTCTGACATAAATCATATTAAAAATTAGGATATAAGAAGGTTGCTGGATGACGTGTACGGCGTAAACCAGTTTACATGTCATTAGCAGGGACTTCTGCGCTGTAGGATGGCCATGCCACGCAAGTGATGCCTGACCCTAGCATTTATTAGAAGCGGGTTGCAGAGTATAAATTGCCGGTTGAAATGCCCATAGTAGTTTTTACCCTGGTACCACTCCTAGTGGCCTTTGCAGTGCTTGCGGTTTATGACATTGTTGATTTTGAGCTGATTGACTTGGGCTCGATACTGTTATTTGTGCTGGTGTTCATAGCGATATTCCTTTTTAGGATAAATTTCTCGCTTAGCCAGTACGCCGCCGCGACTCCAGGATGGGAGATTGCTGCAGTACTTGCATCTATGGCCGCAGTAGTGGTCTTCCCGAGGCTTGGCATGGGAGACAAGCTGTTCCTGGTGGCCACTTTCCTAGTGTACCCATTTTGGCTTATGTGGATAGTCATAGTCCTTGCGCAGCTTCTTGTTAGCATGGTTTTCAGGCTCGTATTCCACTTCAGGAAGAATAAGGACGGGAGCCTTGCGCTGCCATTCTACCCGTTCCTTTTCATTGCAGCGCTTTTGGTGTATTTTATTACGGTGCATTACGGCCTTATTGCATACTATGCCCCAAGCCTTCCGCACATATGACTTAAAGCGGGACACTGAGAATAGATGCGATACAATATTGGATAAACCAGCATAAGCCCAAGTGCAGAGATATGATGGGGCGTGTGAGAGTGCCCGTTGCACTCCCATCACCAACAAGTCCCGAAAAAGGTATCATCCTACGCTTCCTGGAGAACTTCCTAGATATCAGCTCCTCGAGCCGCTCTTCGAGTGTCTCGGTGAACCTCCCATCTCCGTATCGGTCAGTTCCGCATGGATTTTCCATAGGGTCGGGCATGGTGCCATCTACGATGCACGCTTGACAAAATCCCATCGTATCACCAGAATCCGAGGCGGCGATTGCCACCCGTGCCGTTTTGTATAGCTCCGGCAGCGCTTTCACGCAGTATACTTTTTATTAGGATAAAATATATATACTTTAGTATATGATATTGTAAATTAGTAAACATTTATATATTTTTACATGCAACATGCATATGACAAAATCGCATCGTAACGGAATTCGGGGCGGTGAAAGCCGCCCCTATATATTCAGTCTCTGGGCAGAATGGCATATCTTATATTTTTCACAGAGGGTTAGAGGCTCAGGAGGATTGTGGAGATTATTACCAGGGAGATGCCAAAGAACTGGTGCCTTGAAAAACGGTCTCGGTAGAGGAGGCTTCCGAGAAATACCATGAGTGCAGGTTCCGAGGCCACTATCGCAGACCCTACAGCAACGGCGCCATACTGGGCGAGAATAAGATACAGGAGGGAGCCAAGACCATTGAATACGCCCATCAGCACGTTCATTGTCATAAGCTGCCTGCGGTGCCTTGGATGCTCAGGCAGATGATGCTGGGCAGCAGGTCGCGAGTACCTTAAGTATGCAATGGTTATTGATACCGCAAAAATACGGTTTATTATGAGGGGGAGTGCAGGGCCCCCGGAATCCTGCTGGGCGAATATGAGCAGGATATAGGTCATCGCGAATGCAACCATGCCCATTATGGCTGGCAAGTAATGGCGGTTTATCTTTAAGCCCCTGGATGAAGTAACCAGGAAGGATCCTATGAACACCCCTATGATTCCGACCACTGCAAGGTAAGATACGGCCTCGCCAAGGACAGAAATGCCGAAAAGCGTCAGAAGGACATACTCTATCCCAACAAGAGAGATGGTGCTTGATACCTGCTGCGTCTCCAGGGATTTGTAGACAAGGAAGTATGCAATTGCATAGGATATCCCAGATGCGGCAGATAGGATTATGGACAGTGGTGTGGCCTTTGATATGCCCAGGAGCGCGCCAGCGGCCAGCATTACCATTAAGTTTGATGCAAGCATAAGCGCGTTTGCGCGCCTGCTCCCGAACTTTGATGAGACCCGCTTTGCCATCACATCCGAAGCTGCAAATGACAGCATCGACCCGAATGCGACAGCAAGCCCAATATCAAGCATGGGATAAACTACTATTCAATTATAGGGTGCCTTTGTACTGTGGCCTGCGCATTGGCCGCGTCATGCGCTGGACATGATGTTGCCAACAGAATAGAGTATGAACCCTATAAGCACAAGCCATGACTTTGGCCCTGGAAGCGTTAGGACGAATAGCGAGAATGCGGACCATGTGCCCATCTTCCATGACCACATCTGCATATGCTGCGCTGAGCCATCTGCCATGTATACCGAATTTGCCAAGGTAGCTATGAACAGGGCAAATGAAGTAAGCACCGCGGACGCGGCAAACAGGCCGAGGCCGAATGCCGGAAGAGATGCGGATATGCCATCGGCAAGCCATGTAGGGGGGCTCATCCAGATGCTCCAGATCACGTAGATGAATGCGAAGCTTCCTATGAACTTCAACAGAGATGCAGTGTAGTTAGGTTTCCTAGTTTCCTTTTTAGGCATACTAATCCCGATTTGGATATTGCAAGCCGGTAATATAAATCTAATGGTATTCCTGGGCGCTATTGCGGCATTTTGGAGGCAAAGCAGGATTAGTAATAAAAGCTTGATTGGGCAAATATCTATCAGCTAATGCTTGTGTTTTCATGGAGCTGCTAGATCAACAATGGACGGAGAAGTACAGGCCGGGCAGGCTGGATGAGGTCATAGGCCAGAAGGCAATAGTGAACAGGCTCAAGGCATTCATAAAGGAGGGCAACTTCCCGAGCATGATATTCTCAGGCCCTGCAGGGGTGGGCAAGACCACGTCTGCAATGGCCATGGCAAAGGAGCTCTACGGAGAGTCCCTTAACCAAGCGTTCCTAGAGCTCAATGCGTCAGACAGCAGGGGAATAGATGTTGTCAGGGGACGGGTGAAGGAGTTCGCAAAGACGCTCCCGCTCTCCAGCGGACTGGTTAAGATAATATTCCTTGATGAGGCCGACGCCCTCACCTCTGAGGCGCAGCACGCGCTTAGAAGGACGATGGAAAAGTATACAGCAACTACAAGGTTCATACTCAGCGCCAATTATGCAAGCAAGATAATCGAGCCCATACAGAGCAGGTGCGTGGTGCTCAGGTTCAAGCCGCTTAAGGAAGACGAGATGAAAGAGTACATAAAGAGGATAGCAGACGGCGAGGGGCTTAATATAGATGATAAGGCGGTAGAGGCGCTGATATACGTGAGCGAGGGGGACCTAAGGAAGATAACAAATACGCTCCAGGGAGCTGCAGTGTCCAATTCCGAGATAACCGAGACTTCCATATATGAGATAGCTTCAAAGGCAAGGCCAAAGGAAGTGGCGGCTATGCTTAAGTACGCATTGGGAGGGGATTTCTTAAAGGCACGCAACGAGCTCAACACCCTTTTCCTCTCTTACGGGATGAGCGGGGAGGACATACTGGTGCAGTGCCATAGGGAGGCCCTCAACCTCGAAGTGGACGACAGGCTCAAGCTGAGGCTGATAAGCGCCATCGGGGACTACAACTTCAGGATAGTAGAGGGTGCGAACGAGAGGATACAGCTTGAAGCGATGATAGCAAAGCTCGCTCTTATCGAAAAGACCAAGTGACCTATTTTTCATCCGGCAGTGACGCATCACAGTAAGACAAAGGACGAACAACGAGGTAGCATATATAAGCGGCTGCTGGAAATGTTCATCGTGCCCGCCTGCAATGGCGGCGCTAGTAGTTGAATTGAATGACAGGCATATTTTCGAAGAAGAGCGTATATGCACAGAACCAGATACTGGAGCTGGACCCGCTTGCAGAGAAGTTGAGCAGAAACGGAAAGAAGGTGGTAAAACTTAACAGAGGAGACCCCCCAAAGTTCTTCCCCACGCCCAAATACATAATAGACGCATACGTAAAGGCACTCAGGAGCGGGGCGACATACTACTCCAGGGCCCAAGGGCTCCCTGAACTTGTTGAAGCGGTAGTAGCACGGTACAAGAGGTACTCCATGGACCTAGACAAGGATGACGTGATAGTGACGGCAGGGGTAAGCGAGGCGCTTCTCTTCATAAACAATGCGCTGATGAACAAGGGGGATAAGGGCCTTCTTCTTGCACCGTACTATCCACAGTACATACCAAGGCTCATGATAGAGGGTGGAGTTCCGCTCGTTGGAAATATGATCATGGAGAGAGACTGGGAAGTAGACACGGATTCCCTCTCCAGGAAGCTCAAGAAGATGGGCCATGGAAGGCAGAGGATAAAATACATGATGATAACCAACCCGCACAACCCTACGGGCAAGGTATTCGAGAGGAACGCACTTGAGGATCTCGTTGAGATAGCGAATGATAATGGCATACTCTTGATAAGCGACGAGATATATGACGAGATAGTATACAATGGCAAGAAGTTCACGAGCCTGGGGCAGGTGGCCGGAGATGTGCCGCACATAATACTCAACGGCAGCTCGAAGAATTTCGACTCCACCGGATTCAGGATAGGGTTCATGGTCATACCTGGAGAGGACAAGGTGTCACAGAGCCTGAGGGAGAAGTTCTCGCAGTATGCGCTTGTAAGGCTCTCTCTCAACACTCCAAGCCAGTTCGCTGTGGCAGAAGCCATGAAGAACAAAAAGGAGCATGAGAAGGCAATAAGCCAGATGGTGAGCGCCATCTCTAAAAGGGTTAATTTCGCTGTTGAGAAGCTCAGGGAGAACCCGTACATCACGGTCACGCAGCCTAACGGCGCCTTCTACATATTCCCCAAGCTCGACATGAAGAGCCTGAAGTTCAAGGGATCCAAGGATTTCGTCACCAGGGCACTGATGGAGACAGGAGTGCAGCTTACCGGCGGATACTCGTTCGGCTCTCCTGATAATTTCAGGATTGCAGCGCTTCCACCTGTCGAGACTCTGGAGTACGCAATAGACAAGGTAAACGAATTCTGCATAAAGAACGCAAAGAAGTGAGCAGGGAAGGGGCTAGTCGTTGTTGACTACGCTCCACCCCTTCCTCATGGCCACGACACGGATTATGTCGTATGCGACCACTACGCTGAGGGCAGCCCCAATGGCTATGGCCCAATACTCGGCCGGCAGCGCCACCACCCCAAATAGGCTTGAAAGCGGCCCGTATATGATGAATGCGGTTGCTGCTATTGATGCGGCAGACGCATATACGAGATACTTGTTGGACATTATCGCGGACTGGTATACTCCGAAGCGGAATGACCTGAAGTTGAACGCATTGAATATCTCGAAGAGTATCAGTGTTACCAGCGTTGTTGCGCGCACCACATCTATGCCTTCGTGCATAACGTTTGATACGATGTAAAAGACCGACAGAGTCCCCACGGCCATAACAGTGCCGGTTATTACAAGAAGGTACATCAATCCCTTATTGAGCAGGTCTGAGCCCTTTCGTGGCTTCACCTTCATGACATCATGGGAAGGGGGGTTGAACCCCAGCGTAAGGGCTGGCATGTCATCTGTGACAAGGTTCATGAAGAGTATTTGCAGCGCTAGGAGAGGTATTGGGAACCCTACTAAGAGGCCCAGTAGAATGATTAGGATTTCGGCATAGTTGCAGGAAAGCTGGTACGTAAAGAATTTGCGTATATTAGAGAAAGTGGTCCTGCCCTCGCTTATAGCAGACACTATTGTGAAGAAGTTGTCATCCTTGAGTATAAGGTCGGCCGACTCACGTGATACATCTGTGCCATTCTTACCCATGGCTATGCCTATGTGCGCTTCCTTCAGTGCGGGCGCATCGTTGACTCCGTCTCCAGTCATGGCCACGATCTCATTGCCCGCCTTGAGGGCCTTTACTATCCTGAGCTTGTGCTCCGGAGTCACCCTTGCGAATATGGAGATGTCTCCCACAGTCTTTGCAAATTCGTCATCAGTTATCTTGTCTAGCTGTGGACCCTCTATCACATTTCCTGAGAGCCCTATCTGTTTGGCCACTGCCAGGGCCGTGTTCTTGTCGTCCCCGGTTATCATCTTAACCCCTATTCCTGCGGACTTGCAGATCCTAAGCGCCTCTGGCACCTCCTCGCGAGGAGGGTCCACGAGCCCTACGAAACCGAGGAGGACAAGGTCATGCTCTGACAGGTCCTCGCCTTCCTCGACTTTCTTGAAGGCAAATGCGAGGGTCCTGAAGCTTGCGGTAGTCAGTTCATGGTTCGCGGCAGTCATCTTCGAGAGGTACTCGCTCTTCAGTTCAGTGACATTACCGTCCAGGTATATGTACCTGCAGTTGGGAATTAGTATCTCTGGCGCGCCCTTCACGTACACATAGCTGCCAGTAGGCTCCTTTGAAAGGACCGACATCAGTTTCCTCTGCGAACTGAATGGGACCTCTGCTATCTTATCGGACTTGAAGGATTCCTTGAAAAGGTTGGCCTTTGCGGCCATGACCAGAAGGGCGGACTCCGTCCTAGACCCTTTTGCCACGTATTCGTCGCCTTTCTCATTTATCTCTATCTTTGCATCGTTGCAGATCACCGCAGCCTTTAGTATGACCGAAAGGGTGGGATTCGACTCTGGCTTGAAGTGCGCCCCATCAAGAGAGAATTCACCGCTTAGTTCGTAGCCCGCGCCGCTTATGTCGAATAGCTGGTTGTTTGCAAATACCTTCTTTGCTGACATCTCCCCCTTTGTTATTGTGCCAGTCTTGTCAGAGCATATTACAGTAGTCTCGCCTAGGGTCTCCAGTATCGACATCTTGTTCACTATGGCATTCTTCTTGGCCATGCGGTAGGCTCCAGACGCGAGAGTTGTTATCAGTACCACTGGAAATCCTTCAGGAAATGCTGACACCGAGAGGGCTATCACCACTATGAAAACCTGCAATAAGGTATCCTCGGATATTGAAGCCGACCTGAACAGTAGTAACAATCCCGCCAGGAGGGATGCGACAATGGCTATGATCACCACGTATTTTGTTATGCGGTTAACCTTTCCCTGCAGTGGCGATTCCTTTTTTGCAGTGGAGATCATGCCCGCTATCTTCCCGAATTCGGTGTTCATGCCGGTGTGCATGACCTTTGCGGTGCATAGCCCATTGACTATAAAGGTGCCCATGAAGAGGGTGTTCTCCGCCTTGTAGTTCTTTAAGTCGTGTGCAGGGACCTTTGACTTCTCTTTTGATTCTCCAGTAAGCATGGAGTCGTTTACGCGCAGCTCCGTGGCATCTAACACTACGCAATCGGCAGGCACTTTCTCACCCACACGAAGTGACACGACATCTCCAGGGACCAGGTTTACCGAAGGTATCTCACGCTCCTTGCCATCTCGCACCACTATTGATATTGGCGTTACAAGCTTTTTGAGCGCCTTTATGGCCTTCTCAGCGCGGTATTCCTGCAGGAAGCCTGCGGCTATTATGACCACCAGTATTGCAACTATGGCATAGCCAGTGATGGCATCTTCTATGACAAAAGAAATTATTGCAGCTGCAGACAGCAGGTACACTATGAAGTTGTTCTCTATCTGCCTCAACAATATGTGCAGAGGGGATACGCGAAATAACTCCCTTATCTCGTTAGGACCAAACTCGGCAAGGAGCCTTTCGGCCTCCTTCTGTTCGAGCCCGTTTACCTGCTGCGTATCTCTTGATTTGGAAGGCATATACCAGACTCAACCCCAATTCCCGTCCAGCTTGCGCCCGAAGCATTACATGCTGGCATAAATTCAATGCTTAATGATTATGGCTTAGCCTATAAATTCGTTTGGTTTGCGTGCAATCCCGGTGGAGCCGCCTGGAAGTCACTTTGAGCCCAGGTCCTGGCTTCGGTCAAGTACGCGCGTGAGCATGTCGGCAGCTATTGTTATTGGATTTATTACGTGCGCTATTTCTAGATCCGCAAGGTGCGACTCTGCGTCCTTGTCAGTGGCCACCACGGAGATCTTTACCTTTTTTGACAGCTTCTTCACCACCAAAACAACATATACCGCCTCAGAACTCTCCTTTAGGTCTATAACTATGTCTGTGGCCTTTTCCAGTGAGAACTTCTGCATCTCCGACTTTAGCGTGTAGTCTGCTAGGAATGCGGGATACCCTTTTGACACCAGTGCGTCTGCCGCAGGCTTCTCGCCCAATATTATTATGAAGTTCCTTCTCTGCGCCTTCAGCCTGTCGGCGACAGTGGCATTGGTGGTGCCGTATCCTATCAGCACTATGTGGTTGTGTAGCTTGACTTTGGAAAGCCTCGAAGTCTCGGAAGTCAGCTTTTGTATCCTTGAACTCAAAAATTCACCAGATAGAACGGTCATTGCACTAAGGAATATACTAAGGCCTGCAATTATTAAAATGATTACAAATATCCTGGCAATATCGGTTACAGGCACTATGTCCCCATACCCCACCGTTGATACGGTAACTATTGTGAAGTAAGCGGCTTCTGTAAGTGAGGTTATCTTTACATTGAAGTTGCCGCTTTGGCCTAGGAAGTAGACCCCGAGAGTGCCATAAGCGAACACTATTACTATTGCAGAGATATACATCAGCACGCTCTTGTCTATGCGCATAACATGCTTATTGCATGCCATATTTAAGAACGTAGCGTTGGTGCACCGACGCACCATGTCGAGGTATGCCAAAATATGGACTCGGCGAACGTCAGTAAACCAGTACGACTTACAAACACCATTAAACAATGGTGAATGATAGTATTCAATGATGTTTACTATCACCCAATCTCATTCACAAGCTCCATAACTCTTTTTTCTATGCTTTCAAGCCTTTCAGAATGAGCAGCAGGCGTATGCACATTACCCTCCAATTCCCATATGGTTACCTTGTCAGAACCTTTAAGGCTCTCTGGCAACAATCCCATTTCCTTTTTGCTTAATATCAAGATAATCCTGTCCGCTTGGTCGAGCATCTGTTTAGTTATGTGCCTTCTTCTATGATTGGATACGTTATGACCTTTGTCAAGCAATAGTTTGGCTGTTATTGGACTTGGTCCAAGCCCTTCTCCCTTTTCACCTATAACATCTATTCTAGCACTCTTTGCAATATTCTTTTTGGATAACTTATTAAACAAAGTTTCAGCTGCCATGCTCCGTTCTGCATTTCCCTTACATAAAAACAAGACTTTCATAATCGTTACTTTCTTAGGTATCTATTATATTCCTTTATATATCTCCTGAAAAACCAAAGTACAAATATTGAATCAATTCCTTTGACCTGTGCCCTCTCTAAAGCATTGTAATAGCCCGTCCGATTTTTGTATGATATATTGAGCATTGGATAACCATTCCTATTTAGCACAAAGTTCATGATTAATCTTGATAGTCTACCATTCCCATCTACAAACGGATGAACTGTAACAAACCTAAGATGTACAAGTGCAGCTAACTCTACTGGATGCATCTTTGTCTTGTTTTTATTATACCAGCTAAAGAACTGATTGAGAAGGGGCATAACTTCTACAGGACTCGGCGGTGTAAATTTGCTCCCGTATATCCATACCTGTCTTGCACGTATTTTTCCTGCTATATCTGACTTTGTATGTTCAAAAAGCGCATGGTGCCACTCTAAAATTAGTTGTAAGGTTAAATCTTTTCTGAATTTTAGCATATTATAAAAAATGGCAGAATGCGCCTCTGCTTCCTTAACATCCCTCGTAGGTTTGTTTGAAGGAGTGACTCCATGTTGGAGTAGGTTGGCTGTCTCCTTTAGTGTTAATGTTGAACCCTCTATTTTTTGGCTGTCATAAGTAAACTTAATCATAAATCCCTCTATTTCCTTTTCCTTTTCAGAAATCGTTGCAGACCCTATGTCTCTCTTATATGCTGCCTTTATTTTGTCTAATAAGAAGTACCATTTTTGGGCATATACCTGCGTGAGAAAATCGCTCTTCACAGCCTCTAGGTTCTTGGGTATCCTGCTTCCTAAATACTTTTCTTTTTTAACTACTGTGCCATTTAACCTGAATGAATGCACAAGATAGTAGTAAGTTTTATTACCATATTTTCTTTCCCTTATATTTACCATAAAAATATTTACCCCTACATATTTATTAATATTACTATCTTTAACTAAAGTGTAGGGGTATAGGAGGGATTCATACCCTACTTCCTCATAAACTAAAAATGGACTCTGCGGGATTCGGACCCGCAGCCTTCCGCCTTTTTGGTTTGATGAAACTTTTCCAAAAGTTTCCTTGCAAAGCGGACGCTCTACCGTTGAGCTAAGAGCCCCTGGATAAGATACATTACGGACAATTAATAATATATAGCTTTATAGAATTGTAAAGACGGAAAACGTGCATATTTAAATAATTTACTAATAATAGGTTGCTAGAATACAGTAATGTATTTGGTGGATAAATATGGCGAAAGAAAGCGAAGATGAAGAAGACTTCGACGAAGACGAAGACAGCGATGACTTCGACGAGGAAGAATTCGACGAAGACGAAGGAGACTTCGACGAAGAGTAACGAGCCTATTTGTTTTGTTTTTTGCTTTTACAAAAGTTTGTATGTTTTTAGGCTTTTTTCAGCTTTAATGCATCCTTATCCTTTACTGCATATTCAAGCGTGCTCTCTTCTTCACTTGTGCTTTGAAGGGCCCCTGTTTTTACGCGCATGTCCTGTCGTATGAGAAGTTGTACGCGACTTCAGCATGGCCAGCGTGATGAATAGCGCAGCGATTACAAGTATTCCTATAAGAGCGCTGATATTTCCAACGCTGAGAAGGATTGTGCCTATTGCAGCAGTTGCAGACGCCTGGATTGGGCTCCATGAATAGTTGAACGTCTGGAAGGATATTGACTGGCTTGCTGGCACAGAAGGGTCAGCTGCCAGGCCCATCGGCGATTGGAGGGCATATATGGGTTCTGGGCCTGGAGTGCCATAGTACTGCGCTATTATGTTGTGCAGCCCGTATCCGCAGGCCACTATGTTGGAACTGAAGTATCCCATTGAATTTGTTGTTGCTATGGAGAAAAGCCCGACTTGCGATGTGCACAGACCGGTGCCGTTGTTGAATATCGGGAGGCAGTACTGGGTGTTGCCTATGCTTGATGCAGGGCAGCTTGCCGGCTGTCCCTTATTGTAGATATTGCACAGTGTGTAGAGCTGCGAGGCAGGCGCCAGCAGGCTGTTAGGGGGAGGCGAGCAGCTGCCTGTTGAGTTGTATGACGTGTGGTACGTTATCACATTTGCATTTATGAACTGTGGATCTGCAGGGTTGGATTGGAGCCCGTTGTATACTGGATTTGCAAAGTCGCAGCTCTTTGGCTGGGTTGCATTGGAAAATGCGCAAGTCTGGGCTGCAACTGGGTCGTATACGGCATTGTAGCCTATGGTGTTGAGGTTTGCATCATAGTATAGGTAGACCTTGCCATTCTTCAGCGGAATGGACTGCGTGGAGAATGGTGGTACCCAGTATGCTGTGCCGTTTACAGTGATTGTGGTCTGGTTGGCGTTGGTAGGATTGACGGTTGGGACTACAGTCAGGTTTATCTGAGTTATGTTGGCTATGTCCACGTCAAGTGGCATGTATATGGTGTTGTTGAACCTGTCGTTGTATGCAAATATGACACGGTGGTATCCGTAGACGCTCTTGGCACCTGAAGAGCCATTCAGGCCCAGGTAGAGACCGCTATCATACACGGGCACCTTGTACCAGTTGAACAGCGTCACCAGGACAGGTGCGCCCTTGTGAGCTGGAGTGCTGAAATTATTATCCAGCTTGAATATGTTAGGCGCGGTGAGCTGCGGAGAGCTGCATAGAGGGCCTATGCACGCAGGCTTTATCTGGGTGGTGCCTATTGCCTCAAAGCCAGGGTTTGTGCCCTGTGAGTACACAAGACGGGAATACTTCAGCTGGTCTGAGGAGTTCACTACCGCCTGCGCATTTGTGCGCGAGCCCAGAGTCTCATTTACGTAGATGTCTCCGAATATCCTGTTTGTGAGAAGATCATAATACAGCTCCTGCGGCGCTATTATCGCGTTTATAAGCGGGATGTAATAGCGGGAGGTATTTATTGTGGACTGTGCGTACATTGGTGCGCTCTCCACTATTGCATTCTGCGTGTTTGATTTGGTGTACTTTGAAGTGGTGAAGTTGTAGACGGAGTATGTGCCTGACGCAGGCATTACTGCAGGGTTGGAGCTGGGGTTGGACGGGCATGATGGCGGGTTGCTTGAAGAAGGCACTATGTTGGACAGATAGTAAGACATGGAGTAGGTGTAGCTATAAGGTTCGAGAAGATAGCCCTGCAGCTGGCTGTAAAGCCTGGTTGGCGTTACAGGAGCCTGGGTGCTGCCAGAATACTCACTGCTTAACTGCTGGTTGAAGCCGCTGACTAGCTGTGGGTTGTTTATGCCTTCGGCCTTGGTGGCAGCGGAAGAGCTTGGATTGAAGCTTGATGATAGGACCTCCTGCAACGTAAGAGCCTGGAATGAACCTATGTTCTCGTCATATTCGAACGGATTTGCCATAAGGTAGGTAGGCTGCAGGAGATTTGCAACTCCCTTGTCTTCAGCGCACGCGCCGCCATGCTTGTCTGACTCGCTCGTTGCACTTGTATAGCATCTCCAGTTCGTGCCAAGATTGAATGGGAGCGGATTGTTGCCACCTATCTGCCTGGTGTAATTCTGTGGAGGGAACTGTGCCAGTATCAGCTCGTCATAATTAAGGTTGGCGCGCTTCCCATTGCCGGATCCCTGAGTCAATTGCGGATGTGCGCTTGCATTAGGTATTGCTATGCTTACAGTATCATTGTAGGATACCGAAAGGCTTGCGCCTGTGATTTTGGACATTTCACATCCACTAAACACACCAAGGCCAGCATGGTTGCAGTGATCCGTGGAAAGCTCAGGGCCTATGGGCAGATAGCTCCCATGATAATTGCTTCCAGGCTGCAGGCATGGAGCAGTACCGGAAGGAGGGGTAGGATTGCCGCCACAGAGGTTCAATGTCTCTCCCGCACTGGTTGTCCCAGGGGCGCCGCCGTTGTACTGGTATGGCGTCTCGGACTGGTCAGGCTGGTTGCTAGAGACATTTGCAGTTATAACCCATCCGAATGGAGGATAGAAGACACTGCTTGATTGGGTGTACTTGGTAAGATAATTGCATACAGAGACGCTATTGCAGTACCACAGGTCATTGTAATAGGTAGGCTGAATAGGTATGTCTACACCGCTGGAGTTTATTATCCTCAGTGTGAGCATACCTACCTTTATGCCACCGACAGAGCTTCCTGAACCACAGTAGTGGTGTCCGAAGAGGTCTATCGGGCCGGTGCATATCTCCCCCATCACACCAGACCAATAGTCCAATACGTACAAATAGCCATTGATGTCTTGTATTGCAAGAGGATGATGGTAGTTGCTGTTGGGATTGCCGCTGGGCCACTGGGCCTTGTCAAGCATGTCGTACGTGGATGAATTCCATCCCCCCGTATCATACTTTTCCTGGTTTATTATGTTCTTCATTATCTTGTCCGCTTCTGTGCATGACGCCTGGCCGCTTCCCCCACACTGCGTAGTTATGTTATACAGGCCGCCATATTGAAGGTAGTCTATGACGTTTGCTACAGGCGGAGCAGAAGTTGGTGACTGCAGGCCGCCGCCCTGCGGATATAGGGCTTGGTCATTACTATAGTCCAGGCTTATCGATGTTGAGTAGGTAAGGTTAGGGCCGGTAAATATCGGCATGTATCCGCTGTTCTGGTTGGCAAGATATACCTGGGCGCCATTAGGCGATACTGCTATCTCAGGCCACCCGTTGCTGCAGACCTGGGAAGGTATCTGGGATGCAGTCTTTGCAGGGCACAGTGGTTCGGATGAGAAGTGAATCTTACCTCCACCGGTCACATTGGTAATGCGTATGATAAATTCTGCAGGGACGACCGGGTCCGTGCCTATCATGAATATGTCTCCTGAAGAGTCAGAGGTTATGTTCATAGGTATGAAGTTGCCGTTGGGGCTTGCAGGACATTGCACATACTGGCATATGGCCCCGGTCTGTGGTATTTTGGCATCCAACGCTATCATTGATAGAGGTATTGCATTGACCACGTACAATGAAGCCTTATTCTGCACATACATGGTATTGTTCCAGTAGCTGTTCCAATTTGTATTGAATGTTGCCTGGTCTGATGCCTGCTGCACGGTGTTTGGAGTGTACCCGGTAAAGTTGTAATCACCCTTAGGTACGGCATATAGCGTGTATAGGTTTATTGGATATTGGGGGGCCCCGGATAGGGATGGAGAAGGATCTGCTGGAACAGACGTGTCATTACCTATTGCAAAAACATATCCGCTAGGTATTGATGCTATGGAGCCCGGATCTATATTTATGGTGTTCGCCTCAAGCACAGATGTTGTAGTGGTGACCTGCGAACTGAGGCCGTTTATGAAGTTGTAGAAGTCCTGGCCCTGAGGGGTTGCTCCTGCATTGTTGTAAGGGGAACCCAGGTAGTCATTGCAGGTTACCCATTGGTATAGGGTGTTGTCGATATTCCCAGACGGATTGCCCCAGCCGAGTTCTATCCCCACGCCAGGCTGACCATTTAGATTTGGTACTGCGTATCCTATCACCTGGCCTGCGCTCACATGCTCCCCAAGCGACACTTTTGAATTGATAGTTTCTGCGTAGTATACGTATTCCCTGTTTGTCGGAGTTGCACATGCAGCATATCCTGGATAAAATTCCTTTACCAGCTGATCCACGGGTAGTGGGTTGTCAAGCTTTATCTCTATGAAGGTTCCATCCGGATAAGGTGGCCAGCCGCTTTGGGTAGGTGTGCTATCGGCTATAGTGACAGTGCCCGAACCCACCGCATAAAGAGGGCATGCGCCTGTCCAGTCAACGCCCTGGTCTATTCTTGCAAAGGTGCACCCTTTACCCACAGGGTATGCGTATCCCGAACCAGGGCTGCCTCCACCGCCTCCGCCTCCCGAACCGCCCGAGCTTTGGCAGACGTTGTTAGGACATACTGTGGACCATGGAAGGTTGGCTTGGTTCTGATTGCTGCCTGAGCAGGTAACAGAGCCCGTGCCCAGGAAGCCGCTGGGAGCCCATTTGCAATAGTCTCCGGAAAGATAGCTACCCCAGAATGCATAGCCGTTTGAATCGTAATATGCCTTTGCCCACTGGAACGCGCACTGCGGATTGAAGTATATGCTTCCCCAGTTGCCATTGTAGGTTGAACATGAGTTTGGGTTGTAACCGCCCACAGGGAATGCGCATCCGCTAGGAGGGGACTGTCCTGCACAGCCTTCTTGAAGTATTCCCTCTGCATGTGGTCCTGGCTCTATCGCTGCTGGATTGAAGTTGCTCTCCTGGTAAGCCATAGAAACGAAAGTTATCAGTAGTGGGCCACTGAAGCCTGCGCCTATGCCACAGTCAACCACCTGCTGCAGGGTAAGGGTAGTTGATTGCCCATAGAAGTCCTTGTTGGGGCAGCTTCCGAAGCCGCCGCCTGTTCCTGGGACGGATTGTAAGTATGTCTGCGTAATGCCGATGGCATTGTTTGCACTGGAAGTGTCAGTACCAACGCCGCCGTAAGAGAAGTATGTTAGGCTTGATCCGGTGTAGTTGCCGAAGAGCATGGACATTGAATTTATTGAGAATGGGTCGATGTTTCCCTGCGGCGAAGCGTAATGGCTTGGGCTGTATACCTCATATGACACCTTTGTGTTGAAATTGTTTGATGTCAGCGGATTGGTTATGTTGGCGTTGTACACAAGGTACGGAAGTATGTTTGTATTTACGCGAGACTTTCCGTTTGAAACGGGGAATGGGAGCTGTAGGCTGTTGATGGAAAGGAGGGTGGCTTTTGAATTGAGGGTGAAGGTGTAGGAGCATGTGGCGTTGCTAAATGAGGATGATTGTGAAGAGGTAGCTATAAGCGGGCTTCCGCTCTGGTACAGTGAGTTGAGCTTGTTCATATCCACATAAAGGCCGTGCCATGTCCAGAGCCCTTGCTGTTCGCCCGTGGGAACAGAGCCGAATATGTATGTCTTGGTATTAAACGCCGTAGATACAACATTGCCCGTGCTTGTAGGGATTTCTGGAGAATAGCCAATGTTTGAGAGAGTGAGTAGTGCAGCTCCCGATAGGTTTAGATTGACAGAGAACTCCGAAGTGCCAGTAGTAGAGGGTTCGTTAGAGAGGGTGAGCTTTACGGGCAGATTGGAAGTTCCCGAAGGTGCTTGGCAGGCATCGCCTGCAACATACCAATCCCCGTATGCTGAAGACTGGGTGTAGAAAAGCTGGGCGCTGCCTGGATGAGGTAGCTGAGGTGAGCTTGGGCATGTTATCAAGTACAGCCCATTCTGCATGTTATATTTGAACACATCAGAAGCGCTTGAAAGGGGATAAGTGCCTTGGGATACAGGTTTACCTAGGGATGCTGCACCAGGAAAGCCGGAATATTGGGTATGTATCGTCAATGACGATGTTCCGGCGTACGCAGGCATTGTAAAAGATGCATATAGCAACAGCACGGATATTAGCAAGAGGCTATTTTTTTGCATCGGCAAACCCAATGTCAATTATATCCTTGATAATATAATTCCTAATATTTAAATAGATGCCTTGATGTCAAAAGGCTAGGTATATACTGCGGATCGGTAATGGGACAGGAATTCGCAACCAGTTATGTCATACTTGAATAGGCAGGTCATCCAACTATGCATGAAGGGAGGCTCGTGGGGGCATAGTAAGGAATCTGAGGCTGCCACTTGAATTCTCCTGTAATGTTGAGCGGCGACGAATAGACGCTCCCCACGCCAAGAGTCACATTCTTGGATGCGCCTATGCAGTATATGTTTCCGTACTTGGTAAGGCACTCGGTGGCCTGGCGTGTGCTCAGTGGGAATGCGGAGGTTGGAAGCCACGAGCCTATGCCCTGATTGAGTATGGGGGCAATGTATGAGAGGTTCGCCCTTGACGAAGGATCCTCGCCAACACAGTAGAGATATCCATCCCACGCCGTGCATGCGGTGTTTGACACGTTATAGGGATAGGAAGTAGTCTGCTGCCATCCTGACAGCCCGTTTGGAGTAAGCTGTGCATAATATACTGAAGATACAGGCTGCAGATGCATATCCTCCAGCACATTGCTAGGGGCTGGCCATCCACCCACACAGTATACGTATCCAGCATATGTTGCACAGGATTGGAAGTATACGTTCGCAGGATACGAGGCAGTAGGCGTCCAGTTGCCTATGCCGGAAGAATTTATCGGTGCATAATAATTGGAAGGTACAGGATAGCCAGTATTGTTAGCCCCGCCTATGCAGTATACATATCCCAAGTATGTTACACATGAAGCCGCACGCACTGCGTCAGGGTATGGGGTTGATGCATTCCAGGTGGTGTTGCCGAATTGGACCATGGTGGAATAATATGTGGAATTTGTGGCCTGTAGGGTCTGGTTCACATCAGGGTACTGTCCGCCTATGCAGTACATGGTATTCTCGTAGCTTGTGCATGAAGCTAACTGCACAGCAAGCGGATATGGGGTGGCTGGCTCCCAGAAGGTTATGCCAGGGGTGTTGTTGTATATGTTAGTGAAATAGCTTGAAGACACGGCACCAGAGGAGTTTGTGCCGCCTATGCAGTATAGCTGCACGTGAGCGTAGACTGCAGGGATTGGTATTGTAGTGGTGCTGTTTGTGGGATTGCTTACGTTTGTGCTAGATACGGATGTTGTAGGCCCGGTCTCTTGTATTGTCGATGTAGTTGGACCTTGCGAAGGAATTGAGAAGAATACTGCAAGAAGTACTAGTATCACTAAGGCTGCTGCTATTGCATATTTTGCTGTGCTGCTAAGGCCGCCTGGCTTTGGTGCGACGTCCATGGTATTGATTATGGTGCAACCAGTTTTTAATCCTGCTGCTCAGCGGTAGCTTATCTGGAATATCTTTGTATCGGTGTTCTGGTAAACGAGCTTCATGCTGGACTGGTTGTTGTTCCATGCGCATGATGTGGAGCCGCAGAAGAACAGGAATTTTACCATGTTGCTGTTGCCCAGTCCAGGAGCGAAGAGATATGCCCCGGTTATATTGAGGAAGAATGTGGGCCTCGGGACAGGGCTCGTGACCACCACTAACGTCTCACCGTTTGAAGCGTTGGATTGCTGGGGTATGAGCGTGTAATTGCCATTTGCCTGGTTGTAGAACCCGACTGCAGAGAACGGTGATATCTGTGTAGGGCTCTGCTGCACATATCCGAACACAGTGTCCTTGCTCGTATTTGCTGTTGAATGTAGGTTTATTGCAGCGTAAGGGTATCCTGATGGTGTGTATCTGAACGTGAGCTGCTTTGTCGTGGCATTTATCTGGGATTCCTCAAACTCTGTAAACGGAAGGTATCCGAAAAGCGTCTGGTTGGCAGTGATGTTCGCCTCGGTGTATATGCCCTGGGTCTCTATCAGCCAGGTAGACCTAACCAGAAGGTAGTTGGGCTTGCCGGTAATGCGGGACGTTAGGAATGACGGATCGGAAGAGCTGTTTAGGAGCCATGCAGCGAACGGGGTCATCTTTGTGCCATTCTGTGATCCGACGCTGTCAGTCACGCTTGTCCTGTTTGCAACCCCTTCCACAACAGAACCGTCAGGCCATAGGGTGAGCACAACGCTGTTGCTTGGCGAGTTTGCCTTCAGCCACTGCAATGCGCCAAGGAATGATGGATTTATGCTGTCTGCCTGCGAAAGGCTCTGTGAATAGATATTGTCATATGTAAGAAGAACTGCAAAGAATGCAATAAGGAATATCGCGCCGAGTGCATATACTAGAGTAGCATAATGCTTGTCCTCCATCCCGGGTCTTGGCGATGCGTATAGGTAGATGCAGGCTATCCCTGCAATTATGCCTATTACAAGCATTATTTCAGGAAGCAGCATCTGGAATGCGAAGTATACAAGCATGACAAGGGATACTACAAAGAGCGCAGTAAATGCCACGAACACAAGGGCTCTGCCGGATTTGGCACCCTTTGCGAATGATATAAGCCAGTATATAGTATACGCGCTTAGAATTGCCAGTGGAATTGAGACTAGGGAATTGAACCTTATCGCATGCATCTGTAGGTATGCCGTGAGGATGAAGTATGCAATTATCACAACCATGGTGACGTCCAGGTCCAGCCTTATCCTTGCATTTCCCGACAGGAAACCGCCGGAGTCATAGACTTGCATGAAAAGATAGGGCAAGAAAGCCAAGAACAATAGAATTATGCCTATGACCCCCACATAGGATGTCCAGAGCACATTCTGCGAGCCTAGGAAGTACTGTGACAGGAACATGAATATCGTTGGAGGGGTGGTGAACAGGTTTACTCCGAAGCTCGTGTAAAGGAACGAACCGGTAGGCGGCTGCAGTTCTTGGATAGTGGTGCCGAATGACCCTGGAGAGGTTACAAAGCCGTTGCCTATGAACACGTTGTAGACTATGGATGGCTCGGCGATAGTGAAAAGCCCTATGCCAAGCACAAGAACCAGTATTAGCACAAAAAGCCTTGATGCCCCGCTTCTCAGGAAGGATATTGATCCGATCCTTTCAGTCGCATACGAGGCAACTGCCCAGAAAGCGGATATCGATATTAATACAGGTATGAATGTTGGATCCACAAACTGCTGCCCTTCTATGAACCCCATGGCGTGCACCATGAGCGCGGTCACGTACCAGGTCAATATGGCGAGAAGTATATATTTTGAGTCATTAAGGATGCGCTCCTTACGCAGAACGAATGAGAGCGCAACTATTATCAGGAATGAAAATACAAAAGTCATGTCTGCGAATGGTGATCCGTTCCAGGACATGTTTGCTGTGGCCAGGGCTATGCCGGCCAGAAGCGCCAGTATGAGTTTCCTCGACCGGTTCTCTTCCTTGAAGACCGCTATGAAGAGTATGAGCGCGACCATCAGGAAGAGCGTGACGAAGGAATCTCCCCTGTATATCAGGGCGCTTGTCCTTGCGGCGTTGCCCATGCTCAGCCCTACGAAAGCCATGGACAGGAAGCCAAGAAGCTTGTCCTTGCTAAGGTACCTGGATATTATGTATGCGCATGCCATCTCCATGAGGGCAAATGCCACAGGCACAAGGCGCATCACGTCGTAATATGACACCCCGAAGAAGCGCAGTATTGAGTATGGCAATAGGGTTATTAGGAAGATGCCCTGCGCCTCTGTGACAGGCTGGTGGCTAGGCCATCCAGATATGCTTAGTATGTTAGGGACCCTGAGGCCATTGCTTACTGCGGCACGTATGACTGAGAAGTAGTAGAAGCCGTCAGGCTCGTAGAACCCATAGAACTTCAGCATGGTGGAGCGCAGGTATACTGCTATCACCATCAGCACCAGGATTATGGCCAATGCTATGATGTTTTCGCGGGTGAGCAGCCTTTTTGAAATGTCTTGGAGCAACTAATCACATTAAGAACAGAAAGTTTATGCAACTAGCATATTTAGCTGGGAAAGGTTTAAATTCTGATTTGAATTGTGCGGCCTGTGGCATTGTTGCGCCAATTTCACTGCGGCTTCCTTCCGAAGACAAGATACGCAGTGTGCCAGATGCCCTTTGTGGAAGGTCGCACACCCTCTTTCCTTATCAGCATGTCCCTCACTATGGCCTCTATGGAGTATATGTCCCCAAAACCAAGGCTTTCCATCTTTAGCACGAACTTCTTCGCCTGCTCAGTGTGGGGAAGATATCCGACTACGACACCGCCAGGCTTAAGTGCCTTCTTCGCATTCCTTAGCGCCTTCTCGGAGGAAGGGAGGTCAAGAGTCACCAGATCGGCGTCAGTCTCGGCTATGCGCTTGGAAACGTCGCCTTTGGTCAGTGTAAGGTTGTCCAGGCCCAGTATCTGCCTGTTCTTCTCAGCTATTGCAAGGAAGTCATCGCGCAGATCGTAGCTGTAGACGTGCTTGCATATGCGGGCAAGGCTGACAGCGAGCCACCCGCTTCCAGTCCCTGCATCTATGCACACGCTGTTGCGGTCAATTCCTGAAAATGCGATTATCATGCCGATGTCTTTGGGCAGTATTACTTGCGGGCCTCGCTTCAGCTTGCGGTATAATGATGGGTATAGGTACATGCTATCATGCCGATTTTGATCAGATTGGGTTTATATATTGGCTTGCATTCCTGAAATAATCTCATTTTTCTTCTGAAACCTTCTTCTTCCTTTTCTGTGCAGGCTTCTTTGCAGCCTTCGGGCGAGGTTTCCTTGCAGCCTTGGCAGGCAGCTTTGCCGCTGCCGGTGCTGGAGAAGGCTCTGCAGGTGTTGCCTTCTGCTGCGCTGCTGGAGCCTTTTTCGTCACGGGCTTTGCCTGCGCCTGTGCTGCTGCAGGCTCCTTCTTAACCCAGTCCTTCTTGCTCTCGCAGTTCGGGTCAAGGTCCATCTCGAATGGGCGCTTTCCTTTCCTGAAAACCTTGACTATCGGAGTATTGCACAGAGGGCATATCTTGCCTTTTGGCACTATCTTTGCATACTGCGGCACAGAATAGGTGGCAGTGCACTTTGGCCAGTTCGTGCATCCTACAAAGCTCTTCCCCGCCTTTGACCTCCTTAGGACAAGGCTCCCCGCGCCGCAGGATTTGCATGGGCCCAGTATGTTGGCATTCTCGCTCTCCTTGAGGCCCTTAAGAAGGGCATCGCCGATGCCCGATTCGTTCTTATTGAAATCGCCGACAAGCTCCCGTATTATCCTCTTCCCTTCATCTATTACTCCGGACTTTGTGGCTTCGCCTTTCTCTATCTTTGACATGTCTTCTTCAAGCTTCCTGGTGAGATCCTCGTCTATTATATGTGAGCAGTAAGTGGACAGGGCGGTGTACACGGCCATGCCGAACCCTGTGACCTCTATGCTAGACCCCTTTATGTAGTCCCTCTTGAACAGGGTGTCTATTATCTCAGAACGCGTAGCCTTTGTGCCCAGGTCATGAGATTCCAGGTATGAGATTAGCGATGCCTTGGTGTATCTCCTTGGCGGCAGCGTCTTTAGGCTCTTGAGGTCTATCTTTTCAGGCTTCACACTGCTCCCGGATTCGAAGCTGGGAAGTGAGAGCGTCTTGGGGGAGTAGTACTTGTAGAACTCCAGCCAGCCGTTGCTCTTGATCGTATCGCCGTTGGCGCGATACTCGTCCCCGCCGACATCGAGGGCAACCTTCTTATCCTCAAGCTTTGCATAATCGCCAAAGCATGCCAGGAACCTGCGGGCTATAAGGTCGTATACCTGTCTCTCCTCGCCGGAAGCGTTGACCGGATTCTCCCCGGTAGGGTATATTGCGGGATGGGCCTCATCCTCCTTTGCCCCCTCGGCAGGGCGGTATCTGGACTCCCTTATAAGACGCTGTGCTATCTCGGTATAGTCGCTGACCTTTGCAAGGGCCGAGATTATCCTTGGGAGGTTGAGGGTAGAGGGTAGCTTCTGTGATGATGTCCTTGGATATGAGATGTATGAACGCTCGTAAAGGGACTGGGCTATGGCAAGGGTGCGCGATGGGTCTATCTTGAAGACCCTGTTGGCCTCAAGCTGCAATGATGTGAGGTCGAATGGAGGGAACGGCCTTACAAGTTTCTCGGATGATTCCACTGATTTGATCAGTATTTCGGATGACTTTGCCTTCTCATACTTCTGCTCTGCTGTGCCCTTCTCGAATATCTCCTTGTCCTCACATTCGAACTCTACGCCACTTACGGTTATGGTAACCTTCCAGTAAGGCTTTGGAACAAAGCCCTTTATGTCAATCTCCTTCTTGGAGAGCACACCCAGGGCAGGCCCCTGAACCCTGCCTATGCTAAGAGTCTTCCTGATGCCCTTTGTGGATATGGCACGCATGAGCGCTCGGCTCATGTTTATTCCCCACATCCAGTCCAGCATGTGCCGCGCTTCGCCTGCATCGAAGTTGTTCTTGTCGAAATCGTTGAGGTTGGCATACGATTCTATTAGGTCCTCATTGGTGGTTGTGGAGAACCTCATGCGCTTCACGTTCTGTGGAGGGACTTCGGAATTTACATCGCTGTTGAGTATGTACCGTATTATGTTGGTGCCTATTACAGTGCCCTCTATGTCGTAGTCGCAGGCGTTTATGAAGAAAGTGCACTTCTTGCCTACGTGCTCTGCAACGTCAAGGTACTTCTTCGTGAAATATGCAGAAGGGCTCACCGTGTACGAAGGCGTCCACTCTATGTCGAATACAGGTACGGAATCGTTCTTTACCTGCCTTAGTGTGAAGAGGTGTCCTGCGGCGGCTGTCACAAATATTGTGTCCTGGCCCTTTGTGACCACGTAGTACCTGATGCCGTTGAGCGTCTCAGTCTTGGGGCTGGAATCGCCTATGGACATAGCTATCCTTACCGCGACGCTGGGCTTTTCTGCCACTATGAGCTTGTTCGTGCGAGTTCACCTGATGCCATTACTTCCTTTTCCTTCCCTGGTCGGACTTAGGCTGCTCCTTAGACAGAGTGTATGAGAGATAGAAGCCTAGGGCTATCGCCAGTATTGCGAATATGTAGAACACTATCTGTCCAGCGCCCATGATGAAAGACACCACGGCAAGTACGCTGAATACCACCACACCTATGGCCACAAATATTAATTGACTCTCCTTGCCAAGGTCCTGCATTGAATCAGTTACCATACGTATTAAAAGTTAAATAATGATATGCTAATAGAGTATAGGTTTAATGCTAAGCACACCCGAGGTAGTGGCGGTTACGGTGATAGCTGCGGCGATAGTTGCGTGTGCGAATTATGTGCTCAAGAAGTCAGTTCCGAAATTTGAGCTCAGCCCAAAGAGCATACTTTCACTTGCAAGGAACAGGATGCTGATTGCTGGGCTGGCCATATACGGGATGGGGCTGGTGTTCTATCTCTTTGGCCTCGGGTCCGGAGAACTCTCTTTTGTCTATCCGGCATTCTCCAGCACTTTTATATTCGTGATGCTTATAGCGCACTTCAAGCTTGGGGAGAAGACGACACCGGCAAGGTTGTGCGGAGTGGCCCTCATAATACTTGGGATAGCCCTGGTTTCGGGCATGATTTGAGATGATTTGATAAAGGGAGACAAAAGAATATTCGCAGGGTTCCTTCTCGTGAGCACGCTTCTGGGAAGCGTAGGGCAGCTTCTCTTCAAGATAGGCGTAGACTCTGGGACGGCATACGCCATTGCGGCGTATGTACTGGCCGGCGCCGCAGTTTATGGGGCCGCTACCCTGATATACCTGTACATACTTGGAAGGGCGCACCTTGGATGGGCATACGGGTTCGTTGGGCTGAGCTATACGTTCACCACGCTTCTTGCATTCTTCGTGCTCGGGGAGCAGGTCATGCCGGACAGATGGATAGGTGTTCTTATCATAACCTTCGGCACGGCAATGATAGGGCTCAGCTGACATGGTGAATTCGGCTCCATCTGGAGCAGGTGGAAGGATTATAAATATTAATAGAGCTATTATGTAGTCTTAATCCTTTAACAGAATGGTTCGCATGAAACATTTCAAGACAACAGACGAGATAAACATACCAAAAAGGATAGTCGACCAGGTAATAGGGCAGGATAGTGCAGTAAACATAATAAGAAAGGCAGCAAACCAGCACAGGAACGTACTGCTCATCGGGGAACCGGGGACAGGCAAGACCCTACTGGCTCAGGCCATAGCGGAACTGCTGCCCCTTACAGACATGGAAGACGTCCTAGTATACAAGAACCCAAACGACGAGAATCACCCCATAATAAAGTCGGTGAAGACCTATCCCAAGATAGAAGAGGGAAAGCCGCTCGGGGATGGGCAGGGACGTCAGCTTGTGCAGAGGGAGAAGATGAAGGGAAGGCTCGAAGTCGGAAAGACCAAGAGCAATCTTACGCCCATAGTGATACTGGTAGTGTCATTCCTAGTAATACTCGCATTTACAAGCCTTGTGCAGGGATACCACATAGTCCTTGTCGCTGCGCTGATACTGGGAATACTCCTGTTTGCATCCGTTCTTCTCTTTGTGGGAAGCTTCAGGAAGGTTGGCATAATACCTGGGATGTTCGAGAGCAGCGAGCCAAAGCTCATAGTTGACAACACAGGAATGACGCATGCGCCGTTCTTCGACGGTACAGGGGCGAGGGCAGGCCACCTGTTCGGTGACGTCAAGCACGACCCGCTCCAGTCAGGTGGGCTTGGCACGCCTGCGCACCTCAGGGTTGAAGGCGGACTCATACACAAGGCCAACAAAGGAGTATTGTTCATAGACGAAGTGGCAGACCTAGAACCGCGTTCACAGCAGGAACTCCTAACAGCAATGCAAGAGAAGAGATATTCCATAACAGGACAGAGCGAGCTCAGCTCCGGCGCCATGGTCAGGACGGAGCCTGTGCCGTGCGACTTCCTGCTCGTTGCAGCAGGGAACCTGCAGGACATACAGAAGATGCACCCTGCGCTCAGATCCAGGATAAGGGGATATGGATACGAGGTTTACATGGAATCCTCAATGCAGGACACGGAGCAGAACAGGGAGAAGCTCATAAGGTTCATTGCGCAGGAGGTCAAGAAGGACGGAAAGATACCTCCTTTTGAATACGGAGCCTGCATGGCAGTTATAGAGGAGGCAAGACGCAGGAGCGGAAGGAAGAACAGGCTAACGCTAATACTTAGGGAACTCGGAGGAGTTGTAAGGGCAGCTGGGGACATAGCAAAGGACAAGAAGAGGAGCGCGGTTACGCAGGAAGATGTGTACGATGCGCTCAAGCTCTCCAAGCCCATAGAGGCGCAGTACGTAGAGCAGTCGCTTGACTACAGAAAGGACTACAAGATATTCAGAACCTCAGGATATGCAATAGGGAGGGTTAATGGGCTGGCCATAATAGGGTCGTCATATCTCTCGGCAGGCATAGTGCTCCCCATAGTGGCAGAGGTAACACACGCAAGCTCCAGGACGGAAGGCAAGCTCATACCGACAGGCAAGCTGGGCAAGATAGCTAAGGAGGCCGTGAAGAACATAAGCGCGGTAATAAAGAGGCACATGAACAGGGACATGGCAAATTACGACGTGCACGTACAGTTCATGCAGACATACGAAGGGGTGGAAGGAGACAGTGCGAGCATCTCAGTTGCAGTTGCAGTCATATCCGCACTTGAAGGCATACCTGTGGATCAGCGCATTGCCATGACCGGATCCCTCTCGGTCAGGGGGGATGTGCTTCCGGTTGGCGGCATAACGAACAAGATAAACGCAGCTATAGAGGCAGGCATGAAGCAGGTAATAATACCTGAGAGCAATTCCAAGGACATATTCATAGACAAGAAGAGGCTTGGCAAGATAAAAGTAATACCTGTGAAGAACATAGCCGAGGTGCTCGGGCATGCGCTCAGGAAGAGCACAAGGAGGGATGAGATGATAGGAAAGCTCAAGAAGTACATGACTGCCGATTCCAGGGAGAGGGCGCCTCTCGAGTTCGGCATGGTTGATGGAGTAGCAGGTGCGTGATCATGGCAGTGCAAGAAGAGAACCCTAAGCAGAAGCTGGAGAATCTAGCTAACGGAATAGTGAAGGATATAGAAGGAGGTAAGAATCCTACGTTCACAACGTATGCCAGGAAGAGATCGAACATCGTCTATGACCAAAAAGGGGGATACCTTAAGCTGGGCAAGACGAAGGAGGAGAGAGACTTCATCAACGTCGCACAGTCAAAGAGGTTCATGCAGACCATAGCAGTAGCATCAAAATGCCACAAATTCGTCAAGGAGAATCTCCACACCACAATAAGAGGCCTTTATTACCAGCTCAAGTTCTCGCTTGGGGAAGACGTTGATGAAAACATATTCAGCGAGCAGGCCGAATCGAACCCGCTAATAGAGGACCTTGAAGTGTCTCTCGACCTCACAAGGGAGAACCTGAACCTTAATGCAAACAGGAAGGGAGTGCTCGCGGGCAACATGAAGGTAATGGACAGGTTCGGGGACGAGATGGTTGAGATAGACTGCAGCAAACAGGGAAGGAGCGGATGGGCGATACCTAGCGACGTTGACAACGATATCCAGTTCGTGGACGTGAAGGCGAAATATGTGATAGTCGTGGAGAAGGACGCGCTCTGGCAGAGGCTAAACGAGGACAGGTTCTGGAAGAAGGAGAACGTCATACTGATAACCCCGCAAGGACAGGCGGCAAGGGGAACGAGGAGGCTGATAAGGAAGCTGGCTGACAAAGGGCTGCCCATATATGTCTTCACAGACTCTGATGCCTGGGGATGGTACATATACTGGACCATAAAGACGGGCAGCATAAATCTAGCGCACATAGGCGGCGAGGTAGCCACCCCTGAGGCGCACTTCATAGGAGTTACCATGTCAGACCTTGACAAGTACGAGTTCCTAAACAAGCTAACCATGAACGCCACCGAAGTCGACCTGAAGAGAGCGCAAGAGATGCTCAATTACGAATGGATAAGGAAGAACAAGGCCTGGGTTGTCGAGCTTGAGAGGATGATAAAGTCAAAGAAGAAGCTTGAGCAGGACGCACTTCAGGGGCCGAGGCTGACGTTCGTAGGGGAGTACATAAAGGAGAAAGTGGCCAACAAGGACTACCTGCCATAACGCGGCATCCTGCGGCGTGTGGTCAATTTTCAGCTAACGCATAAATACCAGCAATTTCTACACAGAATCATGGCAGTTAGCATCAAGTCTGTCCCTAGCGCTATACGATTGCATAGGGAGATGGCATCGCTGTATAGGGGAACTGTGGATGAAAGGATAATGGCTGGCGCCCCAGACATAAAGCTCATAGTCACGGATGGTGATGGGTGCATGCTCCCTCTTGGAAGCTTGCCTGACAGGAAGCTCGTGAAAAAGCTTTCGGTGGCGATGCGCCTTGGCATGGGATATACTGACCTTGCGCTCGTAACTGCCAATTCCTACGGCTCTGAGTGCGTGAGGCTTGCTTCTAAGATAGGCATCACTGCATACTTTGAGATGGGCAACAAGATGCTACATGAAGGAGAGGTATCCTTGCGTGTGGGTGCGGATGACATGGAGTTCCTTCGGATGCATGCAAGGCCCGTGCTGGACAGGCTGCTCCTTAGCGAATTCCCAGAGTATACTAGATCCATTCTTCCCCAAGGAGTCACTGCGATGTCGTGTCCCATACCTGCAAGCGTGGATGTCACACATTTTTCAAGCAGGGTAGAGGGCATTATTGCAAATGGTGCAGACAGGTCTCTTTCAGATAAGCTATTGGTATCAGGAAGCTCGGACAGGTTTGTATACGTTACTTTTAAAGGAAGCGGCAAGGCGGAGGTACTGGAAGGGCTCCTAAGAGGCAGGGAGCGTGGCAGCGTGATGTACGTTGGCGATGGCGCGGCAGACATCCCGGCTTTCAAGGCAGTTGCAGGGCATGGCGGACTGTGCATCGCACCAGAAAACGCAGAACCAGAGGTCAAAAGGTTGCTGCAGGGATTGGAGACGGGCATAGTGTACCCGAAAGCGGATACAGAGTGCCTCTGGGAAGTCATATCTGCAGTAATAACTGCCAGGATGAGAGCCGCTAGGCAATAGGCATAAGGCATGGCGCTTGAATCACACGGATACCTTTGCACGCGACTGGCTGCTTGGGCATATATCCCTGAGAACGCACATGTGGCACTTCCTATTCCTCGCCTTGCACGTATCCCTGCCGAGTTCTATGAACAGGTTTGAGGTATTGCCCCATTCCCTCTTGGGAATAAGCTTAAGCAAGTCCTTCTCTATCTTTTCAGGCTTCCCTTTGTGGCTTGAGAGCCCCAGTCTCACTGCAACCCTGCCGCAATGGGTGTCTACCGCTATCCCCTCGTCTATCCCATAGCCCTCGTTGAGTACCACATTTGCCACCTTTCGGCCCACGCCGGGCAGTGTAATCATTTCCCCGATTGTCCTAGGCACCTTGCCGCCAAAATGTTCGACGATGAGACGGGATGCCCCCTTTAGGTTGCGTGCTTTTGTCCTGTAGAAATTTAAGCTGGAGAGATATCCACGCAGCACTGGAAGCTGCGCCTTTGAGAAGTCATCGAAAGTGTGAAACTTTGAGAATAGCTTTGGAGTCACCTTGTTTACCTGTGCGTCCGTATTTTGCGGGGAGAGCAATACGGCAACGAACAGCTGGGTCATGTCGGAGTGCACCAGCTGGGTGTGGAGTACGTACCCGTATCTGGAGGAAAGTCTCCTGAGCACAGTGCCCAGGTAATTGGATCTTGCTCGCATGTGATGATAATGCATCCCCGTATTAAAATTGTTTCTGCACACATGAATGACGCACAAGCGTCGTAGAATTGTACAGCGTGTTTTAATATTGCAGGGTCGATATAGAGATATGCAGCTACCTACATACGCTGCTGGAGAGGATTAATATGGGAGCTTTATTCGGAACCAACGGCGTTAGAGGAATCACAAACTCCGAACTCACACCAGAGCTTGCCTTGGGGCTTGGAAAGGCAATAGGCACATTCTACAAAGCAGGCAGCAGGATAATGGTAGGCAGGGACATAAGAGCTGGCGGGGACATGATTGTGCGGGCCCTTACTAGCGGACTCTTAAGCAGCGGAGTGCAGGTGGATTATGCAGGAGTGCTTCCAACTCCGGCCCTGCAGTATGGGATAAGAAAGAGGCAGTACGATGGGGGCGTGATGGTGACAGCAAGCCACAACCCAGCCGAATTCAATGGCATAAAAGTCCTCGGGCCTGACGGCGTTGAGGCTGAAGCCCACGTGGAAGAGGCAATAGAAAAATACTATTTCAGCAGGAAGTTCAGGGAGGCTAAGTGGCAGGACCTGAACAGGGATGTCGCCATGGCACCAGGAGTGATAGACGAATACATAAAGGAGATCCTAAGCAAGGTGGATGCCAAACGCATAAGAAAGAGAGGGTTCAAAGTCCTCATCGACGGGGGAAATAGCGTGGGATCACTGGCAAGCGTTCGCGTGGCAAAAGAACTTGGATGCGAGGTGCACGAAGTGGCAACAGACCTTGATCCGCTTTTTCCATCCAGGCCTCCGGAGCCCACACATGCAAGCTTGGAGAAGAGTGCGGCACTGGTCAAGAGATTTGGCGCAGACATAGGTGTTGCGCACGACGGAGATGCTGACAGGGCCGTTTTTATAGACTCTCAGGGCAGGGTACAATTCGGCGACAGGAGCGGTACGCTATTGGCATATTGGTGCTCAAAGAAATCTGGAAAGGCGAAAAACACGGTAATAACCCCATTCTCGAGCTCCAACCTCGTTGAAGACTTCCTTGGAAGGGAAGGCATAAAGGTAAAGTGGACAAGGATAGGCAGCATACATGTGTCAAAGGCCATGCTTGAAAGCGGTGCAATCGCAGGCTTCGAAGACAATGGGGGGTTTGCATATCCAAAGCACCAGCGTGTGCGTGATGGCGCCATGACATTTGCACTGATGCTAGACTTCCTTGCATCGCAGGATAAGAGTTCTGCCGAGCTTTTCGATATGCTTCCGAAGTACCAGACAGAGAAGATAAAGATACCGCTCACAAAGGGCATGGACGTTGGAAAAATACTGCGTAAGGTGAAATCCAAATACAAAGGCGTTGGGAAAGTGGTTGACACTGACAACGATGGACTCAAGATGGTTGCAGATGGCTTCTGGTTCATAGTTAGAAAGAGCGGCACGGAGCCCGTGCTTAGGATAAGCGTAGAGGCAAAGAGCAGATCGGTGCTTTACGACACTATGAGGGAGCTCAAGAAGCTTATATGATTGAGATGTTTTTCATGGCTGGTTCAAAGGGAAAGGTTCTTGTGGCAGGAGGGGCAGGGTTCATAGGCAGCTGCATAGTTGATACGCTGGCAGAGGCAGGATACAGCATCAGGGTCGTGGATGACATGTCTTCCGGCAGGGCTGACAACGTAAGCCAACATGCTGGCAAGGATTACTTCGAGCTGGTCAAAGGCACTATAGTGGATCCTGCAGTTGCACAGAGGGCTGTTGATGGCGTGGATGCTGTCATAAACATGGTTGGGAAGGGAGACCTTGCAAAATCAGTGGCGAATCCATTGCTCTACCATGACACGAACCTTACAGGAAACCTCAACCTTCTGGTTGCGGCTTCTAAAAAAGGCATAAAGAAGTTCATATTTGCATCTTCAGGCGCAGTCTACTCTGCAAAGGCAGTTGGCGTAATATCAGAGGATGCCGAGTGGGGGCCGTCGTCCCCGTACGCTGCAACAAAAGTGTGCTCCGAGGTGTACTGCAGGACTTTCAACGATGTGTACGGCATGGAATGCATATGCTTTAGGTTCTTCAACGTGTACGGGCCGAGGAGGGAGAACAGCACGTATGGCGGCGCCGTTACAAACTTCATGCTCAACGTGATGGATGGAAAGAAGATAACGGTATTCGGCACTGGAAATGACAAGAGAGATTATGTTTATGTCAAGGATGTGGCAAGGGCAGTGGTTATGGGGCTAAAGGAAGGCGTTTCTGGCGAGTTCAATGTAGGCACGGGGATAGGCACTTCGACAAACGAGCTCCTCGCAAAGATAGAAAAGGCGTTGGGTAAGAAAGGAGAGGTATCAATGGCTCCGGCAAGGAAGGGGGATAGCCCGAGCAGGATTGCTAACATATCCAGGATTGGAAAGGCACTTGGATATGCGCCGGAATATGACCTGGAGCGCGGGCTTGGGGAACTGAAGGGTTATCTCGAATCGAATACGCCCTAGAGGCTTAACAGAAGCTTGCGATAGCTTTCCACAACGCGCGCGAAACTGAAGCCGCTTACGAATCTGACCGCATTTCCTGAGAGCTTTTTCTGCAGGGCCCTGTTAGAGTACAATGCATAGAATTTCTCTGCAAAACCATCGATATCGCCATAGTCGTAGAGCATGCCATTGTAACCTTCGCGCACTATCCTTGTAGTGGGATTGCTCTTTATCGCAGTATTTATGTTGTTGTTTATAAGCAGAGGAAGGCCGCATGCCATGGCCTCTAGAAGGGACCTTCCCAGGCCTTCCCACTCGGAAGTTGACACGAAGAATGCGGCGTTGTTATAGGCAGCTATAAGGCCTTTTCCGGTCATGAAACCTTCGAAGGCTATATTGCGCTGAACCCCGAGGGATTTTGACAGGGCTTTGTAATTTTCCTCGTCCTTTCCGGTGCCCACTATCTTCAGAAGTACAGCATCCTTCAGTTCGGGATAGGATGCTTTTACCTTTGCTATGCCACGTATCATGAGGCTTATCTTCTTCTGCCTCTCATCCAGGCGTGAGACAGACAGGCCCCCATTGAACGTGCGCCTTTTGCCTGTGGGCCGATATTCGTCATGCGGGGCTATGGTTATGTTTGCTATCCGGGTGGACTTCTTGAAGAACATTCTGGCGACAGGTTCCTGCTCGGCAGATATGGCAATATATGCGTCGAGCCATCCGCGCATCCTGCGCATGAGGTACATCCTGACGAGCATTTTGGGGAGAAGTCGCTTGATCCCAGCCTTTCTGAAATTGAGAAGAACGTTGCCCCTGTCCACATATATGAATTTTGCCTTGCTTGATGGGTGGCTGCGCCTATAGCTCTCCACAACCCTTACATCGCGTATGGAATTCAGCCAGATTACATCGTAATCAGTGGCCATGACTTTGGAATAGGTTATTACAGCAGCCTTGCTGTCAATCTTTGAAAATGCTCCGAAGAGGTCTATTTTCAGGCCGCGCGAGGCCCTGAGCCTTTTGTAGAGGCTGTACGTATCCTTGGCGGCTCCCCCTATGACCTTGAACGAGCCTGTCTCCATCATCAATACGCGCTTCATTGCAAGACACCTGCATTAAATCCTATAGCTTTTATATATAATTGCATGTTATGTTCCAGTTCTTGATGCCATTTGCATTACATGTTGGAATATCTTTACGATCCTCTCCTTGGATATGATTTTCCACATGTTCAGAGATGGCTCTTTGGGATATGTTCTCGGATGCGTTTATTGTAGCTGCAGGCAACCACATATCGCATGTGTCGCAGTCGAAGTGCCTCGCAGAAAGATGCATTTCTATTATGCTGCCACAATTACTGCAGGTCTTTGGAGTATTTCTTGCATTTGTCTTTATTGGTTTCGTGTCAGCACTTTCAACATTATGCGAAAGTGCGTTTATGAACCCATTGCATGACGCATTTGGTATTGATTGTGCAATGCTATGACTCTTTGCCATATTCACTATATACGAGGTAGTTACTGTGAACTCAGTAAGTCCATCTTTGCGCCAATTGTTCGACTCCTTTCTGAACCTTTCCCAGTTTTCCAAGGTTGGAGACCTTCCAAGTTCCTCAGTTATTTTGGAGATATTGGCCATTCTTACACCGGTTATTTGGAATGGTTATGGTTCGATTTCTGCGCAGTTACCACGCTGTTAGAAGGAGCCACAGTAGTGACCGTGCTAGTCGAACCTGACCCATTTGTTGAAGTGGAACTTATTAGTATGCCGCCTCCTGATAGGGAATTTGACGAAGTTAACTGCGTGGATTGGCCTGGAACAGTATACGCGTTGCCTAGGTATGGCGCAGAGCCTCCCGCAACCGCAGCCTTGGTCCCATTGAGGCTTCCTGAAGTGCCGTAACTTATTGACGGTTGTACGTTGTTAGGCGGCTGCGTCCTTGACCTAACATAGTATATGAAGTACTTCATGCCTGAAGTGAATGTCGAAGATCCTCCAAAATCAATATTGGATGTGAGATACTGCGAGTTGTTAACCGAGCTTATGATGCCATAATTATCAGAGACATACGCCATCCCTCCTGCAGACCATATTGAGAATAGGGATATTGCAGTAGGAGTGGTCACTGACGAGATGGTGCCATATGTTTCGCATAGGCTGCCGCTGCATGAAAGAAGATCGCTTCCTGCGCCGCTGCTGCTCCCTATCTTAAATCCGTAACTTGTGCAGCCGTCGGTAGCTGCACCTCCTTCGCTATAGCATACCCATTGCGCATCATATCCTGAGGTAGTGCCTGCAATTGATCCTAGGAAGTCCGTATCATTTGTCAGGCCGTTTATAGGAATTGCAGATGCCAGCCAGCTGTCCTGACTGCCCATGGTGAATGTCACGCTGTTGTTTACAGTTGCAGTGCCTGCGCGGGCGTACCATTTGGAGCCTAGAACGGTCCCTGAGAAGTTATCATAGAAGTTGAATACTGCATTGCCATTGTCTGCACCTGCGTAGGAAGACGCGGGACAGTTGTGCGGGCTGCCGCAGTAGAGTTGTGGGGCGGCGCCGAGTTGCGCAATGGAGTTTCCGTAAAGATCTGTTGATGAAGGCGCAAGGCCGAAGTACCAGTTGCTATCTGTTGAGAGCGCAGGTATTGAGTTGGGAATCCTGCACCAGTACAATATGTTTGCAGAAGTGTAAAGGTTCTGTGACTGCGTTTCGTTTAAGGTATTGCCTTCAAGCCAGCATGGG
>JAJZNA010000023.1 GCA_021848065.1 Microcaldota archaeon
AGGCAATGATGCCTTGTGCAACTACTGCGGTGATCTCATGAAGGAAACGAACCTCAGAAATCCAAGAGGAATCTCCTATCCTTTAGATAGGAGAGGATGTCAATATCTGCCTTCAAGCAGCCAAAGGCCAGGGGGAGATGCCCCTTCTGCGTTTCTACTTCCGGCATTCGATGAATACCTTCTGGGGTACAGTGACAGATCCGCAATGCTCGTAAATCCCGATGTGCGAAGGAAACTAAGCGACGGAAGTGCTACCATTGTTCACAGCAATGGTATGTTCCTGCCCCTCATGGTATACGAAGGCATGGTAATAGGTACATGGAAGAGGCAGAGCTCTAAAAGCGGGATCTCAGTAATCCTATCCCCATTCGGAAAACTTTCAAGGGAACAGTCCGCAGACCTAAAAGAGGCGGCAGAAAGCTACGGGAGGTTTTTCGAGTCCGAGGTCTCTGTGAAGACCCTTGCATAGCCGCTCATGCCCCTAATCTTGCCTAGCACCTAAGTTCAATATCTGATTATCTGCGCTTCTTTTCGTTAGAAACAACCCAATTGTACACTACGCCTATTATTATTCCAGCAACAGCTCCGTCAAAGAAGCCCCATATTCCTCCTATTATGCCGCCAAAGAAACTAGGTCCGTACCCTATATATGCCGTACCAAGCGCATTCACGAATGCAGACCACCAACCGAATGCTGCCATCCATCCAGCACACATCACGTAAAATCCCCACATCGCTCCCAAGCCGAGGGCAAGACCCTTTATATTGCATTTATCCATACCAACCCTATCCATATGGCCATGTAAACTTTATTATTCATTCTTTTTATCGCAACCTCTCCCCGATGTCCATAAGGCACGCAGCTATGCCGCACATGTGCTTGTCACCATTCCGTGTTGGCGTAGCCTATCCAGTAATTAATTTCCATGCAATAACAATCTCAGAACTTCTTTGCCTTCAATTCCCTTAGTGCATCTTTAGCTATCCACTTTGCGCTTTTAGAGTCCATGCTCTTAATTTCATCCGCAGTGCTTATTGCGAGCCTATTCAGCCTTTCATTCCTTTTTCCTATCTGCCTCAAAGACCAGTTCACCGCTTTCTTCACGAAATTTCTCTCGTCTGTAGCCCCTTCCTTTATGATTGGAAGAAACGCTATGAATAGCTCATCACCCGCCCCCTTGTCATGCACAGCCAGCTCTGCCATCATGGTGTAGCCTGCACGCCTTACAAATTCCTTGCCGGAGCCTGACCACTCAACTGCCTTTTTGTATGCGAACTGCGTCTTATCGAAAAGGTTGCCACAGCACTGGTCGCACAAGTCCCACGAATCAAACGATTCCACCCACCTATCCATCTGCTTAGCAGTGACATGCTTAGGGTCATCAACCATGCTGGCCAAGATCATGGCTTCATGAATTTTGGAGTCCCATAGTCTTAGCGCCAGGTCGTGGTCTTTTCCAATATCCTTTGCCAGCTTTCTCAATGCAGCAACCGGAATGCCTAGAGCAAAGCGGGGATTTATGCCGAATCGTGCCATTCCCTCCAGGTTATGGCGATTCGATAATGATTTTAGTTTAGCTATTATCTCAATATAGCTCATGATTCAGACCCCTCGTGACCCACAGCAATAATCCTGCATAAGGGGATTAAAAACTTGGGGTTGCGGGGATTTGAACCCCGACTCGCAGGTTACGCCAATTCACAAAAATCTTAGCTCCAAATTCCAGTCATCGCCAAACGGCTCAATCCTTCCTTTTATTAAATATCTGGAGCCTGCTGCGCTGCCAAGTTACGCTACAACCCCTGTGTATAGTGGTATGTAGCTACTGCTTTTTATACGTTTACAAATTCTACTATAATTAACGTCATAATAGGTATTGGGATGGGTGTAGCTGGAAGGATAGGCCTGGCCGTAGCAAAAAAGTGGATAGCCGGCGTCAATATTGATGATGCCATCTCAGAGGCGAGGCGCCTAAACCTCTCAAACGAGAATGTAATAATAAATTACCTTGGCGAGGATATCTCGGAAAAGTCAAAGGTCACGAAAACTGTGAGAACGTACTCAAGGCTGATAAAATTAATGAAGTCTGGAAAGATCTCCGGATCCATAGCCGTCAAACCGACGCAGATAGGGCTGTCAATAAGCTTTGGCATCTTCCTACAAAATTATGTTTCCATAGTGAAACTTGCCCGACATGCAGGCATATTCGTGTGGCTTGATATGGAAGACTACCCATATGTGGACGATACGATAAAGGCATACCTACTCACCCTGAAACGCAATAAAAATACAGGGATATGCATACAGTCAAAGCTAAGGCGCAGCATGCACGATATACGATCCATTGCTAAAAAAGGCGGCACCATACGCCTGGTGAAGGGTGCATATGCGGACCACGGGCAGAAAACGTATAATTCTAAGGACGATGTAGACCGCAACTACTTGGAATGCATGCGCTTGCTCTTTCTTCATGCAAGGTCGTTCATGATAGCCACTCACGACGATAAGATGCTGGGGGTCGCTTCCAGCTATCTAAAGAGGAGCAATAAAAAAGTCATGTTCGGTATGCTTAAAGGCATAAGACCAAGCCTTGCCCTGAAAATGGCCAAGGACGGAAAGAGCCTTTACATATACCTCCCTTTCGGAGAGAACTGGCTTGAGTACTCCGTGAGAAGACTCAAAGAAAAAAGAAACGCTTCGCTAATACTGCGTTCAGTATTCCAGAGATAAGTGGGCAGGAAGACCTGTCCAAAATCAATATATATCTGATAATGCACAGATTCAATCTGAAAGTGTTTATCCAAAACAAGTGAGAGCGATGTCCCGCCAACCATTAACCAAGCGAACTGGAAAAGGCTGCTAGTGCGCGCGCTTAACAAGAACCAACTAGCCCTTCTCTCGTGTGCTTCTACTGCTGCTGTATCAAATACGTGCATTACCCAATTCCTAGGAAATTTCAGCAGGCTACATTCCGTGCCCCTCTCAACTGCAAAGCTGAATTCACGTGTCCTGATAAGACTTGGCCTCATGGAATATGATGGCCATATAAGGCTTACAAAATTCGGAAAAAATGTGCTACAGCTCATGGGGAATGGGTGTCAGTCGCAATCTGAAAGCGGTGAATAGTTATGGCACGCTCAAAGCGCATAGTAGTTAAAGTAGGGACAAGCAGCGTATTCGATGAGCGGCGAGCTCTTAACAGGGAAATCCTGCAATGCCTGGTCTCGGATATAGCTTGCTTATGGGATCGGGGCAAAGAGGTTATCCTTGTAGCATCAGGTGCAATGGCCATGGGCGGTGAACATGGCGACAGTACCCTAATAGCGGCAGCCCGCGGCCAGCACATGCTGATGTCGGAATACGCTGTCTTGTTTGGCCAACATGGAATTAGCGTGGGCCAGATGTTGGTCACCAGGGATAACTTCGTATCTGCAGAGCACAGCGTACGATTTTCAGAGACTATCGCCACTGCAACACGCGAGAATACCCTAATGATAGTAAACGAAAATGATGCCATTGCGAATATGGGCCAGGTAACATTCGGGGAGAACGATGCGCTTGCAGTGGCCGTTTCCATCGCATGTTCTGCAGGCCTAATGGTATTCATTTCCTACAGGAATTCGAATGTAGCAGGCCGAGGGGGCTGGAGTGCAAAAAGCGCAGCACTTTCAGAAGCCAAAAGGAATGGGATAAATACTGGTATAATTGACATAAGAGCAGATAGGCATGCGTTGCTCGGGCTTCTACGCTCACGCGGGGAGTTGCATGCGTAATCTGCATATGGCCCGTACTGGTGTGGGCGGGCACGAAAGGTTTAAAGCGGTTGATAACATAATATTATGGAATCTTTATGGCTGATGACAAAGTCCTGCGCGTAGAGGCAAAGAAATCTGAGAATTTCTCAGACTGGTATGTGCAGGTTATCACAAGGTCCGGCTTCATAGACTATAGTGATGTCTCCGGATGCATAGTTTTTAAGCCACATGCATATGGCACCTGGCAGCTGATCACAGAAGCTGTGGACAGGGCATTCAAGAAGGACGGGGTTGAGAACTCATATTTTCCCATGTTAATCCCCGAGAAACTTCTGCAGAAGGAACAGGATCACTTAAAGGGATTCATACCTGAGGTGGCCTGGGTAACCCATACGGGCAACACGGAACTTGATCAGAAGCTTGCCATAAGGCCTACTTCAGAAACCATAATGTACTCTAGCTATTCAAAGTGGATACGCTCATGGAGGGACCTTCCATTGCGTTACAACCAATGGAACAGCGTACTCAGGTGGGAGTTCAAGCATCCCACTCCTTTCATACGCTCCAGAGAATTCCTATGGAACGAAGGCCACAGTGCCTTTGCAACTAAGGAGGAAGCCATTGCCGAGCGTGAGAGGATAATAGGCATATACCTTGACACACTGCAGAACTACCTAGCCTTGCCGGGCATAGTTGGAAGGAAGAGCGATACCGAGAAATTCGCAGGCGCAGTTGAGACGTATAGCATTGAACATATAATGCCGGACGGGTGGGCAATACAGGGCCCTGACCACCATTTTGACGGCCAGAACTTCTCAAAGGCTTTTGACATAAAGTTCTTGGACAAGAATGAGAAGACTGAGTACGCATGGCAGACCACTTATGCAATAACAACTAGGATGTTGGGTATAATGGTTGCTACTCATGGTGACGACAAAGGGCTTGTGATACCTCCAAAAGTTGCTTACATACAGATAGTCATAGTACCCATATACCGCAAGGACAACCAGGAGCTTGTAAACAAGCATGCATCAAAACTGTACGAAGAACTAAGGGAAAAGTTTAGGACAAGAATAGATGACAGATCCGAATATTCTCCGGGATTCAAGTTTAATGAATGGGAACTCAAGGGAGTCCCTATGCGCATAGAGATTGGCGAAAAGGACATAGCTGCGAATTCTGTTGTTCTTGTCAGGCGCGATACCGGTGAGAAGATGCAGGTCAAAGTGGCAGACCTGTCCAAATCCGTAGAGTCTGCGCTGGAAAGAATGCATGCTGATATGTACAAAAAAGCCAAGGAGTCCATGGCGTCCATGATACATGTGGCCAATAACATGGAAGAATTCAAGAAAGTGCTCAATGAGAAGGGAGGAATAATAACTTCGCCTTGGTGCGGCGACGCAGCTTGTGAGTTGAAGATAAAGGAAGAGAACGGGACAAAGATAACTAACCTGCCCGTAGAGCACCCTACTGTGGGTGATAGGTGCATATACTGCGGCAAGGAAGCCCGGCTTGTGGCTAACTTCGCCAGGTCATATTAAATCAGAGACTCTCTTTTTCATCACAGATCAGAAATACCTCGTCTCATCATCACATAATCTAACCCTGCTGTATTTAAAAAGTATTATGCCATTTACCGGCCCTGCAACCGGACGTGCTTGTGGCAGGAATATGTACTCGCCCAATCCCCGCCTTGTTTCAAGCGCATGGCACGCAACCCAGACTATTCATATCTGGCCTAGACCCTACCTGATTTCTGCATTATGTGACCAAAATTAGCCGTAATCAATTGCCTTGTATAGAAATAGGCGAATCCCTCATGCCATGGCTGCTACTTAAAGCTTAAAAATTTGAGCCCAGTAGAAATCAATGTTAAGCTGGTCTACTTGCCTACCTCGAACGAACGAAAGTATGTCTTCTTGTCCAATGGCGTAACATCGTCACTGGAACTTGACGGAAGCATAGATTGGTTTCCGTGCCCCAAATTCGATTCCCCTTCCATCTTCACAAAGATACTCGACAGTACTACTGGCGGCCACTTCTCGGTTAGGCCCGAAGGCAACTATTCGCTTGACACTAAGTATATAAAAGACACTCTTGTTGTGGAAAACACGTTCAGCACTTCAGAAGGGAAGCTGTCTGTGAAGGATTTCATGCCCTTGGGCTTGCCTGCCATAATCCGTATATTCGACTCTGAGATACCGTTCCTTGCGGAAATAAAGCCCATGTTCAATTACGGCATGATAATACCTTCACTGGAGCACACCGAAGGCGGGCTGGTATTCAGGAATGGGGGCTCTAACGAGGGGATAGAGATAAGCATGGATTGCAAATACACTGTGCTTGAAGATGGCGTATTAAGGATAGGCCCAGGCCGTGGCTACATGTTCGCCATGTATTCCAGGGATCTGCGATACGGGCTTTTCAGCAACAAGGGGTTTGTATTTCCGGATCCGTACGACTCACTCAACAACATTGTGAATTATTGGAGAGAGCAGCTTATGCCGTCAAAGAAGGTCCCCAAGTTTCAGGATATGTACAACCTATCCATACTTGTGACGTTGGGCCTAATGTACGCCCCATCAGGCGCAATAATAGCCGGGCCCACAGCCGGTCTACCAGAGATAGTGGGTGAGAGCAGAAACTGGGACTACAGGTATATGTGGGTGAGGGATGCGGCTTACGCCGCTGAAGCTTTGATGTGCGCAGGATACCGGTCCAAGGCTAAGAGGATATTGGATTTCATGATGAGCGTCATGGACCCTTCGTCAAAAAGCTTCGACCACCCGCTATATTCCATAGATGGCACTGCACCTCCTCCTGAGGAGAGCATAGGGTGGTTGAGTGGGAATAAGGGCTCTAGGCCAGTGTACATAGGTAACAGCGCATACATGCAAGTGCAGATGGACACCGAAGGGGCGTTCATGAACGCATTGCACATGTACCTTGGCATGACTGGCGAAAAGAGCTACATAATAGAGAACTGGATACTCATAGAATCCGTTGTAAAGTGGATCAGCAAGTCATGGACTATGGAAAGTGCAAATATCTGGGAGGAGAGAAACCTGTTAAGGCACTTCGTCCACACAAAAGTGATGCAGTGGGTTGCCATTGACAGGGCAGCAAAGCTTGCGGATGCCATAAACCAGTCCAATGCTGCTGCGGAGTGGAGAAAACTTGCAGATTCAATGCGGCAGAGTATAATGGCCAACGGCTTTTCAAAAGAGGAAAACAGCTTTGTGCAGTATTACGGATCCAAGGAAGTTGACCTCTCCCTTCTCACTCTGCCCATATATGATTTCATAGACGCCAATGACCCCATGTTCGCCTCTACGCTAAATAAGATAGAGAAGGATTTGCTTATAGGGGACGGCCTGCTGTTAAGGTACAAGTCGGACTTCATGGGCAACGCCGCACATCCATTCACGCTATCGAGCTTCTGGCTTATTCGTGTCTATCTGAGAATGGGGAACATTGCAAAAGCCGAAAAGATAATGGAGGAAACCAGGAAATTTGCAAATGATTTCATGCTCTTCTCAGAGCATGTGGATTACAAGACACTGGAGCCTAGGGGCAACTTCCCCCAGCTGTTCCCCCATGCCGGCCTGATACATGCCATAGCGGAAATGAATGACCCAATGCTATACTCCAAAAATGGGGCTAAAAGCCCGGCATGAAGTACCTGAATGGTCTGCAGTAGCTATAGTCCCAGCCAGATTCGAACTGGCGTACGCGGGTCCAAAGCCCGCGGTCCTTGGCCGCTAGACGATGGGACTACAGATAATCATTTATTTTTAACCATTAAATACATATTGATAAATTATTCGCCCCGCAAACCCCTCATTTCAATGGTGGGTTAGGGGCGAAAGAAGGCATATAAGAATGAAAAACAAAACAGGAAGCATGGAAACGGTGCGTGCCTACAAGTTCAGGATATATCCTGACGCAAAGAGGCAGAAGGCGATAGACGATGCTATATCCCTGTCGCAGAGGCTCTATAATAAACTCCTCGAAAAGACGATAGAGGCGCACAAATCAAATTCATCTTCAAAAATCTCGCAGAGAACTATAAATCAGTTCCTCAATGAGATAATAAGGGAAG
>JAJZNA010000002.1 GCA_021848065.1 Microcaldota archaeon
GGAGTGCCAATGGCGTTCCATGCACCCACTCTAAGCAAGGCAGGGCTGCATGGACCTGCCTCGAAGCTTGTGAAATTTGCAGCAAAGAAAGCTACAGCACCTATAAAAAGGAGGCTCGCCGCACGGACGCTGGCCAAGCAGGCGATGGGAGCTGCAGGCGTGGGTAGGCAAAGAGGTAGAATGGCAACAACGATGATTAAAACAGGAAGGGTGATTGGGTCCAAAGCCGCAGTGATACCTGGAGTAAAAGCCACAGCAAGAGGCGCTGCCGCAGTGGGAAAGGGTGCTGCAGTTGTTACGCGATTGCCAGGTAGAGGGGCACGTATTGTAGCGAACACAAAACCAGTCAAGGCAGTGACAACTGCAGCAAAAGCGGAGAATGTGAGGATAGGAATACGCGGCAGGAGCATAAATGTGCCATTAGGCACTGCACGCAGGCAGATCGGAGGGGCTATTAAGAAGGCTACGGGAGGAAAATTCCTCAATGCAGTTAAGATGGGTGCATTTGTGGCTTCGCCTGGGGCCTATATGGCATACAGGGCATACAAGGGCGTCAGGAAGGTACAGGAGAGCAGGCGTGAACTGAGGACTGGCGCAAAATATGAAAGCGCGCGTGTCCGTGCATCCCATCTCAGCAAAGACTATCTTAGTGATCAGCGCACTAGAAGGGGCGACCCTCTGTGGATGCCTACAACTGCAACAGAGCGTCGCGCTATGAGGGCGCATATAAGCCAAGGTCTTAGAACAGAGAGTGAGAGTGAACCGGTCAGGGCGGCAAGGGTAAGAACAAAGTACATTGCTGAAGAGCGCCGCATAAGGGGAGATGCGACATGGGTGCCTAAACCAAAATCGGCGGAAGAGAACATTCTAAAAAAGAAGATTAAGGAGGAACGTGGAAAGGAATTTTCAAGGGCATATTCACCTCCAAGCGCAGCGGAGCCAAAAAGAACCATGCTGGGTGCAACCATAAGAACCATAGTTCCTGGAGTAAAAGCTGCTAAGAGTGCATATGAAGATGCAAGAAAGAAAAAGAGCAAAGGCGTGGCAGCCAGCGTTGGCGCAGCGGCCATGGAAAGGCTTCGCAGCGGTGCGAAGAACATTGGCGCTGGAGAAAAGAGCCCTGAATCGCTGCAGGTTTTCAGAAAGGGCTTTGAGATACCAGTAGCGGGTATTGCACAGGCGAAACGCAGGTTTTTTGGGCCAGTTACTACGGATGTAGAAAAGAGTAAAGTCAAGCTTGATACTGCAAAGAATAAGAGGAAGACTGCTGAAGCCGATGAGAGAACACGCAGAGAAGAATTGGGTAGGGCACGAGCAGATGAAGCCAACGCCACCAAGGAACGCGCCCGAGCGCTGAATGAGTTTAATGCTGCCCAAAAAGCATTGACTGAAGCGTCAGCAAGAGAGGCGAAGGCTTCAGCTGCGGCAAAAGTCACCCCAACGCCAGAGGCGCTTGGCGAACTCGGGGCTGCTGCGGCGGCAAGAAAGGCTGCTCAAGACAAAAGGGATGACACCAAGAAAAAATATGATTTATCCGACACTAAATACACTTCAGCAGTTGCGGCGCATGCTACTGCAGATACCGCACATAATACAGCGAGGACGGCTACGAGAAACGCCATAACAGATGAGAACAATGCAAGAAAAGATTACAGGGATGCCAGAACAGACGCAAGACTCCATGAACCGTTTAAGAGCGAGACGATTGAAGCTGCAGTGCTGAAACAGAAGATAAGGCATGCAGGAGCTACTAAGAACCCGGAGTTTCTGGAGGCGCAGCTTGATGAAACTGAAAAGATACTAAGTGATCGTGTTAAGGAAATGTCGACTGTGATGAGGGAAAAATATTTAGACCTTGCAGCCACCATAGCTTCGAACAGAAGCCTACCAGCCAACGTGCGCAAGGATATACTTACAACACCATACCCTACATCATCTGAAGTGGAAAAGGACGTGCTTATTGCGGAGAGAGCCGCACTTGCAGGAAGCTTAGGCGCACCGCACTTCTTGCACGAGACGCTTGGCACCATGAGAAGCACCACATCAGATTTGAAAAGGCTTCTTGGAGATAGTGAAGATAAAGTCGTAGAAGCAGCTCTTTCCAACAGGAGGCTATGGGTTGATAGAAGCGTGGCTAAAGACAACCTAGACAAGTTGGCAGATCTTGCAGCAAACAGAGCGGGAAATGTAAAGGTCATGGCAACGAACATACTGCGCAGGCACATAAATAAAGGGACGTTTAGTGAGAAGGATGTTGAAGATGAGCTGAGCAAAACTTCAACGGCCGGCAATATTATAGACGACCTCAAGAGGCGACTTAGGGAAAAACCGCCGAAGGGAGCCAGAAAGCCGCCGAAGTAGTTAAACTACACCGCACTGATAGGGCATTTGCATAAGTAAACAGCGGCACTGCACACAGTTACGTGCAAATTATTTGGCTGCGGGGTAGTGCTTTACCTTCAAGGAAAGCCGGTTTTGGGAGCTGTTGTTATAATTTTATTGTGGACTCTCAGAAAATCATGCGAAAACAGGATATAATTGGTAGGTATAAAATCACTGCGATTATCTTCTTATATTAGTGATCCTTCAGGGCTTCTTCGTTTATTAGAAATGGATTTGATCCGCCCAAGATGTCAAAGGCTCTTCATACTTCTCTGGCTTTTCATCTTCTAGCATTCGGGATACTCGTCTTTGGGCTTCTCTGAGGGCTATCTCTGCGTTCAGTTTCTCCCGTATTTCTGGAGGCGTATTGGGATTTCTTGCAACCTCATCTCTGACCGAATCATCCCTGTCCTTACCCAATGAACGCAGCAGATCGGGTGGTGCATTGGGATTCCTTGCGACGGAAACTCTGACAGATTCAGACTTGTCCGTACTCAATGCTAATAGGATATCTGTAGGGGTATTGGGATTCTCTGCGACTTCCGATCTAACAGAAATGTAATCATCCGTACTTAATTTCTGTAGAACCTCTAGAGATGTATTGGGATTCCTTGCGACGCAAACTCTGACATATTTAGACTTGTCCGTACTCAATGCTAATAGGATATCTGTAGGGGTATTGGGATTCTCTGCGACCCCCAATCTAACAGGCATGTAATTGTCTGTACTTAATGCCAGTAGGATCTCAATATTTGGGTCCATACTAGATGCTAGAGATAATTTATCCAATACGTCTGCATAATTAATGAAGGTAGTATAGATAATACCTCTCCTAGCCTTTGCAGTAATACTTGAAGTATGATACGCTGAACCCTCACGTCTGATCGCGCTTAGGATAGCCTTACTCAAGGCCGGTAGGTTGGGGTTGTGGAGGGAAGTCCACTCTGCATCCTTGTCCGCAACCAATGCCAACAGGATATCTGGAGACGTATTGGGATTCCTTGCGACGTCAATCCTAATCGATTTGGCCTTGTCTATACTTAATGTCAGTAGGATTTCTGGAGACGTATTGGGATTCCTTGCGACTTCCGATCGGATGTACTTATCCTTGTCTGCACTTAATTTCTTCAAGGTATCTGCATCAGTATTTGGATGGCCTGCGACTCTTAATCTGACTTTCCAAGGACCCGTGCTCAATGCCCGTAGAGTGTCTGCATCAGTATTTGGATTCTTTGCTACTGACCGTTTTGTACGCCACATCTTGTATACCCCCCATATGCGTTTTGGCAAAAAAGGATATATGCTTTTGCTACAAACCGTGGCATTGTCTGCCTTGGGCTTCGGATATGGCTAGCAACTGCGCGTTTAATGCCCAGTCCAGCTCATTCATTGAACACAGCAACGTTACATATAAAAGCATAAGTCATCAAGTTATATCCAGTCATTGGTGCGCAGTTTGGAAAGCGGAAGGGAACGCATTGCGTTTATTGTTCTTGCAGGAGTGGGGGTGCTGCTTGCCGTATTCGGAGGCATTGTAGCTGCGACGCTTGCACCAGTGAGCATGCTGCTTGACATCATCGCGCTCATACTGGCTGTACTGGCATTCGCAGTGAAGGACTATGCATACCTCATAGACCCAATAATGCACATGAAGGGAAGGACCCTTGTCCTGGATACGAACGACCCGTTTTACGTGGCATCGAACGGAAAGGCGATAATAGTAAGGCCCGGGAAGGAGGTATACGCGACATCCTACATCAAGATACCAGTGTACAAATCCTCCACGGAGATGAGTGATGAGGAAAAGTTCAATTTCTCCACCGTCTTCTCAAGGGCAATATCCATAAGCAATGCCCCGATACGGATGTCATCGCAGCTGCACATAATCAACAAGGACGAGTATGTCAGGGTTGTCACTGAGAAGCTCAACATAGTGGAGGACAGGTACAACACGGTGACTTCGAACAAGGAGGCCTCTAAGGCAGAGCTTGACAGGGTGAAGGGGGAGCTGAACATGTGGCACAACCTCCTGGACAACATATCAAAAGCGAATTCGGAGTCGCAGATAGCGTACGTAACAGTCACGGCAATGGGAGAGACAGAGGACCAGGCAGTGAACCTTGCAACGGTAAAGGCGGAGCAGGTGGCTTCAGGGCTTAGCGCCACACTCGGAGTGCCTGCTTCAGTTGTAAGCGGGGATGACATGATGCTCTTCATAGAGCCAGAATCCCTAATACCCTCTTCTGCTGCAGAGGACTTCATGAAGGTTACAAGATAAGGTGCTTGACAATGGATCAGAATACGATAATACATCTCGCAATCTCTGGAGTCATAATAATACTTGTAGTTGCAAACTCTGCGAGCCTTGGCATATTCACGTTCGTCATGATAGGCATAGCGCTGCTCGCGGCCATAGTAGTGCTCCTTCTTTCATTCGCGGACTACCTGGTATTTCCGGCGATAACCAGGCTCTTCAAAATAAACACAATACCATTCAAGAACCACATGATACCGCCTGACCAGGACGCCGTGGTAAAGTACGTGAACGGCGTGTACTACGCCACAGGCTTCCTCACGGCAAACATCTACAATTACGTGTTCGCAGCGGAATCTGTTGGCGAGGACCAGGGGCCCCTTATACTCGCCCCGGAGAGATGGGAGAAGGCGACAATGAACATTCACTTCCCATTCAAGTTCACCTTGTATCTGCAGCAGAGGACATACAGCAATACAGGGACGAGCTGGAGACCAAGAGGGGGCTTTACGAGTTCCAGTACTCCAGGGAGATGTCTTCAGGCACGCCTAACACCATGGGGCTTGAGGCACTGCAGAGGCAGATAAGGGTAGTGCAGGCAAGGATAGACAGGCTTGGGGGAGGGGAGAAGCCCGTGAACAGCATGATGTATATAGAATCCACGGCAGTGGGAATAAGCGAGAAGGATGCGCGCGATGCGCTTTCCAAGCAGCTCGCAGAGCTTACGACCGTAATGAATGTCTTCGACCTGAGCATAGTGAGGATTTACGGAAGGGAACTCTACCTGCTGCACAGGATGAACTACATGATACCTGGGCTTGACGATGTGAGGAGGCAGTTCCAGCAGCAGACGTGATAATATGGGATTGATAAAAATACAAAAAGTCATGTCAAACGAGATAGCCAAGAGGGTATTCCTTAGCAGGCTTCCCGAGCCCCCATATGAATACATACTTAACGATCTTGCCAATTCGATATTCATAGGCACCACCAGGAGGTTCCAGGTGCCGTTCGCATGGACATTCTCCACGCTCACCAACCCGCACATATCCGTTGTGGGCATAACGGGTTCCGGAAAGTCATTCCTGGTAAAGACCTTCCTACTTAGGGCAAGCTACGTTTGGGGCACAAGTGCCCTCATAGTGGACTGGGCCGGGGAATACAAGGCATGGGTAAAGCAGAGCGGAGGCATAGTGGTATCGCTTGGAAAAGGGGACAGCCTGAACATGATGGACCTGGGAGGCATGAAGCCGATAGACAGATCCAAGCAGATAATGACTTCGCTTGATATAATATCAGACATATCCGACTTCCCTGAGCAGAGGAGGCTTACTGCAGAGGCCATAGAGCAGGCATACATAAACGCAGGGTTTGCGCTCACGGGAATAGCCCCGGCAGGAAAGGATGCGCCTACGCTAAAAGACGTCTCCAGGCTGCTGGAGGAGAAGCTGCAGGAAGGCACATACCAATACCCCGCAGAGCTTGAAAATGCGATATACAGGCTCAGGCAGTTCTCAAGGGAAGGGCAGGACTTCTTCGCCAAGAAGTCTACAATAGACATGGGCAAGCTCATAAGCTCGGGGCTTGTGGACATAGACCTATCGGCACTGCCTGACGAGAAGTTCAGGGCCCTTGCGGCGCTTTTCATACTGCAGACGCTCAAGGAGAAGATGAGGGCGGAAGGATGGAGCGCGGGTAAGGGGCTCAGGACGATTGTGGTGCTCGACGAGGCATGGAAGGTCGCAAGCGACGAGAGGAGCGATGCGATAACCATAGTCAGGGAGGGAAGGAAGTACCAGTTCGGGCTCATAGTCGCATCGCAGAACCCTACGGATATAAACGAGGCCATATTCTCTAACGTAGGCACCAACATCATACTCAGGATAAAGTTCCAGAGGTTCGTGGACTACCTGCAGGGATCGCTAAACTTCTCGCAGTTCATAAGGGGGGAGATAAACAAGCTGGGGGTAGGTGAGGCGGCGGTGGACATGTCCTTCCAGACATCGGTGCAATTCCCTTCGGTCTTCATAATAAACAGGATAGTTGGGGAGGTGCCGCTGGACTCTTACACGATAACGCTTGCAGACATAGCAAACGACGCGGAGCTTAGGGACCAGACCATACCCAAGGAATTCCTCTTCGAGAAGCTGCTGCTCAATTCCAAGCTCGTGGAGTCCAACGTAAGCACCGACCTGATAGAGTCGATAATAAAGGAGCTGGACAAGAGGAACAGGATAGTGGACCTCAAGGAGTTCATCAAGATACTGGCAGAGAAGAACATAAGCAACGAGGCCATAATATCACTGCTCAGGAACATGGGAATACCTGACAGCATAATAGGCAGGTCATTCTCCTATACCAAGACGTAGATTTTATGGGAGCGACATTCACCATAACGAAAATAGAGTTCAAGAAGCTCCTTTCGGGCTTCAAGATCAGCGAGAAGAACATAGACATGATTATAACACAGATGGACAAGTCGTACAAGCACATGAACGCGCTGGCTTTCGCCGAGCAGCTGCAGAAGCTGGGGCTGAAGCAGAACGAGATATCCAACGTGTTCAGGAGGCTGGGCATTGATGACATAACCATATCCAACCTCTTCGACATACTTGAAGAGGACAGGATAAGGTCGACGTTCGGCAGGCTGGTCGACCTGAGCCTGGAGTGATTCCATGAAAACCACGTACTGCATAATATGCGGAAAGAAGAAGGCAGGCATACCTGTTGAG
>JAJZNA010000019.1 GCA_021848065.1 Microcaldota archaeon
AGTTATGCTATCAATCTGCAAAAGTATAGCACGTTTCACTTTACCAACCGAACATATTTAGCTACAAGGATTTATAACACTTGCACTCGACAATTCATCCCACCTCTAAAGAGTGTGGGCTTCCTTGTAGAGATTAGGTGAATGACGGCAGATAAAGATAGCTGTATTAATATTGCATTGAATATGTTCATCGGAGTTCCTTATGGATTATACAAACACCATAACCAAATATCTCCAGGAAGGCATAGATGCCAGGAAGGCAGTAGACCCAAAACAGGTCATTGAGGTATCTGAGAGGGTCTATAGTGCCATGAAGAAAGGCAACAAGCTCATACTTTTTGGAAACGGGGGTTCTGCGGCAGACGCACAGCATATCGCAGGCGAATTCGTATGCAGATTCCTTATAGAGAGGAGATCAATGCCGGCAATATCTTTGTCTACCGATACTTCAGTTCTGACAGCGATAGGCAATGATTATGGTTATGATGATGTGTTTGCAAGGCAAATAGAAGGGCTTGGAAAGGAGGGAGACGTTGCAATCGGGCTTTCCACATCGGGAAACTCCCCAAACGTGATAAAAGGCATAAGGAAGGCGAAGAGCCTTGGCATATACACCATAGGGTTTGGCGGGAAAGACGGCGGCGCACTTAAGGATGAAGTGGACATGATGGTCATAGCCAAGGCAGGCCTGCATGGGCAGATACAGGAAGTGCACATAACGCTAGGCCACATGATCTCCATGATAGTAGAGGACATGATGTTCGGGAACAGATAGCATCGAGGCACATAAGATGGATTCACACAAGAGGGTAGTAATAACGCGCACGCCTTTCAGGATAAGCTTTGCTGGAGGCGGAACGGACATACCCGATTATTACAGAAGATTTGGCACTGGCGCAGTGCTCAGCGGGGCCATGAACAGGTACATGTTCGTAAGCGCACACCAATATTTCTTCAGGGATAAGATAAGGATACACTACGCCAGGGCAGAGAATGATGTTGCAGATGTAAACGAGGTACAGCACCCATCCATAAGGGAATGCCTCAAGCTCACAGGGATAAAGAACGGGATACAGATATCCTCTGTGGCAGACATACCTTCAAAGGGGACGGGGCTGGGATCCAGCAGCTCGTTTGCAGTTGGGCTCCTAAATGCACTTCATGTATGGAAAGGGGAAAGCGCAACTGGGAAACAGCTGGCAGAAGAGGCGATTTACATAGAGAGGACGGCGCTAAAGGAGGCAGGAGGCAAACAGGACCAGTACGTTGCTGCATATGGCGGATTGCTACTGATGGAATTCAAGAAGGATGATACAGTTGCAGTGAGGCAGGTTGATATAAGCAAGGGCAATCTCAAAGATCTGGAGAGGCATCTCCTGCTGATGTACACCGGCAAGGAAAGGAATTCTAGTGACATACATGTAAAGCAGGCTGGGGAAGTAGGATCGCACATACAGGCCTACCAAAAGATGGCAGAAATAGCGTACAGCCACTGCGATGCTCTTGAGAATGGCAGATGGGACGAGACGGGCAAGTTCCTGCATGAGAACTGGATGCTTAAGAAGACGCTTGCCGGAGGCATAAGCGATCCCCATATAGACAGCATATATAACACTGCGATGCAGAACGGGGCAGAAGGAGGGAAGATGATAGGCGCAGGAGGAGGCGGATTCATGCTCTTCTACGCAGACCCTGACAAACATCATAAAATAATAGAGGCCCTTCCGCAAATGCGTACTGAGCCATTTGAATTTGAAGAGGGAGGGAGCAGCGTGATATACAGCCAGGGAGACCCAGTCACGCAATAAACCCAGCATTACCAACTTAGCCAAATATTAACCTTTTTGATGCATAGAGCTTATCATGAAGCCGGCAATATTCCTGGATAGGGACGGCACCCTAAACTATGACTGCCCCTACTGCAGGAACGAGAGCGAGATAAGGATGTATGAAGACATCTACACGCCCCTTGAGAAGCTCTCGGAGGACTATTACATAATAATAGTAACTAACCAGTCAGGGGTGGGAAGGGGATACTTCTCCCTTGAGGACATGAAAAGGATGAATGATAAGGTTAGAAGGGAGATAGAATTCGAAGGAGGGAGGGTGGACGCGATATATTCATGCCCGCACAAGCCTGAAGACAACTGCGCGTGCAGGAAGCCGAAGACAGGCCTTATAGATCAGGCCCTTAAGGACTTCGATATAGATCTGAGAGGATCGTTCTTCATAGGCGACGATGACAAGGACATGATTCTTGCCAAAAGGATGGGGATAAAGAGCATATGCGTGAGGCGCAGGGGGAACGAGGTGCCGGACTTCTATGCGGAAGATTTTTATGAGGCTCTAAAGATAATAGAAGAGTACCAAAAAAGTGGATTTTATGGAGATTAAGGGAAAGAAGATAATAGTGACGGGCGGTGCAGGTTTCATAGGCAGCAACCTCGTGGAGAGGCTATGCAAGGACAATGAGGTTTGCGTGATAGACAATCTCCACACTGGATCTGAGGACAACCTTTCCCATGCAAATGGCTCTGGCAGTGTAACTTTCAAGAAAATAGATTCCGGAGACATAGCAGAGGCGGGATTCGATGCGGATATAGTTTACCACCTTGGCATGTATTCGGCTTCACCCATGTACAGGGATAACCCTCTTCTTCTTGGAGAAGTTGCCAGCAGCATGGTGAAGGTGCTGGAATATATAAAGAAGAGGAAGATACCTCTTGTGTTCGCTTCGACATCATCCATATACAACGGCGTGAAGCCTCCGCACAAAGAGGATGCGCAGTTCTTCGTCACTGATTACTACACTGAAGGCAGGATATTCGCAGAGAGGGCTTCGGAGCTGTATAGCAAACTGCACGGCTGCAACATAGCCGCCATGAGGTTCTTTTCAGTATACGGATGGCACGAGGAGGCCAAGAAGGGCTATGCAAACCTCGTGACACAATTTATGTGGGATATGAAGAAAGGCAAGTCCCCAGTCATATACGGGGATGGAAAACAGAAGAGGGACTTCGTCTTCGTAGACGACGTAGTGGAGGCTCTTGTCAGGGCATCGGCAGTCAAGGGCTTTGAAGTGTTCAATGTAGGTGCAGGAAGGAGCTACACAATCAATCAGATGGTAGACATACTAAACAAGAAGCTTGGCAAGGACATCGCCAAAAAGTACGTGAAGATGCCTGTGAGCAACTACGTGATGGAGACCCTTGCAGATACATCCAAGGCCAAGAGGCTGCTGGGCTTCGAGGCGCAGGTAAGCCTTGAGGATGGAATCGAGAGGCTCCTTAAAGGCGGAAAGTGAATCTGCAAGCATTACCTGAGCCCCTAAAGGCCGTGGTGCACGTTGGCACCACCCAAAGGTATAAGAGAGGTTAAAGCTGAGATTAGTTAGGTGTATTCTGTTGCCTAGATTGTTTATCACGGGAATATGCGGTTTCATAGGCAGGCATATCGCCACAGAAGCCATGAGACAGGGTTTTGAAGTCAGTGGCTGCGACAGGAGGCCCATCAAGATAGATGGGGCCAGTATACACAAGGCCGATGTAAGGGACAAGAAGGCGATGCTGAAGCTTACAAAGAAGGCAGACAGCATAATACACCTTGCAGCGGTGACCTCCAATCTTGAATTTGAGAAGAAGATGCCGTACTGCTATGAGGTAAATGTCAACGGGACTAACAATATTTTCGAAGCGGCATTTGAGAATGGGTGCGAGAAGCTGCTTTATGCATCCAGCTCTGCAGTATACGCAGACAAGTTCAGCGAAGATGCGGCAATAGACATAGGGGGCATGAAGAATCATTATGCGAAGACCAAGCTTATGAACGAGGCTGTTGGAAAGTCTTATAGGTCGCAGGGGCTCTTGGATGCTGTTGGGATGAGATTCTTCAACGTGTACGGTGCCTGGGAAAACGACAAGGGAAACTACGCCAGCATAGTAAGCCTGTTCATGAAGCAGAAAAAGGCGGGAATGATAAGCATATACGGGGATGGCAAGCAGGCGCGCGACCTGATACATGCTGATGATGTAGCAAAGATAGCGCTGCTTCTGCTAAGGAAAGGGAGGAAGGAGGTATATAACGTTGGGACAGGAAAGGCTACTTCATACAACGAGATAGCGGACCTGGTGGGCGGGAACAGGACCTATGTTAAGAACCCGCTCTCCACATACCAGCTCCTCACAAAGGCGGATACGAAAAGGCTGCTTGACGACATAGGTAATTTCACGTTTGTGGATGTTAAGGAAGGAATAGCGCGCCTGGCTTCGGGCAACAGGATGCTGCAATGAACAGGCTTTCCGTACTGATTTTTACAAAGGACAAAGTAAAAGATACTCTTAGGCTCATAAAGAATGTATACGTAGTGGCTTCTGAAATTGTGGTGATGGATTCCAGCACAGTTAAAAACAGGAATGCATTCGAAAAAGAGCTAAAGAAGGGGAAACTTTCAAAAGTGAGGACGTTTTATGTTGCACCGCTCGGATATCCTGATCCGATGAGGGAATTCGCACTCAGGAAATGCAGGAATGAGTGGGTGCTGCTAATGGACACGGACGAGACCTTGTCTGAGGAACTTGCAGGAAGAATTCCAAGCGTCATAAAGGATGCCAAAGCAGATGGCTTCATGATCGACAGGGTGGAGAAGGACGGGGCTGGGAAGGTCATGGGGCGCGCCTACCAGCTTAGGCTCTATAGAAAGAGCAAGGTCAAGTACAATGGTATGCCGCACGAATTTCCAGAGGTGCACGGCAAGACAGATACCATTGATGCCCCATTCAGCATAATTCACGTGCATGATTTTGGCGCTTTAGGAAAGAATTTGTATGCGTCAGAAGTTACATCATATAGGACAATAGTTATAGAATCGTTCACAAACAGATTGGCTTACGGCGATCTGATGTCAAAGGTTTCCAAGGGGAATACATTTGCAGGGAGCCTGTTTGGAATGTATATGCGTGCGAAGGGTGCAAAGCCTGAAGAAGAATTGAGCTGGCTGGACTATTGGCTGTTTTTCAAGTTTCCTGTTTTCGACCACGTAAGGTCATCTTTTCCTGCACTTAATATGAAATCGGTAAAAGATAGGCTGGATTATGCGAGGTATAAATTAGGTTATTTTTTTAAAGTGGACAAAGTGCATAGGAAACTCCAGTTTGCTATCTCGATGGATCTTGAAAAGGATAAGGGCATAATAAATTATCTTGGATTAGGATCTCCCGAAGTCATACAAAAGATAAACAAGGTATTCATAGATAGGGATGCCAACAGCCTTGCAGTGTTGGGATATCTTCTTTATAAAAGGCATGAGTTAGGCAAGGGATACTATAGGCACCTTTCAGATTTTGGAAGCTACGATGCAGGCTGGATGAAGGTTTAATCGCATTAGTGCTAGGTTTTCACCACAGAACGCTTTTAGCCTTTAATGAATTTATAGAATTGGCATAAGTGCTTCGCCCAGTACCTGTCATAGCACAGGCGAGAAAGGCCATGATTCACATAAGGCTTGCAGAGATATGCTTTTGGTGAGATGTGGCATTGCCTCTGAAATTGCGTTGGGGCATATTCCCGCCTTCTGATTTTAAGCACCATTTACCGCTGTAGGCCCCTCTTTCTCTTTATAAGAGTGCGTGTCTCATAGATAATGTTAGAATTCAGTGATTTTGTTGAGAGTAGGTCTTCTGGGGCTTAAAAAGGAATATGACAATACGGTTGGACAGGGAATACAGAAGTATATGTACCAGATGTATTCGAGATTAAAGGGCAGAAAGGATGTGGAAGTTGAGGTTGCAGAGTACAATGATACGTTCCCCTTCATGGGATCCGGGATATCATTCATGCTGGGTAATATGTTTAAGGACTTCAGCTCTTATGATATAATACATAGCCTTGACCAGAAGCCGCTGCTGGCGCTCAGGAAAGGCAATGCAAAATTAGTGGTGACTGCGCACGACTTCCAGCCGCTACTGGCACCACAATACAATGATACAGGGATAAAAGAGATCTTATGGAACCCAATAATACAGCTTGGAATGAGGCTTTCCCTGCGGGCAGACCATATGATTGCTAGGTCAAAGCTTACGCATAGGGATGCCATAAGGCTAGGATACGATAAAAACAAAATAACCATAATAAACGATGGGGTTGACGAGAGGTTTTTCAGAAAGGCAGCTGCAAAGAAGGGGCATGGATTCCGGGTAGGATATATCGGGGCGTTAAGGAAGAGGAAGAATGTTGAATTTGCCATAGAGGCTTTCAAAAGGTTTGGAAATAGGAAAGCATCTTTTGAAATATGGGGGAAGAAGCAGTTTCTGTACAGCAAGCTAGAGTCCATGGCCAGTGAAGACAAGAGGATAAGGATGATGGGGCTTGCTCCTGAACAAAGATTGGTTGAGGTGTACGATAGCTTTGATGCGTTCGTGTTTCCGAGTTTCTATGAGGGCTTTGGCATACCGATAATAGAGGCGCAGGCGAGGGGCCTTCCTGTGATAATATACAAGCATGGGAAGATGACGGACGAGGTTAAAAAATACTGTTTTGAGGCCGAAGATGAAGACCACATGGCACAGATATTGGAGGATATCAGCACGAATGGATATAATGACTCCAGAAGGAAGAAGGCCATTGAGTATGCCAGGGGGTTCACATGGCAAAAAGAAGCGGACGAGACACTTGCGCTGTATAAAAAGTTGGTAAAGAATGGATAGGCTTGCAATCTTCACAGGGAGCGATATGCGTACATTCGGAGGGGGGGAGAAATACGTGGCGGAGCTCATAAACAGACTGCATGACTTCGATACAACAATATACTCATATAAGGGGAAACCCCCATTCAGGCAGACCGAACGCAATCTTAGGAAAATAGTGAAGTGCAAAATAGAGTATTATAGCGCACCTGAGATACCTATCCTAAAAGAGAGGGTTATGGTTACCATCAGCGGAATAAAAGCCATAAGAAAACTTAGAGATTTTGATGCGGTTTATTGCCTTGACAATAGCTTCGTAACCAACCTCCTACTCTCTTGTGCAAGCAGAAGATACGGTTTCAAGTACATACTAGGCATACATGACGCCAACATACTTCGCGAAGAACCGATAAAGGCATCCATCTTTAGGTCAATCCTTCTGAAGCTATATGCCCCAATTAGAAACTGGGGACTGATGAGTGCCCCAAATATAAGGGTAATAAATGATAGGGATGGGAAAAGGTTGGAGAAATTGGGATACAAAGGCAGGATCTACAGCATAACAGACTTCGTAAACGTGAGCGATTCACACCCGCATGTAGATTCGAAGAGGTTCGTTGTACTTTTTGTAGGTAGGCTCAGTGTAGTCCATAAAGGCATAGACCTCCTAGCAGATATAATAGACAAGATACTTACCCTTGGATATGATATCCATTTTGACATAATCGGTTCAGGAGATGATGGCGAAGTGCTTGTTAAAGACGTGGTAAGCAGGCACAGTAAAAATGTCAGGTGGCTTGGATTTGTTACTGAGAAAGAGCTATCAGAAGCCTATGATAGGTCTGGCATGCTCGTATTCACATCACGCTTTGAGAGTTTTGGGCTTAGCCTAGCCGAAGCGCAAGCGCATGGGCTACCTGCAGTCGCATTCAAAGTGCGGGGCCCTGACGTAATAATAAAAGATAAAAAGCAGGGCATCCTCGTTGAACCGTTTGATACAGATAGATTTTCAGCTGAAGTAATTAAATACTTTAAATTATGGGATTCGGATGCGAGGGCTTATGGGAAGTTAAAAAAAAGGATATCGGAAGTAGTAATTGGGAGATTCGGAGAGGAAGCCATACTCCCAAAGGTAAAGAGGATGTTGAAAGAAAGATAGTTTATCAGTCCTTTGATAAGAACATCGTGACAAATAGTATTGACGCAATTCCAGATATTAACCCCCATAAGATTATGAAATAATTCGGATCCCCTGTGGATGAGTATAATCCATAGGTTGCATGAATATTGAAAAAGACATAGCTGAATGCAAAAAAGGCAAGCAGTGAAACAGCACTTGCTGCTTCAAGCACCTTTTTGTTCAGCTCTATTGGAAGTAACGATTTTGCATTCTTATTCCTGTAGAATAGGTAAAGCAATAGTACTATTGAAATGCCGAGTACAAGAAGGACTAACCCATCAGAGTTTAAGCCTAGAAGATTTACAGGCACATAACCTGGATTATTGTAATATTGTTCCATTCAAACACGGTTAGGATGGTGACTTTAGCTAAATAAGTATTATCAAGTAATATAATTAAGTAGGTTGTACTAAAAAATATTACCTTGCTAATATAGAAGCTGATTGTTTGCCTAAAAAGGACAGTGCATCCGACATGAATCTTGCCATGGGTTCAAAGACAGTTAACGTGGCAAGCTATGTGTTAATAGGAAGGATACTTACCTTCTTATTTACAGGTACGGCGCTAGTAATTGTCACAAGGCTTCTTGGGCCTAGCCAGTATGGAACATACACCCTAGCGATAGCATTTGGGGGCATGTTCGGATCTATAGGGTATTTTGGCATAGGAACTGCATTGAACAAATTTGTTTCTGAATACAAACAGGCTTCCAAAAGAGATGAGATGGGTATGATAATATCCAACTCTATGGTTCTTTTGCTAATATCTGGAGTTGTCCTTTCGGCAATATGCATAGTATTTAGCAGTATAATATCACAGTTCGTTTTCCATACCGGGTCGCTTTCATATGTGATAGACCTTGTGGCTTTTTACATCATAGCTTCGATGCTCTTTGGATCGTTTTATGACACTATGATAGGATTTGGAAACGGAAAGCATATTGCACTGATGGCAGCAGTTGAAGCTGTTGTGCAGGCATCTGTAAGCATTCCCCTCGCTTTAGGAGGATTAGGGGCTTTGGCACCGATAATAGGACTAATAATAGGATATTCTGCGGGGTTCATCATAGGGATATCATTGATATTCAAGTATAACGATATAGTTCTAGGACGAATATCTGTAAGTTACATGAAAAAAATACTTGGATTTGCTGCGCCAATAGCCTCTTATAATGTATTTGCAAATCTGACAAGCAATATTGCAATAATATTCCTCGGCTATTTTGCCATTTCATCAGTAATAGGGAATGTTGGAGTAGCGTCGAGGGCAGGGTCTCTGGTAAGTGTTATATTTGATTCCATAGGTTTTGCTCTTCTGCCTGCCTTTTCTGCAGCCTTGGCAGACAAGAAGCTCAAGAAACACCTTGGAAGGATATATGGCTACACAGTCTATCTTGCAATGGCATTTGTAGGTCCCTTGTTATTTTATATGGGGATATTCTCTGATCCATTCTCAGCGTTGGTATTTGGAAAAAGCTACACATATGCTCCCTTTTATATTTCAATACTGTGCTTAGGGTTATTGGTAGGGATAGCTGGAACTTATGCAGGCACCCTCCTCATAAGTGCGAATAAAGTTAGAAAAGTTTTCAAATACAACATAATTGTTAATTCCATAATATTTGCACTTGTAATTTCGCTAGTGCCATACTTCGGAAGTACCGCATATGTGCTACTCACGTTCATTCTTAGCCCATTGCTATTGGATATTTTCTTAATAAGAAGCGTGGCAGGCATGTTCAAGATAAACTTTAGAATTAGAAAAATGACAGGCTTGATTTTGGCAGATGCATTTGTCTCGATTTTGGCACTGCCGCTATATTATTTCCTAAACGGTGCGGCTCTTTTGTTTACAGCCGCAGTCATATTTGCTGCGATTTATCCCCTTGCAGCAGTTATTGCTGGTGGAATTGAAAAGGCAGATACAGAAACTATGATATCGCTATCAAAAGGGATACCTCTGGCAGGCAGTGCGCTGAGAGCTTTTATAAGATATGCGGAAAAGGTTATGTGACATGGCATTCAATTTTAAAGGAAACCTGAGACTTAGCACCAAGTTGAGGAAGGAGCTTTCAAGGCCGTTCGGAAAAATAGTGGACAATTCTGCGTTTAAGAGGAGTGTTAAAAAAAATGCTCGAATATATGCAATTGGGGATGTGACGGTAGCTGCGCTTCTTGAGATGGGTTACAAACCAAGAGTTGCGATATTTGATTATAGGAGTGAACGCGCTAGGAAGGTTTTCATTTCCATACGAAAAAGATATGAGTCTCCCATAACAGTCAGAAATAAGCGCGGATTCATAAGCAGACAGATGTGGAGCGCGGTAGGAAAGGCGTCTTCGTCTGGGAAGGGGGTTGGTATACGTATTTATGGGGAAGAAGATCTTGCGGCGCTTGCGTGTATACATTTTGCCAAGGTAGGGGACATTATTGTTTACGGAATGCGAGGGAAAGGGATGGCACTTGTTAGAGTTACAAAGGCCATTAAAAGCTATATTGACAGTGTCATTGTACGGATGTCAGGTCAGTAAAATGTTTAATAAGTTTATCTGACATCTTTAATCTGTGATATTAATGGAGAAGGTACTAGTAACAGGCGCATCGGGATTTGTAGGATCCGAACTTGCCATGGCTCTTTTGAAGAAGTACGAAGTACATATTCTGGAAAGGTATGTGACAGGCAGATATTCTTTTGACAGCAAGAAGCATGTAGTTACGCACCATGCAAACCTAGCTGATTTCCCTGCAATAAAGAACGTCATAAAAGAAATTCAGCCAGATTATGTTATACATCTTGCCGCAATTAGCGCTGTCTCATTTTCATACGACCATTTTGTAGAAGTTACCGAAGCAAACTATACTGGAACCATAAACCTTGCAGAGGCGTGCTATAGGGAGGTGCCCCATTTCAAGCAGTTTATATTTGCAGGGACCAGTGAAGAGTATGGCATGACGCTCAAAAATAGGAAAGAAAAGCTCACGGAAGACTCGGAATTGATTCCTAATAGCCCTTATGCGATAGCAAAGGTGAGTGCAGACATGTATTTGAGATACATGAAACAAGCATATAATTTCCCAATGACAGTGATGCGGCCATTTAACACCTATGGCAGAAGAGGAAACGCACATTTCTTCATTGAAAGGACGATAACACAGATGCTCAGCGGAAAGAAGGTGTATCTTGGCGATAGGAGCACAGTCAGGGACTGGGTCTATATAGATGACCATATAGACGCATATATTAAGGCACTTGGCAACAAGAAGGCAGTAGGTGAGGCAATACAGATATGCACTGGTAAAGGATACACTACTGAAGAAACGGCCAACATGATAGCAAAGCTTACTGGATTTGATGGGGAAATAGTTTGGAATGCAACACCCAAAAGGCCTCTTGATGCACAAGTACTCATAGGGGACAACTCAAAGGCAAGGAAGCTTCTTGGGTGGGAACCAAAATATGATTTAGAAACAGGATTGAAGAAGGCCATAGAGTACTGGAAGACTGTCTAAGATTTTACTCTTATGGTAGGGTATATGATCAATTTGATAAAGATAGTTAATGAAAGGATAATACCTACCCTTAGAGTCACAGATAATTTTTGGTCTGTCTATCTTGTCAAATTTGGTGTCAATAAAAAGGCGACAATAAAATTTAGGAATGGAACATTTCTTGATGTGACTCAGAGTAATTATGAAGATCTGGTATTGGAAGTTGAGCTGCAGGATCTTGGGCAGGAAATTATTGACAAAATGAATGTTTCAATCAAGGAGGATGTAGTAACGTTTATTAGTGAGGGTAAGTCCATAACAGCAGACAGATTTAGCGCTGTTTCATTGGTAAAGGAATTCTATCTTAGACTGCATGAGGATTTACCAGTAAGGAATAAAGTTGTATTGGACATAGGCTGTTATGTGGGGGATTCGCCATTGTATTACATAATTAAGGGTGGCGCCCTTAAAGTATATGGATATGAGATAAATAAGAAATATGCAGCAGTTGCAAAAAATAATGTTAGATACAACAACCTTGAAGATAGAATCAAGATTATGAGTATGGGAGTAGGAAATGAAGTTGGGCAGATATCCCTTGATAAAATTGTGGAAGAACACAATATACAAAATGGGGCCCTTAAAATAGATGTTGAAGGAGCGGAATATGAAATATTCAAAAACGCGCTAACTGATTCAATACGGAAGTTTGATGTCATACACGTTGAGTACCATTATGGAGAACAGAATCTACCCCAATTTTTTGAGAAATTGGGGTATAAAATTTCTATAAAAAACCAGGAAAAAGATGGGGACATGAACAAAGGGGACATGTTTTGTGTCAAGCAGAATTAGTTGGATATACCATCGAATATAGTCCAGATCTCTCATGGACATATTTGCATACGCTATTCCACATACTTCAATAGTTTATCTCCATTATGTGCAGATATCTAGAAGGCACATACGGATATTTTGTATTTTTTCACTTACGTGAGGCTAGAATAAGGTTTTGATGTGAGGATATAATATCAAATCCGGCCTCTTTCAGGAGAGTTATAATACTGCCTTTGGTATTTTCAGAATGTTCAAGCACTATCCGATCTACCTGCGATAGATTTTGTTTTCTGAGGACTAGCAATTCGTCGCCTTCGCAATCTATTTTAAGCGCATATCTCTTACCAGGTCTGAATATTTTATTTAGAGTAGTTACCGGAACTTTCTGGCCTTCGCCTTCAGCTTTGTTAAGTGCAGTATCCCCACTACCAGTGTAATTTTTAGGGATATGCACTGAACCCTCCGAATCGCGTACTGCTGCATTCCTATAATTTATCTTTTTTCTTAATTCAGGTATGGTGGTAGATAGTACATGCAAACCACGCTCGTAAGTTGCAGGTATGGGCTCAAATGCTATTACTGCAGATACATTTTCGAACTGTGAAAAGTATATTGCAGTTTCACCCATGAAAGCGCCTATGTCTACCACCACGCTTTTTGGTTTTATCCCGCGTGCAAAATAGTAATATTGTTGGTGAATGAAAATTTCGTGCATCATACCGTAGAGTTTAAGATCTCTGCTGATTTCCAATAATCGGTGAGGTAGCTCAAGCGGCTCTCGCATGGCAACACGTAACAATTCCCTAAATGTACCCATATTATCAATTTCTTTGATTATTTATTTTGGATTTGGGATGCAGTAGTTTTATGAAGAGCTGTTCTTTTTTCATTAATAGATTATCAAGGTGGTTGGATTTTACTAGCTTATACACCTTGGCTGCGGCAGGGAAACCCTTACTATGACCTATCTCTTTCCACCTCCCTGCAAAGTGCTTCTCTAAAACCATGCCTTCCTCAGCACCATCTATGTCTATTTTTATATTATCAAGCATGGCATCTAATACATCAATATGTGCACCAAACGCCTTCTGGGCAAGTTTAGCGTTTGTTCTAAGTCGTTTTACTTTATTCCTATCAGTTTCTACACAGATTAAACGCTGCGCACCATGAAGTAGATAGAAAATCATGGTTTCACCCTCGCCTGCGCCTATGTCAAGAACAGTTCCGCCAGACTTTATCGGTAGGTATTGCTTATGCCAGGCTTCAAGCTCTTCGGTAAGCATTCTCTTCCGCATATTTGAGAAATGGTAGTTTTCAAAATCTGAAGGGAGACACATATTATCACACTTTACCAGGATTTCATTGTTTTACTATTAGTACCACAATGGGTGATAAGATAGTACCAGATATCCTTGCTACCATTGGTTTGCCCATTTATAAACAACTTTAAATATGCAAAGGCATTTTAAGCTATCATTCCATATAGTAATGTCACTTTAGTGACACATTTGTGATTTTTCTGCTTTTAGGTAGATTTATTGAAAGAATTTAGAGAACTAAACCTCAAGCATGAGTTGCTTGAAGCGCTTAAACAGATGAACTTCCACCAGATGACAGAGGTGCAGGAGAAGGCAATACCGGTAGTGCTGGAAGGAAAGGACATCGTAGTCAGGTCGAAGACAGGGAGCGGCAAGACTGTTGCATTCCTCGTCCCAATAGTACAGAGTGTGGAACCTGAGAGGTATCCACAGGCAATAGTCATAGTGCCTACAAGGGAGCTTGCACTGCAGGTGAGCAGCGTTGCCCAGAAATTGGTAGGGAGGAGCAGGACGAAAGTTGCAATAGTGTATGGAGGCGCTTCAATAAACGTCCAGGTACAGGCCCTTGAAAGAGGCGCAGAGATAGTCATAGGGACCCCGGGAAGGATTCTGGACCTGATAGACAGGGGTGCACTCGTCCTTGACAGGATAAGGTTCTTCGTTCTTGACGAAGCCGACCTGATGCTTGACATGGGATTCATAGATGACATAAAGCAGATAATGTCACTAGCACCTAGGGATAGGCAAAGCATGCTATTCTCAGCCACGATGCCTAGGCCCATCGCTGAGATCTCAAGGAACCATATGAAGAGCGATTGCGTGAGGCTCACCATAGGCGAAGAGGAGGAGCTCACTGTCAGCACCATAACGCACGGATACTTCAATGCCAGCGGAAGGCTCAAGTTCGCCGCGCTGCTTGCATACATTGACAAGTTCAATCCAAAGAAGGGCATCATATTCACATCAACGCAGAGGGAATCGGAGTTCGTTCACAGGTTCCTGCAGCAGCAGAACATAGATGCCATAGTCATGCACGGAGGCATGAGCCAATCCCAGAGGGAGAGGTCACTGCACGCATTCAAGTCGCATGTGAGGTTCCTGATATCAACCAATCTGGCTTCAAGAGGGCTTGACATACCAGACATAAGCGATGTCATAAACTTTGATGCCCCTGACGACCCGCACGTCTATGTACACAGGGTCGGAAGGTCTGCCAGAATGGGCAAGAACGGGCGCGCATTCACCATGTTCGGATTCGAGCAGAGGGGCCTGATGAAGGACATAGAGATGACTGCCAACGTCGAGATGGTGCCCATAGAACTGGATGTTGACAAGTACAAGGACGTCCAGATACCTATCAATGAGAGGCGCCACGGAGGAGGCGGAGGAAGGTTCAGGAGAGGTGGAGATTTCCACCACGAGAGGAGACTGGAATTCCATCCCGGAGGCCACTCTGGTGGCGGAGGAGGCGGCAGGCATAGTTACCGCCGCGGCGGGGAACGCAGAGACAGGGGGCACAGAAGGTACTAGTGTCCCATACCATAGATACTGAACTGGGCAGACGAAGCAAACGCCTTCACTCGCTTAGTATCTTGAGTATGGTTTGCGATGCGTAAACCTTGTTCTTGGCACGACTGCCTATAGCAGACAGTATGCCATATCCAATTAACTTGTCCACTACGCGTTTTGCGGCAGGGTAGCTTATATTCTCCTTTTTAGCTAGACCAGTTATAGTTACAAATGGGTTGACAAGGAGCGAATCCAGTGCATTCATTACGCTGCTGCTCCTTTCATCTGCCATTATGGCCTTCTCTAGGAGTTCGAATACGCCGTTGAGATCAAGCTTGACTGGGGGGGGCTGGGCATGAATGCAGGATAAGCACCATATCTGGCATTTGTTACCGAAGTTATTCTTCATGCCTTACCATTGAAATTATCAGAGTGCATTTATTGACTTATGACACATTAACATATTTTGGCATTTTATTGATTAGCAAATTAACGTTTATAGGCACTATTTTTAATAAATGATAAAATATTCTATTTATTAACGAATATACCTTTTTCGTTAATTATAGGTACGGGAATTAAACTTTTGTTTAATACCAATTGGACTGCGCTTTTCACGCGGAAAAGCCACTACTTCCAGCATGCGCATTGAGCTGTCAATAAACCTGTCAAAAGATGCTTTTGGAGGATCGGGGAAACCAGTTGTCAACCCATACTGTAGCATTAATATATTTAACCAAACTTATATTATATTATAAGTTAGGTTGTTCGTATGAGGAGAGTGCCGATAGAGGGCGCACTGAAGAATGCGGGACAGATAGGCAAAGCAAGGCTCCAGGACATTGCAGTGGCAGCTCTGTACAATGTGGACCAGACAGCGGTACTTCACGGCGGCACTGCGATATGGAGGTGCTATGCGGGTAACAGATTTTCTGACGACCTTGACATATACCTAAGATCGACAAAAAGGATTGAAGCCGTCAGGAACGGCTTGGCGTTCTCGCTTTCGAGGGTTGGAGCATGGATTGCGGGTTCCTCTGCAATAGGCAACTCCACAGTCATAGTTGTCGAAGCGGAAGGCTCAAGGGTGAAACTTGAATTTGGCCTGCCAAAAGGTCGCATAAGGCCCATTGCAAAAAACTATGAAAGGACTGATGGGACCTTCACAACCGTTCTTACGCTTTCTGCAGAAGATTTCATTGTGGAGAAGATGGATACGTATATGAGCAGGAGATACATGCGCGACATGTATGACATATTTCATCTTGCAGGCATGGCAGAGAAGAGCAGTGGGCTGAGAAGGAAGGTGTGTGCATTCATAAACTCTGCCCAAGATCCGGTGAATGAGGATTCGCTGAAGGCTATCGTGTATTCTGGCGCAGTGCCATCCTACGAAGATATAGTGGCAGAGATAAAGAGGGTGTTTTGTGAAAGCGATTAGGTCTGTAAGGAAGAACTTTTCGTCGGATGAATTCCCAGTCTTTACCATGGCCGATCTGAAAACCCTGCTATCTGAACGAAGTGCAAGCCCAGGATACATGCACCTTCTGCTGCACAACCTGATGAAGAAAAAGGAGGTAACGCGCATAACACGTGGCGTATACACGTTCCACAACGATGAGGTTATGGTAGTTGGATTTGCCTTCAGGCCATTTTATTATGGACTTGAGAGCGCCATCACGCTCAAGGGGCTCTGGGAGCAGCAGGCAAACCCAATAGTGGTCACGCCTAGAAGAGTGAGGAGCGGGATCAGGCAGTTCAATGGAAGGAATTATCTTGTGCGCAGAATAGATGCAGGACATTTCTTTGGCTACTCTATGGAGGTGCATCAGGGATTGTGGATTCCGGTGTCAGACATGGAGAAGACATTCATAGACATGATATACTTCAAGAGAGACAGACCGAAAGAGGCGCTCGTGGAGCTGGCCAAGTCAGTAGACATCGGCATCCTGAAAGAGTACCTCTCGAAATATGATGAAAGGGTCAGGCGCAAGGTTATGCACATGGCGAATGAACTCAGGTAACTGCACCTTAGCTGATCTGAAGGCACATATAGGGTAGGGATGGGCAGGGGAGGGCGTGCAGAGCTAATCCTTCTTCCAGTATGCCTTCATCTCCTCGCAGTCAATATCCTTTATGAAGAAGGACTTGGCGAGGGCCCTTGCGAGCCTTGCATTTAGGACCAGGGGTATGTTCATGTCCACTGCCCTCTTCCTTATCGTATAGTCTTGCCCTTCCATCCCGTTGCTCGTTATTACAAGATCTATTGACTTATTCGACATAAGGTCAAGCGCCTTGTCAGAGTCTATGGTATAGTGGCCATGCATCGGTGCGAAGTCCAGGGTACTGACTTTTATGCCCTTGGAGAGTATGTCTGCAGTCTCCTTGAGTATGCTCCTGTCCACATCGCCGTATATCAGGACAGTGGATTTGGGCAGGCGGTTAGGCTGGGCGCCAAGCCAGCTCTTCAGGAGCGCGCTCTCGAAGGTCCTTCCGAATGCGGCGCTCTCCCCGGTGCTTCGCATTTCAGGGCCGAGATGAGGGTACGAGCCCCTAAGCGCGCCCCAGGAGAACTGGGGGCTCTTAACGGCAAAGGAGTGGTGCTTTGGCTCCCTGAATCCGTTCCATGAATACTTCCCCATGCATCCCTTCACAGCGTAGTCCATGAGGTTTATGCCTACGGACTTTGATGCAAATGGCATTGACCTGCTGGCCCTTACGTTAAGCTCTATGACAAGAGGCTTTCCATCCTTTATTATGAACTGTATATTGAACGGGCCCTTTATGCTGAGCTCACTTACGAGCCTTAGCGCAATCTCCTTCATCCCGGATACGGGTTTGGCATCCAGATAAGGCGTTGCTATGGTGGCATCGCCGCTGTGCACGCCTGCCTCTTCCACATGGCACAGGGCTACGCCTATTGCATTCCCGCCATCGGCGGCGCAGTCCAGCTCGGCCTCTATCCCTTCCCTTATGAAGCTCGATATTATGATAGGATATTGCGGGGATATGCTTGTTGCAGATTCGATGTAGCCGCTAAGCTCCCTCATGTTGTTTGCTATCTTCATGGAAGAGCCGCTTATCACGTAGCTTGGCCTTACTATCACAGGGAACCCTACGCGCTCTATGAATGCCTTTATGTCCTTCACCGAGGAGGCGCTGGTCCATGCCGCCTGGCCTATGCCGAGGCGCTCTAGGAGCTTGGAGAAGCTATTGCGGTTCTCTGCAAGGTCTATGCTCTTGGCATTTGTGCCCAGCAGCTTCATGCCTCTCTTCTCAAGCGCGAGCGAGAGGTTGTTGCCTATCTGCCCTGCTGCAAACGTGGCTATTCTGCTGAATCCTTCCTTGCGGTTGATGTTTGAGATGTTCTCTTCCGTAAGCTCATCGAAATAGAGCTTGCCAACCCTGTCCCAGTCGGTTGATACTGTCTCGGGATTGCAGTTGAGCAATGATACGTCATCGAAGTACTTCCTTGCGCTTTCGGCAAGCGCCACTGCGCCGAAATCGAACTCCACTGAAACGCCTATCCTGAAGACGCCTGCGCCAAGCACCAGAAGCTTGTTTGCGGGCTTTGTTGTGATGTCATCCTCAGCGCCCAGGCGGGTTGTGTAAAGATAGTTCGTCTTGGCTGGCCACTCCCCTGCAAGTGTGTCTATCTGCTTGATGAATGCCTGCCCCTTTCCTTCTGCGCCTAGCTGCGCGTCGCTGAATCCTAGCTGCTTCATCTTTTGGTATGAGAGGCCATTTCCTTTCTTGTAAGACTCGTATGCATCAACTATGGACTTAAGCTTGCTTAGGAAGAATGAGTCCACCCCAGTAACTGCGCCTATCTCCTTCACCGAGGCCCCGCAGGCGAAGGCCTTTGCCGCGTAGAGGAACCAATACGGCCTGCGCTCCTTTAGGATCGCCTTCGCCTCCTGCGCAGACATGCCGGAATTGTACACCTTGCCTCCGACAAGTCCAGGCTCGCCTATGTCGAGCATGCGTATGGCCTTCTGGAAAGACTCTTCGAAGTTGCGGCCGATGGACATGACCTCCCCTACGCTCTTCATCTCTGTGCCTACTGACTGTACCGCGGAGTCGAACTTGCGCAGGTCCCATCTAGGCATCTTTATCGTTATATAGTCAAGGCTGGGCTCGAAGAACGCTGTTGTGGATTTTGATACGTTGTTTTGTATCTCGTGAAGCGCGTGGCCCAGGGCTAGCTTTGCGCTCACATATGCCAGTGGATATCCGGTCGCCTTGCTCGCCAGTGCGCTTGACCTTGACATCCTGGGATTTGTCTCTATTACGTAGAATTCATAACCGCTTGGGCTCAGAGCGAACTGGACATTGCACTCGCCCAGGAGGCCTATGGATTCCGCAACCCTTATGGCAACAGTCCTCATCTCCTGGAATTCGTGGTTGTCCAGTGTCTGCGCAGGTGTCACCACAACGGAATCGCCAGTATGGACACCCATTGGATCTAGGTTCTCTATGCATGCGGTGACTACGCAGTTGCCTATGGAGTCCCTCACCACCTCATACTCTATCTCCCTCCACCCGTGCAGGTATTTCTCTAGCAGTATTTCTCCATCGGGGCTCTGGGCAAACGCCCTGTCAAGCTCGCGGGCGAGCTCTTCCTCTTTCCAGGCTATTGCAGAGCCGCGCCCAGCGAGGTTGAAGCTTACGCGCATCATGACAGGATATCCAATCTCTTTTGCAGAGGACAGTGCCGCAGACTTGCTCCTGGCGCTCGCGCTCTTAGGTATTGGTATTCCTTTCTCCTTCATGGTTTCCTTGAACTTCTCCCTGCTAAGTGCCGCTTCTATGCCCTTTATCCCAGTTCCTAGAATCTTTACACCGTGCTCTTTGAGCGCTCCGCTCTTGGATAGGCCAAGCCCTACGTTTAATGCGGTCTGGCCGCCGAAGCCCACCATTATGCCCCATGGCTTCTCTTCCCTTATGACCTTTTCTGCGTATTCTTCGGTTACGGGAAGCAGGTATACCTTGTCGGCCATGTCGTAGCTGGTCTGGACGGTGGCAACGTTTGAATTTAGAAGTATGCTTTCAATGCCCTCTTCCTTTAGCACGCGCAGGGCCTGGCTAGTGCTGTAGTCGAACTCTGCAGCCTCGCCTATCTTGACCGGGCCCGATCCTATTACAAGTACTTTCCTCTTCTTTTCCGCTGCCATGCTATTTTCCACCCCTATTTTCACGCACCATGCGGTCGAACATGCCGAAAACGAATGATGCGTCATTAGTGCCAGGCTTGCCCTCAGGGTGGAACTGCGTGGTTATCATGTTCTGCTTCTTGTACACCATGCCCTCTATTACGTTGTCGTCAGGGCTGATGAACCAGGGTTTGGCGGATTTTGGAATGTCATCTGGAAATACGGCATAGCCGTGGTTATGGCTGGTTATGCATGCCTTCTTGGTCGAGATGTCAACTACCCCCTTGTTCACAGCCCTGTGGCCGAACTTCATCTTGTGCACGCCCCCACCCATTGCAAGGCATGCGATCTGATGCCCAAGGCATATGCCAAGTATTGGCACCCTGTATTCTATGATGCCTTTCATGGACTCTATCACCGGGCTTAGCATATTCGGATTCCCCGGGCCGTTGCTGTACAAAACCCCGGAGGGATTGAATGACATAATCTTGTCGGCAGTATAATCGTAGGGTACGCGAACGATGTTGTACCCCAGGCCGCTTATGCTCTTAAGTATGCCATGCTTGACCCCGCAGTCAACCACTACAACAGTCTGACCCGCGCCGTTATGCGTTATTGGTTTCTTTGGGGAGACATGCTCCACGAAGTTTATTTCGGCGTACTTTTCACCCAGCGCTTTCTTGGGATCCTTCAATTCCCCTTTGGTGGAAACGACGCACATCATGGCCCCGTTGTCCCTGACCTTCTTTGTGAGCATGCGGGTATCTATGCCAGAAATCCCAGGCACGCCCTCCTTTCTGAGCCAATCGTCAAGATCCATGCTCTTGCTCCACTTTTCGCTCTTGGTCAGTTCGCTCACTATGAGGGCAGATATGTGCACCTTTCCAGACTCGAAATTTGACAGTATGCCGTTCGCAAGTTTGGGCTGAGGGACGCCATAATTGCCCACAAGAGGATGGGTGATTATCATGGTTTCCCCGGCGTACGAAGGGTCGGTAAGGCTCTCAGGGTACCCATTCATTGCAGTTGTAAATACAAGCTCTCCAGCCTTTACAGAATCAGAACCGAAACCATCTCCCACAAGAACAGTGCCGTCTTCAAGGTATACATAGGAGAGATTCTCAGCCATTAGGAATACCATCATGAGTGGATTGAAAATCTATTTAAGTTTTGTCATGGTTTATCCAGATTTGCGATTATGTGGCAAAACTTTTTATACTTAAGATGAGATAGTTTTGTATTCACTTTTCCTTTTCCGAATGTTTGCAGCCTGGCAAGATGATGTGATGATTGCGGATTGGTATTGCCGAGGCGATTGCAAAGAGGCCATAAAGTCATATCAATACTAAGAATCAGGGTCTTTACGGATGCGGATAAAAATGGGCCCAGGGAGATTTGAACTCCCGACATCTGGCTATCTTAGCTTTGACATATTAGATCAAAGTTTATCTTATAAGACCAGCGCTCTAACCAGGCTGAGCTATGAGCCCGCAGCATTATCTTATACATGAAATCTTTTTTAACCTTTATTTTTTAAGCGGATAGGCTTCCAACGGCATTGTTGATGGCCCTAAGGATATGGGGGTCATATTATTAAACCACTTTTGCGTATATAGGTATGATTGCAGATGGACTTAGGGGAAGGGCTGAGGAAGGCGATTTCAAGGCTTTCTGGAGCCACAGTTATAGATGCCAAGACGATCAAGGAGTTCAACAAGGAGCTGCAGAAGGCACTCATATCGGCTGACGTTGAGGTTGAACTTGTATTCGCCCTCACAAAGAGGATAGAGGAAGCTGCGCTAAGGAGCAAGATGCCGGAAGGTGTCAGCCAGCGTGACTACATAACCAACCTCGTTTACGAGGAGCTTACAAAACTGATGGGCAAGAGCTATGAGCCGGACATAAGGCCTAAGAGGATACTTCTCGCAGGCATATACGGCTCTGGGAAGACCACTACTGCGGCCAAGCTTGCCAAATTCTACCAGGACAGGGGATTCGGGGTGGGGCTCATATGCTGCGACGTTGCAAGGCCTGCGGCTTATGAGCAGCTGGAGACCCTTGCAAAGCAGGCGAACGCCTCCTTCTTCGGAATAAAGGGCGAGAAGGACGTAAGGAAGATAGTCAGGGAGGGGCTTGAGGCGCTCAAGAGCAGGAAGGTAATAATATGCGATTCCAGCGGAAGGAGCGGCATGGACCAGGAGCTCATCGAGGAGCTGAAGGCCATAAACGGGGCATTCAGGCCTGATGAGAAGCTTCTTGTTATAAACGCGGATATAGGGCAGGTTGCAGGGAGGCAGGCTGCAGAGTTCGACAAGGCGGTAAAGCTCACCGGAGTGGTAGTTACGAAGCTTGACGGATCCGGAAAGGGCGGGGGCGCGCTCTCTGCAGTGGCTGGCGCAAATACAAATGTTATGTTCATAGGTACAGGGGAGAAGCTCGGCATGCTCGAGCTTTATGACTCTAAGAAGTTCGTTGGTAGGCTGCTGGGAATACCGGACCTTGAGGCACTCATAACCAATGTCAACGAGGCAATAAAGAGCTCGGGGATGACTCCCGAAGACGTTGACATGAATGAGCTCACGTTCGACAGCTTCTACAAACAGATGAAGGCGATGACCAAGATGGGGCCGATGAAGAGCGTGCTGGGGATGATGGGGCTTGTTGACGTGCCCAAGGATGCGCTTGAGACCGGGGAGGCAAAACTGAAGAGGTTCGCAACCATAATAAGCTCCATGACAAAGGATGAGAGGAAGGACGAGAAGCTCCTGAGGGATCCGAAAAGAGTCCTGAGGATAGCAAAGGGCAGCGGCACGACAGAGCGGGACGTCAGGGAGCTCATAGCAGACTTCAACAGGATGAAGAAGATGGCAAACATGCTCAAGAATAACAGGGACATGAAGAAGCAGATGGCCAAGTTCATGCCAGGACTGGGCAGCTGAAGCGCTAATTCCAATGCTGACGTGCACCGGCGGCAGGTTTTAATATGAGCCTGGTGTCGACTAATTCTGAATAATAGGATGATACGATGGCAATAACTGGCAGAAAACTACGTGAGGATATTGTAAGCCTGAGGCTCTCCACAGACATGGCAGCCCCTTCTGTTGAAAAGCTTGATAAGGTGCTAGCTGGATATGGGCACATACGTGCAGGCCTCGAAAGAAGCCTGAGGGAAGACAACAAGCCAGAATACCTGGCCTGGGCTTACGACGCGCTAAGGCAAGCGAGAAGATAGCTGGCTCTATTTAAGCAATTGTGCCCTCCTGTCTATCATGTCTTCCGCCTCTGGGCCAGTGCCCAGCAGCGTTATTGGAACGCCTATCTGCTGCTCCACGTCTTCGATCCACACCCTGGCCTCTTGCGGAAGTTTGCTGTAGTCGCGTACGCCCTTGGCACCGTTGAATACAGTGTCTATCTTGGTTATCGCGACCTGGTTAGCGGAGTTTATCCTTACCACTTCCTTTGCCAGTTTTGAATCGAAGAGTGCGACTCTCCTCTGCCTTCCTGTCACCGTTCCGAACTCGCTGTATCCAAGCTCTTCCACCTCAGTCGGGGATAGTTCCCCCTCCAGAGGGCCTGATCCCACTCGGGTTATGAAGGCCTTGAATATGACTATTATGTTGGCCACATACTTTGGGCCTATGCCAACATCGCTTAGGATCCCTGAGGAAGTGGTGTTCCTGCTCGTGACGTAAGGGTATGTGCCATGGTAGAGGCTGAGCAGATGGCCCTGGCTGCCCTCCACCTGTATCTTTCCGCCATCTTCCGCGCACTTTATGACCTCATCAGGGACGTTTGTTATGAAACTTGAGAGCTCGTGGTAGTCCTTTGCGAGCTTAAGGCTCCTGAGTATGCGCTTGGACTCTGCCGCGCCTACGCCCTGCTTAGTGCTGCCAACCTCGTTGCTCAGGTGTGCATTGTTCTTCTCCTCCGCGGCCTCGGCATCGGTTATAACTGCAGTGTGGCTGTCTATGGATATCCTGTTGCGTGTGCCTGTCTCCTCAATCTCCTTGAAAAGCACTTCGCGCTTTATGAGTGCGCCTGGGGGTATTATGAGCCGGGTATTTGGGCTTATGAATGCGGACGGAACAGACCTCAGCTTGTACTCCTTGCCGTTGTACACTGCAGTGTGGCCTGCGTTTATGCTGCCAGTACGCACTGCCATTGCAGGCTTGTCCTTGACCGCAAGATACGAAGCAACCTTGCCTTTTCCTTCGTCTCCGTAAAATCCCCCGACTAGTATATCTAACATTCAGTGCACCTCCACAAGAGCATATCACCAGCAACAATTAAAACAGTTGTTGCAATAAGAGGATAGCATGTGATTTATGATGGCAGACAAGTCATCGGCCGAAAGGAAGATAGAAGAGCTGCAGGAGCAGTACTCCAAGACGAAGTACAACAAGGCGACCAACAAGTACCTTGGAATGCTAAGAGCCAAAATAGCCAAGATAAAGAGGGAGATGGAGTCCACTGGCAGGAGGAGCGGCACAGGGTACTCTGTGAGGAAATCCGGCAATGCTACCGTAGTTTTCGTAGGGTTTCCTAACGCAGGGAAGTCGTCGCTGCTCAAGGCGCTTACCGGAGTGGACTCGAAGGTGGCGGACTATGCATTCACCACGCTAGATGTAATACCAGGGATGCTAGAATACAGCGGAGCCAAGATACAGATGCTGGACCTTCCGGGGCTCATACAGGGAGCCCACATAGGCAGGGGAGGAAGCATGAAGATAGTTAGCGTGATAAGGATAGCCGACCTGATCCTGTTCGTGATAGATATAAACGTGCACACGAACCTGTACCAGCTCATAGACGAGCTTAACATGCTGAACATACGGGCGAATGGAAAGAAGCCAAACATGAGGCTCGAGGTGGGAAAGGTCGGAGGCATACACATAGAAGGGAACAAGCACCTGATTCCAAAAAAGGAGATCATAGTGGATGTGCTCAATGAATTCAAGATATTCAACGGGGAAGTCATATTCTACGAGAACGTGACAGATGACCAGTTCGTTGATTTCGTGGCAGACAACTGCGTCTACATAAGGGGGGTTGTGGCGCTCAACAAGATAGACACGGTCAGCCCGCAGAAGGTCGAGTCCGTAATGAAGGAGATACACGACAGGACGGGAATGAGGATAATACCGATAAGCGCAAAGATGCTTTCCAATATACCAGAGCTGAAGAGGGACATGTTCAACACCCTGGGGCTCATAAGGGTGTACCTGAAGCCCAAGGACGGGGTGCCTGACATGGACAAGCCCATGGTGCTGGAGACCGGGGCGACTGTGCTCGACGTTGTGAGGAAGATAAACACAAAGCTGGTGAAGGACACCCGGTTCGCTTACATAACAGGCCCGAGCGCTAAGTTCGCAAACCAGAGGGTAGGCGGCGAGCATATTGTCAGGGACGGGGATGTAGTGACTATAGTTTTTGACTGAAGGCCATTATGTGACGGCGGCTTTGCGATGCTGCAAAGGTTAAAATTCATTGACCGAGGAATATACTCATGGCGATAAGATACTGGGAGTACGAGGATGCTCCCCTCAAGGAGAAGCTCAAGGACCCCAACGTCAAGGATATTGCGAGGGTATATTTCGACAACGAGACAAAGGCATACAGGTTTGCCAAGGCGCTCTACGAAGTGAAGACACGCGGTGCGCTGAGGCTCAAGGACTGCGGAAAGGAGCTTCCGATAGCAACATGGAAGAGATACCTTGACTTCGGGGTGCAGGTGGGGCTGCTCAAGCACGAGGAGGGTTCGTATTCGTTTACTGACAGGTACTCAAAGCCGCTGAAGAACGTCTCGCAGTACATAAAGACCTGGATGGACACTAAGAAGGATGAGGACCTGCAGGTGCTTTTTGCTAGCGCAAAGATGGATAGGCAGGCGAAGCGCGGGGGGCGCGAGCATCAGGGCGAAGGGGCTGCTCTGGATAATGACAGTGCAACAGGGCAGTGATCATGCAGACTTGTACCAGATTGTTCCATATTCGCTGTCCTCAACTATGACAGAATATTCATTCTTTAGCTGCTCCCTTATCCTGTCAGCATCTGAAAACTTTTTATCCTTCCTCAGCCTCTCCCTCTCCTTTATGAGGGAAAGCTCCTTCTCACCTAGGCGCTCCTTGTAGCTGTCCTTCTTGAATATCCCGAATAGGTAAGCGTGGTCAAGCATTGACTTTATCGCACGTTGCTTCGTTTCGCTTGGTATTGACTGGTGGGTTTCTGCAAAGGCCCTAAGCGAATCTATGGCTGCAGAGAAGCTGGCCAGGGCCAGGGGCGTGTTGAAATCGTCGTCCATTGCGGCCTTGAACTCGGGCTCCATCTTGCTTACAGCCATATCTACCTCTGCCCCATCGCCTGATGGGGATTCTGGCATGTTGTAGAATATGCTGAAGGATGCCCTCAGGTAGTTGAGCCTCGCCGAGGCGCTCTTGATGAGGCTTTCAGTATACCCTATGTCCTTTCTGTAGTGGGCAGAGGCAATGAGAAGCCGTAGTGCCTCTGGATCATACTGGCGCAGGAGATCCCTGATGCGTATGAAGTTCCTGAGGCTCTTGGACATCTTCTCCCCCTTTATCAGCATCACTCCTGAATGCATCCAGTACTTGACAAACGGCGCTACACCAAAAGCAGCTTCGGCCTGGGCTATCTCGTTTGTGTGGTGCGGGAATATCAGTTCTATTGCGCCTCCGTGTAGGTCGTACTGTGGCCCGAATATGGCGTGTGTTATTGCAGTGTCTTCTATGTGCCATCCTGGCCTGCCTGAAATTGATGTTTTATTGCCAGCTATGCTAAGCTCGATGTCCCAGCTCGGCTCCCCAGGTTTGGAACCCTTCCATAGAGCGAAGTCGTAGCTGTTGCGCTTCCCCTCCCTCGGCTCTATGCGGTGCTTCTCCAGTTCTGCAAGATCCATTCCGGAGAGCTTGGTGTAGTTGCCGAACTTTGAAACGTCATAGTAAATGTCGCCTTCCACCTTGTAAGCATATCCCTTGTCAAGAAGCAGCTGTATCTGATGTGTTATCTCCTCGATGTAGTCGTGAGAACGGGGGTACTGGTCCACGCTCTGCTTCACACCTATTGCATCCATGTCCTCCATGAACCTGGATTCGTACTCGCGTGCGAGGGCCACGGGGTCCTTGTGCTGCTCTTCCGCCCGGCGTATTATCTTATCGTCAACATCAGTTATGTTCTGTATGTACTTGACAGTGTATCCGCTGTGCCTGAGCCACCTTACGACTATGTCGAAATTTATGTAGTTCTTCGCATGGCCCAGATGTGCATCGTCGTAAACGGTCTGGCCGCAAACGAACATCCTGACATTGTTGTCTATTAGGGGCTTGAACTCTTCCTTGGACCTTGAAAGGGTATTGTATATTAGGAGAGGCATTGCCAACAGCTTAGGTATAGTTTAGGCTCTGGTTTACTATTATACCAGGCACTGCCCACGGCTTCTTGCTCATGTGGAAGTCGGTTACCGCTATATAGTTGAACTGGTTGCCCGTGGCCCCGCCGACAACACGGGCAGCAACCTTTATCTGAACCTTGCTGCACAGCAGAGGTATCATTATGATGCTGGCATTCACGAAATTGCTCTCCGAAGAGAAGGTAGTTGTGGTGTTTGTGGCGTTTACGAGAGGAACCTTGTAGGTGTCATAGTGTACAGTGACCTCGGGGGTCCCATTCTTCAGTATCTGCACATATATCGCGTTGTTCTGGGGCGATATTACCTTGAAGTTGATGTATGGTTCGGTGACTACGAATGGCTCCGAGGTTATGTTCCCAGGGGCTACTGACGTGCCGCCGTTGTATGAAGTTGCAAAGAATACCCCATTGTAGCCGGTCCATTTCTGGCCGTAGTATGCACCTATCTCGTTGTCATAGGTGATGTTTGATGGGGCAGTTCCGAACCCTAGTCCGCTCGCAGTCCAATTCTGGTATGTGCCTGTGGAGAAGTTTCCGTTTGGTATGCCCTCAGTCGCATTGGGTGATAGGCAGTCGACGCCATTATAGCCAGAGATGGTAGTGGTCTGCGCAGAAGTTGTAGCTGGAAGGGTAGTGGTATTGGCAGAGACTGTCGTTGTCACGACGGTTGTTGTCGGGCCGCCGCCATGTAAAAATGTTACGAATACGACGATTAAAACAACTGCCAGAACCAGCGCTATAGGCACAACCTTATTCATACTCTCCCTTACTATGCTGAATACATTAACTTAGCGCATCATTTATATTTGTTTATGTTAGTATTCTACTGTCAGATACGGCTTTCGTGAGTGCCCGACTGGCCTTAAGCTTGTAATATTAATAGGTGCAAATTTGGGAAGTGTCCCCAGGAAATGGAAGAAGAAAGGCAGAATGCGCTGGAAGTGGATCAAGAAGAGAAGGAGGAGAATCAAGAGAGCGCAGAAGAGGAGAGTTGGAGAGCTCTGACCTTACGCTAAAGAGTTAGTTGCATGGATTACAAAGTAAAAGACATGAAACTTGCTAAGCAGGGCAGCCTCCAGCTTGAATGGGCAGCTATGCATATGCCTGCGCTTGGTGACGTCAAGAAGGAGTTCGAGAGGTCCAAGCCTTTCAAAGGGCTGAAGATATCTGCCCTTCTGCACGTCACAAAGGAGACTGGCATACTTATGCTCAGCCTCAAGGCAGGCGGTGCGAGCGTCTCTTTGGGAGCTGGAAATCCGCTTTCCACCCAGGACGACATAGCCGCAGCTCTTGCAGACAATGGCATAAAGGTATTCGCCTGGAGCGGCCAGAGCGTCAAGGAGTACAATGAGAATGTACACCGCGTGCTCGACTTTGACCCAGACATAATAATCGACGACGGTGCAGACCTACACGCTGCGGCCCATGCCAAAGGAGTCAAGATAGACGTAATAGGCGGGACTGAAGAGACAACCTCAGGGATACACCGCATAAAGGCCATGGAAGCACAGGGCGTGCTCAAGTATCCAATAATAGCAGTAAACAACGCCAACACCAAATACCTGTTCGACAATAGATATGGGACCGGACAGAGCACTCTTGACGGAATAATAAGAGGCACAAACATCTTCCTGCCGGGAAAGATGGTTGTTGTAGGCGGATACGGATGGGTAGGAAGAGGCGTAGCGATGAGATTCAGGGGCATGGGTGCCCGTGTGATAGTGACTGAAGTTGATCCGATGAGGGCCTTGGAGGCCTGCATGGACGGCTTCGATGTCATGCAGATGGACGATGCCGCCAAGGTCGGCGACATATTCGTGACTGCAACAGGTGACACGGACATAATAGTTGGTAAGCATTTCAACAGCATGAAGGACGGAGCCATACTCTCCAACACAGGTCATTTTGATGTTGAAGTTGATGTGAAGGCGCTTGAAGGCATGGCAGTAGGCAAAAGGAGGATCAGGAACAATCTTGACGAGTATACCCTGAAAGACGGAAGGAGGCTCTACCTCATCGCCGAGGGAAGGCTTGTGAACCTGGGCGCTGCGGAGGGCCACCCTAGCGAGGTTATGGACCTCAGCTTCTGCAACCAGGCACTGTCAGCCAAATACGTGGTAGACAGGCATGGGCAGCTGGGCAACAAGGTGTACAAGATACCTGACGACATAGACAACATGATAGCCAGCATAAAGCTCAAGTCAATGGGAGTCAAGATAGACACGCTCACTGACAAACAGAAGAAGTACTTGGACTCCTGGGACCTTGACGTCTAGCCAAGGGCTCTTGACTGGTATCTTCCCCTGGCCTCTATCTCTGAAAGCCGCGCCAGCACGTCATCTGCGGATTTTGCCAGGCCCGAATAGCTTTCTACAAAGACCTTGTAAAGATTCTTTCCTAACTGGCGTTTCATAAGAAGCACGTCCAGAGCCTTCTCCTCGCTGCTTGACACCGTGTCCGAAAGGCCCAGGTCGATTAGGTAAAGCTTTTTGCCTGATATCATAAGATTGGCAGGGGTGAAATCACCGTGGGTTATGCCTGCGTTGTGCAGCTTTGCCAGGAGCATGCCTGACGATGATGCCATTTCGGCAGTGATATCGATGTCCTTAAGGAGCTGGCCGTCTATCCTTTCCATAACTATAGAGTTCTGCCCTACTGCTATGAGCCTGGGCACATTTATTCCGCAGTCCATGGCCCTCTTTATCAGCTTTGCCTCCTTTTTCGTCCTCTGGCGCCTTATCCTAGAGTCAAGGTCTGCTATACGATAGCCCTTCGGGTTTCTTGTCTTAACCACCATCCCCTTTCCAAAGGCGTCGAGGGAGTATATGGTGGCCTCTGCGCCTTCTCCTATCTTCTCCATAGCCATTTCAATACACCCTCGCAGAGTCCAGCCTGTACCTCTGCTCAATATTGCATTTCTCCAGGGGTGATGCTGCGCCTGCCTTGAGTGACCTCTCCGCCACGAATGCTATCATCGCGCCGTTGTCGGCATTGTACTGGTTCTCGGTGAAGCCCATCTTCGCGCCGTGCTCTGAGGCTATCGCCTCTAGCATCTGCTTCAGCCTGGAGTTCTGTGCTACGCCGCCGCATATGCAAAGTTCATCACTGTTGGAGAGCAGAAGTGCCCTTTCGGTGGCCTCGCAGAGCATGGAGAAGGCGGTCTCCTGGAGGGAGAAGCAGACGTCTTGCAGGCCTGTGGATTTTGATGCCTTCAAGGCATGCGTAAGTATTCCTGTGAAGGAGAAGTCCATGCCCTTTACAGTATAAGGCATGTCTATGTACCTGCCACCGGTTGCAGTCTTTTCCACCGTAGAACCCCACGCAGGGTCAAGGCCTGCGCCCCTTGCGAATGTGTCTAGCATGTTGCCTATGCCTATGTCAAAGGTCTCGCCCATGACCTTGTAGTGCGGATGCGGATCGTCAGTTAGCTTGAGTATCTGTGAATTGCCCCCGCTCACGTACAGCACTAAGGGGTTGGACATGCCAGCATTGACGCGCGCAATCTCTATATGGCCTATTCCGTGGTTTACCGGCGCTATGGGCAGCCCCAATCTCTGGGCTATGGTCTTTGCCGCCACCTGTCCTACCTGCAGGCAGCTGCCTATGCCAGGGCCCTTGGTGTATCCTATGCCCTCCAGTTCGCTGGGCTTTACTTGCGCAGCCTCAAAGGCTTGGGATATTACGCGGTGTACGTTCTGCACGTGGTGCTCGGCAACCTGCCTGGGTATCATGCCCTTTGTACCTATCTTGTACATGGCCTTTATGTTTGCCAGAACCTTCCCATCGTCGACTATCCCTACGCCGAGAGTGTGGGCACTGCTTTCTATCCCTAATGTAAGCATCTGATCACGTTGCTATCCTTTGAGCATGAATTCGTCCATCCTGTCCTTGAGCTTTGACTTCCTCTCCCTGTGTGCAGATAGGAAGCTGTTTATCTTTTGTGCGAGGTCCTTCTTATGCTCTCCGGCGAGCAAAGTCCCTTTCCTCTCGCCCTCGAATATCATTGCCAGCTTGGCATCGTCCGGCTCGAACATGTACTTATAGTACTGGCATACGGCGCACTTCTCAGGATCGCCACCCAGCTTCCTTTGAAGTTCTGCTGTAGACTGCTGCCCCGTTATTGCCTTGTTAACTTTCTTCACTACAGCTTCGGGGGAGTCGTCCAGGTAGATTGTGTTATTAGGGTCGCTTGATGACATCTTGGGGCTGCCGTTGAGGGAGGGCATGAACTTCGAGTGCATTATTGCGGGCTTGTAGTATCCTAGCTTCTCTATTGCGTTCCTTGCCACCCTGAAATGCACATCCTGATCAATGCCGAGCGGTATGAGGCATGGAATGTTCTTGCCCTTTTGCACAGATTTGAGGAAGGCCGGAACGGCCTGCATGCTGGTATAGAATATTGAGCCTATGTTGGAATCATTGCCGAAGCCGAAGGCATCCTTTATTATAGAGAATGTTATGTGCTTCGATACCCTGACGGCCTGCTTGTACATCACGCCTGCATATTCCGTGTCGGTGAATATCTTTGTCTTCTGCGGATCGAAGCCTAGTGCAGCTATATTGAGCGCATCCTCGTATGCGAGGTCGTGCGTCCTCTCCAGGGTGAGTCCCATCTCCTTCCTTGCCAGGAACTTCTCCTCGTCAGGTATCTGGATTAAGACCTCGGCGTCGAATTTCTCCTGCAGCCATTGGGCCATGGTGAATGACATCAGGTGTGCTATTGTCATGCCTCCTGAAGGGGCTATGCCGGTGTACACGTAGAACTTATTGCCCTTCTCGTACTGGTCGAGGAGCCAGGGCAGGTCCCTGTGGGCGAAGTATATGCCGCGCCTGATCATGAAATGCAGGTCCCCGCCAGCAGCTGCGCTGAGCCTGTCTTCAAGCTCCTTGCTTATGGGCAATACCCCGAAGTTCTTCACGAGATCCTCGTAATCAACGCTTCCTTCTACGGAATATGCACCAACATTATAGTTTTTGTCCAAGGGAACCACTGAAATTTGATGGGATCTATCGGTAACTTTACTCATATAATACTTTTATATAATAATATAGCGTTAAGCTATATCTGTGCGATTGTAGTCTAGCCTGGTAGGACTTTGGCCTTCCAAGTCAAAAACCCGGGTTCAAATCCCGGCGATCGCATACTGATCTTTTTACAGGCATGCGTGCAGTTCCGCATAGTGCATGCCCTGCACGCTGAAGGCAAATTTATATAATAGTTGCAACAAATAGCAGTATGAGCATGATGGATTCGACGTATATGTGCATGAACTTCGCTATTCGCGCCTCTCCGGTTAGCTCGTCTTATTCTTCATCAGTTTCAGGAAGTTCGCCTTCATGCTAATCGCATAAAGGCTCTATAATCTTTAAGGTGTCTTTATGCCAAACAAAAAACAACTAGACGAAGGATTGGAAAATGTTAAGGTGCTTGTAGTTGACAAGGTGGATGAGCACATGGTAGAAACGCTTTCTGCGGCAGGTATGGGAGTTGATTATTTTCCAGGGATGGAGAAGAGTAAGATAATCGAAGTGCTAGGGAACTACGATGTGCTTGTGGGAAGGACGAGGATGCCCATAGGCAAGGACATGATAGATGCGGGCAGAAAGCTCAGGATAATAGGGAGGGCAGGGGTGGGCATTGAGAATATAGATGTAGTAGAGGCTAGGCGTAGGGGCATAAAGGTGATAAACGTGCCTGGCGCGGCCACGGAATCTGTTGTGGAATTGGCACTATCGCTGACTATAACTGCGCTTAGGAACACATTCATGGGGATGTCGAAAGTAAGGAAGGGAAGTTTTGCAAAGGAGCTTGGAGGAGAGCTTGCGGGCAAGACTGTTGGAATAATAGGCTTTGGGAGGATAGGCACAAGGTTTGCGGAAGTGCTCAAGGCATTCAATGCCAAGGTCATAGTTACGGACATAATAGATTACAGGGAGAAGGCAGCAGAGATGGGGGTCGGCTTTGTCAGCCTTGAGGAGCTTCTGGAAAAAGCGGATATAATAAGCGTTCATATAAATATGGAAGCGAATGACAGGCCGGTTATAGACACGGAGGAATTGGCCAGGATTAGGGCGGGCGCGATACTCATAAATACGGCAAGAGGAGCGGCAGTAAGCAGAGATGCAGTGTACACTGGCCTCAAGGGCGGAACCCTGGCATTCTACGGCGCCGACGTCATGTGGGAGGAGCCTCCGAAGGACCCGGTTGATATGGAAATAATAGGCATGGACAATGTCGCCATAACTCCGCATATTGGAGCCAATACAAGGGAAGCACAGGAACGCATAGCTAGGACACTGGGGCCTGCGCTTCTTGACGCTATAAGGGAGATTGTAATAAAATAGGTGGAACACATGGAAAAACTTTTTACGGCAGGGCCAGTGAGCCTTGATGAAGAAGTAATGAAGGCGCTTTCGAGGCCTGTGATGAGCCACAGGGGCAGTGAATTCAGGGCCATACTTAAGGATGTTGAGGACAAGCTGTGCGAGGCATACGGCACAGAATATGGAATGGTTGATGTGTTGATGGGATCTGGCACTCTTGCCGTGGATGCCATGGTATACAGCTCGGTAAATAGAGGTGACAGGGTGCTTGTGATAAACCACGGCGAGTTTGGGCAGAGGTTTAAGCAATCCCTTGAAAGGAGATGCGCAGTCATAAATGAGCTAAAGGCTGACGAAGGCAACGCGGTGGACGCAGAGCACGTATTGGCAGAGATAGACAAGGAGGACTATGACGCTCTTGCGATGGTGTATACCGAGACGAGCATGGGGCTTGCATACAGGGATGCTGAGAGGATAGGACGGAGGGCAAAGGAGAAGGGTATACGCGTTCTTGTTGACGCTGCGTCTGCAATGTTCGGAGAAGACATAAAGCTCGACGGAGGATATTTCGATGCCGTTTCCACATGCAGCCAGAAGTGCGCTGCTGCGCCTCCGGGGATATCGTTTGTGGGTCTTTCTGAAGAGGCATGCAGATTTGTGTACGGGGTCGGGGAGAAGCCTAGATATCTGGACCTCGCCATCTACGCCGACTCTATGAGAAAAGGGTATGATGTGCCACAGACACCGGCAGTCAATCTTGTATACGCATTGGATAAGGCACTGGACATAATGCTTGATACGGGCATGGAAAAGTGGATCGAGAAGCATAGGCAGCTTACCGGGAAGCTATATGCAGAGCTCCCTAAGCTTGGATACAGGATCCTTGTTGCAAATGAGGCTTACAGGTCCAACTCTGTTGCCGCATTCAGGGTACCTGAAGGGCTCAGCTCTGACCAGGTAATCGAGCGTGTTGGGAAGGAGGGCTATGTCCTCTCCCAGGGGATGGGTAGCCTTAAGAGCAGCGTTGTGCGCATAGGGACCATGGGCACCATAAACATGGATGACGTGGATAGGTTTATAGGCATACTAAAGGACATGAATGGGTGGCAAGGCAAGGAGTAGGCACACCAGCTGATGGCAAACTGGAGAAAACGTATTAATAGCGTGCCGCAGATTAACTTTCGGGATACCTTGAACTACGATGTCGACCTGCTTGAGAGGCTAGTAGCCATAGACACGAACAGCGTTGAGAGCAAGAACTATGAACAGATGGCAGCCCTGCTCAAAGGCGAGCTAAAGGAGGCCGGGGCAAAAGTTGAGGTCTTACGTGCTGATGCAAAGGACGGGAGGCCAAGGCCAAATGTGATAGGGCATATAGACAATGGCGCGGAGGAGACGCTGGGGCTCAACGCGCATTTCGACACCGTGCAGACAGATCCGAGAGGGTGGAAGACCGACCCGTTTAGGCTTGAAGTCCATGGGGACAAGGCATTTGGAAGGGGAACTGCAGATGACAAATCGGCAATTGTGGCTGCCCTTTCCGCGTTGAAGAAAGCGGAAAGCAAGGTAAACTTGGAGATAATGTTCACATGTGATGAAGAGATAGGGGGAGAGTATGGGGTTGGCTGGCTTGTCAGCAAGATGAGGCACAAGATAAGGAGCGAGCGCGTGGTGGTGCTGGACGGAAGAAGGAGGATAGTTGTGGGGGCTTGCGGAAGGGCGCCGGGGAAGATAACCGTTACAGGGGCAGAGACCCATTCTGCGTACCCGTTCCTTGGAAAGAATGCAATAACATCATCATTGCCATTCCTGAGCAAGATCCAGAAATTCGAGGATGTGGCTGCAAAGTACGTGTCTAAATTTGATAATGGGGAAAGGAAGATTTACGGCAGATTCAACCTTACGGTATTGAGGTCTGGGGTACAGGACAACGTCATACCAGGCAGGCTCGAAGCCTTATTTGACCTTAGGAACATACCAGAAGTGCCGATGAATGTTATGGCGCAAAAGTTCAGGCAATATTTTGAAAGGGTGGCAAAGGAGTGCAAAGTTGACGCAGAGCTTGAATTCTCCTACATTCAGAACGGCTTCATAACCAACCCGAAAGAGAAGCTTGTTAGGAAGTTCTCAGAAGCAGCAGATGACTCGGAACTCTACGGTGCATTCGGAGGTGATGATGGCAGATTCTTCCATAAGGCAGGCATACCGGTTTTGGACTATGGTGCCCAGAATGAGAGTATGCATAAAGACAATGAATATGTAAGTATTAAAGAGATGAATAGGGCCAGGGATACTTTGGCAAGGCTTCTTGAGATTTTCTAAATCAGGGCTTTGGTAGGCAGAGCATTGGGCATGCTTTGCAGCGCTATGCCCCCAACATGCGACAACAGGCCAGGGCATGCAGTTTAGTGGCAGTTAAGGGCCTTGGAGAAACGCTTATAAGCTTTTTTATGCAAGTAATGGTGGAACGTTCACGGTTAGTGCTCATTTTATCACTTTTAGGTGAATTATTGTCGTCGAAGAGCGATCACGAACTCGTACCTGTGCATGAATTGATGAGTGATAAGGAAGTCGAATCCTTGCTTAGTAAGCTTAACATAACGCTGAACAACTTACCCAAGATACTGGAAAGCGACCCTCAGTCAGTCAAGCTTGGCGCAAGGC
>JAJZNA010000022.1 GCA_021848065.1 Microcaldota archaeon
AAAGCCAGCCGCACCCCCTATCTCTGCGAAGATGCCCTCCTTTCCCAGCAGCCTCACTGCTTCTGTTATTTTATGGTCCGGCACGCGGATAGCATCGCCTCTTGTATCCCTCAATGCCATGAGCCCCTGTGTGCCGAATGTAGGGTATCCAACCGCTATCGCATCAGCTACTGTGTTGGGAACCATATAACTTATCCTGCTCTTCCTGCCATAGGCCCTGACCAGCGGGTCGCAGCCTTCCGATTGCACAGCAATAACCCTAGGTAGCCGGTCTATCCATCCCAGCATCCTGAACTCCATAAGCCCTTTGTGTATCGCAGAGAGCAATGTGGCATTGCCCACCGGGACGAAGATGAAATCGGGCACATCATACCTCATCTGTTCAAGTATCTCGTAAATAACGGTCTTTTGCCCCTCCTTCCTGAAATGGTAGTCACCGCATACGAATGCGGATTCAGACAGTGCAAAAGCCTCGGCTTTCCTAAGGGCTTCATTGAAGTCCTTGTCCACGCGCACTACCTTCGCACCGTACTTCCTTATCTTCGCGACCTTTGCCTTGTTTGCGTTAGCACTTATGAATATGGTGGCACCTATGCCCATCGCCTTCGCATAATGCGCTATAGACATGCCCATGTTGCCCGTAGATGCGCATACAACTCTATCGAATCCGAAATCAAGCGCTTTGGTTATTTCCACCGAAGAGCCCCGGTCCTTGAAAGACCGCGTAGGATTCTTGGTCTCCATCTTCAGGTAAAGCTTTATTCCCTTAGTGATGCGCATATGTCTCTGCAAGAGCTGGGTCCCGCCCTCGCCAAGCCCTGCGCGCAACGATTCGACAGGGAAGAATGGTACGTACTTCCCATTGCTGATGCGCATGCTCCTGAAATTGCCGGGCAATGCAAGTGACCTGTAATTATACTCTACCTCTAGCACAGATCCGCACGACCTGCACCTGAAGCGGGTGTTATCTCTGGAGTACGATGCACATCTGGAGCACCTGAGCCTGTAATCCATATGCTACCTAATCAAGGCTGCAAGGTTATATCTTTATCTTTTATGCCGGGCTTGCTTTAAGCCAAGCATCACCAGCTTCGGCTATATGCGCCAACATGCCGATGCGCAAAATGCTTTTATACCTCAATGCATGTTTAATTATCATGCAGGAAAGAAACGGGGTCAAGGAAGTGGACTTTGAGGAAGCTACGGAGATGCTCAAGGACCGGGGAGTCAAATTAGTCTGGCTGGGAAGCGAGCCTCTGGATTACATAGCGAATCTCCTGGAACTAGACACAAGCAAAGCCGTACAGGTGCATCCACGCAGCCTAATAGAAGGCAATAATGAAGACATTGACTCGCTTAAAGGATCCATATTCGCATGCTATCATGGAAACACATCCGGTGTCGTGGTAAAAGCCCTCAAAGCGCGATTCGGCATAGACTCATATAGCCTCAAGGGCGGAGTCACTGCCATAGTTGGGGAGATTTTCTAGTGGTGTGCAGATGCGCAAATACGCATATATAGCACTCATTATTGCCGCGATGCTGTCTCCAGTCATTATACCATCGATATCAGCAGCGCCTAACACTGCATGCGGAACTGTAACAGCGCAGTCAGGGGTGTGCCAGTCAGGCACATGCCCGCTAGGCCAACAGTGCGAGCTTGCGGTAAGCTGCAGCAGCGGCTGCATAAGTGCGGGAGCTACTTCCTGCTACGTGTGCGTAAACACCATAGTGGTAGAGCTCTGCAGGATCATTTACCAGATACAATTCATCATAGGGATCCTCGCGCTTCTCCTCTTCATCATGGGCGGAATCCTATGGGCCGGAAGCCACCTCCTCCCGAGCGCAGGACAGCACAGATCCACCATGCAAGGGTGGGCAATCGGCCTTGTCATAGCTGCCGTAATAATGCTGATACTCTATGTAGTCTCAACTCCTCTAATAGAATTCATAGGGTCCACATTTAACTATCCGGTGGACTCCTGCTACGCAGTCCTCAACCCGAGCTAGCAGAGGCCTTTTCCCTGCGCTTCTGGAGCATATGCAGGGAAATCAGTGTCTGCAGCTGCTGGTAAGAGAGCACTCCGACAAGCGTCCTGCCCCGTTTGACTGCAGCTATGCCTACGTCAGCAGCAGTGAGCTTTGACATCCCGTCCGAAACTGAAGCATTTGCGTCTATGGTGATTATGGGCACAGATATCTGCGAGACCGTGTAAACAACGCCCTTCTTCGCCCTGGCCAGGTTTACTATGCCATAGGAATCGCCAACCTTTGTTATTATCGTGTGATCGCCGGAACTCCTGACCTTCTCATAAAGCTCCTCAATGGTTGCATCAGGCTCCATATATGTGAAATGCTTGCTTGCCGCTGCCCCTACCTTCATCCCTGCTGTTTCCTTGCGTATGCTGACACTGCCCACCTCTGCCTGAAGTCCGCCATAGAGGAAAACCACTATTATAAGTGTAATAGCCACCACGTACACACGGTATCCCAGGGAGTATGAAGTATAGAAAAGCGCAAATCCTATTGTTGTTAATATGATTATCGCAAGCACCACCCGGCTTACCGCTGCAGTGAGCATGGTGGCGTCGTAGAAACTGCGTTTCTTCTCCAGCCAGCTCCTGAAGATGCGCCCGCCATCCATTGGGAATGCCGGTATTATGTTGAAAGCTCCTAGGAATATATTAAGGATGAAGAGCTCATTCACTACTTGTTCTATGGGCCCTGGAGGCAGCACTACTGCTATAATTCCAAATACGCCGCCGAGGAAGAGGCTCATCAGCGGTCCCGCTATAGATATATTGAACTCCACGCGCGAGTTTATCTTTGTAGTGTCTATTACGGATGCACCTCCAAAAGGCAGTAACACGATCCTGCTGACCTTCACCCTGTTCCTTATCGCGGTGACTGAGTGTGCGAGCTCATGTATCAGCACACAGACGAAAAGCAGAATGAGTATTATTCCAAAAGCCGGGGAGAGCAGGAAGAAGAAAAGTATCATGAGCACGAAGATCCAGTTGAGCTCAATGGGTATGCCGTATATCCTGCCTATCCCAACCGATCCCGCTGAGGCCATAACATCATCTAACTATGCCATACTGATACTTATATGCTTATCTTGCCATCTTCAATTTATGAAAATTTCTTTCATAAGGGGGAGCCCAGCGCTGATGATAAAGACGGGCCGCATCCTTGTGGCAAGCGATCTCCACATAGGCAATGAGTTCAAGCTTGCAAGATCCGGAATCCACTTTACCAACGCTACAAAGCGGATGGCACAGGATCTTCTTGAGACATACAAGAAGAACAGGGCAAGGAGACTGGTGCTTCTCGGCGACATAAAGGAAAGCATAGGCTATCCACCGCGGGAGGAATTCGAGGCCATCGCATCATTCTTCCATGCCTTCAGGGACATAGATGTCTCCATAGTCAGGGGAAACCACGACGCGCATCTCTCCGAAATCTTGAAGCGCATAGGCATAAGCCTGTTTCCGGTAAACGAGCTCATCATTGATGGAATCGCTTTGCTGCACGGCAACGGGATGCCTTCCGAGGCCGCGATGAAAAAGGACTACATAATAGCAGGGCATTCGCACATCGCGGTGAATGCGGAAGGACGTGCCTCAAAGGGCTGGCTTGTCGCCGGAGCCGGTAAGGGCGCTCCAAACGAATACGCAAGATTCAACAAGAGGATAAAACTTATCGTAATGCCCGCTTACAATAGCCTGATAACTGGGGTAAGTGTGAACGACAGGGATGACTGGACAATGCCGCTATTCAGGCGCAAAGTCTTCAATGCAAGCACTGCAAAGGCATACGACCTCAATGGCAAGCTGCGGTGGAGAGGCACACAGGCTGCACGCTCGATGCGGATCAAGGAGTAGGGTAGTTGGGCACCCACGTGTCTATCGAAGTCTGGTTCACTATATATCCTGTGTTGTCATTGCCACTGTAGTCATTTGCATTGCCGTTGAGGGGCCACCAGCCTATGGTTTCCGGCAGGTTTATCGGCGGTCCTCCTATGCCCTCTGCATAAAGCGACTGGATCTCCTGGGGCGTCAGCGCTGCATCATAAACTTGCACGTTTGAGAGCGATCCGTTAAACCATTCTGCCTCCCCATAGCCGCTGTATCCGGTTGAGATCGCCCCTATGGTAAAATTAGAGTCTGCGTACGAGATTGTGCCGGGCACAATCGCATTGCCTATCATCTGCCCGTTAGCGTACCAGAACTTCTCATCTCCCTGCATTGTAACTGCAAGGAACATCCACTTGCCAAAGCCGGCTCCAGGTATGGGGAAACTCTGCCCGATCCAGCTGCCAGTGGTGTCCCACTCCAGGCAGAATCCCAGTGCGTTGCTTGGCGTGCACGAATGCGGATAGTTATTGTAGTCTATCTTCATCCCGTACTGGTCCTCCTTGTCAACTATGTCATGATACGGTGAGCCTATGACCATTACCCATGCCGTTATCGTTATGTTATTTGTTTGGACGTTAAGGATGCTGGCTGGGCTACTTGATCCATGCACATCAACGTAATCTCCAACGCCACGGGACTGGAGGATGAATTGCGGGTATACATCGCCACATGTTCCCTCAAGGTTTAGGTTGGCTGTTGATCCAGGGCCTTCAGGCCTGTAGATAGTGCACGCTCCTGGCGGAGCCCTTGGTGCAAGATTAGCGGTGTTGAACACACCCAGAAAATACAATGTGCCCAGTATCAGCCCGATCACCAATATGGCCCATCCATATGTCATCAGGTATTCCATGGCCGACTGCAGCTTTCCCCTTGCCTTCTTGCTTCCTCTCTTAAGCAACATAAGCATTCCTCCTAAGCACCTAATTTTCATATGCTATTAAGATGGCAACGCTTAAGAACCACACCCTGCTGCGATATGCCATAACGCATATTAAATGGACATCTCAATCTTCCAGCATGCCTATATCAGAAGACTTTATAGTGGTGGCCATAATTTCCTTCTTCATTGCAAGGATGGCATGGCGTGGCATGAAAGGCACCAAATACTCTGTAACAAGCCTTTTTATGCGCCCTGTGATCTATATGGTCCTTACCGCGTTCCTTGTTTTGGGCCTACTGCTGTGGCAGGACGCTGTGCTTGCAGCAGTTGCTCTAGCAGGCATAGCGCTCGGGCTGCTGTTCGGAAAAAGGGCCAACCTGTTTGAGAAGGCCGGAAAAGTTATGTACAAGAGATCAAACGAGGTAACCATACTCTGGCTTGTTGCGTTCGTAATAAGGATAAGCATAGATTTCCTGCTCAATCCCGCATACAACGAAGCCACTTCGATATCTTCAATATTTGCGGCAGTTAGCGCATTCGAGAGCACTCCGATAGTGTACGGCGCGGACCTGTTGCTCGCATTCACGGCCGGGCTGCTCCTTGGAGAGGCGTTTGTGCTATACAGGAACTACAATAACAAGTATCGAAAAGGATGATCAGCCCACATCTGTCCTGTTGAATGCATATACCGCTATGGCAACCATTACTATTGACGATATCAACATGGCCACAAAGTCCAGCCAAATCGGGAAAGCTCCCGAGCCTATCAGCGCGTTCCTCAATCCGTCGACACCGTAAGTCAATGGATTAAGGTATATGATGTATCTTACCGCTGCAGGCAGGGCAGACGCAGGGAAGATGCTATCGGAAAGGAAGAAGAGCGGCATCGTGAAGAAACTCGTCACTAGCTGGAAGCCCTGGAAATCGTTTATCATGGAGCCCAGGGTAAGCCCAAGGCCTATGAACGTGCACGCTATCAATGCCATGAATACGGGCACCATCAGCGTGGCTATCGACAAGGTCATGTGGAATCCTACGATTATGGCTATCACTACCACGAGTATGCTTTGCAGCACCGCTGTGGTTCCGCCACCGAGGATCCTGCCCACAACTATCGATGTCCTTGAATTTGGGGTCACGAGGATTTCCTTGAGGAATCCAAATTGCCTGTCCCATAGGACGGCAGACCCTGTGAATATCGACGTAAAGAGCAGTGTCATGCCTACTATCCCTGGGACTATGAACTCAAAATAGCTGGCGCCATTGCCGAGATTGACCAGACTCCCAAGCCCCAGCCCTAGTCCAAGCAGGAATATTATCGGCATCATGAGAACCCCAACAATCCTTGATCTTGCCCTTATGAACCTCTTGATGTCCCTGAGCCAGAGTACGTATATCGCATTCGTATCCATGACTATCTCCTCATAGACCTGCTCCTGAAGCGCGCGCGCATGCCCTCCATCTCATTTCCCGCCTCGTCACGTATGGTTTTGCCGGTATAATGTATGAATACATCCTCAAGGCTGGGCTTGTGAAGGCTTACCGATGCAATCTCAGCACTGTGTTCCCTCGCCAGGATGACTACGTCAGGTATCTTCCTTTCCCCTTCCTCCACAGTCAGGTCAATGAAATCATCGTGATGCGACATCGTCTTAACCCACTTAAGCTTCCCAAGGGCCTTAATGAAACTGTCTCCATTCTTTTTGCCGAGTTGCACCGATATTACATCTCCCCCTAGCTTGTTCTTCAGCGCGGTGGGAGTATCGAGCGCAACAATCTTTCCATGGTCGACAAATGCTACCCTGCTGCAGAGATAATCAGCCTCTTCTATGTAATGGGTAGTGAGTATAAGTGTAGTCTTGTGGGTCTCGTTTAACCTCTTGATATATTCCCATATGTGCCTTCGTGTCTGCGGATCCAGGCCCACCGTAGGTTCATCAAGGAAGAGTACTTTAGGATCGTTTATAAGGCCCCTGCCTATCTCTAGCCTCCTCTTCATGCCTCCGGAATAGTTCTTCACAAACTCATCTGCCTTATCCTCCAACTCCACCAGCCTGAGCACCTCTCCTATCTTCCTGTCACGCTTCTCC
>JAJZNA010000024.1:0-5127 GCA_021848065.1 Microcaldota archaeon
TAGACGAAGTCCTTGCCATGCCGCCCAGCAGTTCTGCTATCTGGGTTATGAAAGCATAAGTCATGGCGCTGATCAGGGCAGGATAGAAGAGAACGGATAACCAGAAGGAACCCATTGCGCTTGAAGCAGTACTAATCTCCTCGACAAGCGGCGAAGACGGAGACGCGGAGTTCTGCACTGCATCCTTGCAGCTCGCTGAGCCAGGGGTGCACCCGCCATAACGTCCCAGGGCTCCTGAAATTGCACTTAATTGCGAGGCAGTGCCCCCCTGCGTTCCTGCTATCTGGGCAAACGCAATGCCGAATAATATCGGCATGAAGAAATAAAATCCTATTGCTATCGCCATTAGCATTCCGCCGAGATGCCTTGTCGGTATCAACGCCCTGAATATTACCCCAGGTATAAGGAATACGGGTATTGCAGCATACATCATGAATATTATTAGATAAAACTCCAGGTTAAGTGCCATCAGTCCTGGCACTATGAGCTCTATAAGAGCAGATGCCGGCCAGAAGAAGAGATACACCACTGCGTACTTGAAGATCGGCGGGAAGAAGCTGCTCTGGAACTGGCACTTGAATGCGGTCTCAGCGATGCATGTAGAATACACCTGCGAGGCGTAGTAATAATCTACGGATCCTATTGCATAGAGCTGCGCCACCAGCCCATCGGTCTGGCCTATGGTATAATTTATGTTATTCAAGGCATAGCTGTACGGGTTATAACTACCTACGAAGAAGCCTGGCAGCAACCCGAACATAAGTGCCGCTACGAACGTAAACAGGATTACTATTGTTGCAGTTGCTATGGCCTCATAGAGCTCTCCCATGCCAAAAATACGAATCCGGTCATTCCTTATGCCTATGCCGATCATTATGATCAGCGCTGCTATTGAGAAAGAGAACAGCGTAGCCGCTATGGCTATGGGCTCCCAATTGCTCCATACCTGCACTGCAGCTGCATTTATGGTGTTGCAATACCATGGTGCCACTACATTTACTATTGCATTGGCTCCGAGCTTATTTACATTTCCGCAATATTGCGATATGGGATTGCCCTGAGCCCCTAGCGGCATCGCTACTGCGGTGAGGGCAAGGATCACTGCAAGCACTATCTTATTCATCATACCAGCCTCGTAAGCAGGGAAAGGAAGTCCATGCGCTCCCCTATCGCCGTTGAGAAGTCCACTATAAATACGTCAACTACAGTGAGGCTCAGCAGCGGCAGGAAAGTAAGCCCTATGGCCACGAATGCCCCGTATATTGCATATGCCCTGAACAGCGGCACAATAATTGGAAGCAGTGATTGCGCATAAGTCGCATTGCTAAAGTGCCCCAAGAATAAACTGAAGGTATTGCTAACCCATGTGCCAATCATATTGACAATGGTTCCTACTACACTTCCAGCAGGGCAGGTAGCCCCAAAAGCAGCTCCTACTCCAAATGAGAACTGGCAGAACTGCACCTCAGCCGTATCCAACGCGTGCGTCAAGAATCCAAGCGTTACTGCAGTCATGAGCGGGTATATGATCCCTATGCCAAGCGCAAATGCTATCAGCGCGCCTCCAAATGTCCTGGTCACCCCAAAAGATCTTGCAATAAGCCCTACGGCCATTAGTATGGCATATATTATCCCAGAAGCCGAGATGAGCATAAGCTGCACCTGGCTCAATACGAAGAACAGGTAAAGCGAATTCAGTAACGGTACAAAGTAGTGGAATACGGGCTGTATAGGCATGAAATTTAATGGTATCACAAGGCCTATGTTGTAAGAAGCGAAAGATCCTGTATTTATCGGTCCGGGGCTGTCTGTATAATCCGGTTCTCCTGACTCCACCTGCCCGTCACCAACCTCTAGTCCGCCAACCCCGCCGCCACCCACCACGCTTGGCAAGACAGCACTGGTAGACAACTGCGAAGGTAAGTACAATGTGGCCGTAGGCGTCAGCGAAACCAGGGAAGCGACATAGAATGTGGATGTTGCGAAATTCTGCACATCCTGGTTGAACTGGTATGTGTCACAGACCGAGAGAAAATAGAGATTATCGTAGCTTACCGCCGCCTGCCCTGGAGGCGGAGGCTGCGCACTTAGCGTTGTTATGGCATTTCCGCATTCGCTGCTGACAAGGCCTATGCCGTTCATGGTGCCATATACTGGAAGCGTAGCTACCAGTGCGCCGAAGGCTATGAAGATGAAGATCAGCACCAGCGACGCAAGCTCATCATATATCTTTGTGCGTATCCACGTTCTCATCTGCGTGTTGCCGAATGCGGGGCTTAGCATGTACATTATTGCCAGTATGGCTACGATCAGCATGACGCCTATCGCAGCTATCCCTGTGCCTATTACATAAGGCGATGTTATGTCATAGCATATGCCAGTGCAAGACCCTGCCGCTGCGGCCTGATGCGGCGCATATGCTAATACCGCGAGGGCAACTATCATCACTATCGCGAAGCTCCCTTTTCTCATATGCTTCCTCCCTTTACTGTTACACGTGTAATCATTATAGCACCTTTCCAAGGATCCTGTTGCTTTGAAGCGACGGCGCTCCAAGAATATCTCCAAGGAATTCCAGCAGGTCATACGCTATTATGAATGAAATTATCAGTCCAATCATCTGTAAGACTGCATAAGCAACCACATTGGTGAAGTCTATTACATTCTCGAACATCGTCACTCCAAACGAAGTTTCGCCTATTATTGAAAAGACTGCATCGAGATAGCCTTTTGCGTCTGAGTAAATGCTGCTACCAAGATTCCCGATGGCCTGCCCGCTGTTGCAAAGGAACTGGGTTGACTTGAATGTCCCGACTCCACCGCACAAGGTAAGGCTATTCACGTTTACCTGCGAGAATGCATAGAGAAGCGCAGGCAGGAAAATGTAAAACGAGATGAATAGGGCCAGCATTGACCCTCCTGCAGCTCGCGTCCACGGGAAGCACCTCAGCACTATGCCTACATAGAAGAATATCGGGAAGAGAAAATATATGACAAACAAGAGCATAACAACCAGCGCACCCATGCTTATGATGGCGAAAGAAATTGCCTCTTCAGACCATAAGGTTGTCAGCAGCGTCTGTACTCCTGTGAATGGCTTGATTGCGAATCCGAATGCGTTTGGATCTGCGTTGACTATGGTGTTGGTAGTGCTTTCCACAAAGAAGAGATAGAGCACAACGCTGATGTAGTTATACAAGTTATTATTTATTATCGCATTCTCGTAATTGTTGCATACGCCTATGAATACTCCTGGCGAGGCGTTGGATCCAGCAGCTCCGGAAGGCGGCGGTGGCAGCACAGAGCTGCTTCCCGCACCTGCAGCAGCAAGATTTCCGAAGAAGACAGAAGCATTGTTGAATATATAAAATCCGCCTACCAGGACAACTATTATTATGATTATGTTGGCGAGTACCTCTACATATTCCCTTCTTACATAGTCGACCAGTTTGTTAATGCTGAAAGCCCTGCCTATGGCATATAATATGCCCTGCAGCGCCAGCATAAGCAGGATTATCAGCAGGCCTATGCCTAGCAAGTAATTGAAGTTTGAACCGTTTGTAAGCCACTGGCTCACGAGCGGCATGCCGCCGCTGTATGCGGCACCAGCTTGAAAGAGCGTATTGCAGTTGAAAACGGCCTCGGCTATGCCACCCCCAGGTGCCTCTGCAGGTATTCTCGAGGGACTTACGCTTGTGCTTCCAAGGAGCATGGAAACCGGCGATACTGCTCCGGCTACTGCTACTGCCATCATCAGGAAGGCAACAGCCATATAGCTCTTTTTGTTCATCTAACCACCTTATACGAATCTCCCGAGGCCTATAATGTTTGTATCCCCGCCCAGCAGCCCGGAGAGTCCCACCACTGCGGATAGCGCTATAAGTACGTTTAGTATTGGCACTATGAATCCAGTCACGGCCATAACTCCGTAAACATGCCAGATGGCTTCATCTGTAGCTACCATGTTCTGCGGAGTGAAGCAGTTCCAGTTCTGCTGCTGCCCTCCTGTTATTATCGCCGGCAGTATCGGAAGGCTAGTTGGCGCAGATCCAAGACCGCCGACTATACTCCCTATGAATCCTGACAATCCGCCTGACACAACAGAGGTACCAGCCCCTAATCCTGGTATGAGGTACTCGGATGAATAGAGCATTTCCATGGCAAGCAGGTTGGAGCTGTCCGGATAGCAGCCGTAATAATTGAGCACCTCTGACACCCTGGGGAAATTGAAGAAATCTATATTATACTGTATTGCGCTTGCCATGCTTGAGGCCGAGCCTGCGGCTGGTCCTGGACTCGATAGAGGCAACTCGTTTATCTCCATATCTGGCAGGGAGTTGGCTCCTATGAGCTCTATGCAGTTTCCAGGCCCCGTTGTCGTAGCAGGGGTTGGTGTCTGCGTGCTCACAATGCCTTTAGAATTATACTGGCAGAGCTGGTTGCCATTTGAGAGAGAAGTGTACTCAAACAGGTACATTATCGGGTATATTATCAAAGCAACCATCACCAAGGCAACGACAAGGCCACCTGCCCTGCGGGTGTATGAGAAAGTCCTGAGCAGGATGCCGGCAGCAAGCAGGTACGGCCACCAATAAAGCATTACAAGGATTCCAATCATTTGCAGGAAGAAAAGGTAGAATATCAGGCTGGCAGTTATCTCTACGGGGGGCAATGACACTCTCTGGTAGTAGTATCCAACGAATGGTGTGTACGAGTACATTATCTTGAACGCGTCGTTGCCATTGAGCGGGTTGGCACACTGCAGCGCACTAGCCAGGCCTGATGGAGGAGTCGGGTATCCAACACAGAATACCGTTAGCGACTTCAGACTCCTCAGCCATCCGGAGGTGCCTTCAAAATAATACAGCGAATTAAGGTTGCCCAGGGTCTGGTTGGTCATGTTGGCTGAGATTACGTAGGCTGCTGCGAGGCCGTAATCGAGATTCGTATTTATGTTGTTGCTCTTAGCTGCTTTCTCAACTATATCGGAGCACACAATGGCCGTAGGGCTTGGCTGTCCACCTGGATATGCATATGTGCTGCTTGTGAACTGGAACTGCGAGTCAGCCAGCGGTGCCGCTGTGCATACCTTGCTTATAGCACTTGGTGATACCACCAGGCTCTTTG
>JAJZNA010000024.1:5137-6508 GCA_021848065.1 Microcaldota archaeon
CCTACTGCCTGCCAGAATTCAGTTATGGCCATTGTCTTGGCCTTCTGGTTGTTCAGCACCACGCCTATTAAATAGTACACGCTGGTCAGGGCAAACGAGAGAAGAATGGCAGCAAATACTGCCGGCAGCCAGTTTGTGAATGCCTGGTAACTATTTGTAATGCTGGGCACAGGGCTTCCGCTTGCGGAGAGCAGGTTAGAAGCTCCAGCTATGACTATGAATGCGCCGAGCAATACGAAAGTGTATTTTATGTGCATCAAACATTACCCCAGAAAGGCCCCGCACCCAGTATGTTGGGGGCTGCATTCAGCGCTTTCGTAAGTCCTTGTGCAAACCCTATCGTTATTGCTATGTCTAAAGCTACTAGGACAATGCTCTCGAACATGTATTCAGCTATTTCGTATCCGAATCCGGCTATGATGTCTGGCACATCGAACAGTATCTTGAGCGAACCAGTTATCACAGAGCCCAGTCCGCCCTGCCCTGAGAATATCCCGCTGTAAAACTCCACCGGCACCTGTGTCACACTGCCTCCAGGGCCGACTATGTTGGCTGCGCTGTTTGCAGTAAAGAGCGAACTGAGCGGCAGGCTGGAGAATTGGGTGAACTGCACATAGTCTGCATATGGGTTGCAGTTCTGTGAAGTGAGTTGCAGCGGTGTTCCAGTTCCGATATAATTGCTGCAATACATCCAGTTAACAACGTAATTGTTCAGGGTTATCGTGATCGGCAGGATGAAATAGAAGGCTATCGCTATAGCCAAGAAGGAATTTGCCGCCTCACGTAATCTGGGGCCTCCGAAGGGCCATGATCTTATCACTATGGTCAATGGTAGCAGAACGGTCAGTGCCAGTGCCTGGGTTATGGGGAGTATCAGGTAGAATATGAACAGCACTGCATATGAAGCCACAAGCATTGCTGTATAAGTGCCTGTTATGACTCCTGTGTAGCCGTAATATACTCCTGTTATGTTGTTGCTAAGCTGCACACCAACGTATCCGCCCAGTATCGTAATCTCCTCGCTCTCTACTATCATCTCAAGTACGTGAGCCGCAGCCAGGAAGATTGCGCTCTCCGAGTATATCTGCCCGAAGATCTGGTTTGATCTCTGGAAGAGGAGGTTGCTGAGATAGAACTGCGCGAATTGCATTGGGTCCTGGTAAAGCCCGGTGGTGAGTTCCTGCGTAATAGACTGGCCTGCCTGGCATGATGTATAAGCAAGCGCAAGCACTGCTATTATTATGAACACGGAAAGCACTGCCTGGAACATCTCTGTCTTGACTGCCCCGCGTAGTTTCTCCCTAGTGGATGCAGGCAGCATGCTTGCAATAGCATATACTCCTGCGCCTAATACAAGTGCAAGCAGTATCA
>JAJZNA010000032.1 GCA_021848065.1 Microcaldota archaeon
GCCATACGGGAGATAGGGATATAAATGCATCGAAGAATATATTTGAAAGAGCAATCTCTCAAACTACCGAAGGACATTCGGGAAGTTACGCCTCTGGAGATATTGTAAGACCTTCGCACATGAAGGCGGATGTCGCTGAATCAGGAACTATACTTGGTGCTTCATGATGACCAATCAAAAAACACCATTGGAAGCCCACGATTTTCAATCGTGGGAGGATGTCACATCAGGTAACTCTGCAATTATCTGTATTTGCATGGGAGTTATACGACATGAAGCCGAAGGATACGGGCCATTTCTGGGACGCCAGAATGCCATTGACATCAAGTTCGCAGAGTCCTTGATAGAACGGTGCCCATCGCATGTTCATACCTGCAAATGCCGAAGCGTACCATAGAAGCCGCATACTAGAGCAGATATATGATCTCAATGCCCAGGCAGTTGACATCATGGGCAAGGTAGTAAGAAGCCTGGATCCAAGCGACTTTGAAGGCCGCAAATACCACGTGTGGAATGTACGCCTTACTGCAGGCGAAGCCGCAGTAAACTTTGTAATGTCATTTGCCAAGATCATGTCCACTATGGACAGTACAAATTCTGTAGAGATGTTCCGTCTGGCCGAAGGCCTGGCCCGCAAATTGGGTCTCGAAATCATGGCTAATGCTGCAAGTTCTGAGATTGCGGCACTTTCCAGAAATGCACTGTCTGACAATAGGCCTTGATGCAACTGCTATCCATTTACCTGAAGAGTAACTCCGCAGTTAATCTCTATGCAAACTTACCAACCCCTCATTTACATCCTTCTATCCTATCCATCCTTCGCGCCCTACATATGCACCACTTTATAAAATTTGGCACGTATATTGTATTGGGATGTAAATGGTGGAATTGGGATGGCTCGGCCATGCTGCATGGAGAATAAAATTTAGCAAAGCTACGGTTTTTGTTGATCCGTACCTTTCTCAGAATCCTTCTGCTTCTATGAAGGTTTCTGAAATAAAGGATGCGGATTATGTTATAGTAACGCACAATCATTTCGATCACATTGGCGGCAACGGCAATAATCTTCCTGATGCATTTGCCATAGCAAAGCGCACCAAGGCAAAGGTTGTCGGCATATTCGAGATGTCTGTTGCAGCACAGAAGGCGGGGCTTAAGGATGCAATAGGTATGAATATAGGGAGCATCGCGGACCTGGGCCCAATTAAAGTTGGCCTCACTACAGCTATACATTCTGGGGACGAAGCCGGAGTCATAATCAAGGCGGACAATGTAACCATATATCATGCAGGAGATACTGCCTTATTCAGCGACATGAAACTGATAAAGGAGCAGCACAAGCCAGACATAGCCCTGCTTCCTATAGGTGGGTTCTTCACAATGGGCCCAGAAGAGGCCGCAAAGGCTGCCGATATGATCGGGGCAAAAGTAACAATACCTATGCATTACAATACTTTCCCTCCGATCAAGCAGGACGCCAAAAAATTCGCAAGGCTGGTAAAGAAGTCGAATGTCAAGATCCTCAGTCCTGGCGAGGTCTTCAAGTTTACAAAGTGATGTTGTAATAGGTGCAAAAATGGCATTGGCATCAATCGCTTTCTCTATAGGCGCATTCTCGATAGCCGCAATACTATCCGGAATGTTCCTTCTGGGAAAAGACAAGGGAAAAGGGTCTGAGAAGACCTTGGGCGTGATAAACGTCTTTGTTGGTCTGGCAATAGGTATATCGTCATTGTTGTTGTTATTGACGACTCCGTTTGGAACTACTTCCCCGGCAACTAATGTGGAGCTTATGTTCTCCCTTCTGCAGCTGATCTTCGCATTCGTGTGGGCCACATTTGGCTTCGCGCTGCTGAATGGATGGGACATGAAGTTCATAGGGAGCATGACTCTTGTGTTGTTCATATACAACCTGATAACTTTCCTGCTCGTACCGGCCCTATGGTCCGGGGCGTTCACGGCTGCAGGACTTGTGATCGTGGAGCTTACTCTGCTATCTTATCTGGCAGACGAGGTCGGCTTCTGGGCAGTGACCCATGGAAAGATGAAGGGTGCGCCGCAGGGATGGATCCTGATAATATCTGGATTCCTTTCAATAATCCTTGCAGTGGTTGTGGGTGGCATACTGCCTCTATGAACTGAAACTGTGATTTAGAAAACCGGTCCGGCCATGTGCCGGGCCGAATCAGTTTTTCCATTATTGGGCCGCTTGTTGCCCCATCTATTTTCTTATTTGTACGTCATTATTACATCAAGCATGCATACTGCAGGTTCCTCTATGCGGGGGACCGCTTGCGTCCTCTCTTTCCCGTCCTTCCGAAGCCCCCGAGTATTGTCGATGTGTTTATCAGGGCTATGTGGGAGTATGCCTGCGGGAAGTTGCCTACAAGCTCTCCGCTATAGGGGTCTATGTCCTCGGAAAGCAGCCCAAGGTGGTTGGAGTGGGATATTATGTTGTTGAAAAGTTTCACTGCCTCTTCCTTCTCGCCTATCTCATAGAGCGCTTCAATCAGCCAGAATGTGCATGCTATCAGCGCGTTCTTGGGCATCCCAAAATCATCCTTTGCCGAGTACCTTATAACGAAGCCATTCTTCAGAAGCCCTGCCTTTATGGCATCAATGGTGGCTTTCATCTTCGGATGGTCGTATTCAATGAAACCGAAGAATGGCATGAGTAGAAGGCTCGCATCCAGCGTGTCAGAGCCGTAATACTGCACAAACGATTTCATCTTCTCGTTCCATCCGTTCTTGACCACATCCCTCTTTATCTGCCTTGCCACTCCGCTCCACCTCGTGGCCGCGTCATATTTCTTGAAATGTTTGGCTATCTTGACTGCCCTGTCAACGGCAACCCACGACATCACTTTGGAGAAGGTGAAATGCTCCTGCATATTTCTGAACTCCCATATGCTGCTATCCTTGTTCTTCCAGCTGTTTATCGCAGATTCTGCAGACGAGTATACTACGCCCCACTGCTCGTTTGAGAGGTCTCTCACCCTGTAATCAACATAGAAGAAATGTATCGCATCCAGCAGTTCTCCGAATATGTCCTGCTGCCTGTGCAGATACGCTGCGTTTCCTACCCTCACCGGCCTGGACCCCATGTATCCCTCCAGGTAATCAAGTGTCCTTTCCTTGAGCTCCCTCTCGCCGTTTATTCCGAAAAGGGGCTGCTGCATAGCCCCGCTTTCTGAGAATATCTTATTAAGCCATGTGATGAATTCGTGCGCAACGTCAGACTTCCCTATCCTGAGAAGTGCGAGGACCGTGAAAGAGGCATCGCGTATCCAGCAATATCTATAGTCCCAGTTCCTTACGTCCCCTATTATCTCCGGAAGCGACGTGGTCGGCGCTGCCACTATGGCCCCGGAGTCGTCGTAGGTCAACATCCTAAGAGTAAGGGCGGATCTTATCACATGTTTCCTGAACTGGTCCGGTGCCTTTATGTTTGAAGCCCATTTTTTCCAATGCTCCTGCGTCTTCTTCATGTCTGCCTTTATATCATTTACTGACTGCCCTGGCTTTATCATGTTGTATGTGAGGGCTATGTAAGACTCCTTGTCGATGTCAATGTATTTTCCTTCAACTATCTTGGAAAGATCCATGTTGGAGTACACATAAAGTATCTCCTTCTCGGTCTTGTATGCTATCCGGTCCCCCTCGATGCTTACTTTAGGAATTCCTGTAGCGTAGTTGAACTTGGGGTTTATGCCAAACTTTAGCTTCATGCTCCCTTTCTTGGGCACAACGAATCTCTGTATCTCCGACGCCCTCTTGACGCCTTCCTTGTCTTCGTAATATGGGAAGTAGTCATAAAGCTCTATTTCAGCATCCTCGTCGCTGAACGTGGTTTTCAGCACATTCGTGTCATCCACGTATTCCTGCGATCTCTTGCATTCGTGCTCTGGATCTACTCTGAATTCCCCTCCCTTGCTCTTGTCCAGCAGCTTCGCGAATATGGATGGCGAATCGAACCTTGGCATGCAAAACCAGTCTATCGACGCCTCATCCGAAACAAGAGCGATGGTTCTCCCATTGCCTATCATCCCGTATTCCAACGACATCATCCACACCAAAATGTTAGTTTATCGAAGTAATGTTATAAATCAGTTGCGCAAACCAGTATGGGCGCAGTGCGTTCTGGAGTTGTTCCAGGAATGGAAATATATGCGACTACATGAAATACAAGGAAGGTCAAGCCCATTTTCGGAAACGAATATATAAACTCGTAAACATACTTTATGATATTGGGAGGCCTGTGCTTAAAATATATGACATATCAATGAAAATAAGGGAAGGAATGCTGGTGTATCCTGGGAACCCAAATCCGCGGATAACACGCTACTCAAAGATTCCGCGAAGGTCAACAAACGAGTCTCTGATAAGCCTTGGCTCGCATACAGGCACTCACGTCGACGCTGGATTGCATGTATCAAATTCGGGATACACTGCAGACATGATACCTCTGAGATCGTTTATGGGGCGATGCAGGGTCATAGACTTAACCCATTGCGGTAATGAGATACACGGGCATGACTTGAAGGGCAAGATAAACCGCGCCAGGATAGTCCTGCTCAAGACAAACAATTCCACAAAGCAGTATAAGCGATTCCGCAAGGATTTTGCACATGTCTCAATGGACGCCGCAAAATACCTCATAAGCGCAGGGGTGAAGACAATGGGCATAGACTACCTCAGCGTAAAGAAATTCGGAACGGACGACGATGTGCACGCGTTAATAATAAACAGAATGACCCTGTTCGAGGGTCTATGCCTGAGGGACGTTCCGGGAGGGCAGTATACCTTTCTCGGCCTACCTCTGAGAATAGCCACTGACGGGGCCCCAGCACGAGCCATACTGCTAAAAGAAACATGATTGCATGAAAGCTGCCGCCATAATGCCCAAGAAAATAGGATCCCTGCACTTTGTCGAAGTACCCGTGCCAAGGATATCTCCGGAGGAAGTCCTGGTAAGGATAATACGGGTGGGCCTAGACGGCACAGACAAGGAGATTGGGATGGGCTATTACGGGACTGCCCCAAAGGGCTGCGATTACTTGATAGTGGGCCATGAGTCATTTGGGAGGGTGGAAAAGATGGGAGATGGCACATCTGGGTGCGGCTTGAAGGTGGGCGACTATGTGGTGGCAACCGTCAGGCGCCCTGACAAGTGCATAAACTGTGCGGCAGGGGAATCCGACATGTGCCTTACTGGAAACTACACCGAGCGAGGGATAAAGGGTGCACACGGCTACATGACCGAGTACTACAAGGAGGTGCCTGCGAACCTTGTAAAGATACCAAGTAGCATAGCAGAGCCTGCGGTCATGCTTGAGCCCATGAGCATAGCCGAGAAGGCGGTAACCCAGCCTTTCGAAATACAGTCAAGGATGGTATGGGCGCCGAAAACTGCGGTGGTGCTGGGCACCGGCACAGTGGGCCTGTTTGCCGCGATGTTGCTGCGGCTAAGAGGCCTTGACGTGGTGTCTGTGGACAGGACCGAAAGCAACCCAATAAAGGAGGACATATTCAAGTCTATGGGAATAAGGCATATCAATTCCTCAAAGGTTGCCATTGGGGATATTCCGAAGTCTATTGGAAAGAATGTAGATATCGTAGTGGAGCTTACTGGAAGCCCAGCCGTAGTCTACGATGCCATGAATCTGTCCGGCCCTAATGGCCTGGTCTCTCTGGTCAGTGTAACTGGCGGAAGCTACGTTGCAAACGTAGACATGGCCAAGCTGAACTACAATCTTGTGCTAGGGAACAGGGTTGTTGTTGGCGTAGTGAATTCAAACATAAAGTACTTTAGGAAAGGCGTAGCTGATATGGTGTCGATAGAGAAGGCACACCCAGGCCTCCTTAAGGGCATGATAACACGACGGGTGCCTTTTGAGGAATTCGACAATTATGGTATTCTGGAGGATAGGGAACAGATAAAAGTTGTAATAGAGTTCGAAAAAATTCTTAAAAAAGGGTAATCTTATGGAAAGGGACATGATGATGTATATACGTGGCAAGTGGGTAAAGTCGTCAAGCGGCAAAACGCTTGAGAAGCTCAATCCAAGCACTGGCCGCACGATCCGAAGGTTCCAGGCAGGAACGCGCGAGGATGTCGCTAGGGCCATAGACGCCGCGCAGGAATCCTGGGAGAAGTGGTATGCAAGCGGTTCTGTGGCGAGGTCCAAGGTTATGTACCGCGCGCTGGGACTTATCTCGAAACACAGGAACGAACTTGAGAGAATACTGATAACAGAAAACGGGAAGATACCCAAAGAAGCGCGCGAGGAAGTCGATGGGGTCTTGGACCAGTTGCAGTATTACGCAGAATTTGCCAGGAAGATAACTGGAGATCTCGTCGAAGGGGACACCAACTCCAGGAAGATATTGCAATATCTGGTGCCTTATGGTGTTGTGGTGGCAATAACCCCATGGAACTTCCCCGCAGGGATGGTGGCAAGGAAGCTGGGCCCTGCCCTGATAACTGGAAATTCCGTGGTGCTTAAGCCGAGCAGTGACACTCCAAGCAGTGCTGCGTGGATAGTGGATAAGTTCGTGCAGGCAGGCATTCCGAAAGGAGTGCTTAACCTTGTCACAGGTAAGGGCTCGGAGATAGGGGACCATATCGCCTCGCACAGGGACGTGGGGCTGATAACAATGACTGGTTCCACATCCACTGGGCAGAGAATAATGGAGAAAGCTGCATCAAATATGTCCAAGGTAATACTTGAGCTCGGCGGAAAGGCTCCTTTCATTGTGTGGAAGGATGCGGATCTCCCGTCTGCGCTAAAGGCTCTCGTATGGGCAAAGTACTGGAACACAGGCCAATCCTGCATAGCCGCTGAGAGGCTCTACATACATGAGGATGTATACAACACATTTATCAAGAAGTTCGCCGAGCTCTCCAAGCGCCTGCGCGTAGGCAACCCGGCCCACTCCGACATGGGTCCCATGATAAACAGCGCGGCTGTAAGCAACATGGCTAGGTTTGTCCAAGATGCAATAGGGGATGGCGCAAGAGTTCTTGTCGGGGGCAAAAGGCTTTCGGGAAAGAATTTTGGGGAAGGCTATTTCTATCAGCCTACCTTGATTGACGGTATTGACCAGAAGTCTGAACTATTCCAGGAAGAGGTATTCGGCCCTGTGCTTGGCGCAATGGGCGTTTCCGACGAGGAAGAGATGATACGCCTGGCCAATGATTCAAGATATGGTCTTGCATCGTACCTCTTCACCAAAGACCATGGACTCATGTTCAGGGCCGCAGAGGCTGTACGCTTCGGCGAACTTTACATCAACATGCAGGGGCCCGAGTCTACCCAGGGCTATCACACTGGTTTCAGGCTTACTGGCCAGTCGGGGGAAGGGAGCAAGCATGGCGTATCAGAATATCTCAAGCTAAAGAACGTTTATTTTGATTATAGCAAGCATGGATGACCGGGCCCTAGGGGTTCATGCCTTTCCAAGCAGTGGCCTTAGCCTTCCGTATGCCTCCCTGCCATCCTTCTTGCCTATCTCTTCCAGCGGCGGTACGGCACACGTGGACTCCCTACCCATCACCGTATTGTAAAACAGATAGTTGTAGTTTGATGGGAACGGCAAACTTCCTGCCTTGGACATGATCTCCGTAAGCAGTGACTGCATCTTCCTTGCCTTTTCTACACTGCCCAGCTCGTACATCTTATGCACCTTCTTTGCAAGCCCTGTGAAATTTGTAGTGCCACATACTCCTCCGCTAGCACCTAGCATGAGTGATGGCAGAAGGAGATTATCCATGCCCTGGAATATTGCAAGCCTATCGGAAAACCGATTCACGACCTCAGAGAAGAATCCGAAATCCATGCTGCTGTCCTTTATGCCCACTATGTTTTCATGACTCTCTGCAAGAGAACTTATCGTCTCCACTCCAAGCGCATTGCCCGTAAGCTGTGGTATATTGTACAGTATCATCGGCCCATCTATCTCTTTGGCTATACTGCCAAAGTATTTCAGCATGGACTCTTGGCTTACCCTCATGTAATATGGGGTAACTACTACAACCGCATCAGCTCCTAGCTTCAATGCCTTTTTGGATACCACTACTGTCTCAGAGGCTGAGCCTCTTCCCGTTCCTGGAAGGAATAGCATGCGCTTTTCAACTCGCTCCCTGAATGCCTCAATGACTGACATGTGCATGTCCTTGTCCATCAATGGGAATGCCCCTGTGGATCCTGAAGGGAAAACGCCGTCAACTCCGGATTTCTCCAGAAAATGTACAAGCGCATCCACAGCTCTCGCATCAACAACCCCGTCTTTTATCGGTGTAATAACCGGGCACACAATGCCCTTCATAGCCTTTCCCATCGCATCACATCAAGTCAACATCCTCAGATGCGACTATAATTACACTTTTTGCACGGCAACGAATAAAAGGATTCGGAGCCACTTCTTTAATCATGCTATTTATCATGCTGGATGTGGGATTATGCAGACAATAAAAAACATCGAGATATTTGAATTGGGAGAAAAGGGTTCTGAGAAGTCAAGTCCGTGGAGCTCGACGATACTTATCCTCAGGATCACTGCAAGCGACGGCACTGTGGGGTACGGAGAGGCGCCTACAACAATGATGACTCTACCTGTCCTAGAGGCGATGAAGGAAGTGGGGCGGATACTTAAGGGCAGGAGTGTGGAGGAGATCCAGAAGAATTACATGGAGGTGTACAAGCATTCATTCTATCTCCCCGTCTCCATGGAAACTACATCCGCGTTAAGTGCATTTGAAATCGCGTCATGGGACATAGTGGGGAAGATGTACGGCATGCCTGTATACAATGCATTTGGGGGCAAGGTGCGCGACAAGATAAGGGCATACGCAAACGGTTGGTATGACGAGTGCATCACTCCCGAAGATTTCGTTTCCAAGGCAAGGTACGCCAAGAAGCAGGGCTTCACTGGGGTGAAGTTCGATCCTTTCGGCGATGCGTTTGATTCACTGGACAGAGAGCACGCATCACATGCGCATGACATAGTGTCTTCGTTAAGGGAGCATTTCAAGGACATGGATCTGATGATAGAATGCCACGGCAGGTTCAATGCAAACTCTGCGATAAGGGCCGCAAAGGCTGTCGAGGATTCTGACCCACTTTTTATGGAAGAGCCAGTGCACCCTGACCAGTTCGAGGGCCTTCTCAGGTTCAGGGCCGCCACAAAGGTCACTGTTGCTCTCGGCGAGCGCGTGCTAAACAACAACCTCTTCACCAACTACCTCACAAATGACGCGGTGGATGTGCTACAGCCTGACATTACAAATTGCGGCGGGCTCATGCAGGCCAAGAGCATCTCGCAGGCCGCGCAGTCCTTCGGCGCTGAGATGGCATTCCACAATGCATTCGGGCCTGTGCAGACTGCGGCCACGCTTAATGTAGGCTCCACAATACCTAACCTGCTCATACAGGAGAGCTTCGAGGCCTTCTGGCCCGACTGGAAGAAGCGGCTAGTAAAGTCTGGCTATTCCCTGGAGGACGGCTACTTCAGGCTGAGTGGAAAACCAGGGCTAGGCATAACTATAGACGAGCACATACTGGACGAATATCAGATCGGTGGGATGGAGAGCTTCAATGCAGATGAGCCTTCATGGACAGTAAAGGGCACATTCAAGCCCTACTCCAGCAGGTGATCGTATGGCTGCACCTGCCAAGAAGGCAAAGGCGCGCTCCGAGGATGTTTACGGAGGGCCTATGAAGGCCCCAAACCGGGCTTACATGAAGGCCATGGGGCTTTCAGATTCGGATCTTTCAAGACCCATAATTGGTGTTGGCGCGGCATGGAGCGAAGCAGGTCCCTGCAACCTTCATACGCTTATGCTGGGCAGGAACGCAAAATCAGGAGTAGCTTCAAAAGGCGGCACAGCCAGGCTGTTCACTACGCCGCTCGTCATAGACGGTGTTGCCATGGGGTCCGAGGGGATGAAGTACTCCCTGGTAAGCAGGGAGATAATCGCCAATACTGTGGAGATGACGCTAAATGCCCATGGCTACGATGGTTTTGTAGGAATAACTGGGTGCGACAAGACAACTCCCGGGATGCTTATGGCGATTGCCAGACTCAACATACCTTCGATAGTGCTGTACGGAGGAACTACTCTCAACGGCAGCCTATTGGGCAAGAGCATAACGATGCAGGATGTATTCGAGGGAATAGGTGCCTACGTAGGAAACAGGATGGATGCCAAAAGGCTCAAGGAACTTGAAGACAGTGCGATACCAACTACAGGAACGTGCGCCGGGCTTTACACTGCAAACACGATGGGCATGATGGCAGAGGTTCTTGGCATGGCCCTGCCAGGGAGCTCATCTCCGCCTGCTGTTGATGGTTTAAAAATAAAATACGCAGAAGAGTCCGGCAAGGCATCCATGCAGCTCCTGGAGAGCGGCATAAGGCCTAGGGACATACTTACATACGAGGCATTCGAGAATGCCATAACCGCACTCATGGCTACTGGCGGATCTACAAATGTGGTCATCCACCTTCTTGCAATCGCATCCGAGGCAGGCGTAAACGTAACCATAGACGACTTCGAAAGGATAAGCAGAAAGGTGCCCGAGATAGCGAACATGAAGCCTGGGGGCAAGCACACTATGGAAGATCTGAACAATGTCGGAGGAGTGCCTCTGATTATGAAGAGGCTTCTCGATTCCGGCCTTCTTCACGGGAGCGTGCTCACAGTCACCGGTAGGACATTGAAGCAGAACATGTCATCGCTGCACCTCAACACCTATCCAAACGATGTGGTCTCTCCAAAGGGCAAGAAGCCTTACCATGCTCATGGTGGCATAACAATACTCAAGGGAAGCCTTGCTCCAGAAGGTGCGGTGATAAAGGGCGCCGCATCAGAGATAGCGCGCCATGCCGGCCCCGCGCGTGTCTTCGATTCCGAGGAAGATGCTTTCGATGCCGTGGCGAATGGGGGAATACGAAAGAACGACGTCGTTGTTATACGCTACGAGGGCCCTAGAGGCGGTCCGGGCATGCGTGAGATGCTGGCAGTAACTGCCGCAATAGTGGGCAGGGACCTTGGCAAGAGCGTAGCTCTTATAACAGACGGTAGATTCTCCGGAGCTACACGGGGCATGATGGTGGGGCATGTGACCCCGGAGGCATATGTTGGCGGGCCGTTGGCAGTGGTAAAGGAGGGTGACATGATAGAGATAGATGTGCCGCGCTGCAGGCTCAACCTTCTAGTGCCTGACAAGGAGATTGCAGCACGCATTAAATCGTGGAAACGTCCAAGGCCCAAGCACTCTTCCGGGCTTCTGGCGCAGTACTCCTCCCTTGTCTCGGATGCTTCCCACGGGGCAGTCCTAAGGCCTGCCCTGTGATTCCCACATCCTAGGATACTGTCCACCAATGCCGCCCACTATCGTCACAGCGTATTGTGTCCAGGTTCTATCCAGGCTCCAAAAGAACTGGCCTGCATGGCTCTGCGCCCGATGCCCCCAATCTTTAGCATCAGCTCCTTTCCATAAACTTAGATATCCTGGATATGTAGTCACTATCATCTTCTATCTTCATGAAGTCGGATATTATGGAACGGTACATGCTCCACGAATATCTCTTGTCCATGAAGAGTATGAATGCCCTGTCCTCCTCCCCCCTTATCGCCCTTCCGGCTGCCTGGACTGCCTTCATCACGCCGGGTATAAGATATGCATACTCGTTGCCCTTCATCCCGAACTTCTTGTTCAGGTACTCTACCTTGGCCTGGAGCTCGAGGTTAGGCCTCTCCAACGGTATGCCCACTATTATTATCCCCTTTATTATGTTGTTGGCATAGTCTATGCCCTCGCTAAGGCTCCCCCCCATTACTGCAAAAAGGAGATTGTCATCGCTCTCCTTGAACTCCTTGATCATCTGCTCTACCTGCAGGCTCCTCATCTCTTCCCTCTGAATAAACCTGACCTGCCTCTGCATGTGCCTCCTCACCGAGTTTAGCACTCCGAAGCTGGGGAAGAAGACGGCCACGTTGCCGCTGACCCTGTCCTTGACCGAGGCGATCCTATCCGCTATGGACCTGAACTGGTCCGGCGTCCTGCTCGTGTACTTGGTCGAGACCTCCTTGTCAAGCAGGCATATCCTGTTCTCTTTGGGGTATGGCATGGGGTAGCTTGCCGAGTGTGCGTCCTGGAATCCCAGCATCTCCATATGCATCTTCAAGGGCAGAAGGGTCCCGCTCATGAACACGTTGGCGTACGCCTGCTTCATCGACTCTATCGCCTCTGAAGGGTACAGGCAGGATATCGACAGCTTTATGCCCTTCCCGTACCTTGACACTATCACTGCATTGGAGTCATCGAATGATGATAGCGCCCTGAGGAATCTTGCGATGTGCATGAGCGAGGAGCGCTTTGCCTCTGTATTGTTGATATACTCCATCGCTGCCTTCTCGAGCTGGTCGCACACCTCTTCAGTGTTGGTTGTCAGCATGCCCGGTATGTCTTTCTTCTCAACAAACGCCTCTCCGGGTCCGTCCACCTTTACCTTCGCATCGGCCAGCCCGGAAAGAAGATACTCAAGGTAGCCGAGGTCTATGCCGCTGCGTATCGCTGTCAGCTCCTCCGAAGCGCGCTGTATCGCCTGCGTGCTCAGCGATGTGCTCATGTAAGATGCGGCAATGTTGGAGATGTTGTGCGCCTCGTCCCATATTATTATGGAGTCCTTAAGGGAGTGCTCTATCTTCTTGAGGAAGGCCTTCATTATGAATGGGTTTAGCATGTGTGCGTAATCTGCTATCACGAAGTTGGCCTCCCGTGCCAGCTTGGCCGATATCTCGTACGCGCACACGCCACGGTCAAAGGACTCGCTAAAGAGCTTGTTGTGGCCGCTCATGCCTGCCTCTTCCAATGCGAAGTCAGGCTTCTCCATGTCCCTGGAATTCTCATAGAAGCTGCATCTCCTGTTCTTAACCAACTGCTCGCATGACTTGTAGAAGGCCTCGCCTTCCAGCAGGTTTATCTCGGGATTTACGCACATGTTCCTCTTCCCGACCACGTCTATGTACTTCACGCCCATGCTGAACTTGCTTCTCAGGCCCTTGAGCACCTCTACGGCTATCCTGTGCTGCGAGTTCTTGGGGGTAAGGAAGAAGACATCAAGATCGTGCTCCACGGCGTACGTTAGGCATGCCGATATGGACGCATCCGTCTTGCCTACCCCTGTGGGTGCGTTTATGAAAATGCTCTTCCCCTGGGCGAGTGCTCCGTATATGTCGAGCATCATCCTCTCCTGGCTGCTCCGCGCCTTTGCGAACCTGAATTTGAAGTCCACGGTGGGCACTTTAGGGTTATGCATGCATTTACTATTGCATCTGGGATTAATATTCTATTCCAGAACTAGCGTGCCCTGCGGGGCAGAAGATTACCTTGCCTTCTGCAGCTTCTCCAGCTCCATCTCGAAGGCAGTGCCAGGCTCCTCTATCCCGAACTCCTTGAGCACCTTGGGGTGCAGCTCTCCGAAGAATCCTGCGTGAACATCGCCTACCTTTATCTCGGCGCACCTACCTTCTATGAAGCTCGGATGCCTGTAGTGCGATACCGAGTGGGCTATGCCCAGCGCGCCCATCAGCCCGCCTATCTCTGCTTTTACGTCGTTGAAGTTCCTCTTCGGGTCTATGGTTGCGCCTCCAAGGCTGTACGACTCCGAGGGCATACCCTCCTTGAGCCTGAACACCATGTCTATCTCATAGGCGCTCTGCGGCAGCTTGTCATGCGTCGACATGCCGAGATCCTTGAGTATGGACGGAAGAAGCCATGTCCTTAGCATGCTTATGGCCTCGGTCTTGGGATTCTTGAGCATGACTGCGCTCTCATCTCTCTGAAGGCCTGGCCTGTCGAAGTTGATGTCCTCGTTGGTGAGGTAAGAATTGGCAAGCTCGCTGAAGCCGAGCCCCACCATCGCCTCCCCCACCTTCCTAGCGAACGATGTCTGCTCCTCCAGCCCTCCCTGCTGCGTGTATGCTATCGGTATGGGCCTTATGTAATCGTATCCATAGCCTATCGCTATGTCCTCCACTATATCCTGTTCCCCTATCACATCAAGCCTGTACTCGGGCACCCTGAACCTTATGTTCCTGCCTACGAGCGCTGCTTCATACCCCATCTTGTTCGCAAGGGATATGACATTGTTGAATCCTATCTGCACACCTATCTCGCTCTCCATGCGCCTGAGCGGAACGGATATGTACCTCTCCTGGAGCTCAGGCGTGTACACCTGGTGCGCGCCGTAGTCAACCTTCACCCTTCTTACCCTGCCACCCATGTCCATGAATATGGCTGCCATGAGATCTGCTGACTTGTTCACCGCATATTCAGAAGTGCCAGTTATGTCCACGAACATGTTCTTCGTGTTTACAGTTATCTTAGTCCTTTCGGAGTTGATTATTGGTATGAACGCTATGGTTCCCTCAGAGTCCATGAGCTCGGGGTAGTGGCACACCTTGCCCCTGCGAACTATGCCTGAATAAGCTTCGCCTTGCTTGGTGGAGTCCAGTATCTCGCTGTAGAGCCTTGCCTCTGTGGACCCAAGGTGCACGAACTTCCCATCAGAGCCGCACCTGTAGGTCAATGGCGGTTTCATGGCGTCGATGTTGTGCATCCCTATTGCTATCTTCCTCCTATTCCTCCCGTAAGTTCCACAGAACTTCTCAGCGAAGTTTATGAGGTCGAGAAGCTCAGCTTCGCCTAGGTCAAGTCCCTCTGCCACAACTCCCGCTATGAATGGGAACACCCTCTTCACGCTCGGATGCACCGTGATTGTGAATGCCGGTTCGGTCTCCTTGGCTATGCTGTAGTTGAAGCTGCTTGATCTGTGCGTGAAGTTCTTTATCGCCCTCGCGAGCCCCACCGCATCGAGAAGGTCGAGCCTGTTTGGCGTGACCTCCAGCAAAAGCTCCTTGTCGCTGGTGCTCTCTATCTCGAAGCCCAGCTTTGCCGCATGCTCCTTGAGCATCTTCTCGTCAGTGCCTGACCCAAGCAGCCTGAATAGGTACTTCTTGTCTATCGTTATTACCGGCATGTCATACCAACCTCCTCTTCCTCAGCCATCCAATGCCGTTGTTGTAAAGCTCAGATATGCTGGCAAGGCTCGGGTCCTTAACGAGCAATATCCTCTCAACTCCCGCACCCCATGCGAGCACCGTTAGCCTGTTCCTTCTCACTCCGGTTATCTCCTCCCTTATGATGCCTCCTCCACCCATCTCTATCCATTCGTCCCTGCCTTTTAGCCTTGCCTGGTATTCTGCCCCGGGCTCCACGAACGGGAAGTAGGAAGGCTTGAACCTTACTTCCACTCCCATATAGTCATACACTCTTGTGAGTGTGTCAAATAGGTTGGCCATGGTGAGCCCCTTCCCTATTATTATCCCATCCATCTGGTAGAGGTCTGCGAGATGCTTGTAATCTATGGCCTCGTTCCTGAATACTCTGCCAACCGAGAAGAGCTTAACAGGCAGGCTGTACTGCTCCCTGTTGTTGGCTATATTGTCTATAACCTTGTACACAAACCTTGCAGACACGCTTGTCATGTGTGTCCTTAGCACCAGCTGGCGTGCCGTGTCCTCGCTCCACTTGGAATGCCATCCCTTCTCATGCGCCCTCTTTATCTTCTTCACGAATTCCCTGCTTTCCACTTCTGCAGACTCCGGCTTTGAGAGGTAGAACGTATCCTGCATCTCCCTTGCCGGGTGGTCCTGCGGCACGAAAAGCGAATCGAAGTTCCAGAAGGATGTCTCTATTGCAGGTCCCGAGACCTCCTGGAAGCCCATGCTCACATAAGCGTCCTTAACCTGGTCTATTATCCTCTTTATAGGGCTCCTCATCGCAGGGATCCTGCCTTCAACACCCACATTGACGTCATACCTCTTGAATTCCTTGCCCTTCCACGTCTCTCCAGCAATGACGCCCCTATCTACCTGCTCTATAACATCAGAGTACTCAGGCGCATCGAGCCCCTTTTTGGTTATGCCTATCCTGTTTATGTACCTCTCGCTATGCACCGCAACCAGCTTCCTCTTTGAAAGGTTATGCATCTGCTGCCCCAACTGCGCCAGGGCCTTCGAATCGTAATCCCCCTTAGCAAGCCTTCTAAGCAGCATGCCTTCCGGCACGCCCTCTTCGGCTGCCTTCTTTCCCGCCTCTGTCAATTTCAGCTCTCCTGCATCTATGTGGATGAAGCCTCCAGCCTTGGCCCACTGGAGCCCTATCCTGGATTTCTGGTCCTGCAGCCCGGCGGCCTTGATATTCTCCTTGAGCATCCTTCTTAGGAGCTGCTCTTCCGCCAGCCCATCCTTCACATACTCCTTGCCCTCATCACTGATGTCTATCAATTCCTCCTCGCCGTATTCTATATCCACCATTCCTGACTGCTTGAGGCTCTCGAGCGCCCATAGGGCCTCATCCCTGCCCAAGCCTGAAGCTGACACTAGCTCGTCAAACCCCATGTGGTTTTTTGCGCGCAATGCTTTGAGCACCATGGCTTCGTACTTGTGCATTCAAACTACACCGTATCAGGCGAAGACTTTAACGTATACGTAAACTGATGTCACACTTAAAAGTATTATGATAAGCAGGTATATCTGCTGCGTGTAACCCTTGTACATAGAATTGAAGTATGACACTACCTCCTCCTGCAATGACTGGGTCACCAGGTATGAGAACTTAAACTTTGTGAGAGGCTCGCCCTCGTACCATGAGAATGCTGTGACATTGTTGTAAGTTCCCAGGAAGCTTGGTGGCGGAAAGTCAGGGGCCGGATAGACTGCCACGAGCTCAGTCCCTCGCGGTATTAGTATGTTGAATCTTGCGTTCTGCGGCAGGGATTCTCCTCCTGGCGCGTGCTGGAAGTTCAGTGCCGCGCTGTCCACCATGTACTCGAACTTGCGTGGCCCAACATTCATCACTGAGGTTATATTGTGTGCCACATAGCTCATGGTCAGGCGCGCCTCAGCAGTCCTGCTGTTGCTGTAGAGCAGCGGGCCCGGAAGCAGCGTGAAGTTGCTTATGCTGGAATCTGGGTTCACTATGTGCTGTATTAGGAGATTTGTGTGCAGCACTGCCGCCCACTCACTGAGGGTCAGGTTCAGTGCCTGCCTGTCTTGGAGGTACTGTGCCACCGAAGAGTTGGACATGTTTATCGTGAGCGTCTCAACCACCCTGGCAGATGTCGACGTGTTAAGCACCACTGTTGTATTCAGGTACGTCACGTTCATGTATGCTGATGATATGCCAGAAAGGAATAGGACGAGCGCTGCGCTAAACAGTAACTGTGCCATCCTCATAGAACCATTCTTCACAATACACTAATACCCCATTACGCTAATTTAAACCTTTCTGAGACGACGGCTGGCGGCAGGCCTTCTCAGGTTCCATAATCCTTCCATCCCGCAATATACTTCGCCTGCGTCAGGCTGGAAATCTAACAGGCCAGCGCCCAGCCCGATAATATTTGCCCTGCAGCTGCCCATCATGGCAGGTTGGACAACCTCCTGCTTTGTGTTGCGCAGACCTGCATGGTCTTCATACCCCCTCCCCTGGCCGCTCTCTAGCTGCTATTGGCGCTACATCATACCAATATATAATGTTCATGATAATCCTTCTACCTAGGATATGGGATGGCCGGCGCGCTCTTGCAGTGCTGTGTGCTTCTGGGAAAGGTGCATATGTGCAGTGTATAAAAACCTTTCTGAACTAATAAATATGAGATTTAGAAGGTCTAATTTATGAAGGCTGATTTGAACAACAAGCTGATAGCGGTAATACGCGTGAGGGGAAGGATAGGCGTAAGGAGAAGCATAAACGAGACCCTCTCAAGGCTCAACGTCAAGAAGGTCAACAATCTCTCTTTGGTGTTCGGCACCGCTGCCAATCTTGGCATGATAGAGAAGTGCAAGGATTTCGTAACGTACGGGCCTGTAGAAGAGGGAGTTCTCGCAAAGCTCCTGGATAGCAAGGGCTCTAAAGTGTCCAAGGATGATATTTCATCCATGATGTCCGGCAAGAAGAGGGCCCGCGATGTTCTCAAGCTTCCAATAACAATGCATCCTCCAAGGCGCGGATACGAGGGCATAAAGCAGAGCTTCGCCGTAGGAGGCGCACTCGGATACCGCGGCGAGAAGGTAAACGAGCTTATAAAGAGAATGGCATAAGGTTGTATTATGGTAATCAGAAACAAGAGCAAGTCAAGGAAATACCTGGGCACAAGGCGATGGGGAGCAGGAAACATAAAGAACAGGAGAGGCGCAGGAAGCAGGGGAGGAGTAGGCCGTGCAGGAAAGAAGCATAAGTTCACGCGCATAGTAAAGTATGAAAGGGAGAGGCTGGACCACCGCGGTTTCACGCCATGGGGAAGGAAGAAGCTCAATGAGATAAACCTGGATGGGGTCTCAAAGGCCGCACAGGGCAAGAATGAACTCAGCCTGCGCGGATACAAAGTGCTCAGCAGCGGTACTTTAACCGCACCTGTCAAGGTCTCTGCCAGCAGGTTCTCCAAGAGGGCCGCAGAGAAGATAAAGAACGCTGGCGGGGAGGCTGTGCAGCTGTAGTGTATCCATGGAAAGCCTCAACATCGCCTTCTACACCGATACTTATCTTCCGAGCATGGATGGGGTTGTAACTTCTACACTTAATTTCAAGGAGGAGCTTGAGCGCCGCGGACACAAGGTGTATGTCTTCGCCACCGGTGACATGAAGTCAGCGCGCAAGTTCGCAAAGAAGGACGTATTCGTATATCCGGGCATGGAGTTCAAGCCATATCCGCAGTATAATGTCGCCCTGTTTCCATACAATTCACTATTCAAGCTATCAGAGCTGGGCATAGACCTCATACACGTGCAGACGCCCATGGTGATGGGCTTTGCCGGAATGATGGCGGCCAAGATGCTGCGCATACCTATCGTAGGATCGTTCCACACATTAGTTACCAACCGACCCATAGTCGATGCATATTATCCAAAGAACAGGCACCTCAAGCGACTGGCCAAGGCGTCAATGCTAAAGTACCTGAAGTTCTTCTACAACCGATGCGACGCGGTGATAGCACCTACGGATACCGTCAAGCGCATGCTCAATCGGTCCGGGATAGATGATGTACACGTCGTTCCAAACTCTGTCGACACGTCTCTTCTCAGGCCGGGCCCATCGCCAAAGGCCCTTCGCAGGTCTCTGGGCGTTCAAAAGGATGGCAAGGAGATACTCTACCTGGGCAGGCTGAGCAGGGAGAAGAAGATAGAGGTGCTTCTAAGGGCAGCCAAGTCCTTAATGGAAAAGGATGATGGCATAAGGCTTGTAATAGGTGGCACCGGTCCGGCCGAGCACCACTACAAGGCCATGGCCAAGGAACTCGGCATAATGCAGAACACAACATTCACCGGTTTCGTGGAGAAGTCCATGCTGCACAAGATGTATCTGTCGGCAGATGCCGTCTGCCTTCCGTCAACATTCGAGACGCAGGGCATAGTTGTCCTGGAAGCGATGGCATGCGGGAAGCCTGTAGTCGGAGCGGATTATCTGGCCATAAAAGAAATAATAGTCAACGGCAGAAATGGGGAGAGGTTCAGGCCTGGTGATTATACTTCCTGTGCCAAAAAGATAGAAAAGGTTTTAAAGAGTAGTGACGATTATAAAGACAGTGCTGTTGAGACGGCAAGGGCGTTTTCAAAAGAAAGGGCAACGGATAGGTTACTTGATGTTTATAGCCTAGTTTTATCAAAGAAGGCGATTTACTGAGCGAGGATATTAAAACAGAAAAGCCTGCGAATGCAGGGGAGGCCACTGCGGCACAGACAAGTGCTCCGGCCGCAGCTCCAAAGGCTCCATCCGCACCGCTCTCCAAGCTGGACCAGCTTAGGGCGGACATAGACGCGGAGAAGAACCGCAGGTTTGGCCTCATAAAAGACATAAAGTCTGCAAGGAAGAGGCTTGCCTACAAGGCAGCCGACAAGATAGCAATATCACAGCTATCCGAGATAAGCAAGAATACTACTAAGAACATAGGCTTCCTGAGAAGGAGGAAGGAGCAGCTCGAGTTCAGAATCGCCACTGAGGCCTTCACGCCTGAGGCAGAAAGGGACCTCATCATGAAGAAGAATGCAGTGGAGATAGAGCTAGAGGAAGCCCTCAAGTCATTCAGGCTCAGGAAGAAGCTCGAGTTCATAGACGGCGACATCGTCCAGCTCGAGAAGCAGCTTGTGGAGCTTGACGAGAAGATAAAGGAGTCAGACAAGAAGCTTGACGTGCTATACGGCGAACTCAGATCCATAACAGGGGCGGCGACCAGAAGGCCGCAGTTCGACAGGGATAGGAAGCAGCCAAGGGAGCAGCCAAAGCCTCAGGAAGTAAGCCTCGCAGACATCGCCGTGATAAAGGAGAAACGGTCCGATAAGCAGGAAAGGGAAGAGTCTGACGAGTCGGTGTTGAATTGAAATTGACTTTTTATGGGGCGGCTGGCGAAGTTGGGCGCAGCTGCATACTTCTGGAGAGCGACAAGGCCAAGATACTTCTCGATGCCGGCATAAAGCTCGGCAAGGAAGTCGAGTTTCCTCTAATAACTGATCATGAGCTAAAGGCTCTAGATGGCGTTGTGATAAGCCATGCGCACCTTGACCATTCGGGGTATGTCCCGCACATATACTCCGTAGGCTACGAGGGCTTCATGTACGCCACTAAGCCGTCCTTCGAGCTCAGCAACGTGCTGATCAGCGACTACATGCGCATATCGACCCCTACCAATGTGGCAAAGGACAGCGTCTCGCGCATGCAGCGGCACACGCGCCTCATGGAGTTCCACCAGGAGTTTCGGATAAACGACCTCACGCTCAAGTTCCTTCCTGCAGGTCATATACTGGGCAGCGCCATGATAGAGGTTAGCGACGGAAAGAATGTTCTGCTCTACACTGGTGATATCAACCTGAGGACCACCAAGCTGCTGGATCCCGCATACTCGGAGCACCTTAAGGCAGACACCCTAATAACGGAATCAACCTACAGCGGCCCGGATGATGTCTTCCAGTCAGAGAAGAAAGTTATAGACCAGATGCTTGCAAGCATAAAGGAGACTATACTCCAAGGGGGCAAGGTGCTCATACCAAGCTTCGGGGTCGGCCGCGCGCAGGAAGTTCTTATGGTTCTTGACGACTACATGAAGTCCGGGCTGATACCGCCTGCAAAGCTCTACATGGACGGGATGATAGGCAAGGCCATGAGGATACACCGCCACAATGTAATCTATTGCAGGGACGAACTCCAGAAGCGCATACTCCTTAACGATGACGATCCATTCAAGTCCAAGAACTTCTATGTTGTCACAACCAAGCAGCAGCGTAACAGGATAATACACGGCAGCGAGTCCGCCATAGTTGTGACCACGAGCGGCATGCTCACCGGCGGGCCAATACTCACGTACCTCCTCCACATGGCTTCAGACGCCAAGAATAAGATGCTTCTTGTGGGCTTCCAGGCCGAAGGCACTCTCGGAAGGGAGTTCGAGAACGGCGCCAAGCATGTAAAGATAGACGAGAAAGACGTCACTGTGAACCTCAAGGTGGAGAAGTACCATCTGTCTGCTCACGCCGACAGGCAGCAGCTGCTCACGCTGATAGGCAAGATAGACGGGCTCAAGCGCATATTCATAGTGCACGGGGACCCCGCAAAGTCTAAGGACTTCCAGCAGGCGATCAAGAGCAAGTACGAGACTTATCTGCCAGAGCTTGCAAGCCACTACGAATTCTAATTTCTCCTCATAACTGCGCCGAACTTTGAAACATACTCATTAGCGTATGCAATAAATGTCGCGTCTGCAGCCATCCCGCTAACCATGTCCATAGACACTTCCGGGTCCAGAAGCATTATCTCCCCTTTATACGTGCGCATAATATTGCCAAATGTCAGGTCCCCATGCCATATGCCTGCCTTGTTTATTGTTGAAACGATGCTTATGGCTCTTCGCAATACGTCCTGCATATTTTTGAATATCCCCTCCCTTCCCATACCTTCGGCGTGAAGCGAGTTGCTGTATTCTATCAGCGTCTCTCCCATTATGTGCGAGGTGGCATGCCCGACATCTACGCCTAGATGCCTTAGCAGGCACACTGCCCCAGGCGAATTTTGAGGTATCATGGCGTTTATATCGTCCATGCGCAGCAGCTGCATCATGGCAGTGCCCCTATCGCGCGACTTCATTGCAGTGATGTTTCCCCTAGGCAGACAATCAAACACTGGATTTAAGCCTACTGCATCGAGGTCTGCCTTAACGTGCACTTTTCTAGGCTCCCATCCAAATTCCTTTAGCTGCGCCGCCAGATCCCTCGTCTCTGGGGATATGTCCGCTATCTTCATGCTTCCGTCCTTTGCCTTTAGTGCCATAATAGAATAAGCCCTCTTGCCTAAATATTGTATTAGCCCCTGCGCGCATTTTCCACGAGCTTAAGCTCTGACAGGACAGCGGCCACATCCTCGCGCCCCATCGACTTGATTGCCGCGTCAACTGTCTTTCCAAGCCCTTCAATCTCCTTGCGGCGCGCTGCAATCCTTTCATCTGCTTCCGAAGCAGACTGCCTTGCTGCCTTTACTACTGCTGTCGCTGGGCTGTCCCCGTTCCTTATTAACTCTGCTATAAGCGCTTCCCTTCTATCTGCCCTACTGCTTTCTGCTGCCTGTGCCGTCAGTGTATATGCAGGGAATGCCCCTTCCTCCTTCTTGGTTGCAAATCCACGGCTTCTCAAAACTCCACATACCTCTTCATGTCCCAGTCTTCCTACTGCATTCCTAATCATGGAGCTGAAGGTATATGTGTCCATGGTCTGCTGCCCCGGCCCCCTTAGTGATGGTGACAATTCTCCTGCGCGTTCTCCTTGTCTTAGCCCTCTACTTCTAGAAGCCATAAAAACCATAAATCTCGCCTAATCTCTTCTCCTCCTGCATCTTATTTTAAAATAGCTATTTTGGCCAAAATATTTCCAAATGTTTGTTATAATGTCCAGGCCCCATGCCTTCATGCGCAACCTTTCGGCAAGGCATTTAAATGCGAAGTACCAATCATTAACGTAAATGCCTGCTTCGCATTGACGGTGCAGTAAAATGATGCCCCTAATTTACCTAGCTATACTCATGGCGATAGGCATATTCGCAGGCTTCGTGGGGTCCATGACTGGCCTTGGCGGTGCGGTAGTGATAATGCCTGCGCTTACCCTGCTGCTAGGCATCCCCATAGAGCATGCCACAGGCGCAAGCCTCGTAGCCACCATAGCCACATCGAGCGGAGCGGCCACAGCATACGTCAGGGACAAGATATCAAACATAAAGATAGGCATGTCTTTGGAGATAGGCACCACCATAGGCGCCATAATCGGGGCCCTCACCGCAGCATTCGTCTACTCCCACAATCTCTCGTTCGTAATATTCATACTCTTCGGCGTTGTCGTGCTCACATCTGTCTATCCGACCCTGAGGCGCGGCGACGATGAGAAATCGGCAAGGCCGGATAGCACAACAAGGATATTCCAAATGCACGGCAGCTACTACGACAAGGCGGAGGGCCGGCGAATAAGCTACAACGGCATAAGATGGTGGCTAGGCGAGATTGTGATGTGGGTTGCGGGATTCATATCCGGGCTCCTGGGCGTGGGCTCAGGGGTGCTCAAAGTTCTTGCGATGGACTCGGCAATGCATCTTCCAGTCAAGGTGAGCACTGCTACAAGCGATTTCATGATAGGAGTCACTGCCATAACCGGCGCAGCTATATACTGGGCGCTTGGCTACATCGTGCCAAGCTTGGTCGCTCCCATAATAGTCGGCGTAGTCGCAGGCGCGTACCTAGGCAGCAAGACAATGGAATCATCGCACAGCACCAGTATAAGGAGAATCTTCATAGCGATACTTGTCATAGTTGCGGTTGAGATGATATCTAGGGGGTTGGGCTTCTCATGACAAACGTCGACATGTACAAGATAATATCCTGGTCCTTAAGGATAGGCGTAGTGGCCAGCGCCCTGCTGCTACTTATAGGCATTGCATTATCGTACTCCGGCATCCAATCCTTGTCTAATCAGGGAGAATATATCCTGACTATAGGCATATTCGTCCTGTTTGCCACCCCGGTCGCCAGGGTGGCTATGTCCATCGCTTCGTTTGCCATTGAGAGGAACTGGCTCTATGTGCTCATAACCTCAATTGTCCTAGCCAACATACTCATAGCGCTATTCGTTATACCTGCTCTGCTGCGCCCCTGAAACCTACGCCTGCACGAGCGAGATACCAGAAATGCGGAAACACCAATATAAACTTGTCTGCCTTCATTCTTATCGGTATGGATATCAAGATCCGCAATTTAGAGTATCTAAGGAAGTGGCTGATTCTAGGCATCCTCATAGGCATAGCAGCCGGGTTCGGGGCTATAATATTCTACTACATGATAGCGTATGCCCAGGACCTCTTTCTCGGGCATATGGTCGGCATGTCACTTCCCTCTTCAACAAGCGAGGGCTCCCAGCCGTATGTTCCGGGCAACTACCTTCTAGTTCCAGTGTCCATAATGCTTGGGGGGTTGTTCTCCGGGCTCCTCGTGTATACCTTTGCCCCGGAGGCAGAGGGACACGGAACCGATGCCATGATAGAGTCATTCCACCACAAGGACGGCAAGATACGCAGGCGCGTGCCCCTGGTCAAGGCCATAGCATCTGCGATAACGATAGGCTCTGGAGGCAGCGCCGGGAGGGAAGGCCCAACTGCACAGATAGCTGCAGGCATAGGCTCGTTCCTGGCCGACACATTCAGGCTATCCCCAAGCGAAAGAAGGATAGCCGTCCTGGTGGGTACCGGCGCAGGCATCGGAACGATATTCAAGGCCCCTATAGGCGGCGCACTTCTTGCGATCGAGGTGCCTTACAAGCGTGACTTCGAGACCAATGCCCTCTTCCCTGCAATAGTAGCCAGTGCAATAGGGTACTCCATATTCGGCTCCATAGTCGGGTTCCAGCCCATCTTCGGATATTATCTGGGGGTGTTCAATCCCCTCAGCCTCCCATTCTTTGCGATACTCGGAGTAGCAGCAGGGATCTTCGTCATTTTCTATGTCAAGGTATTCTACGAGGTGCAAGGGCTCTTTCGGTCCCTGAGGATAAAGAACCACTACAAGCCAATGATAGGCGCACTGGTCGTGGGGGTCATAGCCCTTATCTTTCCAGAGGTGATGGGCGTAGGATACGGGTGGGTGCAGATGCTGTTCAACAACAGCGTGCAATCCCTTCCGACATTTGGGCTTCCTCTCCTGCTGGTGCTGATAGTCCTTCCTTTCGCCAAAGTCTTTGCAACGTCATTCAGCATAGGCTCAGGGGGTTCGGGAGGCGTGTTCGCACCCGGCATATTCATCGGCGCGTCACTTGGCCTCATATTCGGCATGCTCTTCAATTACATCAGCCCTTCCATAGCAGCATCTGTCACGCCTTTCGTCATAGTGGGCGCGCTGGCGTTCATGGGCGGTGCAGGCAAGATACCAATATCAGTCCTGCTCATGGTTACGGAGATGACGGGAAGCCTACAGCTGCTTCCTGCAGCAATGATAGCCGTGGCGCTCTCGTACCTCATATCAGGGCAGAACACCATCTACAGCTCCCAGGTCCCTACCCGCACGGACTCGCCTGCCCATGCCCACGAGTTCGACAGGCCAATACTTGAGAACATCAAGATAAAGGACCTAGGCACTGTGGACATTGCGCTGACATCCGAGCACAGCGTCTCTTATGCCAGGAAGAGGATGCATTCCATGGGCCTTACAAACCTGCCAGTTGTTGACAGCAAGGGGGGCAAGGTGCTAGGCAAGGTATCCATGCTAAACCTTCACGGCGGATACCTGCGCAAGCTCGGCACCGCTCCGATGGACCACATAGAGGCCGTCAGGCCGCAGGACTCTGCAAGGCGTGCCATGACGATAATGGCCAAGTGCAGGACTACCTGGGTGCCAGTGGTTCAAAAGGGGAAGTACATGGGCTGCGTAACTCTGGGAAGTGTAGGTGACAGGTACAACAAGCTATTCGGGGATATATTCCGCAAGAGTTCGTCGTCCAGGAAGTGACATCCTGCTGCTTATTTATAACTTTCTGAAAATGCAAGCAAATAAATACCGGCCTAAATATTTCTACATCTTTTTTATAGCCCCAGCCCCATAATCCAAATTGGTGAAACTATGGCAAAGAGTTTTGCATGCAGGGACATAGGTATGTCGTGTGACTTCACAGCAAGGGCCGGAAGCGAAGAGGAGTTAATGAAGAAGATAGCCAGCCACGCTAAAAAGGCACACAATATGCGCCAGATAGATCCCGCGACAATGGAAAAGGTAAAGGAAGCCATAACCGACGAATAACCCACGGCTCATTCTTAACAAAGGATTACTCCTTCTTTTTGTTTTTTTGTATTACACTCCTGAGCCATGCCCAGGACTTCAGGCACCGTACATAATGGCTTATTAATCCATTCCAAGCGAAGATATTGTGAGTCCATGGACAAGGAAGAGGCCGCAATGAGGCTATCAGAACACCTCAAGCTAAAGCCCGGGGTCGTAGAGGATTTTGAATTCAGGGAGGTAAGGAACGGGTGGGTAGCCACGCTGAAGGGCGATTTCAAGCACTGGTACGACATACCTCTGGGAGTCACAGCGTACTCTATAAGCGAGAAGACCGGAAAGATAAGGTCTTACGGGGAGAGCATGCGCAAGGACAGCTTTGCCATGCCTACTGCGGCCAGGGCCGAAGAGGACCTCGCAAAAGAATAATCAGGCCACAGTGAAGTACGGCTTGCATTTTAAGGGTAAACATCTTGCAAAATACCTGCTCATTGTTAATTTCCCAATCTGCACCAGTTGATTATAAAATATCCGCGCGCGATATAATGGCGGGTTGGATTGGTTGGACGAGGCTCTATCTGTCTCTGGACTTTGCGTTAAGGTTCAGGGCAGGACGCTCCTTGATGGCGTAGGCTTCAGCGCAAAGAAGGGCGAGACCATGGCCATAGTTGGGCCCAATGGCTCTGGAAAGACTACTTTGTTTAGGGCCCTTCTAGGAATTGTGCCTTATACTGGTGAGGTGAAGTGGGGTTCTGGAAAGAAGATCGGATACGTGCCCCAGAGCCTCATATCAACAGACCTGCCGATATCAGTTGAGGAGTTCCTAAGGTTCAAGTGCAAGGCCGGGCTTGACAGGTGCATAGGGTATGTCGGGTTGCACAAGGACGTACTGGGCCAGCAGCTCGGCTCGCTTTCAGGCGGCCAGCTCCAAAGGGTTCTAATAGCCTGGGTCATAGTAGACAATCCTGACATCCTGCTTATGGACGAGCCCACCTCAGGAGTGGACATAGGCTCCGAGGAGCCAATATACCAGAAGGTCACGCAGCTCAAGAAGAGCATGGGCATGACCGTGCTGCTAATCTCGCACAACCTTCACGTGGTGATGCACTATTCGGACCACCTGCTTGCGCTGAACAGGCGCCAGACATTCTACGGGCCTACCTCCGGCCTATCAAGCTCAAGGATACTGGGGTTGATGTACGGAAGCACATCCGGCATAAAGGGACTGGAGAGGCACTCCCGCAGGCCGTTTAGGTGAAATCATGGCAGATCTCTATTTAGCTCTCATAGTCGGCGCCTTTGTCGGCACTGCGGCAGGATACCTGGGATCCATAATGGTCTCGCGCCGCATGGCGCTTGTTGGGGACGCACTCTCCCACGTGGCCTTGCCTGGCCTTGCCATAGGCCTCATGCTCAATTTCAATCCGTTCATAGGCGCATTTGCGTTCCTCGCAGTTGCCGCAGTTCTCACCTGGCACATACAGAAGCGCACAACGCTTCCTATGGAAGCGATAATCGGTGTGATATTCGTGCTGGCACTCGCCATAGGAATACTGATAACCCCCCAGGTAGACCTCCTCGATGCCCTTTTCGGAGATATCTCCACGGTAAATCTGACAGACCTTATCATTACGGTTCCTGTATCCCTGCTTGTTGTAATGATAACGCGTGCCATATACGACCGGCTTGTGTTGACCATGGTGTCCGGCGAGCTTGCCATGTCAAGCGGGGTGAACGTCGAGCGCATAAACCTGGCGTATCTTCTGCTCGTGGCCGTGATAGTCGCAATAGGCATAAAGGAGGTAGGCACCTTGCTTGTAGGGGCCGTTGTAATAGTGCCGGCTGCCGCTGCCCGAATGGTGGGCACCAGCCTGAGAAGGTACTCCCTCATGAGCGCCTCCTTCGGGCTCATAAGTGCACTATCGGGGATACTGATATCTGGCTTCAGCGGCCTTCCCGCAGGGCCGATGGTGGTGATATCTGGCGCAGCAATATTTGCAGTTATGCTTTCCGTCCGCCGCATATCACCAATTTTCCATGTTCCTGTGCAAAGGTGACTGCTAGGAACTTGACAAATTATAAACCTTCCTTTTGATTATACTTTGTGGTTTCTCTTCTCTTTGATGTCGTCGGTTTCTTCTGTAGCAACCAACACGATTAGCGTGTTGGTCGCCTTGCCAGAAGAGTTTTAACATGAAAATAGAAGAGTTGAAGAATAAAATACCAGAGGTTTGTGCAGCTGCACGTATTATAGTGCAGGAACATGGGCATACGAAGAAGTTTGCGAAACATATAGTTGCATTAGTTGTGAAACAGATAAAACACCTGACGGATATTGAACTTGTAGAATTTGTTGGTACGGATAAAATTGGAAAGATGTTAGGTTACAAAATTATGCCTACCTTTTCGACATTTTCAAAGGTAAGAGAACGCTCAGATCCAAATATCCTTAGAGATTTGAATAATTGGATACTGCAAGATAGATTTAAAGGGAGACGAGTGCGCCTTCTTGCACCAGATAGTACTGACATAGATGCAAGTTCGCATGATGACAAAGATGCGAGATGGGGGCATAGAACGCCTTCGAAAAGAGAGCAGGAAGATGCAAATGGCAAAGCCAACGAGATGTTCTTTGGTTACAAATTGCATGCAATTGCAGATGCAGAATCCGACATTCCATTGGGGTTCTTTATTGCACCTGGAAATAGGCATGACTCTGTATTTTTCCACAATTTGTTTGAAGATGTGAAGAAACGATTCTGCGTTATGTTTGGTGCCAAACTACTTGCAGATTCAGGATATGACGCAACGAGGATATACAAAGAAATCCATGACAATAATATGGAGGCAGTTATTTCAAGAAACGGGAGAGGCCATAGAAAATCAGAGGTTCCAAAGGACCCAGAATATGGGAAAAGATGGTCTATTGAAAGGATATTCTCGCGTTTGAAGGAGGTATTCGGACTTTCCAAAAATAGGTTTATTGGCATCAAAAAGGTGTCAATTCACATCTATTCGTGCCTCATTGCATACTTGATGGAATATCTGATATGATAGTGCATGTTCATTGACGATGGTGGTTGTATGTAAATGTCAAGTCCCTAGTGACTGCTCCTAGTTATCTTTATAAAGTCTAATTGCGAGTGTTAATACATGGCCTTTGCAAAAAGTACGCCAAGCGCTGGCGCTACAAGGAAGCGCGGAATACTTCTTACCATATGGTTGGCACTTATGCTGATAGGATATCTCATATCCGCAGTCACATACCTCTTCATGAATTCCGTAGTAACCTCTGCCATCCCCGGCATGTCTTCCGCAGTCATATATCTGCTCGGCGTAGTCTCACTTGTGGGCATAGCTGCCGTGTACCTGATGTTCACGTGGAAAAAGCTAGGCTTCTACATCGCGATAGGTATAGCTGCCATAAGCTTCATTGTGAATGCAGCGTATCTTGGCATAGTGAATGCCATCCTCGGCCTTATCGGGATAGTGATACTCTACATCCTCATACGCGGCAAGCTGGGCCAGTTCGAGTGAAGCCCCTGCTTCACCTTCACGGCTGCGCGTATCCAGTAGTCCATGCTGACGTGTACGATACTGCTGTAGCCTGGCCGTTGTTAGAGTTGCCGCTGTAGTCCTGCGCGTTTCCATTAAGGGGCCACCATCCTACAACATGCAGCGGATCTATCGGCGCACCTCCAATGCCTTCAGTATAAAGCTCCTTTATCTGGTTGGCAGATAGCGTCGTGTTGTATATTTGTATGTTGGACAGGTATCCATCGAAGTACGTGGAGTAAACCGGACCGCCGTACCCTATGTACAGCGGGTTCACTGATCCATTCAGGGCTCCTTTTACGGATGCGCTTGATTTTCCAAGCAGTGCTCCATTCAGGTATACTGCTATCGTATTTGTGCTGGACTGGTACGTGACCGTGCCGAATTGCCATTCGTTTACTGCTACTGGGGATGGCGTCTGGTAATAATTGGATCCGCTTGTAGTGGTCAGTCTGGTGCCCAGAACCGTGCTGGAATGGAACATATCGTACTCGTTGGTGCTTGTGCTCGACTCCTTGCCCAGTATCCTTACGGTTGATGACGGTATTGATGCAGCATTTATCCATGCCGCTATGGTGATGTTTGCCGGGTTAATGCTTCCACTTGACGGTATGGATACCTTGCTATTCTTTCCGTCAAACACAGCGACATACATGGGCAGCTCTCCCTGGCACTGCCCTTGCAGAGTCACGGACTCGACATTCCGCACAACCTGGCACGCTCCTGCCGTCGCCTTCGGTGCGAAGTTCGCAGAGTTGAATATCCCAAGTTCAAAAAGAGCAACCATCACTATTGCAATGATGAGTATCGCCCATCCGTATGTCATCAGATACTCCATTGCAGATTGGGCCTTTGTCTTTCCTCTAAAACGACTAATTCCTGCCCAAACTCCGCGCATTCGACAACTACCTGATTATAGTCTCTCGCAAAAGCAATAAATAACTGACCGCACTCACGGCTGCGTATACATCGAAGTCCACGCAGAGGTATAAGCTATCCCAGTTGCCTTTCCATTGTTCGAGTTGCCCGAGTAGTCCTGCGCGTTGCCGTTTAGCGGCCACCAGCCAACGATGTGGATCGGGTCTATGGGCGCGCCGCCGATGCCCTCCTGATACAGTTGCTGCACATCATTCGCAGATAGCGATTTGTTATATATCTGTACATTGGATATGAATCCCACCCATTTGCCGCCCCAGCCATTTCCTATATCCAGCGGTGAACTTGCAGCTATTGCATTAGCATTCAAATTCTTGCTGCTGGTAGTCACAACGAGCTTCCCATTGACATCGCGATAGTTTACGATGCTGTTTCCGTCATATGAAAAGGCATAGAAATGCAGGTTCCCATCGCTTACTTTAGGTGAGTATAAGCTGTATTGGATGGTATCTATGTAAACCAGCTCATCACCGCCATATAATGCGTCCTGCCCCAACGATAATCCATAGGCATTGCCTGGATTATAGTTGACCATGCCCATGCTGCCAGTGGCAGATGTTGATGCCCACACTGTAATTGTCACAGAAGCGGAGCCTGAAGAGGTTATCGCATCTACTCCAGGTATATTCGCAACGCTTATTATGCTATTGCCATCGAACTGCGCGACGTACCTGGGCAGCTCCCCCTGGCACTGCCCCTGCAGGGTTGTCGACTCGACATTCCGCACGACCTGGCAGGCCCCTGCCGATGCCCTGGGTGCGAAATTGGAGCTGTTGAATACGCCCAACGCAAAAAGGGCAACCATAACCACTGCGATGATCAGTATCGCCCACCCATAAGTCATCAGGTACTCCATTGCAGACTGTATCTTGAATGACTTGCCACGCAGCTTATGTTCCATTACCCTACCTGAAAATTGATTGCATGTGAAACAATAAATAACTTTCAGACCTCACGGCTGCGAATATCCCGAGGTCCACGCTGCAGTGTATGAAACTCCAGTAGAATTGCCGTTGTTGGAATTGCCCGAGTAGTCCTGCGCGTTACCATTAAGCGGCCACCACGCCACTATATGTACTGGATCTATGGGCGCGCCGCCGATCCCCTCCAGATAGAGCTGTTCAACGTCATTGGCTGATAGCGATACATTGTATATTTGCACATTGGATATGTCCCCTTTCACGTAGTCTCCCTTGTAATATGGGTTATACCCTATTGCAACGCTGATGTTGCTCCATACTGTTCCGGTGAAGCTCCCGGCACCTACTTGCTTGCCGTCTATGTATGCTTTGACGCTTCCTGCTGACCTGTCATAAGTGCCTACATAGTAGTACCATTCTCCCGGATGTATCGTATATGCCCAAGCTGCAGTGCCTTTAGATATGCTATTACCTACATCAAACCATCCACCAGCTCCGCCATCGTTCATCATCAGCTGGAAGCCCACGTTGTTCGAATCAGTATGCCCGTTAGCAACGATTCTCGGATTCTGGCCATAGCTTACGTTCGGAAAATACATCCACGCGCTTACGGTCATGGAACCCATGTTGTCAGTGAAATAAGGTGTACTTATGTATGATAATCCTTTGAAATAAGGCACATACATGGGCAGCTCCCCCTGGCACTGACCCTGCAGCGTTGTCGATTCGACATTCCTCACGACCTGACACGCCCCTGCAGTTGCCCTTGGGCTGAAGTTTGAACTGTTGAATACGCCCAGTGCGAAGAGTGCAACCATCACAACTGCGATAATCAGTATCGCCCACCCATAAGTCATCAGGTACTCCATTGCAGACTGAAGTTTGTATCCGTGGCTTGTGCGCTGCATAGAAGTATCGCCCATGCAAATATTATATTACTTTTGAAGTGGGCTATTGGGGCTTCATGTTTACGGCTGCGTGTACCCGGAAGTCCACGCCGACGTATACGACACCCCGCTTGCCTTGCCATTATTTCCGCTGCCAGAGTAGTCGTTTGCATCCCCGTTCAGCGGCCACCATCCAACAACGTTGAGTGGAGATATCGGCACGCCCCCTATCCCTGCCATGTACTGCGACTTTATGTCATTGGCTTGAAGCGATGTGTTGTACATCTGTACATTGGCAATGGCTATGGTAGGGGCAGCTGCCTGGGGACCTATTGTCCAGTTTGATATTGTAGAGCCACCGCTGCATGACCACGCCCCTCCAGTTAAAACGCCATTTATGTAAACGGAACACAAGCTCCCGTCATCAACCCCTATCACATTATACCAGGTGTTCAGGGCCGGCTTAAAAATGCCTATGCTACGTCCTGGAAATTTACACCACATGGTATTCGAGGAATCAAAAACACATCCGCCCAGAGCAGTTGAGAATATCGTGGGGTAATTTGTTGAGGATAGTGTCTGTTCTTGGAACCAAAACGAGAAAGAATAGGAATTTGATAGTTTGGTGGAGGAAATCAACACCTTCCCGCTAGGTCCTGGTACGAGCACAAATTGCGGTATCTCATTGCCGCACTGCCCTTCAAGGTTAATCCCTTCGACATTCCTCACGACCTGGCATGCCCCTGCAGTTGCCCTTGGGGTAAAATTGGCAGAATTAAACACGCCCAACGCAAAAAGGGCAACCATCACTATTGCAATTATCAGTATGGCCCAGCCATAAGTCATCAGGTACTCCATTGCAGACTGGGCCTTGAATCTTCTGTCTGAATGATTCAGGTATGCCCAGGATCTGTACATGCATCAACTACCTGATTATAATCTTCCATAACGCAATAAATAAACTGGCATATGCCGATCATGGCTGCACATATCCTGACATCCAAGCCGAAGTGTACGCCACTGCGCTCTGCTGTGCGTTGTTAGAGTTGCCGCTGTAGTCCTGCGTGTTACCATTAAGCGGCCACCAGCCTATCACGTTCAAAGGGTCTATCGGCGCCCCACCCAAACCCTGCGAGTAAAGCTGTTTTATCTCGTTTGCAGATAGGGAAGTGTTGTAGAATTGGTAATTGGCAATCATGCCTTTATAGCGCGCGCCGGAGCCGCAATTTGTGCTGTCAGGAATACCGAGTGCATAGAACATAGAATATGCGCCGCCAGGCACCGTACGCACTCCGGTTCCGCTGTTTCCAAAAGCGCCGTTTATGTACCCTTTGTAAGCGCTTCCATCATAAGTCATCACTATGTTGCTCCACTGGTTTGTCGGCACGGTGCCTATATTGACGCATGCAAGTGCCCACATCCGTATGTAAACGCTTCCAGAGACGAGCTCTATCCAGGTATCGTGCCACGAGCTGCTGGATGCCGGCAGGGTTTCTACCTCATCAACAATATCTCCGCTTGTAGAGGCAGGGTTTATCCAGATGGATATGGTGAACTTCTGGCTATTGCTGTTCATGGAAGCAAAGCCCGTGTTCTGCACTGCATAACTGCTCTGCCCATTTAACTGCGCGACATACATCGGCAGCTCTCCTTGGCACTGCCCCTGCAGCGTAACCGATTCGACATTCCTCACGACCTGGCACGCTCCTGCCGTCGCCTTCGGTGCGAAATTGGCAGAGTTGAAGATGCCCAGCTCGAACAGGGCAACCATCACTATTGCAATGATGAGTATCGCCCATCCGTATGTCATCAGATATTCCATTGCAGACTGGAGTTTCAGATTTCTGCGATTACGCCAATTGCCTGCCCCGAACCTGCACATTCAACAACTACCTGATTATACTCTTCCATATAGCAATAAATAACGTCTGCACGCACTGGTCACGGCGGTGTGTACCCAGAAGTCCATGAGGATATGTACGAGACCCCTGTCGATTGGTCGTTGTTTGCGTTTCCAGAGTAGTCATTCGCGTTACCATTAAGCGACCATCATGTGACCAGGTGGGTGATATCTACGGGCATTCCTCCTATCACTCCAGCATAGAGCGCGCTTATCTGGTTTGCATCAAGCGATGTGTTGTACACTTGCATATTCGATACCATGCCCTGGAATGGGGACACCGCGGTGCCTATGACCCACTTCTCGTTAGCTTCGTAGTAGCTGCCTGCTGGGCCTGAGCGCCAGCAAGGGCCATATTGGACTGGAGTAAAATCGCCATGATTATGGCAAGGCTGCTATAGCGCATCCCCAAAATTCTGTTCATGGCTGCATCCTGCAGTATTCTTCCAAGCTCAGCATGTAAGCCACTGGCACGAAGTAGCAGGGCATGAATTGCCTCCCAGGTCGACGTTTCCGCTGCCAGTTGCTACGGATGTGCCGCTGCACAACGCGCCGCTGACAGTATCCTTGAGGTTATTGTCCTGCAGCGATGATGCCGTCATGTTCACGAGGTATGTTCCACCCTCCTTCGATCCCACAGTATTGTTTCTTAGCGTCACCGACGCGCTCGAGCCGACCACCATGCCGTTCGAAGTCGCCTCGCTTATCAGGTTGTTCTCTATAGTAGTGCCGTTGGCGTAGTATGCATATATTCCCGTGGCCGTGTTTGTTATATTGTTCTTGCTTATCTGCGAGTTGATGGCGTTTACTGCATATATGGCCGTTTGCGAATTCAGTATGGTGTTGTTGATGAGCTTTATGGACGTCTGTGCCACCGGCGCCGTAACGTTTATCGGGTTTGTGAACCCGTTGAGCACGCAGTTCTCTATAGTGACTCCGCTAGTGTTGTAAACGCTCACGAACGTGCCTCCATGGGTCGCGTATATCGTGTGCCCATTGCAGTTTATCACGCTGTTCCTTGCGCTCTGGGTGGCATTGCGTGTGTACACATTGAAGCATGAGCTTCCGAAAGTGTACATCATGTCGTATCCTATCGAGACTGTCTGCGGCGATGTTATGAGCATGCACTGCACCTGCTGCTGTGCGGACGGTATGACTGCCATCCACCTGCAGTTCTCCTTTGTGTTTCCGTAGTTGACTACGCCCAGGTTTGCGTCCGGGGCTGAAGAGCCCGAGTAGCATGCGAAGTCGGCCTGCCTGTTCCCGTTGGCCGTGTTGTTCTTTACGAAGTTGGACTGCGTGCCGTTCTGGAAGCTGAATCCGTACCCCACGTTGTCCAGGGCCGTGTTGTTTACTACTGTGTTGTTCAATGCACGCGAGAACCTGAATCCGAACACCGACGTCCCTGCCCCTCCTTTTGCAGTGTCCTCGGTTATGGTGCTTGATCCCGTGCCTGAGAATAAGTATCCCGTGCCTGAGAATCCGGTAACTATATTGTTGGACACCATTGCTGAACTGGCTCCTGAGAGGCTTATTCCTGATTCAAGGCTGGAGAACTGCATGTTCTGTACTATGAGGTATTTGGAATTCGATGATTCTATTCCCGTGTTGAAGCCGAGTATCTTACAGTCAAAGAGCGAGACATCCGATACGTTGTTTGCCATTATCGCCGTTCCCGTACCCACGCCGTTTATTGCGTGGTTGGCGCACTCCAGGCTCACGTTGCTCGCAGTTATGTCAAAGCAGTTGCCCTTCGCCACAAGGTTTGCGTTTACGATGTACTGCCCTGGCACAGAGATCGTTGTGCACGCGGATATCGGGTAGGTGGTAAGGTTTGGCAGATAATGTATGGGGCATGATGTTGCCCATACGCAGTCGGTGCTGCCGCATGTCGTTCCCGACATCGTGCTCAGGGTGGAGTTGTACGTGTTCACCGAGCAGTATATGTCTGCCTTTGAGTTATGCAGGGCGGTGCCAGAGTTTAGGGTTATGCTTGTGCTGTTATCCATAGCTATCCCATAGCTGTTATTCAGGGTGCTGAATCTCGTAAGCACTGCGTATGTTGTCCCGTTTATGTACACTCCGTACTTGTTGCCTGCTGCCTTCAGGTTGGTGAAGTTGTCATCCGTCGACCCCATTATGTATGCTCCATACGTGCCATTGTTGGCTGTGATTGTGTGCAGCCCCAGCTTGAGCACGCTTGCGAAGTACATTGCATAGGTATTATTGTCAAAGCTGCAGTCCGAGACCGTTACGTTGTACGCGTTTGCCGCGAACACCCCGTATGCCCCATTGTCTATCGAATGGCCGTTGCAGTTCAGGTTCACATTCGAGGCGTTGACAATTATGCATGGCGTGTTCGGGCTAAGCTTAACGTTCAGGAAGTTTGGCACGTTTATGTTGGATGAGAGCGAGTACGTGCCTGCGTAATTTATTGTTCCGCACGTGTTCACCTGCTGCTGCAGCACTGTCGATTCCGGAGTGGCCTGAAGGTTCTGTGATGTGCATGATGCGAAGTTGCAGTAGTTGTTAACATAGCACGTCGTGTTCTCGAACCTGTTGTATGACGTGTATCCTGTAGAAGGGTTGCATGCGAGGTCAACCGGGTTCCCAACCATAGTATCGTTTGCTATCCTGTTTCCTGTGGAGTTCACCACTATGCCATAGTAGGAATTGTCAAGAAGCGATGTGTAGGACACTGTATTGTTCCCTCCTCCGACTATTGATACCGCGCCTCCCTGGCCGTTTACACTTGTTATGTTGCTGTATGAGAGCCTGTTGTCAAGCGATCTTGCGAAATAGACTCCTGCTATTGTCATGTTGTGCATGACTATGTATGAGATGTTGCTTTTCCTCGTGTTGTTCAGGTATATTCCGTATGAGAATTTGGATATGCCTAGCCTCGTCACAGTGACGTTTGATACCGAATCCAGCATTATTCCGTATGAGTATGGCGGATTCTGCGAAGTGAACGGCCCGCTGCCTATGAGGCTGTATCCTTCCCCATTCAGCTTAACATTGCTAGAAGCCACTTTTATGCATGGCGCGCTCTGGCTTGATGATGCTATGTTTCCTGTCAGGTTGTACACTCCAGGGGCCGTTATGGTCATGCAGGAGCTGATGCTAAATGCCTTGGGGCCTATTGTTGTGGTTGAAGATGTCCCCGCGGCCTGGTGTCCTGATGCCACTGCATATATTATTGCTAATATTATTATGAGTGCGGCTGCACCTCCTATGATCTTCCATGGTGGCTGCATCCTGGCATGCTCTTCTTGCTGTGCTACTGGGGCCTGGATAACGCGCGGCGCTGAAGGCTGTGCTCCTTTGGGCTGCACTACTTCTACCCCCTCTTCAGGCTCCTTCTCCTCTTCCGGGATTTCTTCCTCTTTTTGGGCCTCTTCTTCCTTCTCAGGCTCCTTGACCTGCTCCTGCGGCTTAGGCACTGCCCCGGCCGGCTTTGAAGGCTGCTGCGGCGAAGGCTCTTCCTGCGGCTCCTCGGCGCCTTTCCCAGGCACCTCTTCAGGGAGAAGCCCTGATGGGTGCTCTTCAGGCTGTTGTGGCAGGTACTGTGCAGATCCCTCTATTCCCTGTGGCCCCACAGGCCCTCCTTTCCCTACCAAACCATTATTATCTTCCCCCGCAGGGTTTATGGGCGTCTTGCCCTTCTTGTTCGCCATCCAATCATGCAGTAAACGTTTAGTTTATATCTTCGTATGCTACATTTACTTATAAATATTATTGCCCCGTTAACTCAGCCTGGCAGAGTGCCAGTTTCGTAAACTGGAAGCCGAGGGTTCAAATCCCTCTCGGGGCTTTAAACACTAGCTAATTATACTACGTAAAATGACTCGAAGCCAAAAGTGAGGGCTTTGAGCCCTGAACTAATATAGTTCCAGACTGGAAGTCTAGGCTTTTGGCGATTGACTGTTCGCAGGCACACCGTACTTCATTTTTCTCTAAAAGGATAACCGCATACGCCTGCTCTTGGCGAATTTACTCGCCCTTTATATGGGTTGACATTGCGTATTAGCAGCTCTACCTCTCCTTCTGCCGGATCGACGTGTACACTCCCCAGTACATGTATTGAAAGTTCTGTGGTGGAGCCAAAATCATACTGATATCTTGCATTATCTGCTCCTGTAAAGACCTTGTATAATTCGATGTTCATCTTTTCAGTCTTCATGCCCCATATAGGGTAATCGGAGTCTACCTCGTACCGCTTACCGTTTATTTCAAATGCACTCATATGCCCGCAACAATCAAGCCACACTTTTCTAAGGAGTTTATCTAAGTCGCTTAGCGTTGAGCCTTTACCTGCGCAGATATCGAGCCAGTAGTTTTTATCCTTTCCTTGAACTCTTATGTAGAAATAATTTCCGGTATAATTATCGCCTGGACTTATCTCTCCTGCAGTGCATTTGCATAGGTGCTTAAGCGCACCCTGCTTAGAGACTTCGCTGTTGCATACTGCGCATGTTCCTTTTGTAGACGTATTCAAAACACCTGCGTGACAGTTCGTTAAGATGTGACAATTAATGGGCTTGATCCCTTATAAACCCACAGTGCTATGACCCTAATAGCGGTTGCCATCTGCTGATGACCGTAAAGTGGTAGTTTAGCTCGAATTTGTAGGTTATTATTGTTTTATTGCAGAACAGAAAAGGTTATATATTGTCCTGTAGTAAAACAATTTATGAACAAAAGCGATGTCTTTGAAGAGTGGAGCACATATGCCAAGCGCAAGACCTTATTGCAAAGGAACATAGATCTCGACGCTGTGATAAAGAATTCCAATTCTAAAATAATAGCAATAACCGGAATGAGGCGCACAGGGAAATCGAGCATCCTGATGCTTATGGCTCAGAAGCTAACTCGTGAGGGGAAGAGAGTCTGCTACGTAAATATTGAGGACGACCGGATAAAGGGGGAGCCAGATTTGCTTGACGAAATACTCAAGTGGTTTGGAGATGAGGGATTCATGCTGATAGATGAAATCACAAGCGCAGATGGTTGGGAAGGATGGCTATCCAGGAACCACGAACTGCTTAAAGGCAGGTTGCACCTGATTGTAAGCTCCTCAAGAAAAACGATAGCCTTGCCCAGCAAACCATTGCGCGGGAGGATTATAAGCTACGAGATATTCCCCCTTTCCTTTGCGGAATTTCTAAGGTTCAGGGGAGTGAAAATAGAGAAGACCACCGCAGGAAGGGGCAGAGTTGAGCGAGAACTGGAAGAGTACATGAAATACGGGGGCTTTCCCGAAGTTGCTCTAACTGAAGACCATACAGACAAAGTGAAGATCATCAACTCCTATTTCAAGGACATAATAGGGCTGGACGTTGCGGAAATGTCAAAACAGGACTTGAGCACTGTGGAAGTGTTTGGCAAGTATGTTATACAGTCAAACTACTTTTCGGCTTCGAAATGCCTCAACTTCCTTAAGACGCTAGGCTATAAAATAGGCAAGGAGAAGATTCTTGAACTGGAGAGGTACTCTGAAGCAAGTTATCTATTCTTCTTCATGACTATATTTTCGCGGAACATAAAAGACCGCTCACAATATCCACGTAAAGCATATTCTGGAGATACTGGTTTCTACTATGGAACCACGGGCAGGATGGATTTTGGAAGTGGATATGAAGGCATCGTCTTCCTTGAGCTTAAACGCAGACTGCGCGGGCAGCAAGAGCTGCACTATTGGAAGAATAGGCTTGATTATGAGTGCGATTTTGTCATGACGGAAGGACTTGAAGCTGCAATGGCAATGCAGGTAGTTTATGATCTGAATACTGGGACTGAGCGCAGGGAAAAGAATGGATTATTGCAATGCAGCAAGGAGCTTAAATCACATAATGCAATTATTGTAACAAGGAATGTTAAGAAAGTTGAAAATGCGGAAGGAATAAGCATAAAGTATATCCCTATAATTGACTGGCTATTGGAAGATAAGACTTGGGAGAATTTATAGCAGAAGGCTAGGATTGTTCAGGTTCAATGGCAAGGTAACCTATTCTATATCGAAAGACCGCTTTTGGGCTGCGCTCTTTACTACGAGAGAACTCTCGGGGCTTGCAGTTCAGGGGTACGATGCACTTGCCCACAACGCTTAATGGGGCGGGCAAGGCAGGCATAGCAATAACTTAAACATAAGCAGTAATAGGAAATCTGTATCGGATCTCAGAGATATGACCAGTTAACCCACCTAATAAGTATACTACTAGTCTTGATGGCGCCTGATTTGCAGTATTTAGATCAAGAGAACCTTATTTCCAACATTCTTCTTCCTGCCGTTCACAAGTTTGCCCAATGACTGCTGTAGCGAACGGGCCTTCTGAACCGTAAGGCCGTCGATGCAAAGCAAGTTGGTGTTAACCAATGCAATGCTGCCGTCCTTCTTGTATTTGATGCGGCCAATATTGACCAGTTTCAACGATGCGGAGTCTTTCTTCTTGTTCTGTACAAATACTATGTTGGTTATATTCTCTAACGGCAGTGCTAAAATGTCCGAATCTTGTGAACGGTGTACCACTCTTGAATTTGTGATCCAGAACTTTGGGTCATTGTGCTTGGTCAATAACACTATGAAACCTACTAATGAAACTAGCCCTATGAGAGACACCATCGTATCGTAGCCAGCAAAGATTGCGTTTAAACTCGATGCACCTATAAATGAATTGATAAGCGCAACTATCAGTCCCATAAGTATAGAGAATGCCCCTGCGAATGAAACGCTGATGAGGATGGATCTGAAAATATATCGTCCATAATTGTGCATTGGTATTATCTCCTCTACGATATTCTCCTTTGCCAATCTGTCAAATGGCAATTCTGAGGTTTCCACCGAATGCACCTCTGATTTACCCGAAGTAAAAGCTTATATACCTAGATGTACGGTATATGCCTCATGAAATCCAGGAAAAAGACGAGGAGCAAGACCATACTGGGCTATTATTCGGATGTCTTCAAGCTTATGAAGAATCCATCAAGGTTTACCGCAACCAAGATGACTGGTGCAGAGGCCATTAAATACTACCTGAAAAGCAGCGCAGTTCCGATCATAGCCTTGGTTATCGGGCTTCCGCTTGCTTCCCTGTTGGGAGGAAACATCTATGTAGGCAGCCTTGGTCCCGTCATGGCATTTGCAAACTGGCTAGGCAGCTTTGGAAATGTTGGAGCAGCCATAGGCCTGGCATTCACGATTCTTTTTGATTTTGTTGTATTTGTCCCACTTGCCATGCTCCTGCTTGCAGGCTTGATCCATCTGCCCAGCAAACTTCTTGGCTTACTGGAAGGAAAATATTCGCATACTCTTTCAGCAGTTTCGTATTGGGCTTCTACAAGCATGTTCTTTTTATGGTGGCTGCCTCTTACGGCTTTGGTCTCGCAGGCCACATATCCACCACTTGGCGCTCTGCTTGCCCTATTGTTCGGCTCAGTATGGTTCCTTTCGTTGTTTTACAGCTACTATGTCTTTATAACAGCGCTTTCCAAGCAGCATAACGTGAGTACGCTAAAGGCGTTTGGCAGCATGGTAGTTGTGTTCTTCGTGATTGGTGCGATATCCTTAATTGCCATAGCCGCTATTGCAGCATATCTCCTCGGAGTTCATGCATTACCTGGCAGGTGAGTCTCAACCGGTATATAAGATCCTAGGCAACCTGTGGCCAGGCCTGTTCCGAACTGCCATGGCGCTCCTGAGGCAGTACGCATCCATGCATAAATAATAAAAGCTTAGTATGGCAAATATAGCGCGTATAACTATTGTGGCTTGGGATGCACATTCGCTTGTATGCTTTTGCACTGTTGTTCCTCTTCGCTGTTGGGGTGAGCCATGCAGTTACGCTCCCTTCCAACATAATCACGTACGTGCCAATAAGCCTATCAAACTCCCAGGGTTCGGCATTTTCTTACAATTCGCAGGTTATGATTGCCGTAAACGCCCTGGCTTACAAGAAGCTTGAGTCGCCAAGCATGCAGAACCTCGAGTTCTTCTATGCGAACGGGAGCATAATCCCATCATGGATGCAGGGCAATTCCTCCCTCTCATCAAGCGGAGCCACGCAGAACGCCTTCAGCGTTGGCTACACATCAACCAATGTGCTCTTCTGGCTCAGGATAGCGCCTGCCAACACCTTCCTGTCTCAAGGCTCCAGCAATACTGTCTATATGGGCTTTGCCTCCAACTCCACAAACCTTCTCAGCAACACCCTGACCGGCGAGGCTCCGCAATTGAGCAGCGCATACGGCCAGTACGATGACGGTGCAAACGTCTTCAACTTCTACATGAATGCCAAGTCCGTGCCATCATTGATAGACCCCGGCAGCATAACTGCATATCAGGGAGGGGTTGTGGGCAATTCGTCCCAGCTCTCCATCGTATACGACCCGCTAATGGGCAATGCCATAGATGTGACCCCGAATACTACGCTCAAGGACACATACTACTTCATGCACGCGCCTGGCATACCTTCAAACTTCGTGCTAACCCAATGGACCTACTCGTCCGGAGGCGCAACCGACCAGTGGCTTGGCGCCATCAACTCCAGCACAATGGATGGCTACAGCGCCATGCCTGGTGACGGGGGCAACGGATTCCTCTCGATATATGTTGACAGCTCAAGGTCCCTGATCGGCAATGCCGGATACTCATATCCATACAATGCATGGATCTCATCTGGCCTGATCTTCACATCCTCGGGCTCCATGCATGCGTATGCCTCCAATGGCATAGGCCTCCTTCCTGGTGGCAATATAATCAACGCCACATCCACCCTCTACTCGACATTCAATACCATCTTCTTTGCGCCTTTCGTGTCAGGTACATACAAAAGGCTTATGGGGCTGATACTGGCCAGGACGTACCCTCCTGGAGGTGTCATGGCTCAGGCGTCCTTCGGTACTGCTGTTTCAGCCCCGACCATATCCCTGTCCAACACCCTGAGCCCAGGCCTAGTCGAGCTGATTTCTGGGTCCCCATCCGACCATGCTCTGGTTAGCGCCACGTGCACCAGCGGGGACACCTGCGCCATATACAATTCTAGCGGTTCGGCCCTTGCCTCAGCAACCTCGATTGCCACCCTGCCCTACAACAGCCTTCCCCTGGGATACAGCACGCTGTATGCAAAAGATACAAGCGCTGGCTTAACTTCGGGCAATGTCCATGTCAGAAGGATATCCGTAAATGCAAGCATAACGATAACCCTATCCAACTCGCATTCTGCAGCCGTAGCTGCAAACACACCACTCTCAATTAGCATCAACGCCACCGCATACCCTGGCTACGTATCCAACTCGCTCAATAACACTGTGGTCTACTTCAAAAACGGCACGGTCGCATACTCCTGGATAGAGGGAAACCTTCTCAACGAGCAACAGCAGGCAAACACGCTTTATACTTCTAATGACGTCCTGATATGGTTCAAGTCCCCAGGTTCAAGCGCATACCTGCCTGCTGATGCAGGCTCTGCAACTACAAACACCATCTACCTTGGTTTTGCTCCGCTAACCACGCGCCTGGTTGACGGCAATTACATCGGCGAGGCCCCGCAGCTCAGCTGCTCTGATCCCACATTTCCTTCAACCTGCTCCCCTGTTGGAGGTGCTTCAAGCTACGGGCAGTATGACAATGGCAATAATGTATTCACATACTATGTAAACTTCGCAGGCGCTAGCTGCCCTGCAGGGTGGTCGTGCTCTGCAACCACCATCAGCAATTCGATATCGGTCCCTGCGGGAAGCTACGCAGTCACTACTGGGACCTACGGACAGAATGCAAGCCGGATTCTTGATTTCGAAGGCTATATACCTACGGCGGCAAATGCCAACAACGCGGGCGCCGGGTACTTCTCATCACCATACTACAACACCGGCGGCGAAGGGGATAACTGGGAAATAAACACTGGAAACGGCGACTGCAACAGCGGCTATGCCTGTGCGGAAACATGGACCACCTCCCCGAGCCAGAAGGGAGTGCTCCCAAGCACGTCCATCGGATATAGCGTCTGGTCCATATATCTTCCTTCATCGAGCAGCACCACGCTCTCCTCAAGGTACGGCGCACAAAACAGCCTTACGATACTGGGCACCAACAACGGCATACCAAACACCAAGCTGCCAATGGGCTTCTCCAATAACCAGAACACCGGCCAGCCGACTCCACTGGGGCCCTTCAACTGGCTAAGGCTCAGGATATACCCTCCTTCAGGAGATATGCCAAGCGCATCTTTCAGCGCTGTCACAACTACGCTTTCAGTAAACATAAGCTCATCCACAACACTTCCAGCCACGCTGAACTCAGGCCAGGCCATCACATTCAATGCCATACCCTCCGGAGGAAGTGGGGTATATTCATCGTACAATTTCCTGGTCTACAACAGCGTGACCAATGCCGAGGTGGCTAATTACCTTACCCAGGAAACTGAAAACACTATAATAAGCAATATCCCCTATGGGTTAAACCGTGCGTGCTCAATAGCCGTATCGCCTTCGGGCACATATGCCTATGTGTTGAATTATAATAGTGGAAATATCGTGATCCTAGATACCGGCACCAACTCAATTACTGGCGCCATATCAAATGGCTTTTCATCTCCCAGGTCTGTTGCCTTTTCTCCTTCCGGAACATATGCGTACGTTACTAATTACGGGTCAAGCAACGTTGTAATAATAAACACCGCGACAAATTCTGTTACAGGCTCAATACCTGGCTTAAGCTATTCCTGGGGCGTTGCATTCTCTCCTTCAGGTACATATGCATATGTGTCGGATTTTGTACAAAGCAATGTGTCGATAATTGATACCGCAACAAATTCAATAACAAACTCAATAAATTCAGGCTTCTACGAGCCATTCGGCATCGCATTCTCACCCTCCGGATCCTATGCCTACGTGACAAATTATGCCGGCAATGCTGTAATAATAAACACCGCGACAAATTCTGTTACCGATTCAATATCCGGCCACGGGATATCGGACCCTTCTGCAGTGGCCTTCTCCCCATCCGGCACATACGCGTACATAGGGAATTCGGGCAATAGCACAATCTTAATAGTGAATAGCGCAACAAATACTGTAGACGGAACCGTTTCCGGCAGCATCGATACCCCCTATGGGATTGCATTCTCCCCATCCGGATCTCCCGCATACGCTGTCTCGTATTCATCTGCCAATATTTATCTTATCGGCACAAAAGCCCTAAACAACAGTTTTACATATTCAATACCTTCGCTGCAGGATGGTAGCACGCTATATGCATCTGTTTCGGTCACTGATAGCCAAGGCGTTAGCGCCACCTCCAAGCACACCGGAATCCTGACCGTCGCATCGCCTTCAACAACTACAACAACCACTGTAACAACTACAGTCACTCCAACCACAACTGCCGGGGGCTGCGGCGCAGGGTGCATACACGGGAGCGGAGGCACGGGGGCATCAAGCAGCATCACAACAAGCTCCACAACCATAAAGACCACGCTGCCTACCACTACCCTGCAAACCACTACCTTGCCTACTACCACCATGCCCACTACAATTACAACTACTGCGCTCCCAATCCCCCCGATAGAAGTGACCGTAAAACCAGCCGGCGAGACGACTCCGCAGCTGTGCAACGATCTAGCCACCGGATACAACGTGACTTACACCTCACTTGGGGCAACCTTCCAGGTGGGTCCTGGCATATCCGGGTGCTTCAACATGACTGCCATCAATGCCACCACTGAGGACATAAATGCTTCGAACAGCACAATGAGGCTTCTGGACGCTGTCAACTTCACTGCAAGCAGCAACGTACGCGTTAATGCAACCATGCACTACGCGTGCAGCCTGCCTTCATCTGACGTTGCGCCTTTCATACTCTCCAATGGCACATGGGATGAGATCCGCCCATTCACCGTGGACCCCAGTGCATGCACTGTCACATTTGCCGTTCCTTCAGACCCTGTCATAGCCCTATTCGATCTTCTCGGCGGCGCTTCCCAGTCAACGGCCCCTACGACATCTGCAAACCAGCAGGAACAATCCGGCCAGCAGCAAAACTACCCAATCCTGCCAGCACTTGCAGTCATTGCAGCCATCCTTATCCTACTTGCGCTATACACTAGGCGCAGGGGAAGGCGCCTTGGCTCATGATCGGCCCTTGCTTATTGCAGAAACTTCGCTGAAAAATGTAGCACTGTCTAAGTATGGCAATACGCAGTAGTTACGTTTATATATCTGTGCAGCCCCACTACGCACAGTGATTTTATAGCGGCTATTAGAACTACCGCTGCGTTGCACGCACAAAGCGCAGATGTCAGGGCGGTTGTGGTAGAGTGCCTTAAGGGGACCCTCAGGAATGCCAATCTCGGCCCCGAGCTTCTGGCGCTCAATCCCGGAAGCAGCACTACGAAAGGCTACAGGGAGGGTTTCAGCGATGTTGACTTCATGGTGCTATTTCGGGATGCGGCATCAAACTCAGGGCGCTTCGATCTTGGCAGGATCAAGCTCCTTACAAACTGCTGCAGGGACGCTTCAAGGGCCCTTTTAAATGAAGGCATAGTTGTCGCTGCATTCCCTTCATTCTTTGTAGAGAATTTCATTGTGTACATAACAAACGAGGAGGCACGGAAGGCTTCTCCATCGCGCAAGCTAAGGACCGTCCCATTACATTTCCTTGCGTATCCAAATGTATCTGCCCTTTTGGGTTGGGAGAGGGATCCGCGGCTGGTCAGGAACCTGGTGCGCGCAAGCGGCCTGGTGCTCGGGACTGACTCAGGAAAGCAGCAGCTGTTGCACACCGTAGAGCGTGCGATGGATACAGGATCCCCATCTGGATTTGACGCAGAGCTTATGACTGCGGAGTACACGCTTGCGAATGCGTACGTCCTCCTAGTGGCAAATCCATACCTTCCTGCCGATCTAGTTGCGATAGACGCCCTTTCAAAGATAAAATATGCGGCACATCATATTATCACACGATATCTGGAGATGGCTCCTAAGCCCATTGTCGTCTCCACGTGGGAAAAGGCCTCTTCTGAAGCCATTCTCAATGATATTGATGCTAAGATTGATGCCAGTGTAAGAGACTTCGTGCGCTTTGTGAGCAAGCTAAGGGACAATGAAAGACCCCCGTCAACGAATGAGCTGGAGGAGGCTTTCGCCAAGGCAGATATCGCCATAAAGCATGTATTCCGGCAGATACATTCTGGGAACTCCTCTTCGCGTGGCTGAAGTACCTACCTGGATCAGTTTTAACATCTGCACCGCCTTGTGAAAACCTTAAGAATCTGGATTGCAATGATTGGAGCGATAAAATGGCTCCCACTGGCCGCTGGTTCAAGTTTTTAGGAAGGAGAGTTGACCTAATAATAGATCACATGCCTTCTGCGGGTATCTTGGAAGTGCGTGTAAAGATGGCACCATTGGCCGGAATTCTTAGGAGAGAAGATGCACTTTCAGAAGCCGCAGAACTCGCGCGCTCGGCCTTAGGGGCCGACGATCTTCGCGGGCCACTGCAAGCCCTCTCAGAAGACCCAGCACGCGACGCAGGCATTTTAGAGGCAGTGGCTCATGCGCTCGAAAACATGGTGCGCAAAGGCAGTGATGTTGCAATGGGCGAGGAAGGCATACGCTTTTCTATGCGCCTGTGAATTCCCTCTTTCTTTATCCCATTTCCGTATCTTTCCCAGAATGCATCTGCAAGCCCGTGCCTTCACATTGCAGCTTTTCAGCACCCTGCCTACGCGTAATTTACATCCTAAGTCGTACCCTACTGCTCCTTTGTCCCTTCTTCATCATCCTTTGCGGTATCTGTGTACATGGCCAAGCCGGCACCTCCATGCACCTTCATTATGTGCCTTCCCATCTCCAGATGGGAGTTCGTGCTGTACTGGCACCTGTCGCATTTATACCTCTTCGAAGGCGGAGCCGGTTTAGTGACTGATACGGCAGGCTTAGGGTTCGCTGCCGCCTTCTTTACTACGTCATATCCTTCAAGCACGAACCTTACGCCGCCCAATTTACCTGCTGCAAAGTTGTACAGCCAAGCGCTTATGGCTCCTGTTATAAAGCCCAGAAGGGCAATGAGTATGGGCACAGCTATCAACATGATGATGCCTACGGCCACCGAACCGCTTGCCAGGGAGAGGAGACCGACCACGACCCCGTAAACTATCCCTATTACCAGATAAATGAATCCGTATATCTTTGCCAAGGAAATCGGGTCAACGCTTTTCAGAACGGGCATATACTCTCATGTATCTATTTCGGCACCTTTAATAAATATCTTGGCCGTACCTGCTATATACGAGCGGGATTTGCGGGATTTTGATGGGGAGGAATGCTGTAATACTCCATGGCACAGGTGAGACTGACGGGTCGTTCTGGCTGCCTTACATAAAGAAGGATCTCGAGGCCAAAGGATATTTTGTATCGATACCTCTTCTTCCCGATGCAGGCAATCCCCGTCTCTCGAACTGGCTGCCCGTGGCGCTCAAAGAGGCATACACAAAGGATACTGTCCTGATAGGCCACTCTGCAGGATGCCCGCTTGCGCTCAGCGTATTGGAGCGCCTTGATTCTGGGATAAAGCAGGCAATACTGGTTTCAGGTTACGCCCGCAAGCTGGGCGCATCCACAGGCCCTGGCGAAGACCCGATCCTTCAGGGCAGATACGACTGGGGTAGGATAGGGCGCAATGTAACTGACCTGGTGCTGCTGAACTCTGACAACGACCCCTGGGGATGCAACGATATTGAGGGCAGGCACATTCTTGATAGCATAGGCAAGGGGAAGCTGATAGTCATGAAGGGCGAAGGCCATATGGGATCCGACAGGTTCAAGCAGCCTTACAGGGAGTTCCCTTTCCTTGCAAAATTAATTGATTGAATGCATTGCCCATCGCACTGCAAAATGTGCTAACCTGACCTGCATTAATGCATGATGGGCAAACAGAAAAATTTCTGATGCGCTGCCAAGTATCTGGCTTGGCATCAATGCCAACTGCGATATTGGCCCAGTAAACGGCAAACATTATAAGCTTCCACGCCAAGTAGAGCTGCATGTATTCCATATCTGTCATTAGTTTGATCTTTGCGGTATTCTCAATGCTAGGTTATGGTGTTGTGGACTTGATTTCCTTCCTCCTGTCACGCCAGGCCGATCCGCGAACCGTGCCGCTATGGACTACTGCCCTATCTATTGTATTCATTGGGATAGGTGCCTTTTTCATCAAATTTCCAGGAATCACTACTGGCTCCTTGCTGCTGCTTATTTTTGCTTCAGTGATAGGCGTTGCAGGAATACTATCTTTCTACAGGGGCCTAAACAAGGGGAGCATATCCGTTGTGGTGCCAATAGCAAACCTCTGGCCGCTGGTGTCCGTAACCCTAAGCCTTGCCCTTCTGGGAGAGGCAATATCCTCAGTGCAGCTTTACGGCATTGCGCTTGCAATGCTCGGAATCCTTCTGGTCTCATTCAAGTTCAAGGATCTTCTCAGCCTCAATTTCAGGAAGGCGGCTATGGGCGCCGAGTATGCACTGGCCACCATGCTGTGCTGGGGGATCTTCTACACTTCGCTGGGGTTCCTGTCAAAGAGCATGGGCTTCTTCTGGCCCACCCTCCTGGCCCAGATTCTTGTTGGAGTAGGCATACTCATATATCTCCTTCTCAAGCGCTCCGACCTCACGTTTCCAAGGCAGGCCAGCAGGAAGCTGGTACTCTTTGCAATAATCCTAAGCGTATCCGTGCTGTGCTACATGGTGAGCACTGGGTCGGGGTACGTGACGCTTACCGCTCCAATAACCGGCGCCGCTCCGGTGATCACCGTGCTGCTTGGTGTCGTACTTCTCAAGAACAAGGTGGGGAAGAATCAGATGCTTGGGGTAATATTGATAGTCGCAGGGATAGCCTTGATATCCATCTAATGTGGTTTTAATCCCTAATGCCGATTAGATAACCATGAAAAAACCGGAAGGCCTCTTTGCCTTTGTGGTGCACAAGCACAAGGCTACAACCCTGCATTACGACTTCAGGCTGCAGATTGGCGAGGCCATGCCTTCCTGGGCAATACCAAAGGGCCCCACGCTTGACAACTCCGCCAGGCGCCTTGCGCTTCCAACTAGCGACCATGCGCTCGAGTACCGCCATTTCGAAGGGGTCATACCAAAAGGCGAGTATGGCGCAGGCCCTGTCATGATATGGGACGAGGGGACTTACAATCCGGAAATAGAGCTGGACAACGGCTCCCGCAAGGAGCTAACCTCAAGGAAAGATGCGCGCAGCGCTGCGATAAAAGGATACAAGCTGGGAAACCTCAAGTTCACCCTTTATGGAAAGAAGCTGCATGGCTCCTTCGCGCTTGTCAGGACCGCGTTTGCAGGCAGGAAGGATGCGTGGCTACTGATAAAGCATAAGGACAGGTACTGCAAGAAGGGATACGATGCCAATGACTACGACTTTTCCGCAGAGAGCGGCAGGTCCCTGGCTGAGATATCCGGGATGCCACGAACCGATTAGCGATGGCATCTGGGTTATTCGTTACCTGCTTACTTCCTTTCAGCTGCAATTAGCTGCCTTGCCATCTCCTCTTCCTTCAACAGCGATAATGCCCTCGGATCGCCTGGGCCTGGCCTTGGCGGCATGGTGCGTATAAGCTCTCCAGCCAGCAGGGCGTCTATCCCTGCAGCAAGGGTGACTACGTTTGCGGTGCTGTACGGCCCGTCCCAGTAATAGCCTATGTATCCTGCCTGCAGCCCGCTGCCCCTGTCGTATTTCCATATCGACTCCGAGTTCAGCATCATGAACCCTATGAACTCTGGATTGCGAGTCGCTCTGTACAGGTCTGCAAGGTTCTGTATGTATATCCCCTTGAAAGGCAGGTAGGAGAGGTCTTTGCATATGCCTTTGTATTCGCAACCGACCCCCATGAGTATGCCGTCATTGTCTGCGAACGCAGCATCTGACGCATAGGCTACGCCCTGCGCCTTCCTTATGTAATACTGGTTGTGCGTGGCCTTGGCATAGCTGACCAATCCGCCTATCCAGAGCCCCTGCAGGTATGCCGAGTTACCCCTGTCAAAGCCGCCATGGACGTATCTGCCGTCAGATATCCTGCCATTTGCTACCATGAGGCCGCTGTGCATTAGCCAGCGGTAGGATCTCCTTGCCCAGCCGAGGTAATATTTATCCCTGTGCATGGCGTCATGTATCTGGCTCGCCAGGTCGAAGTATAGGAGATTGGTGACCGCATTCTTGTAGCTGTCCCACTGGTTCCATGTAAGCCCTCCGCCCAGGCTTGCGGACCAGCTCTGTTTCATATAGTTGAATGAGTACTCTGCCTGGTATAGGTATTGGCGTTCGTGGAAGGTGTTATACGCCATCACCCATGTCAGCCCCCACCACCCTTCATCGTCATTGTAGCCCGTAGAGATGAACCTGTTCATATTGAACGCTAGCCTCACGTCATTCTTGTATACTGGATTGTGCGTGGCCTGGTAGCCTTGCATAATTGTCTGCAATATGTTCGCGTTCTGCCACCATCCCGTGTCCCACGACCCTGCCACAGGGCTGAACTGCTGCTGCAGTACCGAAAGCTCTGCGTCGATCTGTGCCTTGCCTGGCAGGTAGTTCACGCTGAAGTTAGACGGCCCTCCACTGCGCTGCAGGGCTATGTATGGGTAACTCGGATTTGCATGCGAGAATGCCACTACCATGGTCAGGCTTGCAGCCGCTGCCACCGCAGCGCCTCTTGCTGCAAGCTTCAGCATCCTACTTCTCATCCTCCCTTCCTTGGCCTGTTCATGTGCGCTTTCGTGGACTGCCTTGGCAGGCTCTCCATGCCTGATCAATGCCACTTTGCCACCTTGCCTTCCAGGGCCTTCTCTGCCATGAAACAAGACCGCATCTCCTGATATTTATTATTGCCGTCCCTCCAGCCATCTGGCTTGTCATTGCCGCGCCATGCCCCGATCCTTTTGCCCATGCCTCGAATTAACAAAGCCAATATAATGCTTGCATTTGTAATATCTGCATGCGAAGCCTGCCAAAACTGCGCAAGTTGCAGTCCGCCATGGAGTACCTCATGACCTATGGCTGGGCGATACTTATCATTGCAGTTGTGATGGTTGCACTCTTCGCCTTGGGGATATTCGACAGTGCAAATTTTGCACCAAAAGCGCAGGCAGGCGCATGCCAAGTGGTACGCAATGTAGAATCGGTAACTCTCCAGGGCCAATGCCAAGGTGAGTTGCCCAGGTATGCCGCGGTATTCGATAGCCCGTCAAGCTATGTAAGCATACCCTATTCAGACATCGGGGGCTCGATAACATACTCAATGTGGGCAAAACCAACATCGCCTCCCAATTCGTGGAGCCTATTCTCGTTTATGGGCACCCTGATCAGGATAAGCACCGGAAATATAATATTTTATCCAAATGTCTATACTGGAAACAGCCTAAGCATAAGTTACACAGTGCCTGTAAATGCTTGGACAAGCATAATCATAACCCAAAACGCTACAGATTCAAATATATACGTAAATGGTATCCTTGCAGGCAACAGCACAATTACAGCCCCAGTGGATACTGCCAGCTATACACAGTATATAGGCGGATATTTCGGAGCCTCCAATTGGCAAGGCCTCATATCAAATGTGCAGATCTACAACACATCCCTCTCCGCAAACGATGTGCAGCAGCTGTACCTCGAAGGCATCGGCGGCGCACCTATCGACCCCCTACACATCGTTGGCTGGTGGCCGCTAAACGGCAACGCGCAGGACTATTCGGGCAACTCCAACAACGGCAACCCTTCCAGTGTGTCGTACACCTCTTCCTGGACTTCCGGCTACACGCAGCCGTAAATCTGTGCAGCTATTTATTGCTTTCTGACAGAAAATAATTAGGTAGTTGTTGAATGCGCAGGTTTTTGGCAGGGCTGAATGGTTTGGATGGAAAATCCAAAGCCCAGTCCGCCATGGAGTACCTCATGACCTATGGCTGGGCGATACTGATTATCGCAGTTGTGATGGTTGCACTCTTCGCACTGGGGGTATTCAACGGTGCAAACTTCGGCCCGCGCGCAACTGCCGGCGCCTGCCAAGTCGTCAGGAATGTTGAATCGGTAACCTTGCAGGGCCAGTGCCAGGGTGAACTGCCCATGTATGCTGCCTACTTCAACGGCCAGACCTCCAGTGTAGAGATACCTTATAGCCCGGCCCTGCAGCCTCTATCGCATTTTACATGGGCTGCATGGCTATATATCGAACCCTACCAAGGCCCTCCTCCAACAAAATACGGGTCAAGGATATATATGAACGGCGGCGGTGGCTCGAGCCAAGGGTGGGAGATAACCGTGCCCTCAAGTAACCTGGGAAGCCATGCCCCGGTCAGTGCCGGCATAGGCCTGGGCTCTTCGGAGCAGTCCCTCTCGGGAAGCGTCCCTACAGGCTCATGGCAATTCCTTGCGATTGCTTTCAATTCTTCTGCGGGAACTGCCTCAATGTATCTCAACTCAAACACATATCCCATCGGCATTCTTAGTTTCACCCCAGGTACGGACATGAATGCGTATGTGGGCAATGTGGTGATAGGGGCTTACGGGGACTCGCCTTTCGATAACTTCAACGGTTCCATATCCAATGTGCAGATGTACAACGCCACACTATCCGCCAATGACATATCCTCATTATACCGCGAAGGGATCGGCGGCGCACCTATCGATCCTCTGCACATCGTTGGCTGGTGGCCGCTAAACGGCAATGCGAATGATTATTCAGGCAATTCCCATGACGGCACTTCTGCAAGCGTGTCGTACACCTCTTCCTGGACTTCCGGCTACACGCAGCCGTAAAACCGGGCAGCTATTTATTGCTTTCTTGCAGATTATAATCGGGTAGTTATCTAATGCGCAGGCTTTGGGCAGTGATGAATGATTCGCATGCAAAATTCAAGACCCAGTCCGCCATGGAGTACCTCATGACCTATGGCTGGGCGATACTCATCATTGCGGTCGTAATGGTAGCTCTCTTCGCACTGGGCGTATTCAACGGCTCAAACTTTGGCCCACGCGCAACCCCAGGCGCCTGCCAGGTCGTCAGGAACGCAGAATCCGTAACCCTTCAGGGCCAGTGCCAGGGTGAGCTCCCGATGTACGCCGCCTATTTCAGTGCTCAAAGCGGTCAAAGCGCAGTTACAATATCGACCCCTAGCGTGGAGAGCGCCATCGGCTCAGGGTTTTCAGAAAGCGCATGGATATACGACATGGCATCACCTACCTCAAGGAACGATATAGTCAGCGCTTACGGCACATACCTCAATCTCCAAGGTTCACAACTATGCTTCTGGGTGAGCGGCGTAAATACGAAATACCTGTGCTCAGGAAGCACTGGCGTATCGCAGAATACCTGGTCATTTGTAGCAGCAACGTACTCAAACGGCGCAGAAACAGTGTACATAGATGGCCAGGCTGCGGCAAACACTCTCCTTTCCGGCACACCAACCGGCGGGGCCGTGCCTGCGACTATAGGCGAATGCGGTTACTGTGGCAGCGTCCACTTTTCCTTCCTTGGTTATATAAGCAACGTGCAGATGTACAACACAACCCTATCTGCGAACGACATCAATGCATTATATCATGAGGGCATCGGCGGCGCACCTATCGACCCCCTGCACATCGTTGGCTGGTGGCCGCTAAACGGCAACGCGCAGGACTATTCGGGCAACTCCAACAACGGCCAGGAGACGAGTATAAGCTATACGAGCAGCTGGACTTCCGGCTACACGGTGCCATAGCCCCAAAGCCTTAAGAATGATGGTTGCCCAACCTCCTGCGATTAACATGCATATGCGATTCAGGCCCATGCAACACGCTCAGGAGCCTAATGAGAGATATACTCTAACACTGCCCTTCAACCCCAGCCGTGTGTATTCCAAACAGCTTAAGCAGCTCAGAAGGGACCTAATAGCAAGGGGCATGTCTGCCGTAGGCTCTGCAGCGCTCCTTCCTCTTCCCGCGTCTCTTGTCTTTTCCGAACATGGCCTGTGGCCCAGGGCGCTGTGGGCATCGGTAAGCGTTGTACTTATAGCGTCCCTTGGAAGGCATATGGGTGGCATTGCCAATAACCGGCTCAAGAGCAGGACATATCGCAGCAGGAGGGCAACTGCCGAGCAGTCCGAAATGAAGGAACTGCTCGCAAGGCTTGAAAGGAAACAGCCCATCAATGTAATCAGATAAGCTGCAAGTGCCAGTAGCCATGGCCTTTCCAGCAACGTGCTTGCGCTCAGGTTTAAATAGGAGAAATATCCAGCCATTTTTGTGATTAGATGGCTGCTATAAGGGCTGCAAAAAGGCCGGTTACAGATTAGGCATTCCTTGCCTCTGTAAAAAGGGAAGGCGACACATTAGTGCTTCCGCTATCTGTAGGGGCGGATAGAACGCTCCAGAGGGCCATGCACGTCTCAGGAGGTCGCGTAGTGCTCATAACGTCACGCCATCCTTGCAATTTCCATGTGGACTTTGAGATGCCGCATGGCGATCTTCGCGTCTACCACTCTAAAGACCAATATGGCACAACAAAATACACTTATACTGATCAGAAGATATCATCCATCTTCAGCTTCCCTCTCATAGCAGCGCAGATAGTAGACCAGCGCGCCATGCTCGAAGCCGGGACGCGTGTGGACATGCATTCCATTGCAGGCGGTATGGATCAGTATCATTATCCGGTAGTGCTCGACCTTTCAGGCAGCACTGCTAAAGTATTGTCAATAAATGCGCTCCAGCCTTCAGACCCTTTCAAGAGCGTGATTCACGCCCAAAGCCTGACGACCCACATGACCGTGACCATGGCAAGGCGTGATCCGGCCGAGATCTCTTTCGGAGGCCTGCTCTCCCCTTTCCGTGGCACATTTGAGTACATAGGCGACCTTGCAAGGCAGTGAGCTACCTGGCGAACAGTGCATTGCGGATGCATGGCATACGCACAAAGCGCCAGGGGTATGGGGCTCAAGGGCTCCATGAAAGGGGTGTTACCTGCCATACACAGGAAGGCGCAGAGAAATTGCAGCCCATCTAGCTACAATGTTTTAAATATCTGGAAAGTTGATAACTTTTTGTGTCACTATCGGCTCTGAGCCGTAGCAGCACTGTATATTATAGCGTGATAGAATGGTTTTAAAGCGCAATACTGGTGGAATGTATCCTGGCAGGCTCTCAGTTTTCGGCACGGTGCCGCAGCAGCCAAATTTCGGCCTTCCCGGTGAGGTAAGGGATCTTAGCGCCATAGTGGTTGGCGCAACCTACCGCAGGGTATGGACGCAGCGCACTGCGGATGGTGAGGCTCCGACAACATTAAAAGTGCTCAGCGAGCCGTCAAACGGGTGGGTTGAAGTGGAGCAGGTCCCCGAAAGCGGGATAAAGTACAGGGTCTCCCTGGCAGACATGGGCGTAATCCCATACGAAAACGGCACTTACAACGCCTTCAATGCGCTCGTAAGGGTTTAATTGCAACCTATGTGATTTAAGGGCCTGGCTGCTGCTTCAACTTGCATATAGCTGCCTGTGTACATAATTTATGTCTAGCCATGCCCATGCCTTTCCCATCTAAGGCATGTTGAATCAGGCTAGCCCTACCTGCCTGGCATCATGATACCTGCTTCAATCAAGCCTCATTATGCCGAACAGCACTTCCCCATCATCCTCTTTCTTTTCCTTAGTATAATCCCTTATGACTCCCCCGTCCTTAAGGCGCTCGAGCGCATTTATCATGTATCTTTTCACGTCCGAAGTGGTATCTATCAGTATGCTCTCCACTCCAGGCCTCCTTACCGCGTCCCTTATCCCGCTATCAAGCAGTGCCCCGCAAATTCCCTGCCTCCTATGCTGCGCGCCTACCTGCACCCTCACAAATTCGACCCTAGCCCCAGATATCTCGGTCCACAGCAACCCCACTATCTCCCCTCCGTCTCTCCTCCTTGCCGCATGGTATACGCTGCCTGTCCAGCTGCCCATCTGCGCGTAAGAGAGATCCGCAACGCTGCCCAGGAACGGCCTGAGCTCAAGCCTTAGGCTATCCCCACGCCCAAGCGCTTCGCTGCCTATGACCTCCACTCTGACTGCCGGCTGTGCAAGCCTTCTCATAGCGTTCCTGTCCATGGCCTGGATGGACGCTTTCTGGTATTTATTATTTGGCAGGCATCGGGATCAAGCATCCGGCCAGCGGCTTCAGTGACATCTACAAGCGGCCTAGGTCAGCGCAAAAACCCGCCCAGCCCTTCCAGCGCGAGCCGTATGGCGCAGCCCCGCAGCGCATCGAGCCTAAACTGGCCAGGTTCACTTGGCAACATATCCGCGCTCGATTATGGATTAAGGCCTATGCTAGGGCCTGAGCGCAGTCACTGTGCCCCATATTGATTCATCTGGGTATTTCGCCTTTCCTCGCCCTGGCTATCTGGTGCGTGTATGCGCCCCATGCCTGCTTTGGCTTTCCATGCACATCAAGAAGGCCAAAGTGGTTCTCCATCTGCGGGAACGACTTCCAGTAACTGTCGGCAAACCGGTATATGCCAAGCCCACTCACCCTCCTGTCCGAGAACGCAGCAATGCACGCTGAGTTGATATACTCCCGCTGCCTTTTCTCGTTGTAGCCAAATATTCTTGGGCCGGACGCATAGCCCGTCTCCATTATGTACACCGGCATATGCGTAGCCGCATGCGCCTCATCCACTATCCTCCTTGCTGCCGAGAGCCGGGTATGGAACGGATTTGCATATCCCTGATAGAAGTCTATGCCAAGGACGTTGCAGTATTTTGCATACCTCTTCCAGTCGGTCCTTAGCCCTATGTAGTCTATGTTTATGGCTATTGGGGCGCCGGGGGCCTCTTTGGCCACCACCTCGTGCAACGCAGAGAGTATGGGCTCCTTGCTCGATTCCCGGAGCCATATCGATCCCGCTCTCCAGTCTGCCATCGCATGCCCCAGCCAGGCATTGGGCTCGTTCTCTATCTGCCATGCGTCCACCCTTCCCTTATAGTGCCTTACTATCTTGCTTGAGGACCTGTATAGTTGCTCCACATATTCTTCTATATTGCCGCTGGCCGTTCCTAGCGGCATGAAGCGCTTGTAGCCATCGCCTATGACTGCAACTAATCCTATCCCTGCGTCATTCATCTCCTCCACGAAGTAGTCTAGGGGAAAGCAAAATCCCGACCCTATTTCCGGCTCGAAGAAGTTCCATGGGAACCAGCAGCGCACATAGTCTATGCCATTGGCCTTGAGGAACGCCGCCACCGAGCGCGTGAGCTTTCTCGTGTCGTGCCTGTTCTCCCTGTATACCAGGGAATCCGTGAAATTTCCCTCCCCATACCTATGCGCCCGCTTGCCGCGCTCGTTGGGCAGGCCGAACCTCCCATTGCGCGTTGGCCTGTATGCAAGGAATGGGATCACTACTGAAGGCGGGTCGGGCAAGCCCGCGAACCTCCACATGTCATCTATGTCTACACCGAAGTTGAACCTCTCCCCAACCATGGTAAAAGTCATGGAATCGCCGCATCCAGCGTACAGACCTGGCTGCTGCTCATAATTGCAAGTCAAATAATAAATATGGGTGGATGCCAGTTGCGCCAATATGTTTGCAGCGCAATTGCCTTTGCGGCATGCCTATGCCGTCCATCAGCCTGCCGGATAGCGCTGCGTGGCCTGGAAATCCTCAAAGGCCGCCACACTTTCCATAATGTGTAGTGGGGTCTTGGCCTTAGCACCTGACCTCATATTCCCCAAACGGATACTTCACCGTTATGCTCCCATTCAGCATCGGCGTAGTCACTTGCGCGCCTCTGGCTTGCAGTATCTCGCGTGCAAGCCCGGAAAAGCCATCGTCCACCTTAAACTCGAGATGGAACTCCGCGCCCTTCATGGCCACAAAATTGCCGCCAATGAGCATCAGCTCCCAGCCCTGCGCTGCCTCAATGCGCTCGGTGACGTGGATATCCAAGGTTCCGTTCGACTTCGATCCGAACGCAGCCACCCTGTGGTTTCCCCCTCCAGTTACGACGTAGATGCTCCTGCCTTCGGGCATGGCTATCTCCGCCACGTCTGGCGGCTCCTTCCTGATGAGCCCCTTTAGGCCTCCGGCATCAAGCTCCATTAGGCTGCGAAGCCGCTGCGCATTCCATGGCACTGCGACCAAGCTGCGTACATCCGCCACCGTATGCGTGTCCGCGCCTGACGCCAGGCCTGCAGTGAAAGATACCACGACAGTGCTCTGGTACTTTGCGGGTTCTGACCTGAACAGCCCCCGGTATGCCTGATCTGGGCTGCGCTGCGGGTCTATCCTATCTACTATATGTGCTCTGTATGCCATCCAAACCAAGTGCCCCGCCGGGCATATATGATATGGCTTTTTTGATATATATCCCTTTACCCATGCCGAGCTGCTCTTCATTGCCTGCTCCTGATATCGCTCCAATGCCTATCTTTTTATACCAGAATGCGTGCTATCCCGTAATATCATGCCCATCTTCAAGCGGCATAGAGCAGCACAAAAACCAGCCCCATCCCGCCAGCGCGAGCTGGATGACGAAGCCCTTGAGCGCCTCGAGCCTAAACTGGTCAGGTTCACAGAATTCGTATTCGCCCTCGATGGCGCATTCAGGACCGATGTGCAAGCCTGCGCGCTTGGATACGGCGACGACCTCACGGCGGGATGCGCCATTCTTCCCGGGCTGGGAACCTCGGTGGTGATAAATCCTGCATTTCTCGATGCCGTTCCGGAAAGGTTTCTCGGGCCTATAGCCATGCACGAGATTGCACACCTCAAGCGCGGTGACCGAGACAGAGTCACGCGCAATCTCAGAAAAGCAGCATACTTCTTCATGGCGGCTAGGACTGCAACGGTGTACTCGGCATCCGCACTCAACGTCTTCACCTTCGGGCTTGGCATCTGGGAACATTCCTCAAGCCTAAGGTCCATTGCAGATTCCATTCCAGGCCTGCTGGCCGGCCAGGCTGTCCTTGCAAGCGTGTCTTACCTGGCCGCCTCGGCGGCCATAGGCGCATTCAAGCATGCATCCGCATTCTTCGTAGCCTCGTCCATGAGGCGCAATGAGAAGCAGGCCGACCTCGAGTCCGCAAGGATTTTCGGGGTCTCGGCAAACATAGAGATGCTCGGGTTCTTGAAAGGATACTCCCGCGGCCCAAGGCCCACGCTAAGGGAACGCCTATATTCTCACCACCCAACCCCCAACTCCAGGATCAGGCATCTTGGCAGGGCTTCCAATCGCTACGATCTTCCGAGGTGATTCCGGCCGTCCAGGCTGAGCCTGCACATTATAATCGCCACGCTTAAATATGAGGAAAAGCATACCCATCGCATATGGGAATCTCTTTCAGGAGGAGGCCTCACGGGCGTGAAGATGCTCTTGCCTCTGCAGTGCGTGGAATCGAAGCCGGGCTTGTGCCAAGGCAAGGAGTTGCCCCAAGGCTGGCTACGCTAGCGGTCCTCATGCGCGATAGGCTCGGGCCGGACTGGCTGGGCGGCGAGACCTTCAGGGCGAGGACCCGCAGGCTCTCGCTTCTCTACGAATGGACCAGCCTTAATGACCTGGGAGACCCATACATTCGCGCAGTCAAGGACGGGATGGTAGCGCTGAGCAGCAGCCATGTGCGCCCCCGCGGCTTCCTGGGCGTCGTAGAAGCGACTGCGGCCGCAATGAATGCGCTGAGGTCTGATGAAAGCCTGCCCGGAAACTATGCTCGCATGCTCTCCGGAGCGATAGAGGAGCTAAGGGCCCAGGGCCTCATAGAAGTCGATCCTGTGAGCAAAAGCATAAGGCCTGCGCAGGCTGTGAATAAGCCGTAAAAACGCATGCGCGCATGGAACATTGGCTTGACACTATCAAAACTCTTCACGCTAGAAGGAGAAGTAATAAGAGCCAATGCTTCAGAGGTTGAAGCTGGTGGCAATAATAACCATAGCTATCTGCTCATTTTTCAGAATAGATAATACTTAGGCTCGTTTTCCCCATTTCATAAACACTTATTCTAGCCTCTTTATGATGTGGTAATACGCAAGAATTAGGCTTTATTAAAGTTCCAAAGTTTTGACCCCTACTTTTCTAGCGACTTCTGCTTGATGCTTGTCACAGGTGAGTAGCTCATAGCCATCCTTCATGGCAGCAGCAATAAACATGGCGTCATATACGGATGTATCGTATTTACTGGCTATCTCAAAGGCCTTGCTTATACTCTTCTTCTGTTCCACAAATCTAAAGGTACTGGGATATCTATCTAGCACTTCTATTGCAGTATCTTCATCAAAACTGTTCTGTCTCACTTTCTTCAAGAGCGCACTTGCTAGTTCCATCATCGAGAGCTCTATGCTTATTGGAGTATATAGGTACTCTCGCAAAGAATCCCAACCAGGCTCCTCGGAGAAGAACTTTACTATCACTGAGCTATCAATGAGTCGCATATCTATCTTCCCTTATTGATTTTAGAGCGAAGCCTGCCTTTGATGGCTTGGAGTGCTTCTTTACAAGTAGTTCTAACTCGTTTAGGGTTTTCTTAGCATCAGCTTTCCAAGCAAGATCTTCAAGGTACTCTCTAGCCTTCTCCGAACTGTTTATTCCAAGTTTCTTCAGCCTTTCAGCTGTGCCTTCCCTTACTCTAATACTGATAACTTCGCTTTCCATGATAATATTATTCTACTACAGATATATAAACATTTTAGTTTACAAAAATGATTACGAACTTTATAGGTAACGCATATGTTCGCCTATCCGCAACAATAAAGGTATTTCCTTTTATCGCAAAGAGGGTTTCAAGGAGACAGGAAGAAAGAAAGAGGTTGTAGGAGGACAGAAAGTGTCTACAGTAGTAATGCAGAAAAGAATAAGTAGGTAACTCGGACTCTCGATTTTAAATAATCCTTATTCCAGCCCCTTTATTATGCTGCAATATGGCGGATGGCTACTGGCAGGAAGTCCCCTTGGTGTCGCCATTGCGCTTCAACTTGGCTATAGCATCAAGCGCAGTGTTCAATCCTATCATAATGTCTCCCACCGCTTCGCTCTTGCCCCTAAATGTGGTGGCCGCATCCCCTCTCCTCATTGCATCATCTATCATCTTCTGTGCCCCGCTTACAATGATCATCTCTTTCGGCACTCTTGCGCTTTTAAATACCATGCCTATCAATGAACTTGCATTATTTTTCCTATATAGTGTTATCCGATTCTGGCAGTTCTTATGCTGGCATCTGTTTTTTTGCAATGCAGCCGGGCCACCTGCAAGGCTAGCCCTGCACAAAGCGCCATCTTGTCCTTCACTGATCCCCTGCCAATCGCCTAAGGAGCTCCAGCACCTGCGGGTCTGCCAAGAACCTTACGGGCTCAATGCTGCCTGCAGTTATGTGTTCCTCAATATATTGCTGCAATAGCTCTGCGGGGCTGTTCCTTTGCAGCGCCTCTGCATGCATCCTCAGGATATCCCTTGCCACCGGGGCAAACACTGCCGACTCCTGGTCATTGAACATCGCCCTGTCAAGTATCACGTCCGCTACCGTCATGCTCCGGCCCCCCTCATGCCTCATCGCCTCGGTGCTAAGGATCCACGGACTCTCGTCGACTATCATCCTTGCCACTGCCGCAGAGCCAAATGCAATTGCAGAGATTATGCTCTCCCCGTTCTCTCCCCTGTGCATGAAGAGCTCCGGGTCCGGATGGCATAGGTAGATCAGGGCCGGCACGTCCGTATCCACGTGCGCTACCGCTATCCCGGCCGCTACGGTGGCAAAATACCCCTCGCTCATGGCATCTTCGGGATCGTCCTTTAAGTGGAAGTCTGCCTTCAGGATATCGGGGTACTTTGCTATTGCAAGCCGCGCCGCATCTGCATCACGCATCAGGAACTCCCCCAGCCTGTCAAGCCCCTCCTGCCTCTCAAGCGAGCTTTCAGTTCCCTGGGCCCTTCTTACCAGCCTGCCAAGCTCCACCACAGTGCTAAGCCTCGCTCTTGGTTTGTAATCCATAAAATGTGCCTTATTTCCAGTTTCCAGGTTTCTGATACTTAAATCTGCCAGTGCCCCCATCCGCATCCTGCTCACGTATAAATATGACCATTATTGCAATATTCCTGATATTGATGGCAATATTTATCATGCCTGAAGAGAGGCATCCAAGTCTTGAGACTGAAAATGCCATGAAGGCGCTGAGGGCGCAGTTCCAGGAGCTCTACGATGCCACTACTTCCGGCATAAGGCGCTTCTCCGGCTATTTCGCCGATAACGATGCGAGGTATGCAGAAGGCATAAGGCGTATGTGGGACGGGCGCACCGACCGGGCATTGCAGAGGATAATTGAGACCGGGGGCTCGGAGAAGGTGTACGGGCCGATGCGCGTGCCGATACCTGATTCCATTGCCTCAGTATCCGCAGCTCACGGGGTGTGGTCATCCATGATTGGCGCTGACTACAATCTTGCATACGGCTCGCTTCGCGAAGGGCTCAAATGGGATATAGTGGATGCCGAGACATTTGGAAGGGCGTGGGAGACTGTGGATAGCGCAATGCGCAGCATATACCTGCATGTCGCCAGCGACATGGCCAATACTCTTTCAGCCATCAACTCCGCTTCATCAGGCAGTGGGGTCGAGAAGGCCTGGTTCGATCAGTTAGAGCGCCTGAGGCTTGGGCCTCTGGGGGCAATAAACGATATCGAGCAGGCTGTCAGGGCACATGGTATAAAGGCAATAGCAGCCCTCGAAGGCCCCGAGGCATTTCTCGGGCTCCTATCCCAAGGAAGGGCCAGCTCACGCAAACTGTTTGAAAGCCTCCTTAGGCCTTCTGAAGGATGAGCCAAGCATTCCGTTCAATGGGCTTGCGGCCTCTCTAATCAATCATTTGCATGCAAGAGCGGTTACTACTAGATCAGAATTTGTATGATCTAGTGATAACTCATTCGAAGGATATCTCATTCCTGATTATTCGGCACCAGTTATATATCCGATGGCCTTCCAGCTTACTCCCTGTGCCTTATGGCTCCATGGCGCCTTAGCTGCATGGACGCCGCATAGATCGTATTGTGTCCCATTGCGATCCCCCTTGCCATGCTCTCCCACTCTGCCTGCGTAGCGGCCCTGCTCCCGTCCCTGATTGCAGCCGCCACTCCATCAAGCCCCGCCTCCATGACTATGATCTCCTTGGGCTTCCTTGTGAAAATTGCCACGCCTATCGATAACCCTCTTCCATGCCTCATATATAAACTCTGCAGGCTTTCTGGGCCCCATGCAAAAATGCCCAATTCCGCAAATGCTTTTTATATGAGAAAAGGCGCAATCGTATTGTGATAAATTGGGCATTATAGCGAGGCGGCGTTCCAAAAACACCCAGGCGAGCATGCCCGCTGCAACTCTGACTGCGCAGGAATCCGCCGAATTGGGCAGCAGGCTTCTCGCCTTCGAAAGAATCGTAAGGGATCACAGCTGGCGCCTTGGCATCATGGCCCCGAATGTAGGGCTAGCTTCCGAAAAGACGAACGCATCAGCACAGACTTTTGGCATTTTTGGCAGGTCCAGCATAAGCATAGGCGCGCATATGCTTGTCCACCTTAGTGACAGGGCCTTGGCATCCCTTGCTGTCCATGAGCTCACGCACTTGAAAAGGAACGATGCCGCCAGCGATTACAAGTTGAAGAAGCGCATATCTATTTTTCAGGTTATTGCATCAACATCCATTGTGGCAGGCTCCATCACCGCCTTCGGCTCTCTCAAGGGAAGGGTCTTCGAATATCTGAACGCGTTTGAGCATTACCTTGGCATCCACCCTTCCGGTTTCTGGTTTGCCACCGCCCGCAGCCTGAATGATGCCCTCACCCTCTTGGCATACTCCTTTGTCGCACTCCAGGCAATGGCCATTACCGCCACAGTGTCCAGGTACCTGAAATACTCGCGCCAGAGGGCAAATGAGCTCAAGGCCGACCGCGAGGCCGTGAAGTCCATTGGCATTCGCCCGTACCTAGAGCTCCTGGAGTACACCAAGACTTTCATGCCCGATCCCAAAGGTATTCGCGCACGGCTTTTCGAGTCGCACCCTTCATATGCAAGGCGCAGCAGGAAGATGAAGGCATACGCCCGCAGGAACGGCATAATCGAATGAACTTTGTATCTTGAGTTTTTTGCCCGGTCCCGCTTCACCAGGCATTGGCTTAAAATCCCTGGCTATCCGCAGCCCTCCCTATTTTCAGGTAGCTCCTATAATGCAGGTATGCCGCAATGGTCATCTGGTCCTCTATCTTGTTGTTTTTCACCATCGATTCAAACTCATCCAGGCTTACCTTAAATGCGCTGAGCCCGCCCAGCTGCTCCCCTTCGTCTAGATGCCGCTCCTTCTTTTCAAGCCCCTGCGCGAGGTAGAAGTAGATGAGGCTCGACATCCTCGCCGGCGCCTGATAGGCCTTGAACATCAATTCGAGCTTATCCGGGCTAAAGCCAGTCTCCTCCTCAAGCTCCCTTCTTGCTGCATCCTGCGGCCTTTCGCCTTCCTCAATGAACCCCGCAGGCAATTCGTAGCTCTCCTTGCGTATCCCTCTCCTGTACATCTTCTCCAGGAGTATGCTGCCATCGTCTATCGCCAGCACCGCCACAAAATCCGGCTGCACGACCCTTGCGAATTCCCTCTTGTTGCCGTTTATCTCTACCTCTTCAACCTCTATCTTTACCGGCCCGCCTTCAAATATTGTCTTTGTCATACCCTTTTCAACCCCTTAAAATATTCTTCGGCCTCTTTAAATTCCTCTGGTGTACCAACATCGAATAATGCATGCGTTTCATCTATATATATCCCTAGTTCATTCGCATCTACAAGCGGCTGAACAAGCCCGGCAAAATCTATACTTGTTTCCCTGTCTGCATATGATAATGCTGTCCTGTCTAATATTATAGTTCCTGTGAGAACTGTTCCTCTAGCGTTAGGTGCTCTTCGATATGATTGGTCACGAATAGTAAATCCTAAAACACGTCTGCGTTCAAGGTCGAAACTTACCTGCCAATGGTGATATAATCTGTCTGTTTTAGTAGTAACTACTGTGGCCGGTATTCCAAGTGACTGGTGAAATTCTAGTGCTCCTTGCAACTGCATTCCAAGGCGTATTACATCCGTATGAAGCAAAAGTATAGTGTTTTTATCAGACGCACTAAACGCGCACTCAACGGCGTTAAGAAAGCCTGGCTGTTCTTGATTTGAAAAGACTACGTCATACGGCAACGATACTGATTCTACCCACTCCCGTATCTGTCTTTCATGATGATCTACTGCAAATATCAATCTGTCTATAAATGTGGGGGCTAGGAGATCCATAGAATAACTTATCAATTCCTTGCCGTTTACCCTAACTAATGCCTTAGCCACCTGGTCATGCGTGATGGGTTCTATACGTGTCCCTTTACCGCCACAAATAAGTACGCAATCATACCTCTGTTGCTGTGTTCCCTTAATGTTCGTTACAACACCTTATTTTAGCTGAAATCCAGCATCAACATGTATGACTTCCCCAGTTATCCCGTCTGAGTCTTCAGACGCTAAGAATAGGCATGTTCGTGCTATCTCCTCAGGTCTCAGTATTCTTTTTAGTGCAGATGCACTTATTACTTGCTCCACATATTCTGGGGATGTTGCCATTTCTGTATCTACGAAACCCGGTACCACGCAGTTTACAGAGATTCCAGGGCCAAGGGCCTTTGCCAATATCCCTGTTGCACTAACAACCGAAGCTTTGGACATAGCATAATGCATATTACCTGGGGTCCCAAAGTTCCTTATGCCGCTTATTGATGCTATGTTTATTATCTTGCCACTCTCTTTTGGCATCATTATTTTTGCAACTTCTTGTGAGCATAGAACCACTCCCGTAACATTAACACCAAAAACCAAGTCCATATCCTCCCGTGTTAACTCAAGAAAGGGTTTAGGTACACAAATCCCCGCGTTATTAACTAAAATATCAACCGTACCGAAAGCTTCCGTTGCCCTTCTGAACAGGAGTTTTATGTCTTTTGGTTCGGAAATATCTGCCTGAATGGCTATTGCCGAACCCCCCTTTTGCACTATCGAACTGACAACATCTTCCGCACTTCCCAATCTTTCCCTATAGTTTATCACCACTTTTGCCCCTTCTTCTGCAAAGAGTAAAGCTGTAGAGCGGCCTATTCCTCTGGAAGAACCAGTTATCACTGCAACTTTATTTTTTAATCTCATATGAACCACTAGTCTCTTTTTAAAGCTAGCATTAAATTTTCAAATTCCGCCAAGTCATTTACTATAATGTCCGGGTTTTCCTGTTTAAGGTGTATTTCTAGACCCATACCACTCAGTGCAGCGGCTGACATTGTGCCTGCATCTTTAGCTGCTTTTATATCCACAGAAGCATCGCATACAAATATGGTCTGGTGTGGCAACGTCCCGAAGCTTGACATTATCTGCCTTATGCCATCTCCAGAAGGTTTCTTTTGCGCAACTTCATCTTCTGATAAGATGAGATCGAACGCGTCTGTGAAAGGGACATCTCTTTCTACAGTGACTCTATTTCCATTGGTAAGAAGCGCTACTTTATATCCTTCTTGCGAGAGGGACCTTATGGAGGACTCTGCATAAGGGTGTATGCTTACAAGGCTTCTAGGTTTATCTGAGTTAAAGAATTCCTTATATTTTAATCTGATTCGCTCTGCCCTATCTATCCCAGCTGCATCGAGTGTGCTATTCACTATGGCATCCAGCACAGACTCTGCATCTGACCTCCTAATTATCTCCTGTAGTAACGAGCTTTCACCTCTTAGCTCCAACGCCAATAGCGCTTTAAGGCATTCTAATCCTATATCATATTTACCTATGCCTCTTAGATGCCAGGTATCTGTGTGGCTGTATCTATACGGTAGGCCTTCACTCAGAAAGCCAGCCTTATACCCCCCATCTAAGCCTCTTGAAGTATCCCTAATTACCCCACCCAAATCAGATACGATCAATCTTACGGATGAAAGCTGCAATGCTGTTGTTTCATTTCTGCATATTTTACTAGCCACATTAACGACCTCATTTTTAAGCAGTTTCTTTGTACACCTATAATAACACTCCGCTTTGATTGGCTTTGTTTATACTATCTACCCATAAATGCTTTCCATAAAACGCGTATTTTTATTGCTTGATTGGCCAACTTAATCCATGGGAAACGGGTATGCATGTAGTATATGCGGCCTACATTACAGGGACAGGGAGCTCTCAGAGAGGTGCCATGCATGGTGCTCCAAGCACGATAGCTGTAACTTGGAGGTGGCAAGGCAATCCGTAGAAGCCGCCAAACGCCGCAAGGTTGACATATAACGTTAGCCGCTATCCCTGCCTACTGCGGAATTCGGTTCCATTATAATAGAGCCATGCATCAGTAGCCCATCTCCTTACGTCATTTGCCTACTCCCACTTCGCCTCCAAACCTTTTCATCAATTATCCTTCCCTTCCGTTTGATTAAAGGCCTTCTTATCCCGTAGGGAAGAGGGGCGGCGAATTCCTTTGCGTGATTTGATTAAAGGTTTGCGCCTCTTATTTCCCTAGTGCCTTCTGCCCTAGTACCCTTATCTCATACCCCTTTCCTGCAATCTTCCTTATTCCCGACTCAACTCCCCTGTCATTTGTTACGAACACCAATCCATATCCTGCCCCTCTTGCCTTCTCAATGCACTTGAGTATCTCCTCCTTCCTTGCATTTGTCTGCACCTCGTATGCCTTTATGCTCCTCCTGTCCCACGCGCCCTTTCTCCTTGCCCTCTCCATCCCCACAACATCGAAGCTCTCCTTCTCCCTCCCTACGAACGCATACTCTCCCCTCTCCTGCAGCTCCTTTATCACCTTCTTCATGAGCATCCTGTGCGTCTCCGAGCCTGCATGCTCTCCCTGTTTCTCTATCATCCTATCGGGATCTACTGTTTCCAGCGCCCTTCCCGTGAGCCTGCCTCCCTTCAGGTATCCCTCGTTCATAAGCCTCTGCCTTATCGGCACTATTCCTGCGCCCCCGTACAGGGTCCTTGCACTCGTTATCCACTTCCTCTCCCTGCATATCCTCCCAGCCTCCTCTACATTCCCTGCGGCCATGTGCATTGCAAGCATGTACAGGTATACGCTTACAGAAGGCACGTCCTCTCCTGCAAGCCTTGGCGCCTTTGCACCTGCATCATATCTCTTCCCTCCATCAGCCTCCTTCACGTCAATCCTTCCTGCCTTATCCTCCAGCTCCCTCCTCTCCTCCCTTCCTATGACATCTATCTCCACGTACGCCGGGTTCGGCCTCCCTGCCTGCACCGCCCTCTGGTCGAACATGAACGCGCTGCCTATCGGCATCCTGTAGAGTATGTCTTTCTCTATGCCAGACATGTTCAGCATCGCATGCACCCTGTGCTGCAGCGCAGGTTCATGGTATCCGAGCACGAACTTGACTGCGGTATTGCCCACTATCGCATCCGGCACGTCCTGGAGCAGCTGCGTTGCCGCTATTATCCCGAATCCGTACTTCCTTCCCTCCCTGACGACCCTTGTTATGTTGGTCTCCTTCCCGTAGTAGTTTAGCAGCGCCTGGTACGCATCGTCCAGCGCGATGTACAGCCTTATCTCCCTGCTCTGCCTGAACTCTTCTATTATCCTCTGCACTATGGTGTAGGTCACCAGCTTCTTTTCCGCATCTGTAAGTTCATGCATGTCCACCACATTGCACCTCTCTTCATACCCCTTCCAGAACCCCTCCGGCTCATCCCCGAATATCTCCGAGGCCTGCCTGAGCTTGTTGGTTATGTACGTAAGCTGCAGCTTCGTCTCCTTGTACCTCTCCTCCGGCATCTGCGCAAGCAGCACGCCGTGCAGCATCTCCATGTTCGGCTCCCTTCCCTGCGCGTATAATCCTGTCAACGTCTCCCTCACCTTCTGCGCCTGCATCTCCGTCAGGTTCAGCCCCATCTGCAGCAGCTCCGCCGCCACCCCTGCCCTCCTCTCCCCTGCATCCCCCTTAGCGCAAACGGGTTTATCCTCAGGTTCTTAGGCACGTTCCATGTGGTCGCTCCCATGTCCCCGTATATGCCCGACCAGTCCATTATCAGGAACGGTATCTTGAATTTCAGGTAAGCCCTCGTAAGCATGGTGGTTATCAGGTTCGACTTCCCCAGGCCGCTCTCCCCTATTATCATCATGTGCGGGTTCGGCTCTTCCTTTATCTGCAGGTCATATACTCCTTTCGATCCGGCATTCACCACAATCGAAGGCTTCCTATCCTCTCCCGCGATGCCTATATTCTGCTCCGCGAAATTCACCGGGTGCGGGTATTCATACCCTATCCTTATCCCGTTGTGCCTGTGCCTCTTTGCAGTATCCATCTGCCTTGCGTATGCGTATGCCACTACTACCGATATCGCCATCCTTTCCGTAAAACTCATGTATGCCTTCTGCATCATCAGTATTGCAAATAGCGGGTATAGCATCTGCATCATGAAGAACCCGAAAGGATGCTCCCTTAGCCTTGGTACCTTCCCCCTTCCCCTGGCCACATATTTAAAGAACCCGTCCACAACCTTCTTTGGGCTCTGCGCCTGGTACTTTATTGCCAAACTGACCGCGAATAGCATCGCCATGTATATTATGTAGAGCATTATGTCTAGCAGCAGGCCCACTTTTCATACCCAGGAATAGTAAGCTGGAAAAGTATTTATCGGTTGCAGTTTGAAGACATTACACTATAATTTTGGTTTTGCAACTGCTTTGTAAAGGTTTATAATAACAGATAATGGATCATATATGTGTTAGGGTCTAAATAAAGTAAAATTATACCGTTGGGTCGTATGATGTCAGATCAAGACGAACATATAAAAATACTTAAACAAAGATATGCTAAGGGAGAAATAACCAAAAAACAGTACATGGAAATAAAGGAAGATCTTAAAGAAGAGAAAGAAAGTATTCCATATTCAAAAAGATATAACTCTGGAGGACATGGGCTCAGAAATCTAATCGTATTAATCATAATACTTGGCATCATTTTCTTTCTTTATCAGATTGCTCAAGCCGAAGCTTTTAGAAATGTACAAATTACTTTATCAGGCGCATCTATGGGTAATGTCGGTTTAACTAGTGCAGATTTGAATCTAGATCTGAATTTTTATAATCCCCTATCCATTCCAGCAACTCTATCCAGTATTTCCTATTCCGTGTATGCAAATAATAACTATCTTGGCAGCGGAAGTATAAATGGACCAATAAGTATAGCCCCACATAATACTGCTACAGAGCCAACTACCGTGACTATCTCCTATCTTGGTGCAGTTCAGAGTGTGTGGGCTACGTTAACTAGCGGGCAAGTTCAGTTAACTGTAAGTGGCGACGCTGTGATAAACACAATTTTAGGGCCCATAACTATCCCTTTTAATCAATCCATTTATTCTTCTAATTCCAGTTTATCTGTAAGCTCTACTAGTTATCCTACAACTCAATCAACACAGTATACTAGCTATTACACGACAAGCATACCAACCACAACTGCATATTATGGTTCGCAATGTTTACCCCAATCTGGTTATACTTGCTCCAATCCTTTTCTATCAAGTTATAGCGGAGAGCTAAATGTAACGCTTGGTGAAAATACTGGAAATAACTGGTATGATGTTGGTTTAGTCTGGGTTCCTTCAGGTACAGATCTTTCCAACGTGCAGAACCTATTCAACTCTCCGACTGCCAGATTTTATAATTATATGTATAGTGGTTCCACATATTATTTCTTATTACCTGTTACTGGTCAGGGTGCCGGCCCTGGAACCATTTATAATGGAACAATATGGGCTCAGTACAGTGTTTCTCCTGGGGGAGGTACTTATTACACCGAAATTGCATCTGCATACCTAACAGCAACTCCTTAAGAATTTGTGGTAGGCACCTTTCCCCCAGTAGTTTATTGGTTTGTATTTTATTCAACTTACAAATATTCCATTATAAATTTACGCAAGTTTGCGGCTTTGTTTATAATTACTGTTGATAAAACTATTTATAAACATACAAGGCAATTTATAAACAGGTGTAAATATGGTTCTTGAGCAGAATAGAGACGGGCAAATTTGCCCTAATTGCAAGAAAGGCAAACTACATCAAATTTCATTCAGGGAACACGTGAAAGACATTGGAGACGCAGGTATCGTAGAAGGAGAATCTGATAGACATTACCGATGTGATTACTGTAAAGAAGAAATAAATGATGCTGGTATCGGTAGGGGTTTTGGTGTCGGTGCATCTACAAAGCCTAAGAAATAAATTCTGTTTTTACCCCTAACTCGTTCACCGCAGAGTTAAGCACAACTATATTGTGGCAGAGTATCTTTAGGAGCAATTCGTTTATCTGTGCTGTCCTTGTCTTGCTCTTTAGCATATCGTTGAACTTAGCCTTTACCATGAAGAAGGTTGTCTCTACGTTAGACCTCTTGTGGTAATGCTCCATAAACTCCTCTCGGCACATCTGAAAGTAGTAGAACATCTTGTTCCATACCCTACCACCCCTGCTATGCTGTGAGCTATTTGCCTTGAACGGCACATAGGCTATTGCTCCCATCTCCGCAACTGCGTCAAGATTGTCTCTTGATAGGTATGCCTTGTCTCCGCTTACCTCTCTTATAGTAAATCCTGCGTCCTTAGTAGCCTTGACAAGAGGTATGAACTGCGGACTATCACCACCCATATTGACCTCAACTGCGGTAATCACATTAGTCTTGACGCCAGTTATCACATGAACCTTTAGCCATTCGTGCTGTTGCTTTGTATTGTGCTTCTCTCTGCAATACTCTCATCTACCGCAAAATCAATCTCTACGCTCCGCGGGGCAAGAGAGGACTGGGTAACAAGTTCGCTAAGAATAGGCGTTATATCCTCTCGTTCCATGAACTTGCCAACAAGCGAGTAGCAAGGCACGTTATTGACATATCCCTTGTCCTTCGCAACTCTAAGGTCGGTCATAAATCGCCTTAGACTGAACTGGCTAAAGACCTTGAGAGTAGAAGCAAATAAGAGGTCTCTTACTGGCATCTGCGGTCTGCCCCTGCCTTCTCTGTGGTTCTCTGGGACGTTCTCAATAAGTCCCTGCAATAGCTCCATGAAGCGTTCCTTCTCTGTTATCTGGCTAAGGTTGTATGCGCTCCAATTCTGGGGTATCTGTATCTTCTTGACCTGCGTTATAGTAGTAGAGCCGTCAGGGTTTCTTTGTTTAGTTATCATGAACTCTACGCTGAATATGTGCTTGCACTTCATACCACGTTCTACATAATCAGGGCAGGTGCATCCTGAGTTGCCTATACCTAAGACCACTTCATAGGTCTTACTGCAACTCTGCGAAGGCACTATCCACGTATTGCCGTGAAGCCTTACGTTCCCCTTCTCTACTATCGCCTTATCCTTTTGCTTTCGGACTTGTAGTTGTTCTCGTGTCTGCATCCAATCACTTACTTATTGATATATTACTATTAAGTATATACCAATATAAATACCTTGTGGTATAATACCACTATTTATATACTTTATTGTTGATATACTACTATGGCGATTGTACTATTAAAAGGTTTCAAATGCGAAAGATGTGGGCATGAGTGGATTCCGAGAGACCCAGAGGTTCCACGTGTTTGCCCTCGGTGCAAAAGCCCATATTGGAACGTACCTCGAAAGCAGAAAGGAAAGGAAGGGCAGGCAAAAGGCGCAAAGAAACAGTAGTCTTTATATACTTTAACTGAGCCTACTCATAGACTGAGGCTAAAGACTCAGCCAATAGATGAGGCTTATGCCTGAACTCAATACAGATGTTTTGAACAAACTTTCATTGGAGGAGATAAAACTCTTACCGACGGAAGAACGGAGCAGATACTATGAGCGATACATATTCGAGTTAGTGAAGACTCATGAGCGGGTCGGCATGACACAGAAGGAAATCGAGGGCTTGACAGGTATTGCAGGGAATACTGTGTCAAAGTATCTCGAAGTACTCTTCTCGAAGAGAAACGTTTACAGGGTTAAGCGCGGGAACAATGTCACGTACTTCCCAAATGGGAAGATGCTCCATCCATTAGTGGATAGGGACGTGGTAGTTTATGATAGGGAGGGTGAGGAGCACAGGTATAGAGCATATGCAGTAGACAACCCTGATGGGAAGTTCCTATATCTGCAAGAAAAGGAGATAGACCGAAGGTCTGGAATGGAAAATATAGTCGGAGGAATCCTTATCCCGCAGGAGGGAATAGCAAAGTTCAAGGCGTTGTTCGTAGAATTTGACAGCGCATTCAAGGAATTAATATTGGAAGAGGATTGAAAAAATGTTATCGACAATAGTGTATAAGGTAGTTGGCAGAGATGCGCAGACAAATGCGAAGGTAGTGGAGTTACAGAATCCAGTCACAGGTAAGAGTGCTGTGCTCACAGGTGCGTTCTTCGACTTGAGAAGTAACGAGGACTTCAAATTTATGCGCCAAATGTTCACGCAGACCGGTTACAAGATAGAGAACATAAGGGGAGTGCAGATACCTTTCCATTATCTGCCAAAGTACGCATCAAGAATGCTCGGCGTGTTGCCAAGCAACTGCTTTATGCTCAGCGACCTATGTACAGAAGTCATATACTTTGGCGGCGTGTCCGACGCAAAGAAGGACTTCTACTATACTGCTAACCTGTTCCCCGATGTGGTCAAGGAGAAGATGAGGAAGATTCAGGAGGCCGACAATTATGTGAAGAAGGGCGTATTGCATAAGCAAACATGGCAAGATATAACCTCCGATAAGAAGCTCCTTATAAAACTTATTACTAACTTCGTACGCGAGCAGATGCACTTCAGGAACGATTTCATATCAGTACCATCTCCGCTGATTCTGGATACTGCTCACCTTGACTTCGTTGAGGCGTGTTATCAGATGGCACTAAACACATACAGCAGTCCTATGCTCGACATAGAGAAGGAGCAGGGAAGGATACTGGCGCTGTATCTAAACATACATAAGAACTTCCTGTTGAAGGAGAGCAATGTACGCGAACTCCTTGCCACGGTCAAGCGATTGGCGCCCAAGGCTATAATCTATAAGATATCTGGCCTTGATGACATAAGAAGCTCGCCAAAACTTGTTGATGGTTGGGTAGCCCTAACGGGTGGACTTGGACTTATATCGAATGAGGACGCAGTACCAACGATATACATGGATACCTCTGTTGAGGGTCTAATCGCTATGGGTTATGGCGTAGATAGCATAACGCAGACCTTCTATAAAATAGATAATATTGAGAAGAAATTTACGCTCTCGCGCGATGTTATGAGAAAGCTTTGGCGGGACAGTCACGGGACGCTGAGTGCTGGAAGAATATCTCTATATGATGATAAGGAGGCCATAAGCCGTCTGGACTTCGAGACGTTGTTACAACACTCTCCGCCCCCTATACCAATGCCAGAGATAGAACCTTTGACGTATGACTATGTTCATGCAATGAGCAATTCATCGTTCAGAGACCTTGCTAAGCGCGTCCTTCTCTTCGAGAGGGAGATGGAGATAAGGGAACTAAAGGAAGCCATAATGAAGGGTGAGATAAGGCTTATGAAGGGGAAGTTCAAGAGATGGATGAAGACAATAGATTTATTCCCTTAGATGGCTATAATGGCGTAAGACACCGAATCGGAAAACGGGCAGCTTTGCAAGCTGCTGCCTTAGTAGCTTAATGGGTTCGACTCCTATTTACGATTATATCTATTAAAGTGATTTTATGCCCTCAGATGATGACATTGTAAAAGCAGGTCTTGTAATAGGGGCCATAATATTGGGCGCAGGTATTATTGATGCTCTTTCTAAGAAAACCTGTCCTGTATGCAAGAATAGGATTGATAATAATGCAAAGGTGTGCCCACATTGTGGCACGAGGTTTGACGGCATATGAGCAAATCAAAAACCCTCGTCAAGAGGTTGCCTTATTCGTCTAATAATGCCAGAATACTTGCATTTCTATCTTACTTTGCAGCTTTTATGGTAGTAGCTATATTTGCAGACTTTCTACTTACTCAGAGCTTCTACTCCTTTGCCTTAGTTGTTATAGTAATAGCAATAATTCTATTCAACTTATATGATGGCATGAAGAAGTTATCATTCGGGAAGAATGGCGTGGACATAGAAAAGTAGTCATTTTATAAACAGAATCCTGAATTTATAAACAAAAGGCATTTTGTAAACAAAGCCCAAGTTTGCCAATTCGATTCAAATCCTTACCAGAGCATAATGTGTGAGGGTTATATCCAACTCGTCCGAATGTCTCACTCTCTAACATGGTTTTAGCATGGAGAGAGACTAGAAATTTGGTGGTAGATTAGGATTTGGTGATTGTGATAGGTATACTACCACAAATTTTATTGCTTATCCCTATAATTTTAATGCAAACATTCATAGATGTATTCATATTGGTAGTAGTTCTATTGACACTAAATCCACTACACTGAAATGAAGTTATATTTTTTGAAAATAGGGGGCTTGTTTGTGCATGAAAATTAGGACTAACTTCAACATTATAAATGGGGCTTGTTACTATCTGTGTCGAATTTGTTCTTTGAATCGGAGTTGGATAAATTAGATTAGTGCTAAATTCACATGTGCTTTGGGAGAAATTTATTGAATATTCTTGATTAGATGGATTCATTACATAAAATGGAAACGCTAAATTTGATGAATTGCTAGGGGTTTGAAGTCCTTGAGTAATAATATAAGGTAATGACGCTTCAAATAACTGACTTTGTAGGGCGTAATTTTGCCAAGCATAATAAGCTGCAACTATTACCGCTAAAATTGCTATACTAGTGGTTATAACCCATTTTTTATCCTTATACCATTTATCCATAATGTCATCTACCTTAGGCTCTCTTCAATTACCTTCTTTTCCTCTTCTGATATTCCATAGAGTTTATAGATTAGATTATCAATCTGTGAATCTGCTATTTTTATTTTTTCCTCAATCCTTTCCTTTCCACTTGTCTGTTTCCCGTCCATCTGTAATACTTCCTTATTCCAATCTAGGATCTTTTCGACCAATTGGGCTATTTCGCCAGCCATTGCCTTTTCTATTCTATTCTGAGGAACGATAATGGGAAGTTCTTCTAGCGTTTTAACATAAATTCTTAGGTAATCTTGCTGAATTGAAATTGTTGAATTAGAAAGCAAAAACCAAGTCAGTTTACTATTTAATAGCCCAATCAAATATTTATCATCGCTAACAATAAAATTTGCTGGTGCATTAAGAAAGAATTTATTTGGATCAAATGTAAATGTTGGTTTAATCATAATACCTTGGAGAACAATCTTAGGTTTATCAAATTCTTTATAATAATCAGTTACATCTTGAATTTCAAACCATTTATATGAACCAGGTTTGCGCCCTACTTTTTCATCTCCAGATTTAGGCGTTAATTTTTCTTTAAATTGTGAAAGATGATCTTTTATAGATGGCAAAGTATCAATATTTATTCCTCTATTAGTAAAAATGAGGAATAGTTCTGGGTCTTTAATATAATAGCGACCTATATCGCTACCCCTAAGGAAAGGTTTGATAATTTCTGAAGACTTTTTATCTCTAGCAATAATATGATCCCTTGTAGTGGAATTTATAACGAATGCTTCATTTAGGCCAGTTGTTATGCCACGATAAATTTTTCCGTCTACATATTGCCTTAGCGGAATGCCTTTAGCTCTGAGTTTTTGGAACAAGGTGTGTGCGTCCTTATGTTGAATATTCCATTCATTTTCTCCTAGCTCTTTTTGATTTAGGAAAAAGGAATTTTTATCTATATCTACATAACCCTTAAGGTCACCAAATTTTAACGTTTCCACCATACATATTCTAATTTTTGGGTTTGGTTTTGCAATTTTTCTTATTATTATAATTGATGGGTATGTAGTAGCATCTTTAAATACTTTCAAATCCCCAAAATCGATAAATTCTTCTATCCAGAATTTATTAATGAATTGCCTTAGATTTTTTCCATAGCCTGCCCTAAGCCATTTGTTTGATACAATCATTCCAAAATACCCGCCATCTTTAAGCATTTTTAATTCTCGTTCAAAGAAATAAACAAAAAGATCTGCAGTTCCTTGAAAAACTTCGTAATTTGCTTCCAAATATGGTTTAATATTAGTAAGTTCTTCCTGCCTGACATAAGGTGGATTTCCAAGAATTACATCGAATCCTCCTTCCCGCATTATCCCTTCAAATTCTTCGCTCCACGTGAAAGCCTTGCTACCTGCCACGTTGGGATCATCTATCAGAGAATTCCCATTTTTAATGTTCTGTTGCAATATTGGCAACCTTCTCTTCTTCTCAGCGACCTTGAGCAATAAGTTCAACTGTGCTATATCCACCGCTTGCCTGTCTAAATCAACACCAAAGATGTTATCATTGAGTATGCTAAGTTTAGTTGAGTATGTAGTTCCAGTACCGCTCATGTCGAGTTTGTTCTGGTTATAGCCCTCTTTTTTGCTGTAATACTCATTCAGTACATCGAAAGTCTTTATCAGGAACGAGCCAGAACCGCAGGCAGGATCTAGAACCTTGATTTTTGAAACATCAACCCTCTTGTTCTTTATCAACTCTCCAACAGTATTCCTTACAATGTAATCCACGATATAGCTGGGCGTATAGTATATGCCCTCTTCTTTCCTCTTTGCCTTGCTTTCTGTTAGTTTCGTTCTCTTCTCGGTCTTCTTTAGAATGTGCCCTAGATACTGTTCATAGATGTTGCCTAGAACATCGGCGTCTATCAATGAGAAGTCGTATTGTATCGAGCCATCTTCTGTGGCGTATAACCCATCCAATATGCGACTTAGAACGTTATCGCTTATATCTACCTGATCGCATAAGTGCTTGCTGAATATCTTGCTGTTATAGGTCTCGTCAAAGTGGGTAAAAAGGTCTCTGAGTTTGCTTACAAGCATGCCTTTTTTATTCTCTTTCCACTGCCTCAGGGTAGACAATAGGTCATAAGGTTCAAGTTCTCTATCCTCACAGTTCCTAATAAAGATAAGGCGGTCAAAGAGCCGTTGTATTGCCTCGTCTAATTCCTCCTCGGTTAAGTTTTTGCTCTTGTTCAGACTGTAAACATCTTTTGAGAGAATCGCCCTGAAGTTTGTAAAGTCCAAAAGTAACTGTTCTGTTATCGGTCTCTTTCTTGACTTTGTGCTATACTTTTCATTCAATTTTCCTTGTATGAAGGCTTCTTTTGATAGCAGATAAACGCTTTCAAAATCACTCAGTAGACTATCTATCCATATTGCAAACCTAAAACTACTTTGAGAACTCGCCTTTGCCCATGCATCGTAAACGATTATGCCCTTGAAGTTGGTTAGAATTGCCCAGTTGCATCCTTTGTAATAGGCGTAATTGATCGCCTGCTCTGCATAGGTAACTTGCCTGCCCTTTACCATCCGAGAACCTTCTAAATCCTCGGCCAGCCCTTTTGCCTCAAGAAAGAACTTTGGTATGCCATCTATCCTGAACCCATAATCAACTCGCTTGCCAGAGATGTTCTCCTCTTTTGATACTTCATCCGAATCTTCTGTGTTCCATCCGAGTATCCTGAATAAAGGTAGTATAAAGTCGTTTTTTGTAGCCTCTTCATTGTACCTTTTGCCCTTCTCACGATTATACTTCTCGATGAGTTTTGTTATCTCAGTTTTCATTTGTTCCTTATCCATAAAAACACTAACGCTCAATTTATCTCTTCATATATCATGTTTTTCATTCCAGCACCAGTAATCGTATAGGATGGGAACTATACTCGCTTTTTTACATAACTCAAATACTGCATTCTGAATTATCCGATACAGATCAGGACTGTTTATATAACTCATTGTGGGATTAGTTGGAATATTTATCCTATATTTTACTTCTGTAAGCTTATTGATTACATTTTTTATTGGTTTTAATGAGAATTCATCAAATGGGACATTAAGAAATGGTACAACATTTTCGTTGCTTAGAAACGTAGATTCATTCAGCGTCTTTATTAGTACATTAACTATTTTACTTGCCTGTCCAAAAATTATTCGTTTATTCGAATCATTTATTTGTGAATTCCAATAATCGATGAAGTCATCGATCCATTCAAAAAGATGTGCATCGAAATCTTCTTTAGCGGTTATGCTGTTCAACACTGCAATTATTTCATCTATATTCTTGTTAGCCCATTCTCGATAGATTGATGACGGTGGTCTATTTAGTTTATGGAATCCTCTAACAATGTTTGACTGAATTGAACTTTTAATTATCGCCTCTTTCGCAAGGTCCTTTTTATCTATTGTTTTTTTATAGTTTTTTAATATGCCAACTGCGTCTTCGACGTTTTCAAATATATGGATGTCTTGCATTTACTTACCTAGTTTGTTCATAATCTTGCCATAAACCTTGATTCTCTTGCCTTCTCTTATGTGTTTCTGCATATACCACAGAGTTGACTTATTTATGCCTAACCTCTTGCGGTCTTGCGGTGTTAGGGTTAGCACTCTGTTGCGAATTGTATTATCCTTTAGTCTTATCCTGACTTCTGTCCTATATTCGACTTCATGTAAGGATACTCTTAAATCATCCATCCCACCCAACCTCCTGCTTGACCAGCACGCACAGAATGCTCTCATCTCCTTTCTTTTTCAGCTCTTTTATGAATTGCTGCGGGTCCTTCCTGTACTCCAGGAACTTCCCGATGTGCCTAAGCACAGTATCATACTGCCCTTTATCCGGCTGCTTAACTTCAAGCCTGCAGCCCATCTTCCCGGTGTTTATGTTGCCTCTCAGGGCTATGAAGCCTATCGCGGTCCTTATGCTGCCCTCATCTACCTTGTTTGCAATGGAATAAAGCTTCCTGTAAGCTGCCAGCTGCCTCCTGTGCTCAGAGGCCTTCCCATCGGTCCTGTCGGTCTTCCAGTCAACTATCAGATATCCCTCCCTGGTCTTGTAGACTGCATCGAGCTTGGCCTTGAACTCCATGCCTTCAGGGGCTCCGGGCACAAGGTCGCAAAGTGGAAGGACTATGGAGTCCTCCGCGCCTATCTGCCTAGCCTCACTAGAAGACCTTATCTCCAGGTCCAGCCTCCTTATGTTCTCAAGGTACGGCTTCTCATCAGAAGGTATGGTGGACTCGTCAAGGGTCTTGTTGAACATGCCCTCAGCCATGGAGTGCGCCTTGTTGCCCATGTTCAAAGCGCTGCTCTCCTCGCGCATGCACAGTATGTTCCTCTTGAGGAACTCGAAAGGGTCGCATAGGCCCTCTATTAGGGTATAGGAAAGCCTGTCGGCATGCTTGAAATAGTCGTATATGCGCTCGCGCAGCCACGGGTCCCTGGAGCCTATGAGTTTGCGTGCCTCATCGTACCTTCCGTTGACGAACATGCTGTAGGCCTGGTCGAACTTCCTTGAGATTGGCTCCGGCTCGTCCTCCATGGTCTCGTAGCTCTCAACTCCGTACTCCCCGGCTGCATACTCCTGGGCAGACTTGCTGTCCGCTATTATAGTGAGGCGATCCCTGGCCCTTGTGAACGCTACGAAGTCTACGCGCAGCTGCTCCTCGCCGAGCTCCTCCCTTATGTCTATCCCCTTCATGCCCTTTATCAGCCCGTAGACAACTGCGTCAACGAAGCTGAAGCTGTCCTTAGCCTTCCTTGGAACGTATATCACGTTGTCGAACTCGAGGCCCTTGGACTTGTGCACTGTGGTGAGGACGAGGTCCTCGTCCCTTCCGATGGGCTCGTAGCTCTCCTCGGTCACCTGCAGGTAGTTGAATAGGTCGGAGATCTGCGGGGCTTCAACAACATCGAAGAACTCGGATATGTTGTCCCTTATGGCCGAGGCCGTTATGTAGTAGTCCTTGCCTATGGATACGCTTATCGGTATTATCACTTCGTTGAAGATGCTTGCCAGCCCGGCCCTTGAGAAGGCAAGGGTGCGAAGCACCATGAACCTGGGGACTAGCCTGTGCAGCGTGGCGTCATCAAGCTTCCTATCGCCATGAAGCTTAGAGACCTCGAAGGCCTCCTTGAGGCTCACCCCGGCGAAGGGGGTGAAGAGGGCATTGACTATGAGGCCATGGTCATCGTAGAGGATGCCCTTAAGGAAGGCGATTATTGTGTTCTTGGCCTCTTGCGAAGTCGCATTGCTTATGGTCGTTGAGTATTTTACGTTCTTGGAGTCGAGCATGCGCGATATCCCAAGTATCTGGCCATTGGACCTTGTTATTATCGCAGTCCTGCCCTTTCCGCTTAGCGAGATTGCCTTCTTCACGGCAAGGCTGGGCTGCTGGTCCCTGTTCACCCCTATTATCTCAACATGGCCCTGCGCATCCCTGTCCGCAGAGAAACTGGCAAGGTCCTGCGCATGGTCCAGGTGCCCGGTCCTTGACTTGAATGCCTCAGCGGCGTACTTTATTATCTGCCTAGAGCTCCTGTAGTTCTTGCCAAGCACCTCCCTTTCCATGTTTGGCAGCTTCTCCATCTTCGCGAAGTTCCTGATCGAGCCTCCCTGGAACCCGAATATCGACTGCTTCCTGTCTCCTACAAGGAAGAGCTCCTCCCCGCTCTCTAGCGCTATGTCCGCCTCTATCTCATTGACGTCCTGGAGCTCGTCCACAAGCACGAACCTGAACCTCTTCCTATCCCTAAGCCTCATGAACCTGAGCAGCATGTCATTGTAGTCTATGTATCCCGGCTTCTTGGATTTTTCATAATCCTGGAAGGCATCAACGAAATAGTCCGCAAATTTAAGCTGCTCATCCTGCGATATGTTAGTTATCCCGTTCTCAATGTATGCCTGCTCTATGTAAGGCCTGCACCTGGCAAGGTCTATCGCCTCGGGGGTTATGCCGTAGCTCTTTAGGTAGCGTATGGCGTTCTCCACCTTTGGCACTATGTCCCCTATTATGTAAGCCAGAGAGTAGTTGAGCGCCTTGTTGGCCTCGAAGCTCTTGAATATCGAGTACCTTATCGCGTTGTTGCCAAGCACCTGGTGGCTTCCCTCGCTCTCCTCCAAAAAGGCGAGCGCGTAGCTGTGGAATGTGTGTATGCTTAGGTCATGCAGCTTTGCATCAAGCCCTTCCTTCTTGGCAAGCTCGCGTATCCTCTGCCTCATCTCGTTGGCTGCCTTCTCCGTGAAGGTTATGCAGAGTATGTCCTTTGGCTGTGCCCCTTCCTTAAGCAGCTCTATGACGCGCCTGGCAAGTGTGGTAGTCTTCCCTGTCCCGGGGTTTGCGAGTATAAGCCTGTTTGCCATCCCATCACGCGATTACAACAGCGCTAACTTTCCAGCGTCAGTTATATTGTAATCGTCATCCAGGTACCCCCCGTCTTTGAGCTCCTTTAAGTGCTGGTATATCATCCCCCTGGTCCTGTGCATCTCCTTGGAAATCTGCCCTATGGTCTTATCCTTCCTGCTTGCAAGCCTTGTGAGGAGGTCCCTCTTCGTAGACCCTATGTTGTATGAGAGCTTGGGCAGGCTTATGAGCTCGTTGCTGTGCGTGCTGTTCGTGACTATCCTCTGCACCCTGTCTGGCCTTGCATAAGAGCCGAAGAGGACCGCATTTGTGAGTACCTTATTGGCTCCGGCCACGCTCACTATTATCCTATTTCCGGCGGCCTTGTTGCTGTCTATGAGCTCCACCGTCGCCTTTGCTATTGCGTGTATGTCATCCTTGGGCACTTTCACAACCTCGAACTGCATTGCGTTCTGGAATACCTTCTTGACAGCCTTTATGTTCTCCTTCACCTTCCCGTCCCCACTGTCCACGAGAAGCACTATCTTCTTGGGAGAGTACTTCAGTGCAGCCGGCAGGAATGGTTCGGGGCTGTAGAAGGTTGCTATCAGCGTAACGTTGTCCATTACTGAAATAAGTATGCAGTAATTATTTTATATACTTATGTATAGGAAAAAGGTATACACTTATATATTTTGCCTTAATAGTCAATACTTGCGATTGACTGAGGGGTATAGATGGAAAAGATAACCGAGGACATATACATAGGGGGCATAACCACAAAGCGTGACGTGGAGGTGCACGGCATAAGGCACGTGATAAACCTTGTAGGCAGGAAGGTCTCGTATAGGTCGAAGATGTTCCCCTTGATGGATTCGGGCTTCAACAACGACCCCCTGCAGTTCCTCAGGATACTGCAGGACATAGACAAGCACGTCAAGAGGAGGAGGGTTCCCGTATTCATACACTGCGCGATGGGCATGTCCAGGAGCCCTGTAGTGTGTGCACTTTACCTGTATTATGACCAGAGGTTTGGCACCTTCGAGGATGCGTTATCTTATGTGCTGGAGATGAGCAGGGTCGCCAAGCCCAATCCCTCCTTGGTGGACTTCGTAAGGTTCCAGGTTGTGCCGCTTGCAGTCAAGAAGCGGAAGAGGAGTGCCTCAAGGAAGGCGATGCCACGCGGTCAGGGTCCGGCTGCAAAGAGGAATTCGAAAGGGAAGGGGTAGTTATCGTGGTACGCGTAGTGATATCAAAAAGGCCCGAGGTCTGCTCGAGATGCGGCAATGCCCTTGCAGTGGGCGTCATAGCCGAAGTGATATGTGGCTCGTTTAGCCATGTATACGAGTGCAAGAAGCCTTCAAGGAGGCGCATGCGGAGTGGGTCCACAGAAGGTTCCAAGGGATTTGGGAAAAAACACGGATAAAGCTATGGATCGCCGTTCCACAATCTTCTGGAAATTGGGATTGCCGGATGCAGGAAAGCTTAAAGCGGTTTTCAAATCACTACGCATGGGGAGATACTGCCTTAAGATTGTCAGGATACGATGGCCTATAAGAACATATTTAAGATAAAAGACAGGAAACGCTTCTTGCGTGAGATGACAGAATCAAAGAAAAAGAACGCAGAGGATAACTTAAAATTTGTCAGGTGGCAGGCGCTCTGGCTCCAGCGCAAGAGCAATAAGGATTGGAGCAAAAGGCAAAAGATGATATTGGATCAGATATACCGATCAAAGAGGCATCGCCATATCAAGCTTGCAACATGGCTCCCTCCAGAATAAAGCGTCGATGAAATCCTGTAACCCACGTTTTAACCTCTTATGCAGAGAATTCACAAGGTTGCGACTAGGGATCATATGGCGGCGTTCTGGCATTAATGATATGCCTGGTATTTTATGGGGCAACAAAGCAATGTCAGCAATCCATTCCCTTACACGCACATTCTGTGCCCTTAGGAAATGACGCGAACGGACAGGTATGCTTGGTAGCCTTGAGGGATAGCGTTGAGAACTTAAAAGTGCCGGAGACAAAGAATGCTAGCTCCGAGAGGCCAGTTCTGGTAAAAAGGGCGCAGAGCCTAATATGTTTATACAAAAGTAGATTATTTGCACATGTTCCATGGTAGTTGTTGTCTAGCCATAAGGTACTCTATCTTGCCGCTAACTTCTTCACTCTTGAATACCTCTCTGCATTCTGATCTGCGGATTTCATTACAGAATTGATCAATAGGTTTTGCTGCTTGGACCATATTGCATTAGGCGTCTTTCTCATGTAATCTGCCCATAGCCTTACGAATCTAAGCCTCTCACTTAAATCACGCCTATGTAATGCCATATTTAATCATCTCCTTTTCTACTTTTAATTCTTTCGAAATTTTCGACATTAGGCCCTTATCAAGCTTTTTCCCAAACAACTCATAAATGTGCAGCGCGTCCTCTATATCCTTATCGCTTCCTAGCCATATTTTGAATGGTATCTGTATCTCGAGCGGGGACATGAACAGTTCATTGCCATTTACTATAACCTTCATTGGCCCATTTAGTGACATATATTCGATATCTTTTTTCGGAAACTTGATTTCGAAATTTGGTATAACGGTGTCTTTCCTTGCCATTCTTATTGACAGTTGGCTCTGCAACCTGTCAAATGCATCTTCCATGGACTCGGAATCTACTGGCCAATAACCAGTGCCTTCTGCTAAATCAAAGAACTTTTTAAAAGTATCAAAATCCACCTTGCCTATGAAAATGTCTATGTCTTCTGTAGTTCTTGATCTACCTAGGATTATGGCAACATATCCGCTTATTATGGCATATTTGATTTTTGACTTGTTGATCAACCCTACAAAATCTATTACAAGTTTGTCCAGGTCCGACAACTCTTTGTCAAACTTCAGCACCTTGCCATCATATTCGAACTCCACCCAATCCCCATAGTAAATAATATCATATACATTCAGGATTAATAAAGACTTAAAGCTTCTGCGGATTTCATTTATCTATAAATTATTAAAACCGCATTAGGAACTCCGCTCAACCGATTGGTGCGAGGGCCAGACCCATGGACCTGACAAACAGATTATCAAAGCTCTACTTCTTCACATACGCGGCGCGCACGAATTTGCCTTTTACAACAATGCCCTTCACTCTCAGCCCGGTGCCGTGCGCAATCTCGCGCAGCTCCTCTACGCCTGCGCTGTGCATGTCCACAAAGCGATCAAGCATCCTGCCGCTCTTCACGCGTTCGTATATCCTTATCTCCCCTCTGCGTTCCAGGAACCGCGAAAGGTACTGAAGGGACTCCTTCTTGTGCGCCCAGTGGTGGAATGATAGCGTGCTTATTATCATGCCGAACTTTAAACTGAAAGGAATGCGCCGGCTGTAGCCAAGGGCGAATTTCACCCCTCTATTGCCTTTTCTATTCCTGGCTATCCTGAGCATTGACGGCGACGGGTCAACTGCGTAAATGCGTATCCTGCCCTGCCTGGAGGCAAGCATCTCGGGAAGCCTTCCGGGCCCAGTGCCGACATCAAGAAGGCTGAAGGCCCCCTTCTTTCCAAGTATGTCCAGGCAGGCGAATTCGTACAGCCCCTGCACCCCGCTGCTTGCAAAGACGTTGTAGATCCTGGACATCACGGGGCCGAAGCGTTCCTCTCCATGCAGATCCATGCCTGCCGCTTTCATCTTTGCATTGCTCATATTACCGCCTAATCCTGTCAGGGGACAAGGTTCAAGGTCCCTTAAAGGTATGGTGGCTATCCTGTTTATAATGGCGCAGGTATGGCTGGCAACAAATGACTTGCCGCATTTGCGATACCGGGTTTTATTCCCTCTTGGAAATTAATGCCTTGGCTGCCAAGCCTATGCCTGGATTGGAAGCGAATGCGCTTGCGGCATCCTCATTGTTGCTTGCAGCAATGATCCTTGCCAGTTTGAACTGTATTTGCAGATCTATTCCAGGATTGCCTGCAAACGCGATTAAAATCGGCATTGCATCATTGCCTGCACGCATGTCATCTATTATCTTTGCAATGATCTCCCACTGGATCTCGGGAATTGCGCCAGGGTTTCCTGCCAGGATCTCAAGCAACCTGCTATCTGCATTGCCAACTATGTGCCTCTGAATGGGCTTGCATAGTCTGGGATTAGCTGCAAGGGCGTATCTGACTTCATGCACAATACTGTTGAAAAGAGCAGTCTGTATCTTAGGGGCTATGGCCGGGTTGGAGGCAAGGGCCGAAAGAGTTCCCTCTCTGCCATTATTGACCATCACCAACTGTGTGTTAAGCCCTATCTTCGCATCCAGCGCCAGCGCAATAGCATCATCACCTCCACGCCTTATTACCTGGTATATTTCCTTATCAACCCATGCTTTAGGCATCGGGTCATCCTGCCTGGGGATCCTCCGTGTCACTGGTTTTCGCGCTAGTGGCAGCATATTATCATCTCAAACGGTCAGATTGGTTATATATATGCCTTTTCCTGGCGATGAAGTACCGCGTGCGCATTTTTATATGAGAAAAGAGATTATTAATCCTGTAATAAGCATGCATATTTTCAAACGCCACAGCCGTGCCCAGGTTAGCACTGCCCCAATGTCCAAGCTCAGTGCAAGCGAACTTGAAGCGCTAAGGCCCAAGATAGGGCTTGTCAAGGGCATTGTGAGGGATCTCGGCCCTTCGATGGGCGCCGAATTCACGTCATTCGAGCTGGACCATGCAGGCAGCAGGACGCCCACCTTTGCGTCCATGCCCGGCCTCCCGGGAACTCTCGTGATTAATGCGCCCTTTCTGAATTCAGTGCCCCAGGAGCACCTGCGCGCCATACTTGCGCACGAGCTCGCACACGAGCGCCGCGGAGATGCTGAGAATTCAGAACGCCTGGCGCAAAAATTCAAAGGCAAAGTAAAGAACCTTAGTAACACTGCACTATTGCTTGCCATTGCATCCAATCTCGCATTTGCAACATACAATCTGCTGGAGATGAACGGGCGCAGCATTGGGTCACAGCTGGAGGCCGCGCCCGGATTCCTTCTCAAAGAGTCTATTGCCGTGGGCTTGTCATACGTGGCTGTGGCTTCATTCACCAGGGCAATCAAGGCAGCATACAGGATTGCATTTGCACGCTATCTGCGAGGCACCGAGAGTGCAGCGGACTTGGAGGAGGCCAAGGTAATTGGTGTGGGCCCCATGGAAGAGCTGTACCTGTTCCTAGGCGCAGCGGAAGCCAAGAGAAGTATATCCCCGATATCTATCGCCCGGGGCATCTATGCACATCACCCCTCGCACAGCGCTTCAATCAAGCAGCTGCGCAGGGCTGCTACGGAGCTCGACCTTTCCTAATACCCTAAAGTTAGTGCATATTTACTTGTACAACCCTGCATTTCCTTCTAACCTGAAGGTACGGGTGCTGTGTCTTGCAAGTGTAAGGAGGTCAGGCTGCATATATATTGCCTGGGCCTATTTCTAAGGCCTCAGGACAAAAGAGTACGGATTTGGATTGCTTCCTGTTCTTACTACAGTTTCTCTAGCCGTATGGCGCAAGACAATGCCGCTGGCTGTCTCCGAAGTGTTGGAAAGGCCGTTATTCTGCGGTGTTATCACATTGAAGAGCGCGTTTGAGCCGTCCCCTGTCTGATACTGCATTGAGAGCTTGGCATAAAGCGCTGTGAAGTCCGCATTGCTCGCCGAGCCGTTGTAGCCGCAAAACACGAGGGAGAAATCCTCCGGATAGCTGCAGAATGGCACTGAGGTGCATGCGTACTTTCCAGATAACGGCGCCGCGCCCGAGGTATAGAAGCCAATTCCAGAAACGTTGCTTATGTCTACGCTGGAACTGTAAACGCTATTGCCATTGACGTAATAGCCGAACGAGACGCTGTTGCCAGAGGCCGTATCGACTATGCTAAGCTGCATAGGCAGGCTGTAATGCATGCTAAATCCGCTATAACGGCCTACAAAGTCAAAGGGCTTGCCGTTTTGAGTGGCCTTCTCGCTGTCACATGCCCTCTTCACGGAAGGGCTAGCTCCAGGCATGCCATAGTATTTGACGTAATTGCTGACAAGGTAGTAGAAGCTCAGCCTGCTTGTTTTGGTATTGAACTCTGCTACCGACTGGACGAACCAGTAAGGGCATCCTTTGTTGGTCTCCATCATTCCGTTTAGTTGCATAGAGCTTCCATATTTCATGTCCCCTTTCAGGCTCGGGCTGTATACTGCAAGCTTCTTTATGTAGGCATTGCCTGTTACTGCATCAGTGCCAACGGGCCTTATCACTTCAACGCCCGTCTTGGCATTGCAGGTAGTTATGCCTGGGGAATTTATGCCCACCGGGCTTTGGGCCTGCCAGGGCCCAGTATAGACCTGCTGCGGCATTCCGTTCCCTTCTTGCGCACATACGCTTGATGACATGGATGTTGATGACACCGGGCCACCCTGGAACCCGCACGATGAAGCAGCAATTGAGAGGACTGCAGCAGCTCCCACTATTGCGGATCTCCTTGCGGCTCTCTTGAGCCAGCCTGCTCCTGAAGCTACCCCTATCCCATCAATCCCAGGCGCATGTACCTGTAGGGCATTCCTAACTGACATGGCAATCAAAAGCATATGCACGTGGTGGTAGATAAGCGTTTTCATAAACGGTTTATAACATGGCATGCGCGTTAACCACGGACCCATCTCGATATGGCATATCTTATATACTTGGCAATGCTAATTTCAGTCAGTGAAAACGGCCGCAGGCCTGATCTTCAACTGCCGTATAAGCTGGTAATGCCGAAATGAAAACCAAAATTGCAATTGTCACGCTTTCATTATTGGTGTTGGTTGCGATAGCGCTCTTTGTATTCATGGGCGTTAATCGTGCCCCTACAGGTGACACCACCACACTTCAACAGGTGCCCCACAGCTTCTCGCAGAGGTTTTGTGTCAACGGCCCAGGCAACGGGACTGTGACTGATTTTGCGCTAAAAAATGGCATAAACTGTTTCAGAACAGACATATTCCTAAGCTCCAATGAGATCTCGTCCATATCAAACGGCACCAAGAAGGGCGCACAGTACCTTGGCATACTGGACTACAACACCGTTGGAGCCCAGCCATCCGGAAATGGCTGCGTCTCGGGATGCAACTGGACCCTTGCCGACTGGAACGCGAGCGTTGCCAATGCCATAAGAGACTATCCCGATGTGAATGAATGGGAGATATACAACGAGCCGCTGGCATCGATATTCATCAGCGGGTACGACAACGGGAGCGCACTAAACTATTTCAACATGATAAAGGGCGCATACACCATAATAAAGTCAAAAGAGCCAAATTCCACTGTTGTCTGCTTCGGCGGGGCGATGATGTATCCTGTGCAGAGCGCAGCCGCAGACTACCAATTCTACAAGGCCGTCTGGCAATACGGCGCATCAAGATACTGCGATGCGATATCCCTGCATGCATACAGCCTGCCATATTACGACCTTAACCAATCCGTCTATGGGAACGTGACCCTGGGGCAGCTCTATAACTACACCCTTTTCATGTACGAGAACATGACAGGCAAGCCAATCTGGATAACCGAGACGGGCATAACTTCGAATAACTGGGTGCAAGGCCTCAACATGTCCCAGCAGAAGCAGGCATCGTTCCTCATGCAGGACTTTGGCCTGTTTGCAAGCCATCCTTACGTTAAACGGGTATATTGGTTCAACCTGCAGGGGCCGGCATCGGGAAATACGCCTGACTATGGCCTGCTCAACGCAGGCACGCTCCAGCCAAAGCCTGCTTTTGGCGCATTCCTCTACTTCTCCAGAAACAGCCTATCCTGAATCACGGTGCGCTCTCCCCAAAGCCCTGATCCGCCCTACCTCTTCGCCTGAATGAAGACTCCTGCCTCCTCTCTATAACTCCTCAACGTGTTGTCAAGCTCAACTAGCTTGAGCGCTATGTCGTGCATCTGCAGGTCGGATGCAAGCCCAGCGGCGAGATTATAGTATCCCAGGCTTATGCCATAGGCCAATGCGCGCCTGACATTCTCAAAAAGCTCGTAGCATAGCGCTTCAACTTCCTTTCCATCTGCAGTTGAAGCTGCATCGTTATTGCTTATGTCCAATATCCTATCCCTGATCATCTCATTCTCCTGAAAAATCCCATGTAGCTTCATGGAGGCATAGCCTCTCCAGCGTGTGTATCCTGCCATTGCCCTATAAACCATCCTGTGGTCTTCCTGAGACCTGTGGTGCCTGTACACCTGCGCAAAGTGCGCCTGTATCGTGAGCGCATTGTATGCTCCCTGATTCTGCTCAGGCGAAGTGAGCACCTCGCCAAATATCTCTTCAGCAAGCGCCGCTACGGCGCTGAATTTAGAGACCCTCCCACGCGGCGTATCAACCTGTGCAAGGGCAGGGCTGTCTGCGCCAACCTTGGCGTTCATAAAAGACTGGTCCAGAATGCGTAGCTTCATCTTACCTACCTGGTTTCACAATGTGTGGTATGTGCTGCCAATCCTATATACGGTATCCCTGCTGTCTACATTACCTGCACTGCCATCGTGCAAATTACTGGCGCATAGGTGGTAGATCGCCCAACCTGCCATCGCCATACTGCTTTGGGATATCTTTTTTAAGCGCATTTCCTCCAGCGATGCTGTATGGACTTAATCCCACAAGTATTTTCAGCCTATTCTTCGAATACTCTTCTAAACTCATGCCGTCCCCGGCCGCAGCTTGGTCAAGGTCAACCAGCCTTCCGGCAATGCCATATCGCACTGCCTCTGGTGCCAGCGGATACATTCGCTTCAACTGCCCTGCCACGCGCCCAATCTCATTAAGCCTTTCCGTGTCTTTCAGGGCTAGAAAACCCTTTTCCAAGGGAATCTTCTTAAACTCAGGAGTTGGCATCTTAAAAGCCATGGAACCACATAACCCTATAATATTTCCATATATTTAAAACATAGCCTCCGGCCTTGCCGTATTTTCATCACCTACCCAAAATTAACCAGTGGCGTACCTATCTTCTGTGCAATGAAAGTCTATCCCGCAATCTGCTGCCGGGAATATCCTTTGTGACGCCAGGGATGCGATTAGGGATGGCGAATACGTAAAAGCCCGAACATTACTCATTACTGGATGGCGCATTGAATAGCATCCCCACAGATGTGTATGAAAGGGCCAGATCTGTTGCCCCTGTCAGGATGACCCTTGGGCGGGGTGCTTTGGGCCGGAAGCCGAAGACTGTACAGAAGAGGTGGCATCTCTTCAAGCCATTATAAGGGGCTGCGAGGAATAGCGCATCTTGCAAGGCTAAATCCTCAGCGGATTTATTGGACAACGCCTGGCCTCGTCAACCTATAAATATGAGATCCCTTAAAATAATGTCATGGCACTAAAACGCGCTCCGCATGCAGCCGGTGCGGTCGAATCAAGGCTTGTGGCAGGCGCAACCGATATAATAAGCGGGTCTGCAAAGGCGGGAAACCTTGTACCTCTGGTGCAGAAGGGCAGTCTGGGCAGGCAGCGCGCCTCTCCGGCGATTTTTATCACAACAGAAATCGTGAACGAGAAGCAGAAGGCCATGGTTGTGCCTCTTTCAGGAAGGGACGCTGGCAAGGTCTTGTCGGTCGCACTCAACGAGGAGGAGTCTCCAAGGGTAGCAAGGGATACATCTGGCATACTTGCCAGGACAGCAGAGTTTCGCAGCCTAATTGCTTCCACAGCAAAGTCGATAGTAAGCAGGCTTGGGGATGGCCAGAGCACATACGCCACCCGCGATGACATAAGCACGGGCAGGGCAGTCCCTGGTAGCATAATCGCGATAAATCTGGGAACCTCAAGGGAACCGCGCTTCGAGGTCGCGGCATATCTGCACAAAGGGGACCTAAGGGGTCCGCGCAATGAATTGGTAAGCAGCAACCTGGTGTATGCGCTGCAACTCTCCGGCCCGGAGGCCGGCGCGGTGCTGGCTCCGCTTCCACGATCGATATCAAACAGGCCCGAAGAGAGGATCCTTGACAAGCTGCACAGGATAATAACGCAGTGAGGGCCGCAGGTATTTAACCTTCCTTCCTCAGCGCATGCCTTATGCCGTGGAGCATTCCCATCGCCTTCTCGATTTCCGCCCTATCCTCAGCGCCCAGGTCCTTGTCAACCTTTAACAGGCTCTCCTCTATCGCATCAAGGAAGCCAAGCCACCTATCTGCATCGTCCCGTACCAGCCTTATGAATGCCTTGTCAGTAAGCAGAAGGTCCAGGGTCCTGAGCAGCGCCTTATTCTCATCTATGTTCTCATTGTTTCCGAGCCTTTCGGTTATGCTGTCCCTGAGCTCGTTTATGGTATCCGTATTGACTTCATCGTTCTTCTCGACCATCCTTGACGCATCAGACGAGAACCTCCTTATGGAATTGTGGAGCTTTGAGAAGAGCTGGCCTATGCGCAGCCTGCCTATGCCCTCTGTTATTGATACCATGTTACCTGATACAGCATTTTCTATAAATGTATTTAAACCGGAATGGAGTGCGCACTGATTAAATACCTTGGAAGCATAGTGTCAAAGCATGAGGATGTGGGGCGTAGATCCTAGAAAAATGTGCAGGGAGCACCTTTTGGGGGAGCACAGCGAGCTGCATCTTGCAGTGTTTTTGTTGAGGAAGGGCGTTAGCCTGAGGGGCTTCGTAGAGAAGGGCCTTATGGATATCTCCCTAATTTCCAAAAGGCACGACGAGCTTGCAAAAGAGATGTCAAGGCGCGGGTATAGGCACACATCTTCCCTAAGAATAAGCAAAAGGGATCTGGCCAAGTGGCTAAAGGCGAATCCCTACGCCCCGTGCATCTCAACATCCTCAAACCGTAAAGAACTCAGGAGGAGGTGCAGGGAATGCCGCGTATGATGGTGACTGGATGGACATATTGTTGGTAGGCGGGTCTGGATTTGTTGGAAAGAACCTTTATGCTAGCCTAAAGGGCAGGCATAATGTAAGCATAATGTCAAGGCACATGCCTGCATGGATAAGCAGGGACCGGTGGGTCGAGGGTGACATAACCAAAAAGGATTCCCTGGCCAAAGCAGATATTGCGGATTTCGATGTTGTTGTGGACCTGGTCGCGGTGATAGGCCAGAAGGAGCAGATGCACAGGGATGTCAACGTGCTTGGCACAAGCAACCTCATAGAGAAGCTCAAGTTGGGCCGCAGGGCGCTTCTGGTTTACTTCTCCGCGATAAACAGCGACGCCGGCTCTACGGAGTATTTTCGCACGAAGAGCATGGCCGAAGGCAACGTTAGGGCGTATGGGGACTACCTCATAATAAGGCCTTCGCTGTTTTACGGCCCAGGCGATTATATAACCACCCAGCTGGCGAAGTCTGCACAGGGCTTCATTCCGGCATTCCCGCGCTCCAAGCCCATGTGTCCAGTATACATAATGGACTTTGACCGCATGTTCAGGGAAATTATCGAAAAGGCCCCAAGAAATGCCGAATACAACGTATGCAGCAATGAGATGCTCACGATGGGGGATATGCTTAACCTGATACGCAAATCCATGGGAAAGGGCGATGTGCCGCAGGTCCCGCTTGGCTTGTTCAAGGCATTGGGCCCCATGCTGGATGCCGCTGGGATAATAAGCCGCGAGCAGCTCTCAATGCTTGGGTATTCTTTCTACAGGGATGACACCGTCCTGTACCGATACATAAAGCGCCCTGTCAGGTACGCCGAATTTGTAGCGGAAATGGCAAGAAAGGGCTTTGCCAGTCCAACATAAATCTGCATAGCCCCTCATTTACTGCATAACCTGAAATAGGACAGCAGGGCCTCACGTGTCAGGGAATCGTCAATTATGCCTTCATCAAGCATCTTCAGTATGCGCTGCCTGCCTAGCTTCACAGTGGATATTACCTCATCGCTGTCCAGCAATTTACTGCTCCTCTCAAGCCCCTGGGCAGTGCAGACCCATTCCATCGCATCTGTGGCATACGGCGCTATGGCTCGTTTGTATAGTACCTTTACCTCGGACGGGATGTAGCCCACCTCCTCTTCCAGCTCTCTTGCGGCGGCTTCTTGCGGACTTTCCCCGCTGTGGATATGGCCTCCGGGCAGCTCGTACACATACCCTCTCCTGCTCTTTCTTCCTGTGGCTTCAAGAAGCGCCGCACGATACTGCCTCTCCATAATCAGGGACCCATCCTCCAGAATCGGCAAGACCATGACGCAATCTTCTTCGTCTATGAAGTTGGACATGACCTTCATTCCCTTCACAATGTCCCTGGTCTCAAGCACTGCAAACCCTGTTTTCCTGTTTACAAAGGCTCTGCGTCTTCCCAAACGCCTAGGAGAGCTAGCGTCCATGCTAGTCACTGGCAAATGCCTAATATAACGCTTCTGCTTCCTAGCTGCATATGCCTCCTGAGACAGTCTAACTCTTTATAAATCTTAAATCTCATTAAACTGTGAGGGTATGTCTGCCATTCCGATCCTGCAGGTTCCTGCATCTCCCGTCTCTGTGCTTATTACGATTTCCTTCATCCTGATAATAGGATACATCGCCAGGGAGATATTTAGGAAGACCAAGATTCCAGAAGTCCTGATCCTGATACTGATAGGTCTTGTGTTAGTCCCCATAGGGCACGTCCTTCCTTCAGACTATGTGGTTACTCTAAGGTCCCTTGCCCAGCTATTCGGGGCAATAGCCTTGATAACCATAATGTACGGGGGAGGGAAGAAGATAGGTCTTACAAGCTCATTCATGAATTTCAAGGGGATGTCCCTAGGCATCTTGGACGTACTTGTGCCGGCAGTGCTGGTGGCATATGCAATGAACCTTCTTCTGGGATGGCCATTGATCTACGGTGGCCTTTTGGGAATAATGTTCGGAGCCACCGCATCTGCTATAGTGATACCCATTATAAGAGGGCTTAAGATGCCCAGCGAGATCTATGAAATGCTGATTGTAGAGACAGCGCTAAGCTCGGTGGTTTCGATAGTCCTATTTACCGTTATGCTATCAATGCTTGCCGGCCACGTATTCTCAATACAGTCCTTTGTTGAATACGTAGTGGATTACCTAAGCGTTGCGGTGTTTGTCGGCATACTTGCAGGCTTCCTGTGGCTTGTGGCCCTGAGCAGGATCAAGGCGGCAGATGAATACCTGGCCAAGCTTGCAATAGCCATACTTGTTTATGGGATAGTGAGCTTGCTAAACGGTGCTGCCATAGTCTCCGTGCTGATATTTGCCATGATGATGGGCAATTACCGTCCAATATCAAAGCTCATAAAGCTAAACATAAGGATAAGCAGGAATACGGCGAGGCAGGAGATCGAGGTCGGCAGCGCGCTGGAATTCCTAATACGCACGTTCTTTTTTGTATTCATAGGTATGATAGCCCTCCTATCCTACTCCTATTTGGAATATGCCCTCATAGTAACCGTATTGCTAGTGCTGGCCAGGTTCGTGGAGGTAAAGCTCGCCCTCTGGAAGTCCAAGCAGTACCAGACGCTTACATTCTCCATGATGCAGAGAGGAACTGTGGTGGCTGTCCTAGCCACATTGCTTTATTCCATGGGTGGCAGTTACTTCAATCAGATATTCTACATTTCTTTCATGGTGATAATAGCAACCAATATAATAGGCAGCATACTCGTTTCCAGGGTGAAATTCGAGGTCAAGCCTGATTAGCTGCATACCTGCCTCTTTCAGCTAAGATATCTTGTCCACCACTTTCCTATTCCCATTGCGTCTCTGACTACTGCGCCTGTCACGCCATAATAGCTTCCATTGTACGTTCTGGCAAGTACTTTGGCGCTGCCGTTTATGTCAACGGGTTCGGCCTGTACCCCTGCGCTTCCTATGAAGATCGGGCTTACCCTTATCATTGCAGATGCCTCTCCCCAAAGCCCTGATCCGTCTTTCACGTACACCGTGACCATGTCCGGCGAACCTGAAATTGCTGAAGCATTGCCTACAAAATCAAGAACACTGGAGTTCTCTCCTACTGGCTTCCCATTTATGGACCATGAGTATGTGTAATGGGAATCTCCTCCTGATACATTGGCAGTTATTGTCTCGTTTCTCCCTGCCATTATGATTTTATACGGCACATCGAGCTTCACTGCAAATTCTCCCGGAGTGGGCAGAACCACCATATTCGCGCTGTCTTTCACGTGCTCCTTGCCATTAGAGGTAGAAGCCTCCAGGGATACTGTGTAAGTGCCTGTGCGGCTGAACACGAATGTATTGCCTACTCTGGTGAAGTTCGCATTAGGGGTCACAGTGTACGTATACTTGGTGTACACGTCATTGCTCTTCGTGGTCCTGTTCGTAAATGTGACCGGCTGTCCAGTGAATACAACAGTGCTTTCAGGCGTCAGTGTGAGGTTCTCAACCACCACTGCCCTTGATACCGAGGTGTTGTACGACTGTGTGTACCTGCTGGCTATGTCCTTGGAATCCAGCGGAACAATCGTGCTATTTACCCTTATCTTGAAGAAGAGCGCACCCCTGCTCTTAAGGCCTATAGGGGATTTTGCATTGTTCTTGTACCTGCAAACTATTGTGTGCTGTCCATAAGAGAAGTTGTAGCACTGTCCTGCATCAACGAAATTGCCGGTGTTGTTGTATGACACGAACAATGTTCCAGAATATGTCCTCAGGAGGCTGATTGGGTCTACTATCGGCATAACTGTCGTGCTGACGTTTATGGCCCAGTATTCATCTATGGTCTTGGGAACATGTGTATTGTTTGTATTGTTGTCATATACTGCTATTGCAGCATTTGCAGCAACGCTATTCCCTGAAGCATCTGTTACTTGCACTGCTATGGCATCGGGCGAATTTGCAAGTGTAGTTGCGTTCCCGTAGAATTCCAATGTCGAGGCATTTGTGCCCACCTTGTTGCCGTTGACCATCCACGAATATGCGTATGGGGCATCTCCCCCACTTACTGATGCCGTGAGCGTCTCGCTAAGGCCGTTGTAGATCACGTTTTCCGGCACCACCATCGTGACTCCATAGTTTACAAAAGGTGGCATTATGTGCATCTTAACGCTGTCCTTCACATGCTCCTTTCCGTTCGCTGTAGACGCCTCAAGCGTGACTAAGTATTCTCCAGCGCGGCTGAACACGAATGTATTGCCTACTCTGGTGAAGTTCGCACTGGGTTCAACTGTGTACGTATAATTTGTGTACACATCGTTGCTCTTCGTGGTCCTGTTCGTGAATGTGACAGGCTGGCCTACGAACACTACAGTGCTTTCAGGTGTCAGCGTAAGGTTCTCAACCACCACTGCCTTAGATACTGATGTGTTGTATGACATGTACGGCTGCATGTACTGTTCGGTTATGTTCTTCGTACCAGATCCCAATGGGTCTATTGCGCTGTTTACCCTTATCTTGAAGAAGAGCGCACCCCTGCTCTTAAGGCCTATCGGAGAATTTGCATTGTTCTTGTACCTGCAAACTATTGTGTGCTGTCCATAAGAGAAGTTGTAGCACTGCCCTGCATCAACGAAATTGCCGGTGTTGTTGTACGACACGAACAATGTTCCAGAATATGTCCTGAGCAGGCTGACCGGATCCACGATTGGCATAATTGTGGTGCTGACGTTTATTGCTGAATATATGTCTATAAATCTGGGCGCAGTTATTGCCCCCCTAATAGGATAGATGGTGCCATTGATCGATGTGCCATTTCCTTCTGCAAGCACTAGCGGCTGTGCAACTCCAAGCTTTGATGTGGATCCCATCAAAACTGAGGCAGAATGTACGCTACCTGCAACTAATGCAGCTGCCATCACTGCGAAAAGTAAGAACACTGTCCCATTATATCGGTTTCTCATGCAAATCTCCTATAAAACTGGCACCGTAGTGCCTGATGAGTATGAATCTGGAATTTCGATGCCATGCTGAGGATATATCCTGGCATCTCCCAATTGTTATTTTCAGATATTTTAACACTTCCCTGTGCTACATCTGCATAAAAATTTAACCTATTTTGGCAGATCATGCAATCACTTTCGGTATGGTGCCGTTGTAAGGCCTACCACCAACAGTAAGTACGATTCCTTCCCCTCCGCACATAGGCAGTCCAGGTCCCAGGTATAGCAGGTATGTGCTCTCATTTGCGTTGATGCCTGCCGATATCTGTGCATTCACTGTGTATGTCGTGGAATTATTGTAGGTCTTAATGTCAATTCCTGTGAAATTAACTAAGATTCCAACGTCTGACAGGTTCATACTCTCAAGTGCAGTTGTCCCGTTTGACACTTTCAGCAGGTATATGTGAGCCCATCCCGACGTGTCGTTGAACCCAGGAAGGCTTGCAGGAATTCCCCTCAGCTCGTCTATGGTTGTGCTGTAAGCCACTGTTCCGCGGCTTCCCCTGCCCAATACATAGTCAGTAAAGCCTTCGGGCACAGTATACGCGCCAAAGCCTGAAACATTCAGAAGAACATTCTTTATCCCGTAATCTATGAGCGGGCATGATGCAGTTATCCCTGGCACTCCTCCATGTGCAGCTACTGTATTTGATGCTGTAGTCCTATTAATTGATTCTATAGGTGCTGTCGAAGTCGTTACGCTGTTTTGCATGAGCGGCCCTCCTGAGGTGGCGTTCTGTCCCTGCACTGGCGCTACCCTGGCCTGTTGGCTTGCCAAAAGCGCTACCGATACTACTGCAATTATGGCTAGGGCTGCTATATACTTGTAATATTTTGCATTTGAGGTAGCTGTTTGTACGTTCTCGGCACTGCTCTCCTTTATCCTGAAATACTTGACGCTCCTGAAGAACCTATTGTCCTCTTCCTCAATAAGGCCCATCTCCCTAAGCTCTTGCATGTGCTGGCTCACAGTGGCCTTGGAGAGCCCGAGCTCTGCGCTAAGCTGTGTAACGTTCTTCTTCCCCGTCCTAAGCCTCTCGAGTATCCTGTTCTTAGTCTCAGCGACCGCGCTCATGAGAATCTGATATTCCTATTGTGCACATCCTATAAATATGGTGCTGGGGGCGTTAGGTTTCTGTAAGGTTCCCTCTCATCATCCGCCGCATGTAAGCTGCGGCTTTGTACAATTCTCTATAAGCTGCCATGTGGTCATGTATGTCGCGTTCTGCTGGCTCATCCACCCCAGGAGCTGGGTAAAGTTGCCCCACCATGTGCTATTGGAAACAAGGAAATTGGGATGAAACTCCGTAATGAATGGCGCTCCAGAGACCTTGTCTTCAAGGTATGCACTTTCAACCATCTCACGCCACTGCTGCGCAGTCTTTCCAGTACTTGCACATGCCCTGTCACATAGAACGTAAGCCCTACCGGCTTCTATTATTCCAGGTATTGAGACCACATAGAACCCGTAAGTGTTTGAATAATAAGGCACGGGTGAGGCCTGGGGATCCACTCCTGTAACGAAGCTGGCATCCCATCTGAATCCAAGCTGGCTGACCAGCTCGTTGGTGTAGTTGTTCTTGCTGAATCCCTGGGACCTGAATCCGTATACGGGGTGGCCCAGGCATGCCTCCAGCGCAGACTTTGTACCGTTTATTATGCTCTCCTGCTGCACATCTGTCAATGACGATATTGGTACCAGTACTCCAGCGGGGCTTACATTATATGCAAACGCAGCTATTTCGTACCCTTCAGAATCAAGATTCCTTATAAGTGTGCAATTCTGCCCCACGACCTCCTTACTTACGAATATTGTCGATGGTTTTATGCCGTATGATGCCATTGTGCTTACGACTTTCGCAAGTGCCGATGCGTTGCTGTACTCGGTCACCTGCAATCCTGCAATAACATGACCGCCGCCTAATCGCGGCTGGATAAAGTCAGCAATGCCTGCGATTACAGCCACGGCAATGAGTGCAGCTATTATATACATCCGCTTATCCATGCAGGCGCCTACAAAATACCGGGCGCCTGTAAACGCAACTTCCCAGCATACTCCCCCAATTTAACTACATCCAATCAAGTATTTAAGCGCACCTGGCAGATTGCAAATTCCATTGTTATTAATGCATTAATGTGTTAATAAATTTGGTAAATTATGACCTTACCTAACCGAGAGGTTGCCAACACGCGCACCCTTTTCAAGGCCCAGTCGGCAATGGAGTACCTTATGACCTATGGGTGGGCGATACTTATCATAGGCATCGCCCTTGCAGCGCTCTTCGAACTTGGGGTCTTCAACAGCGCTAACTACGCGCCCAGGGCGCAGCCAGGCTCATGTTCGGTATCAAAGGCTTCCTATCCAGTATCCCTGCAGGGAATCTGCACCAACCAAATACCTCAGTATGTGCCATACTTCAGCAACTCATGGGTCAAGATCCCCATAACAAACAATTACGAATTCGGCACAAGCAAATCGTTCACCATATCCTTCTGGGAAAAGACTACTGATGCATCGAGCTCTAACTACAAGTTTATTTTCTTCTTCAACCGTAACCCTGCATGGATAGATGTCCTATATGACAATTCTCCCGGAGCCACTTCACCCTCTTTCGAGCTAGACTCTTCGGGATATTTCTATGGATACTACCCAAGCCTATCTCTTAATCAATGGTATAACTTCGTCCTTGTGGTGGACCGGCAGTCAGGGCAGGCAAAGATGTATCTAAATGGAAAACTAAATTCCACGGCCGTCACTTCCATATCTGCGCTCGGATCCCTCAATACCTCTGGCAGTGTGTATTTGGGGTGTGATGGCGGCACAGACTGCTTCACCGGGCAGATATCAAATTTCCAGATATACGATTCTGCACTGTCAGAAAACGGGATAGGTGCGCTGTATGCCGAGGGCATCGGCGGTGTACCAATAGACGTCACGCATATAGTTGGATGGTGGCCCCTCAATGGCAACACCAATGACTATTCAGGCAATGGCAATGGTGGCATAGCCCATAATGTACAGTACACCTCTTCATGGACATCGGGCTACTCCCAACCCTAAATGTTGCATATTTATTGCTTTATGGCCAATCTGATTTGATGCATGTCAATGGTGGGCATCTTAAAGTATAAACACGTTAAGGCCCAGTCGGCAATGGAGTACCTTATGACCTATGGGTGGGCGATACTTATCATAGGCATCGCCCTTGCAGCGCTCTTCGAACTTGGGGTCTTCAACAGCGCTAACTACGCGCCCAGGGCGCAGC